>JAEYUP010000001.1 GCA_023432445.1 Candidatus Parcubacteria bacterium | reverse complement strand
GGGCGCGCGCCCCCCCCCCACACCCCCCCCGACCAGCATCACCTAGGACAATCGCTATCTCTGTCCATCTCTCAGATTTCATATAAAAACTATGTGAGATGTGAGAGATGTTTTTTTATGAGACAATAAACTTATGAGTAATTTTTGGAACGACCTCCCTAGGCCATTTTTTGTTTTAGCACCGATGGAAGCGGTGACGGATGTAGTTTTTCGTCACGTCATTGCTAAAGCTGGTCTACCAGACGTTTTCTTTACTGAGTTTACCAACAGCGCTAGCTACTGTAGCCCAAAAGGTATTCACAGCACTCGCGGGCGCCTAACTTTTACAGCCGACGAACAGCCGATGGTAGCCCAGATATGGGGAAAGACCCCTGACCACTTCCGTCAAATGGCTCATGGTCTAAAAGAAATGGGCTTCTCGGGTATCGACATTAATATGGGCTGTCCAGATAAGTCTGTCGTCAAAGGCGGAGCTGGCAGTGGCCTTATCAAGAACCCGGAGCTAGCCGCCGAGATAATTGCCGCCACCAAAGAGGCTGGTCTTCCCGTTAGCGTCAAAACTCGCCTCGGTGACAGTCGACCTGACGAATGGCAAAACTGGTTAAAACACATCCTAGAACAAGACATCGCTAACCTTACCATCCACCTCCGTACGCGCAAAGAAATGAGTAAGGTTCCAGCACACTTCGAACTTATCCCAGAAATAAAAGCGTTACGCGACCAGGTAGCGCCTCAGACTCTTCTGACTATCAACGGCGACATCCGTGACCGCCAGCACGGCCTAGAGCTAGTCGAGCGGTACGGCGTCGACGGAGTTATGATCGGCAGGGGAATCTTTGCTAATCCATTTGCATTTCAAAAGGTCGAACTGCCCGTTCCTCAGGTCAATCTTATCGAATTACTAAATCTGCATTTAGATTTATTCGATCAATACAATACCGAGGATGAGCCGCGAGCTTTTGAACCGCTAAAACGTTTCTTTAAAATCTATATAAACAATTTCCCAGGCGCATCGGAACTTCGCGAAAAATTAATGCAGACCAAGTCAACCGGTGAAGTTCGAAATATCTTACAAGTATCGGTTAAAAACTAGCTAACTATCTCGGCAAAGACTCCAGCCCGCTCCTGGCCAGTTAGTTCAGCCACCGCTTTCTCGACATCGTTCGTCATGGTTCTAACTCGATTTGATTCTCCGCGAATGTGTTTATAGTCCGCAGTATAAATAGGTGAGCCAAAAATAACTGTGCGCTTAGGCTTCTTAAATAGCTCGTTAATTTCCGCATCAAAATCGTAGCAGTCATCATATACTAAACCAACTGGTACTATGGGCGCAGTTTCTCTTAGGGCAACTTGAGCTGCCCCATATCTAAATTTATATAGTCTACCATCGGGCGACCTTGTGCCTTCGGCGTGGATCCCCAACGAATCGCCTCGCCTTATAACAGCAGAAGCGTTGTTAAAAAAGCGCTCGGCATCTTCCCTCGTACCCCCACGTACTACCGGTATCTGTCCGGTGCTCTCAACTAGCCACTTAGCAACCCGCCCCATAACCGAGCGCTGCAGAGCCATGCGCGGCGCCAATTCATCGCCTGACAGCGGTTTTTTACGAAAACCGTCGCCGGTAAAATACTGCGATTTTGCCCCAAACCGTAAAGCGCTGCCAGTAACTTCAGTAAAAGCGGCCGCCATCAGTAAGGAATCAACCGCTTTTATGTGATTAGCCACCAGGATGGCTGGTTCAGTAGGAATGTTTTCTGATCCTTCAACCTCATAGCCGTATATATGTTTCAAGCCAAATTTAACACGGGGGTAGAGGTGGAAATAACGATCTTTAGGTGTCTCAGGCATAGTAAGTAATATCGTAGTACTAGCGGTGCCGGAAAGCAAGCATTAGCGTGGCCGGCGGCGACGCTGTAACTCGGCAACCTTAAGGCGCACGGCGTGACGGTCCAACAACTGGTGAGCCTCTTCAAGCTCAACCTGATCTTTAGCTTCATCGCGCAGTTTAGTGGCTCGGGCCAACGCCTCTTTTGACTCAGCCTCAACGATATCATCGCCAAAGTCGGCCTCGTCAACCAAGATACGGATAGATTCGGGTTTTACCTCAACCACACCACCCGATATAGCGAAGTAGTCAAGCGCATCGTCGCTATCGGTTTTTTTGTATCTGACAGCCAGCGCACCAGTCTTTGCAAGCGTCACCAACGGCTCGTGTCCCGGGAAGATAGCGATCTCACCATCGGCAGTCGGGACCATGAGCTCATAGATCTCATCATCAACTTTAATGCCGCTAAGGGTGATTAGCTGTAGGTGCATGGTTTATTTTTTACCCTTCTTGACCTTATCGGCAAGAGTTCCGTCCACCATATAGAACCAATCTTCAGGCTTGTCGTCATATTTACCGGCGAGAATATCAGAGAAATCTCGAATGGTGTCTTCTAGCTTGACGTAAGTTCCAGGGTTACCGGTAAACTTCTCGGCCACGTGGAATGGCTGCGACAGGTAGCGCTGGATGCGCCTAGCACGAGCCACGGTTTGCTTCTGGTCATCAGAAAGCTCTTCCATACCAAGAATCGCAATGATGTCTTGTAGCTCTTTGTACTGCTGCAAAACACGCTGAACCTCACGAGCCACGCGGTAGTGTTCTTTACCAACTACTTCAGGGTCAAGGCTAGTCGAGCTGGAGGCCAAGACGTCAACCGCCGGGTAAATACCGATCTCCGTCAATGCACGGTTCATCACAATAGTGGCGTCAAGATGGGCAAAGGTCGTAGCCGGAGCTGGGTCAGTTAGGTCGTCGGCTGGAACGTAAACGGCCTGGACGGAGGTGATTGAACCCTTTTTGGTCGAGGTAATACGTTCCTGGAGACCACCCATTTCCTCTTGAAGGTTAGGCTGGTAACCCACAGCCGATGGTAGACGACCAAGCAAGGCCGAAACTTCGGCACCGGCTTGAGTAAAGCGAAAGATGTTGTCAACAAACAGCAGCACGTCCTTACCCTCGTCTCGGAAAGCCTCGGCCATCGTTAGACCAGACAGCGCCACTCGCAAACGGGCTCCAGGTGGCTCGTTCATCTGACCAAACACCAGTGAAGTCTTGTCGAGCACTCCGGCTTCTTCCATCTCGTAGTAAAGGTCGTTTCCTTCACGAGTCCTCTCACCGACACCGGCAAAAACAGAGTTACCGCTATGAAACTTGGCAATGTTGTTAATAAGCTCAGTGATAAGGACCGTCTTACCAACACCAGCACCAGCGAACAGACCGGCCTTTCCACCCTTAATAAGTGGGGCAATCAAGTCGACGACCTTTATCCCGGTCTCCAGGACCTCAGTCTTGTTAGACTGCTCGTCAAGAGACGGAGCCTGCCGATGAATAGGGGAGCGAGAGCCTTTCGGTGCTGGCTTGCCGTCGATAGCATCGCCGGTCACGTTGAACATACGACCCTGTGTCTCATCGCCAACCGGTACGGTGATTGCCGCGCCAGTCGCAGTCACTTCTTGACCACGCTTGAGGCCGTCGGTGCTGGAAAGAGCAATAGCTCGTACAGTTGATTCGCTCAAATGCTGCGCAACTTCGAGTGTGACGGTCCGCTTACCGTCTTTAACCAGCAAAGCGTCGTAGATCGCCGGAAGATTACCCTTGATGAACTCGACGTCTACGACCACGCCGACAATTTGTATAATGTTTCCTGTATTTTTAGTCATCATTTCTCCTTTAGTCATTTAAAGCCTCCACGCCACCACTTATTTCTGCTAACTCCTGGGTAATCGCACTCTGCCGGGCTTTGTTCATTGCTAGGGTCAGATCATCTATCAGGTCGGAAGCGTTGTCTGTGGCGCTCTTCATTGCCATCATTCTCATACTGTGTTCGCTAGCTCTAGCATCGAGCAGGGCTTGATGAATCTGTGCTCCAACTAGTCGGTAGGCGATACCATTTAAAACCGCTTCGGTCGAAGGCTCGTAGAGCACGTCCTGGGCGGGCGAAGAGTCTAGGGCTGGCTCAAAACCAGCCGGCAAGACTCGCTTCACAACTGCGTCCTGACGAACGCTATTTATGAAGTCGGTGTAGAGAATATCGACGGCATCGACACGTCCCTCAATGAATAGTGAGCGCACACTGTCCAATATGGCGTGCAGTTCAGTGCCGCCGGGCCTGTCTGACAGCTCTTCGTACGAACCAAGCACCTCAGTGTCTTTTATTCGGGCTACAAATTGAGCCGCCTTGCGGCCGATAGTAATGGTAGTGTTTTTGACGCCAGCTTTATCGTCAACCTTAAGTTCATGGGTGTAAAGCCGAATGACGTTGCTGTTGTAAGCCCCGGCCAGACCTCGGTCGGAAGCGATCACTATCAACAGGCGAGTCTTAATTGGTCGCTGCACAAACAGTGGGTGATCCTTAACCGAAGCATGGGTTGAAAGAGCCGTCAAAAGCTGACGAGCCGCCAGGGTGTAGGGAGTAGAAGCCTTAGTAGCATCCTGAGCACGGCGCATTTTACTAGCCGCCACCAGCTGCATCGCCTTCGTAATCTGCTTGGTGCTTTTAACCGAGCGGATCCGTCCCTTTAATTCCTGTGTCGAAGCCATTTATTATTCCTTGAATCCCTTCGCAACACCAGTTGCAATCTTTTCGATTGATTTCAGCGTAGACTCGGAAGGCTTCGCACCCTTTTCCAGCTCTTGCATGTCCTTTTTAGCCTCGTGCCAAACCTTTGTCAAAAGTGCCTCCTGAGCATCTTTAATGCGCGCCGCCGGAACATCGTCAAAGTGACCGCTAGTTACTGCCAGGATACTTACGACCTGTTGCCAGACACTCATTGGCTCGTATTGAGGCTGTTTAAGAAGTTCGGTCAAGCGCTGACCGCGCTCAATTTGTTGCTTGGTGGCATCGTCAAGGTCGCTACCAAACTGGGCAAAGCTAGCCAGCTCACGGAACTGAGATAAGCCAAGCTTGAGATTGCCGCTAACAGCCTTAACTGCCGCCGTTTGAGCCGCACCACCAACACGCGACACCGAAAGACCAGCCGAAATAGCCGGTCGGATACCTTGGTGAAATAAGTCGGTTTCCAAGAATATCTGACCATCCGTAATAGAAATCACGTTAGTCGGGATGTAAGCCGAGATGTCACCAGCCTGCGTCTCAATGATAGGCAGAGCCGTCAAAGAACCACCACCAAGCGCGTCAGATAGCTTCGAGGAACGCTCCAATAGTCGTGAGTGCAGGTAAAAAACGTCACCTGGGTAAGCCTCTCGCCCCGGTGGCCGACGAAGTAGCAGCGACATCTGTCGGTAAGCGACAGCGTGTTTAGTTAGGTCGTCGTAGATCATGAGAGCGTGGCCGCCATTGTCACGGAAGTATTCTCCCATAGCTGTAGCAGCGTACGGCGCAAGATAAAGCAGAGAGGCGGGGTCAGATGGGCTAGTAGCTACGACAATAGTCTGGTCCATCACACCTTCTTGCTTAAGCCGTTCAACGAGACGAGCGACCTTTGAGCGCTTTTGACCAACCGCCACATAGACGTTTACTACGCCGGTCTTTTGCTTAGCCTGGTTGATCATAGTGTCGATCGTAAGAGCAGTTTTACCAGTCTGACGGTCGCCGATAATAAGCTCACGCTGACCACGACCAATAGGGAACATGGCATCAATCGAAGCAATACCAGTCATTAAGGGCTCGTGAACCGATTTTCGGTCCATCACTCCAGGTGCATCGCGCTCAACTAAACCTTGAGTCTTGGTCTTGATAGCTGGTCCGCCATCGATGGGTCGGCCAAGTGGGTCGACGACACGACCAAGCAGCTCTTCGCCAACTGGCACGGTTAATACGTTTCCTTTAAGTCGAACTGTTTGACCGGCTTTAACTTTAGAGCTGTCGCCGAGGAGAACGGCGCCAATCTCGTCTTCGAGCAGGTTCAACGCAAACGCTTCGACGATACCGTCGGCGGTTTCGATATGGATAACTTCGCTGTAACCGGCGCTACGAAGCCCATGGATCCAAGCCACACCATCACCAACCCGAAGGACTATACCCACTTCGTCGAGATTTGCCTTGGTTTCCAGGCTCTCGATCGCCTGGCGCAGGTCTTTGGATAGTTCGCTAATTGATACGGTCGTCATATTATTTCTCCTTAGGCTTTCTTGAATCTGGTTCTTAATACAGTCAGGTGGCGGGCGATAGTGGCGTCGAGTTCACGTCCAGGGATTTGCAGCTTGACTCCCCCCAAGACGGTCTCGTCAACATGTTGTCGTAGCTCGACTTTTGTTGCTCCCGTCTGGCTTTTTATAAAGCGATTTATCTCAAGCTTGGTAGACTCGGCAAGCGAAAAAGCGGCGGTGACATCTGCCACAACGTAACCGCGAGCAGCCATTAGGGCTTGGATATCGCGCACGTAAATCTCCAACTGAGCGGTCTGTTTGGTATCTATAAGGTAAGCGGCCAAGGAGGGAATAACCTTCTTGTCGCCAGCTGACAGTCGCTCGGCGATATAAGTAGTAACAGCTCGTCTCGATAACCGCGCCACCTACTTAATCTCCTTCAGGCTGTCAGCTATTATACCGGCGTCAATATTCTTGGCATGAGATTTGCCAACAACTTTCTCGGTAGCTAGCGCAATCAGCTCTAGAGTATCGTTGTGAAGCGCTTTTTTGGCCGTCTCAACATCGCGCGCCAGCTCTTTTTTAGCCTCTGCAGCAATCCGTTCAGCACTGGTACGGGCTTTTTCCTCACTAGCCGCTACGATATCTGTCGCTTCCTCTTTAGCGGTCGCGACGATAGCTGAAGCCTCTTGGCGCGCTTCACTCAATAACTCCTCAACAGCTAGCTTGGTCTTATTGGCGGCCTTTTGGGCCTCTTCGCTAGCTTTTTGAGCATCATCAATGTTCTTTTGGCGCTCGTCAATCGATTTCATTAACAAGGGATAAACAAACTTACCAAGTAGGGCTACTAAAATCGAAAAAGCAATTATCTGGATAATCAGCAAACGCCAGTCAATACCAAGTGAACCCAGCAAGTCGCCAGACCCGGACGCCGCCGTTTCAGCCATCAAAGAATAGAACGTCACGCGCTTTAACTCCTAGAGGAACTTCGCGATAATCGCGACGATGATACCAATAATCGCCAATGAGTCCGCAAACACGATCGCTGTGATCATAAGTGTTCGGATATCACCGAGCTTCTCAGGGTTACGACCGAACGCGTTAAGCGCCGCCGCACCGATGAAGCCGATAGCAAGTGCCGCACCAAGTGCCGGTAGGGCATAAGTTAGTCCGAATGATAATGCATCCATTTGTGTATTCTCCTATTTTTTTCGTTAATCTTTATTGTACCACATCACCCCTGTAGCGCCTTCTTTTTAGAAGACATAGCAGGGGAGTGTTCGTAATGGTCGGGCCCATGATGTGAAACGGCCAGGGCGGTAAAAATCAAAGTAAGCATAAAGAATACATAGGCTTGTATCAGGCCGATAAAGAGCTCAAAGCCGAGAAATGCCGGCAGAGCCACAGTCGCAAAGTATCCAGTCAAAACAGCAATGACGATAAGAAGAACTTCACCGGCAAAAGCGTTGCCAAAAAGTCGGAGCGCTAAAGCGGTCGTACGCGATACTTCACCAATCAGTTCCAAGACACCCTCGAATGAACCAACCGGGTCTTTCAGTGGGTTACGGAAGTAGCGCGCCAGGTTCCCTTTGTTGGTCAGGTATTTGACTGCGTAAATCTGAACTGTGATGGTCGTAATTATAGCCAAACCTAGCGTAAAGTTCAGGTCGGCCGTCAAACTACGCAGAACCGGCACACCGTTCCAAAAAATCGACTCTGGACCAGGTATAACACTCATCCAGTAGTTGAGTAACACGAAGAAAAAAATCGTCACCGCTAGGGGAGTAATCTTACGTGCGACATCGGCGCGGGGTATGACGCCGTTGATCTGTTTGACCAAGCCTTCGAACACCCATTGCACTAAGCCGACGAACCGGTTGGTTTTGCCGCGCTTGACTCGACCGCCGACATAAAAAAGTATAGCCAAGGTCACCAATGACCCAATCGCACCTGTAAATGCGGCGTTAGTAACCGGGATGCCAAAAAGTTCAAAAAGTGGCTGGGCCGAAATAGAAATATGAAGGTCAGACGCGGCCAAAGACGTTATAAAAGACATATTTTACAATTTTACCAGAGTTACCGATAAAGGTAAAGGTTGAGCAAACTAACTGGCCACACTGGTGACAGTGAACGTACCGCTGCTTGTAAAGACGTGTATTGTATAGCCGTTCCAGGTAGTTATATTGCCACCGGTTGCGACCATCGTACCCGTCTTGTAGCGGATAATAACAACTCCTGAAGAGCCGGCACCGCCGGAACCGCCGGTAGATGAGCCGGCCGAACCACCACCACCACCACCGCGATTTACTGTAGCGGCATAGCCGTTTCCGCTGTTTTGCTGGTAGGTTACACCATTACCAGAACTTAGCGTCACGCCCAAGCCTGGCGTATTGCCATTGTAAGTTCCGCCGCCGCCGCCCGAGCCAACGACTATCAAAGACCCTATTATATAGCTAGTGTAGCCACTGCCACCGTTGCCACTTACCGTTCCATTTGCGCCGATACCTCTTCCGGACGCGCCGCCGCCGCCACCGCCGCCATATGGCGATAATATACCAGCACCGCCAGGCCAACCCTGCCCCGAAACACCGCTACCGCCAGCACCTGGAGCTGGGTCGGAGCCACCAGCACCACCGCCGCCGGAACCACCGTTGTTACCAGGAACACCCAGCTGAGCGCCACCACCGCCGCCGCCAGTGGCCGTAATACCAAACACCGACGAATTACCACCGTTTATACCGTTGGTACGCGCTGCACCACCAGCACCGGCACCACCAGCGCCACCGGAGCCTACCACCACTGGGTAAGAGCCGGTCGCTAAATGAAGGTCGTTTCTATAATGAACACCGCCGCCGCCACCGCCGCCGGAACCACCACAAGAACTACAGCTACCACCGCCACCGCCGCCGCCAGCCACTATCAAGGCTTCAGTACGAGCGAGACTAGGCGACCAGGGGTTAGGGGAATATTGAGCATCAAAAGAGTATAAATCATCGGCAGACAAACCAGGCTGCCAGAAATTGGCTGCTCGCCAGCGCAAGTCAGTCCGAGTCAGCACAGTGCCAGAACCGGTAGCATAAACGGCTATAGCGATACCGCTGGCTCCTGGGGAGCCGCCTGTGTTCGTGAGCTTAGCCCCAACATGATGGTACCCAGGAGTGAGCGTAAGTATCTGGGTGGCTACAATCCCGCCCGAACCAGCCAACACTTCTTCACCGTCTATATATATGATGCAGCTATCATCGCACAAAGTAGTTACACGAACCTCTGTGTTTGAAGACACATATATTGGCTCGTCATCGCGTAGATAAGTTGTTCTAGACGCCGGACAGCTAGACGGACAGCCGTTGCCAGTTGGTGAGATGTATGAGGTGTGCGGGTCGCCCGAAACACCTTGCCAGCCTGCAGTCACGGCTTGAGGGGTCCACGTCACAAAGTTTTGAACAAGTGGCCAATAAGACGGGTTGGCGTAATAACCTGGCTCCGCAAAATGTCTAACCGAACCAGTGGCGACCAGCCAAGTATTGTCAGTTACAACGATAGGTGAGCTCTGATTACTCTTCTTTATTGCTGCAGTTATACGTGACGACCGGTCAACAGTGGATGCGTTAGTCAACCTGATGGTTACGACGTGACAACCCGAGCTAAGAGTAAAGTTTGAAGACTCTTTAACTGAACCGCCACCTGAAAGCCGCAGGGTGCCATCAACGTACAGCTCAAATCCGTCTGAAGCACTAGGAGTTAGGGCCGATGCAGAGTACGTACCGGCTGAAGTAATCACAAAATCTTTTTGGAGATATATATAACCCGGTTTAATATCGCCAGCTCCGGCCGAGACGCTCATTGCACCCGAGGCTCCCGGCAAACTGTCTTGAGTGGTAGTTTTTGTCGCCTTGCTCCAACCAAGCGCCGTAGTAGCGGCACCAGAACATAGGTCAGGAACGACAGCCGCTTGTGTAGACGGTTGAGTGTATGTACGCCAGACGCTGCCGTTAGACGTACGCAGCAACTCTACGTATCCAGAGTTCGGTATTGATATCGCCCGGCCTTCACTATCTAAAGATGGCTTAGCAACCCTAAACGAACTCCTAAGACCATCCTCGATAGCTACCGAGCAGCGCGGGTCTGTCGGGCAAGAGGAGTCGTTAGCTGTAGTTACCTGAAACGTGCTGCTGCTTGTAAATCGATGCACTTTATATGGTCCAACATCCCTAATGACACCACCGGTAGCCACAATAGCTCCGCCAGCACCATAGCGGACAATGACCACCCCACCGCCGCCTGCGCCGCCGTTGGCGTTCCCGCCGCCGCCGCCACCGCCGCCGCCACCAGTGTTGGCAACTCCGGGAGCACCGACCGCGCCATCAGCATTTCCGCCAATTCCGGCACCAGATTTTCCAGGTAAACCTACTAGGCCCGAGCCCCAGCGTCCGCCGGAACCACCCGGTCCATAGTGAGCGGCAGCGCCACTAATATACGAGATAAGTCCATCACCGCCATCACCTGATGTGCCTACACCAGTGCCAGTTCCAGAAGCGTTACCACCAATAGCGCCGGCGCCGCCGCCGCCACCACCATTACCAGCTAGACTGTCGGAAGTTCCATTACCACCAGCATAACCTTGACCAGACGTGCCAGCCGCCCCTTGACCTGGTATACCACCAGAGCTAGTTAGAGTTCCGGCGCCACCGCCACCCGAGCCACCCGATGTGGCTGCTGCCACCTGGTTAGTGTTGATTCGGCCGCCACCGCCACCGCCACCAGAAGCCGTAACACCCAAGATAGAAGAATCACCACCTTTACCGCCGGCGCGAGTTGTGGTGTTGCCGCCCGCACCACCGCCACCAACCGTCACTGGATAACTCGACACACTCACGTCAACATCGCTTTGGTAGACAACGCCACCACCACCGCCGCCACCACCGTGGTTATTGCCGCCACCGCCACCGCCACCAACGACCAATACTTCAACGACAGGGGAGAGAAGCTCATTTCCGAGACAGTCAGTCGCCGGCGTTAACGGTTTTTCGTCAGTCCATTGTGGTACACCGCCATTCTTGGCTAAACAAGCCTTGGCATAGGCTACGCCAGCCTCGCCAGCTACCTTAGCCAACTGTTCATAATATTGCTCTTTAAGGGTCACACGGATCGTGGCCACAGAAGAGACAGAAACCGCCAGAACGGTAAGCATAACGACAGAAGCAATTAACACCGTCGGTAATGCAAATCCGTTTTGCCACTTTCGCCAATGCCGTTTTTGTCGCATAATCCTCGTTCTAGCCTTGTTTGTTCCATTGTACCATAAGCGTTAAGCAAAAATTATTTGCTAGTAACCGGTTATAAACGTTACAATGTATATATATGAGCGACACAACTACACCCGAAATTATAATCTACCGCACCAGCTGGTGTGCTTTTTGTCACACCGAAATGCAATGGCTTGATCGAATGGGCATACCATACGTAGCCAAAGACATTGAGGCCGACCAAGCAGCCCACGACGAACTTATGGAAAAACTTGACGGAGACTTCCGTGGCGTGCCCGTCACCGACATTGGCGGCGACATCATCCTGGGTTTTGACCGTCCAAAGCTCCAGGAAGCTATCGCAAGACACCATATAGAGCCCTCGACAGCCGCCTAGGTGCGTCGTATACTAACTATCAGTATGAAAAAACAGACTATTATAATGGTTCACGGATTCCGCGGTACCCACCACGGTCTTGCTTTAATAGCAAAGCCCTTGCAGAAAAAATTTAACGTCATTGTTCCAGACCTACCCGGCTTCGCTAAAGGCGACCGGCTAAAAAAGCACGATTTGAACGGCTACGTCACCTGGCTGGACGACTTCATAAAGAAACAGGGTCTTAAAGAGAAACCAATCCTACTTGGTCACTCCTTCGGCAGTATAGTCGTAAGCGCCTACGTCGCCAAGCACCCACGATCGGTTTCGAAACTCATTCTCGTTAACCCGATTGGGGCACCGGCACTCGAAGGTCCAAAAAAATTCCTGACAAAAATGGCCGTTCTGTTCTACCGCGTGGGGGAGAAATTACCCGAAAGGGCCGGTCGGCGCTGGCTCGGTATGAAACCGATGGTCATGATTATGAGCATAACTATGGCAAAAACCAAGGACAAACAGTTGCGCGCCTTCATTCACGACCAACACCTGCGTTACTTCAGCCAATTCCACAGCGCCAAGTCTGTCATGGAAGGTTTTGAAACATCTGTTGGTCACACCGTGGCAGAGTTTGCTGCCACCATCCCCGTACCGACACTAATCGTGGCCGGATCACTGGATGACATTACCCCACTCGGAAAGCAATTTGAACTTTCAAAGCTATTTAGAAATGCCAAAGTAGTTACTATTGACGGCGTAGGCCACCTGACGCACTACGAAACACCAGACAAGGTAGTGCAGCATATCAACAGCTGGCTCGGTTCGTCTAAGAAGTAACTTTTTTATAGATCGCTTCAAATCGGTCAAAAGAAGTCTGAATGTCATGTGTCTTGGCAATTTTCAGGCTTTCTTGACTGAATTTCTCACGCAGCTCAGGGTTGGTGATGATAGCCAAAACCCCAGTAGCGATAGCATCGTCGTCATCTAGATCGCACAAATAGCCATTGCGCTCATTCTGGCACAGCTCTTTGAGAGCGCCGGCATCAACGGCCACAATCGGCTGACCGCTAGCCATTGCCTCCAGGGTGGCGATACTCTGAAGCTCCGCTGGAGAAGGCATACAGTATACTGCACCCACCTTATGCAGCGCTACTAAATCTTCGTCATTAACTCGCCCCGTCATAGTAACGTGACGAGTTATGCCATGACGTCTAACCAAGTTCTGCAACTCCTTAAACTCCGTTCCATCACCGACTATAAGCAAGTGCGCCTCTGGCACAGTCTCGCGTACTTGAACAAAGGCTTTGACTAGGACCGGTATATGCTTCTCGGCGTCAACACGGCCGATATAGCTCACTATCGGCGCGTCGGTTGGTAGCCCGAACTTTTCAGCTAGCTCTGGCGTAATGGACCCGGGCTCAAAGCGCGCCAAATCAACGCCGTTTGAAACTGGTTCGATCGGAACGGTTGTACGGTCGTTCATGTTGAACATATCGATCGCAGACTGTGTTGGCAAAGTCACGTAATCTGCCTTGAGATGGAACCGAGCATAATATTCTTTCATGATGTAGTTAATCGGGCGCGAAACCGGCGCCAGCAGGCGCAGATTGTCCATCAGATTCTCGGGCATCGCGTGGTTGGTACTTACAATCGGTATGCCCATCTTGTTGCCATAACGCATAGCCGCTTGACCAACGCCTAGTAACATCTGAATGTGTATGACGTCTGGGTCAAAATCCTTAATTATCTTCTTAACTTCCCGGAAAGGGTTAAGGGAGATTCTAAAATTCTGGTAAAAAGGGAAGGGGACCGAAACAGTTCTGACTATAACGTGATTACCGTCGACCTCCTTACACTTTTTGCCAGTCTGGCTAGGCGCAATAACCAGCACCTCGTGACCACGGTCAGCCAAGCCCTTCGCCAAGTTTCGGCTAAAAGTCGCTACGCCGTTGATAGTCGGATAGTGGAGATCCGACGCAATAAGGATTCTCATAATTAGCCTCATTATAGCACTCTGTTGCTTGGCGCCAAACATCGTGTACAATGAAACTCAATAATGAGAATATTTTATGATGCCCGCTATACCCGCATCGACTTTCACGACGGAATCAGCCGCTACGGTCTTGAACTAGGCAACGCTCTGGCGAAACTAACAGACCTCACTTTCTTAATCTGCGACGAGCGACAACGACAGTTTCTGCCTGAAGGCGCTAAGACAATCACGATACACGCTCCGGCATCTTTCAAAGAACCATTCACATCATTGATACTCAACAAATACCACCCCGACGTCGTCTTTTCACCACTACAAACTATGGGAACGATCGGGCGACGCTTTAAGTTAATCCTGTCTCTTCACGACATGATCTACTACCGTCATCGTACACCACCAAAGTTTCTTTCGCCGCTAATCCGTTTTGGCTGGTGGCTATTTCACCTTACATACATCCCACAAAGGCTAAACCTTAATGGCGCCAGTGCGGTTGTAACCGTTAGCGAAAATTCGAAGCAGGACATCTTAAAAGCTCGCCTGACTAAGCGGCCGGTAATAGTAGCGCCAAACGCACCCCAGCAGCTCCAACGATATTTGAGCAAGCCAGTTACCGCACCAAAGAAAACCGCCACCAATCTCGTTTATATGGGCTCATTTATGCCTTACAAAAACGTCGAGACTCTAATTAGAGGTCTAAAATACCTCCCAGGTTACACGTTACACCTTCTAAGCCGTATCGACCCTGAGCGCAAAGCCGAGTATCAAAAAATGACGCCGCGCGGCGCTAAAGTCATCTTCCACAATGGCGTTACAGACGAACAATACGCCAAGCTACTAGCCGACAAGGCATTGCTCGTTTCAGCCAGCTTCGACGAAGGCTATGGTCTACCGCTGGCTGAAGCGCTTGAGCTAGGCGTACCGGTCGTGGCCAGCGATTTACAAATATTTCGTGAAGTAGCAGGCGACGGAGCACTGTACTTTCCGGCCGATGACGCCGAGGCATATGCCGAGAAAGTTAAACTAGCCTCCACCCCAGAGTCGTTTGCCGCGCTGTCCAAAAAAGGCAAGCGTCATATATCACAGTATTCTTGGGAAAAATCTGCCAAGACCCTACTGGACTCAATCAAATCACTACAAAACTAAATGCAAAGCCCCGGATCTCTCCGGGGCAGTGCACTCTAGTTACTACTTACTAAGCCAAAAGCCTAGCGAGGTGCTCGTTCCATGTCCTCGATGCCTCCAAGAAACCCGCGTGGGCAACTCCTGGAATCTCGTGAACGACGAGGTCGGGCAGCTGGCTCTTCCATCCCTCAGCCGCCAGCGGTTGACGGACGGTGTCGTTCTGCTCGCCGACATTGGCAATGTAAGTGGCTTCGATACCGCCGAGGCCTTTGACGTACGGTGTCTTCAGAATCTCGGCAACTTGGGAGCCATACTGGTTCCACTTGTAACCCTTGAGATTCTTGATAGCCTCGTCCTTGATCGCCGCACGGTAAGCATCGCCATCTTCGCCGAAAGGAACCTCAATGTTGAGATCTTTCGGTGGTTGGCGAAACGCGGCCAGCAGACCCTGGCCAACCGGCCCGGCCAACAACTGGTATGAGCCAGATGCGAACAGGGACCGTAATGGCTTGGGAAGCATCACCGTATCTGCACCGTACGGCGCGTCGACGATGAAACTCCGTCTGACCATGGCGCTCTGACGAGTGTTCAAGTGGTTGGCGACACATGCCGTCAAAATTCCACCGATGGATACGCCGAAGAAGGTGACCTTCCCGCCGGTTTCCATAATCGCCTGGGTCATCATGGCGACCTCCCTAGCAAGAGATGAAATCTCCCACCGCCGAGCCGTGTAAGTGCAGGCCCAAACGGACCCAACAGCCGAGAGCGTGTCCTGAATTGGACGAACCGATTCAGGGCCTCGCGTAAGAATGCCTGGCAAAAAAATGACGTGATTGTCAGATGTTCGGCTACCCTTAACGAGTTCGGCCTTGAAGCTTGCGCCTGACCGAACAGTGTTAGGTAGTGACATATGCCACCTTCCGTTCTTGTAGTAGTTTGTCAAAGAGTGCAAATACGCGCTTGACGTATCTTAACGATTATAGCATAGTTATCAGATTTGGTCAATATCTGACCCCTGTCTGCTATACTAAGATTAAGTATGAACCGTACGCCAAAATCAAACTCAACCATCTCAAACCGTCGGGCGTCTTTTGATTATGCTCTTGGCGATGAGGTGGTGGTCGGCGTCACCCTTACAGGTAGGGAAGTCCGCGCCGCTCGGGACGGTAGAGTGCAACTTAAAGGCGCCTTTGTTACTATCCGAAACGACGAGCTTTGGCTAAATAACGCTAGCTTTAGCCTGGTTCTAAACTCCAAGGGCGAACACGAAACGACTGTCGACACCTCGCCGCGAAAACTCCTCGCGCACCGAAAACAGATCGACCACCTCGCGTCCCAAAAACAGGCCGGCCTTAGCATTGTCCCGATCCGACTCCTCACTGGCGGACGATTCATTAAGCTCGTCATCGCGCTCGGAAAGGGCAAAAAGATTTATGACAAGCGTCAGGTCATCAAAAAACGCGACCTAGAGCGGGAGACTCGGCGATGAAATTATATTCATGGAATGTTAACGGCATCCGCGCTGTCGTAAACAAAGGCGCTCTGCAGAAGTTTGTCGCCCAACACCAACCAGATATCTTGTGCCTTCAAGAGACCAAAGCCAAGCAGGGCCAGGCCGAAATCGACCTGCCAGATTACGAGGAATACTGGAACAGCGCCGATAAAGCTGGCTATAGTGGCACGGCTATTTTCACCAAGATTAAGCCGATCCAAGTCATCAACGGCTTCGTCGCAGAAGTAGGGGACACTGCGCACTTTACGGACGCCTACGGTGACGCTTCCGCAGAAGGCCGCGTCATCTCGGCGGAGTTCGACGATTTCTGGGTCGTAACCGTCTATACGCCGAACGCCAAAGGTGACCTCAGTCGCGTCGGTTTCCGCCACGATGTCTGGGACCCGGCCTTCCTAAAGCACGTTAAAACACTAGAGCAGACCAAGCCGGTGTTGTTCTGCGGCGATCTCAACGTCGCCCACACCGAAATCGACCTAGCGAACCCAAAAGCCAACGTCGGCAAGCACGGCTTTACCAACGAAGAGCGCTCCGGCTTTGACCGCCTACTCGAGGCTGGCTTCATCGATACATTCCGGTACTTTTTTCCCGACAAAACCGAAGCATACAGCTGGTGGACGCATTGGGCAAACGCCCGAGCCCGTAACGTCGGTTGGCGGATCGACTACTGGCTCGCCAGCGAATCCTTCAAAGATCGCCTCAAAAACGCCAGTATCCACCCGGACGTCATGGGTTCCGACCACTGTCCAGTTAGCATCGAAATTGAGGCCTAGCGTGGACTACTCCTACTGGAAGAAACAGGGGAGCGATGGGCCGCTTTTCCCTGATATCGAGTGGAGCAAGCCAGAACAGCGTGACCGCGCCGGCAAGCTTGGTATCATCGGAGGCAACACGCTCGGTTTTGCTGGTGTCGCCGAGGCCTACAGCGTAGCCACCCAGTTCGGGGTAGGGCATACTCGGGTGCTACTACCAAGCGCCCTCAAGAAGACAATCCCGCCGATCATGACCGACGTGGTGTTTGGCGCCAACAACCCGTCGGGGAGCCTGGCTAAAGATGCGCTTAAGGAAATGGAGGCGATAGGTGGTTGGGCTGACGGTGTGTTACTTGTTGGCGACGCCGGGCGAAGCAGCGAAACAGCCATCCTCTACGAAACATTCGTGTCGCGCTATCAAGGTCCATTAGTGGTGACCCGTGATGCCATTGACTTGATCAAAAACAGCCCTCGAGCTCTGGTCGAACGGCCCGATACGCTTCTAGTCATGTCTCTAGCACAACTACAAAAGCTCCTTCAGTCTGTTTACTACCCTAAAGTCATCACTTTTAGTATGCAACTCATCCAACTTGTGGAAACACTTCACAAATTTACATTAACGTACCCGGTGTCTGTTGCCGTGCTACACAAAGACCACCTGGTCATAGCTGTCCGCGGCGAGGTCGTCACCACCGGCTGGGATAACCCAATGGCCATCTGGCGAGGTAGCGTCGCCACCAAGATGGCCGTGTACTGGCTTTGGAACCCAGAGCAAGAGCTCGAGGCGTACGCAACCGCACTCAACACGAGCTAGACCTGCACCGACTGTTCGCGAGCGCGTTTGATAAGCTCGGCAACTCGGCTAGGTATAAATATACCGCTATACGGTTCAGTCTCGATACTCGTTGAAACCAATAGTTGGTCGAAAGTCTGGCCGTACTGCGCAATATTCTCTGAGCTTATCCCGCTAGCAACGGCGAGTTTCTTGTCGGGCCCGATAGCTTCTTTCATTCGCGCAATCTTCTCCGGGCTTGGTGCATAGCCCGTGCCACGGCCACTGGTAGTTACGACATCGACGTAGTCCATAAGTCGCGTTGCCTCGTGGGCCGCCTCCTCTGGGTCTTCTTTGTAGAAATCCGTGTACTTAAAGGCAACGCCGCCTAAATAGCGAATCGCATTTAGATGCGGAAAGTCAGCCCGTATCTTCATAGTTGTTTCTTTAGATTGATCAGCATTGTCAACCCATATTCCATCTGGAAGACGCACTAGTTCATTTGCCGACTCACGCAACAAAACGTCATCGAAAGCAGTTGCCGCTGAGTCGTATTGTAAATAATTCACCCCAACAAATTTGTCAGGGTGCTCCTTTGCTACATCATTGAAAGTATTGATAAGCCTAGTTGGTACACCGGCGCGGTGGTCAATCAAGTATACGCCGTCAGCACCAGCTTCGAACGCAACCGATGCCTGGTCGGCTGCTTCGCGAATATCGTTTATATGGACAACAGGGAATACTTCAATAGCCATGTGGTACATCCAATCATATTTAAATATGGTACCGCGAGCCGGACTTGAACCGGCACGTCCAGATGGACACCAGATTTTGAGTCTAGCGTGTCTACCAATTCCACCATCGCGGCATGTGCCCATATATTGTACAATAGATTAAGATAGGATTAAAGATATGAAGCCCGACAGTATTCAAGGTGGAGATGCCCCGGCGCCCCAGTCTCAATCAAACACTCATTCGAACAATGCCGCAGCCGCGGACTTGATCCGTATGCAAATCGATTCTCTTTACGAGTCGCCGTCAACCTCAGCCCCAACAAACCCAGCCAACAGCCAAAGCGCTAACCCGTACCATAGAACCCACTCTGCTCGTGTCAGCACCGAACAGGATCAATGGAAACAATACCACTCTGCCTGGCAGAACTACTATCAACAGTACTACGCGCAGTATTACCAAAATCACAAGCCTGGTGCCCATAGTTACTTTGCAAATCAACCAACGGCCGAAGATTCAAGCAAGGAAGCCCTGACTAAGGACGAGGCACTGGTAGATCTTCGATCTGAGCTTCTAAGCAAGGTAAAAAATTCCGCCAAAAAAGCCCGCGGTAGCCGACATTTTATGCCAATTTTTGCTTCCGCCGTAGTAGTGCTAATATTTGTATTCCTACAGTACAACCGTGTTTTCATTGCCTCTGTTCATGCCTATGTCTCTCCCGGAGCCATTAGTCCGCAGAATATCGTCATCGACCCAGCGGCCGACAACAAAGTATCGGGCGAACCTCGGCTTATAATCCCCAAAATAAACGTCGATGTTCCGGTTGTGTACGACATAGGAAACGACAATGACTCACAGATGAAAGCGATGGAAAAAGGGGTGGCACACTTTGCTATACCAGGCGCCAACAGTCGACCGGGAGTTAACGGCAACACCGTTCTTTCCGGTCACAGCAGCAACGACTTATTCGATGGTGGCGACTACAAGTTTATATTCGCTCAACTTGATCGATTGAAAAAGGGCGACACTATTTATGCTAACTACCAAGGCACTAGGTACACTTATGTGGTGACTAAAACAGAGGTTGTTAAGCCAAACGAAGTCAACAAGCTGGTTTACAAGACTGACAAGCCGGTTATGACTCTCATAACCTGCACACCCCTCGGCACGGCCCTGAACCGCCTTCTAGTGACAGCAGAGCAAGTAAACCCTGACCCAGCCAAAGCGGCGGCGGCGCCAAACGAAAACGACACAGCCAACGAAGCGGCCATACCCGGAAACTCGCCAACACTCTTAGAGCGGCTTTTCGGCGCCCGATAAAAGAGCTAGAACTAATCGATTATCATCTTGAAACGCTGGAGAGCGTAACCATTGTCACGTTCGCCAATACCATACAAGTATCGACCGTTTTCAGTCAAAGCCACATCAAAGCCCTCTGCGACAAGCATAACCTGATGAGAATTTGACCCATCAAAGTCACGCATCGTGACGGTTCCGTTCAGGTCGTCCCACAAGTAGGCGGCGTCCAACCAACGAAGCTTGGCGCCATCAATGAGAGATGACACCGAAGACCTTTCTTGCTCGATCTCATAACCAACGAAGCTTTTGTCGGACTGCGCTACCAGAAAATCAGCATCACTACTAAAACTCAACCACGTCACATGTCCTTCTAGACTCATGGTTGCCACAGGTGTAAGGCTAGAAGTGTCACTGAGAGATTTAGGATAACTTCCCCGAAGTAAAGTTACTGTGCCACCCTCAGCTATGGCGACATAGTTGTTGCCGTGATACACGGCCGACGTTACTAGAAGAGGCGAGTCGCCAACCGTACCGCGTAGCACATAGCTCGAAGCATCGCCGTCTCTATACACACCCGCGACCCGTCGCTTGCTGTCTTGCGGGTCAACGCCAACATAATTAACTATTTTGGTACCTGGGTCGATTGAAAAGCTAGTAACATTCGTCACTAACGCTCTAGAAATAGTCTCGCTACCGAGATCAAGTTTGCGTATTATACCATCGCTCATCAGGCCAACCAACGTCCGTCCATCATTACCAACAAAATGCAGCTCTTTAAGATTTACGCTCAACTTACGGGTAACGTTCTCGCTACGGCTTACTTGCTCAGTATCTACCACTAACCACTCGATTTTCGAACCATAATGGTGCGTTACTATAACGTAGCGACCAGACTGGTCCCATTGGCGCAGACGGAACTCACGCTTTACGGAACTATCGTCACTTTCACCGTATAAATTTTTATCAAGTGAAATTCGGCTAGTAGCAACCTCGTCACGATCAATAGCAGCAATGGTAAAAGTCGGTTCACCTTTACTTTCCTGCAGTATAAAAGACTTACCGCCAGGCGCCGCCTTAGCTGCTACTAGACTAGAGTAGCTGGCAACATCTTCAGTTTTGCGATCACGAGGCACCAGTCGAGCATAGTCAAGCCAGGTTAAAGTTCCAGCCTTAACGGTAATAGTACGAGTCCAATCCTCATAACCGTCTTTTTTAAGCATAAATTCGTGCGCTCCGGCTAAAACAGTTCGTTTAGTGCCAGTTCGAGCACCAGTATCCTTACCATCTATCCAGACAGCCGCCCCGGTTGGCTCTGTTTCAAACTGAAGAAGGGCGCCTTGCTCCAGTCGGCCGGTTTCGCGGTCAAGACGATAGCCTAGCATGAAAAGAAGCGCCACCGCCACCCCAACTATAATGGCCGTCAAGGCAATAACGGACACAATCATCCGCTGAGCCAGCATCTTTTTCTGGGAAGGTCTTTTGTACATCGCTTTCATACATTATACGCCCGCAGGCTTTTTTTCACCAGAGACTTGCATAAGCACGATAGACGACTTACTATATGTAGGAACAACTGCGAGGAAAACGTAACAAAATGTCCAACAATAAAACCATCACGATTAATGGTCGCCTGTATGATGCGGTGACAGGTCTACCTGTCAAAAAACCGGCCTCAAAAGACATCGAGCCAATAAAAGTTAAGAAGCCGGTGGCGAAAAAACCGGTGGCTCCAACTAGGTCAGCCACGCTTGCTAAAGTTGTCCATACGGGGCCTCAACGATCAACCACCCTCCGACGCAGTATCGCCAAGAAGCCAGTGTCAGCTGTCAAGCACCCTACGCGCGGTAGAACTATGGATATCGCTCGTAGCGCCAAGATAAGCAAGTTTGCACCGCACCCCGTACCTGTAACATCCCAAAAGCCAGTCTCGGCCAGTAAACCAGACAAAGCGCCTCAGCTGCACCCAATCGCCGAAAGGGCTTTAAAAAGAACTGAAAAGAAAGTTGCGCCTGCCACTAAAACTCTCAGCGGCAAAGAAATTAAAGATGCCGCCATTGAGGCCGCCCTAAATAGCCCTAAGAAAAAAACCAAGCAAAAGCGTCAGCTGCCAAGATGGAAGCGACGTTTTTTGATCGCTATTGCTTGCGCCGTTGTCGTAATAGGCGCCACCTGGGCAATCTACCGCTTTGTACCAAGTATTTCTGTTTCGATAGCCTCCAATCAAGCTGGAGTCAGCGCCACCTACCCAGAGTATACCCCCGATGGATTCCGCCTGCACCAGCCGGTGACATATAGCGAGGGCCAAGTAGTACTGGTCTTTGCGTCTAACAGCAACGAGGACAGCTACAGTATCACCCAGACAAAAAGCTCCTGGGACTCCACCGCTGTGCTAGACAACATTGTGCGCAAAGCCGCTGGCGAAAACTACTCGACGACCACCGAACGCGGTCTGACTATATACAGTTACAACACCCACGCCTCCTGGGTGAACGCAGGCGTGCTATACACCATCGAAAGTAACGCCCAGCTTTCTAACGAACAGATCCGTCGGATAGCAACCAGCTTGTAGCCCTCGTGCTATACTATGAAGCGATATGACGATCATTCGTACTCGTTTTGCCCCTAGTCCAACCGGCTTTATGCACGTCGGCGCCACCCGCACGGCCCTGTTTGCGTGGTTGCTGGCTCGACAGGCAGGAAGTGATGGAAAATTCATCCTAAGAATTGAAGACACCGATAAGCAGCGCGAAGTTGACGGCAGCATCCAGCAGATTATCGACAGTCTGCACTGGCTAGGGCTGGGATGGGATGAAGGCGTTGACATCGGCGGCCCTCACGCGCCCTACTTACAGTCTGATCGTCTCGAGCTTTACAAAGAATGGGCCCAAAAACTTATTGACGCCGGCCGAGCTTACGCCGATCCTTACACGCCAACAGAATTAGATGATTTTCGCGCTCAAGCAAAAGCCGAGAAGCGCCCTTTTCTGTTTCGAAACCATCGTCCGGTTGAGCCGCCCGTCTGGGACGGGACCCAGCCGCTACGATTTAAATCCGAGCCAAAATCTTACACCTGGCATGACGCCGTTATGGGTGAGCTATCTGCTGGAGAAGAGGCGATCGACGACTTTATCCTTATAAAAAGCGACGGTTTCCCAACCTATAACTTCTGTCATATCGTCGACGACGCCGAGATGGGAGTCACGCACGTGTTGCGGAGCCAAGAGTTTATCAGCAGCACACCTAAATTCCTAAACCTTTACGAAGCCCTGGGTATAGAGCGCCCGGTACTGGCGACTTTGCCGTTCGTGATGGCTATAGACGGCAAGAAAAAACTCGGCAAAAGAGATGGCGCCAAAGATATCCTATCCTATGACCGCGAAGGCTATCTGCCCGAAGCTATGATGAACTTCTTAGCGACGCTAGGTTGGAATGACGGAACTGAACAAGAAGTCTTTACGAAAGATGAGCTCATCGATAAGTTCTCACTTGGCCGGGTACAAAAAAGCCCGGCCAGGTTTGATGAACAGCGCCTACTTTGGCTTAACGGCCAACACATCCGCAACTTGACGCTGGAGGAGCTTGCCGAGCGCGTTGAGCCATTTTGGCCTGAGGCAGCCAGACAAGCTTCGAGCGAACACCGCTTGACAGTGCTTAAGCTAGCCCAAGAAAGGCTTAAAGTATTGACCGACCTGCCGGCTCTAACCAGTTATTTCTTCGAAGAGCCCGCTCAGGCACCTGAACTTATCTCAGACAACAACCAGCTGAGTAAATTGTCACCGGAAGAGCGGGCTGATTTACTCGAAATGGCCGTTGCTGCCCTAGAAAAACTCGAAACCTGGTCAGCCGAGGAGATCCAAGTAGCCCTCAACAATTTACTAGAAAGTAGCGGACAAAAACCGGGAATATTCTTCAGTCTGATACGGATAGTGACAACTTGGGCACCGTTTAGCCCAGCTCTCAACGAAACGTTAGCCGTCCTAGGTAAAGAGACCACCTTGACTCGACTCAAGCGTGCTATAATTATCTCTAGATAACGCTTACGTATAGATATGAATAGAAATTCGATCATCATGGGTGGCAAACCACCGAAAAACAGTTGGTTTAAACGCCACCGTAAGTTAGCTATTATCCTTGGTGGAATTTTAGGCGTTTTACTGGTGGCAGGTGGAGTAGTGCTAGCTTTGACACTCACCAACAACCAAACAGACGAAACTACCGATACCCAAAAAACTACCCAAGAGGAGCCAGAACCTGTAATCTACTATTCGCCTTTAACTGGCGCAGAGGTTAAGAGCGAGTCTATCACCAAACAAGCCGTCACTGGAATCATGATAGAAAATAGCCCCGACGCTAGACCGCAGTCAGGCCTGAAAGACAGTGGAGTAGTGTTTGAGGCTATAGCTGAGGGCGGAATAACTCGCTTTCTAGCGTTGTACCAAGAGCAAAAACCAAAGCTTATCGGGCCAGTCCGCAGTGTCCGCATGTACTATGTTGACTGGGTGGCAGCTTTTAACGCCAGCGTCGCTCACATCGGCGGTAGCGCGGCAGCCCTTAAAGAAGTCCGAAATGGCAAGTATCGCGATATCGACCAGTTCTTCAACCCAGCCGCCTACTGGCGTGCCAGCGACCGCT
This sequence comes from Candidatus Parcubacteria bacterium, assembly GCA_023432445.1. Taxonomy (GTDB): domain Bacteria; phylum Patescibacteriota; class Saccharimonadia; order Saccharimonadales; family Saccharimonadaceae; genus Microsaccharimonas. Next base: position 620,875 of record JAEYUP010000001.1, on the reverse strand, counting down.
ATGCACCACACAATGTTTATACCAACTTTTCGCGACTCGACGACCTAAATAAGAAAAAGGGCTACACAACTTCTAGCTTCGCCGGTTTCACTCGCAAGGACAGTCAGCCACCAGAAAAGCCAGACGTCACCAAGATCAATGTCAATATTAGCGGCCCCTTATACAACAGCTCATACACTTACAACGCCAAGAAAAACACCTACGACCGGTCACAAGGCGGCGCCAAGCACCTTGACCGCGAGTCGGGACAGATTAGCCCTCGTGTCGTCATTGTCATGAAAATGGTTGAACAGCGCGTTTTTGAAGATGGTTGGCGTGAACAGCTCAAGACCATTGGTTCGGGGGAGGCGCACATTTTCCAAGACGGCACAGTCCAAAAAGTAACCTGGAAAAAATCTAGCCGGACGGCTCAGATAAAGTTCACCGACAGCGAAGGTAAGGATGTGCCGCTGGCTCGTGGACAGACTTGGTTAACGGCAATCCCTGCGGGCACAGGGTCTGTCTCATGGCAGTAAGTAACTTAGTCCGTGATTTTTGGCCACGCTTCCGTCGGCCAATCATAGCCACTATCATCATAGGACAGGGTATATTGCTAGCCCTAACTGTGGGCGCATTATGGTACTTCGAAATAATTACCTCTAACCCGGCAGCAGCGGCGGTTATATTTGGAGTTCAAGCGGTCATAGGTGGGCTTTTTTTAAGTTTAATCTATAGATTACTGTCTAAGCCCACCAAGCACTTGGTAAATGCCATTCAGTACATGTCCGGCGAACCGACCGCAACACCTCCACCGATAGCGAACGAAAAACATTTTGAAAAAAATGGTTTTAAGGTTGTCTTACAGACTTTATACTCGCTTACTTCGGCTAAACCTGATGCAGAGACAACTCAACCAGCAAATAGCATCATCGAGCAGGCCTTAGATGACACCGTCTGCGGCTTTTTGACAATGGACAGTCAGCGAAAAATCACTTACGCCAACAAAGCCACTCCGATACGCGTCAATACCGACGGCGTCTCGTCACTTGACATCATATTTAACGATAATGACACATTTGATGCCTGGTTAGACGAGTGCAACAAGAACTCTGTTAGAGCAGAGAAGACTTGGTCAAGAGTTTCAAATAAACTACCGAACGAAGAGGGCAGGCGATACTTTGACGTTATCGCGTCTTATAACAAAGGCGCCGCTAACGAAGTCGTAATGGTCTTGATAGACCGCACACACCTGTACTCAATCGGTGAAGAAGAGCTCGATTTTATAGCCTTTGCCGCCCACGAACTGCGCGGCCCTATAACCGTCATCCGTGGCTACCTAGATGTCCTGTCGGATGAACTGAGCGACGTGCTGGCCGAAGACCAGAAAGAGCTTTTCCGTCGGCTGTCCGTTTCCGCCAACCGGCTCTCCGGTTACGTCAACAACATCTTAAACACCTCTCGTTACGACCGGCGCCATTTACGCATACATCTAGCAGAAACTACTGCCAGCGCCATCTATAACACTATCCGTGATGACATGGCGTTGCGAGCCAGTTCTCAAAACAGACTCCTAAGCGTTAGTATCCCTGAAGATTTACCGACCATTGCCGCCGACGCTACTAGCTTGAGCGAAGTGATTGGCAACATCATCGACAATGCTATCAAATACAGCAATGAAGGAGGCGCCATACAGGTGAGCGCCGCGCTCCGCGGCGACATGGTAGACATATCCATCGAAGATCACGGTATTGGCATGCCCGGCAATGTCATCAGCAATCTTTTCCAGAAGTTCTACCGTTCGCACCGCTCACGCGAGACTGTCGCCGGTACCGGTATTGGGCTTTACATCAGTAAAGCAATTGTCGAGTCACACGGCGGCACCATAAGCGTTCGCAGCGAAGAAGGGAAGGGGTCAACCTTCACCATATCTATCCCGACCTACCGCTCAGTTGCCGACAAACTCCAAACAGGCGATAATGAATCTGTGATGAAAAAGTCCGAAAGCGGCGTATATATAAAAAATCACGCGTCCTACAGGGGGTGAAATGTCTATAAAAACTATTCTAATCGTTGAAGATGACCGCTTTATCGGCGAGATGTACGTCCGTAGCCTCAAAAAAGCCGGTTACGACGTCGACTGGATGGTGGATGGCAACGACGGCCTGGTGGCCGCCCGCAACAAACCTTACGACCTGCTGCTGCTTGACGTCATGCTACCGGAAAGACGGGGTAGCGAAATACTAGAAGCTCTTCGTGGCAAGGAAGACCTTATACCAAACACCAAGGTTATCGTCTTGACCAATTTCGAACAAGACGATCAGGCCCGCCTCGCCATGGAGAAGCACTCCGACGGCTATCTAATAAAAGCTGAGATAACACCGACAAAACTATTGAATGTAATAAAAAGCCTGGAATAAAGAGTCCTCTGAAATGGAAAAGCCCGCCACAAAAATACTGTGACGGGCGTTGACTCCAGGCAAAAAGGTCCTAAACGCGAAGCTCGGGGCTTGTGCGCACGGGGCGCTTTACGATCTCGCATGAATGGGCCTTCAGTCTCAGACTCACCACGCGACCGGCAATTTCGCCACAGTGTATGGTCGCATCGTTGCAACTCTTGCCGTAGAACGTCACCTCCGCCACGGGTGGGACGCGGACTCCCTGAACGTAAAACGCCTCATTATTGCTCAGGTACCTAACGGAACCCGGCGCTTGACTCTTGAAGTAAGCCTCACGCGCAAGCCGTCGGAGCATTTTAAGCTCTTGAGGCTCTTCCTTCTGCTTCAAAGTACACCTCTTTAATAGATGGATATCAACTTTCTTATTATACAGCAGTTTAAAGTTATTGTCAATAATAGCCCTTCTCATAACTAGACAAATATGGCGTTTTTTGGTAATGTCGTATAGTAGCATCATGGTCCCGTACTTGGTACGAAACCATTCGCCTCATTCGGCTTCACGGTCCCGTCGTCTAACGGTTAGGACACCAGGTTCTCATCCTGGCAATCGGAGTTCGATTCTCCGCGGGATCACCAATAAAAGCACGTCACTTTATGTGGCGTTCTTTTATTGGTAGGTTTTCGTAGAAAACCGAACTCCGAAGGAGTGCGATGAACCAACGAAACGAGAGAAAAACTAGTTTACTCGTTTTTCCGAGTGAGGAAGGTTCATATTGTGATATTCTCCGCGGGATCACCATAAGCGAATCTTTCATTAAGAAAGGTTCTTTTTTTATTGTCTGCTAATATGTATTTATAAGGAGGGAAAATGAGAGAGCCTAAACACAAGATTTTATGGGGTTACATTGCTGCAGCGTTTATCGTTACTGTCATGTTGAGCGGTACTGCTTTATATATCAGCCACCAGCACAATCAGACTCAAAAGGAGATAGCGGAAGAGCAAACGAAAGCCATCAACGAACTTACCGACAGAATCGGCGTCGGTGCTATGAACATTAGAGACGGTCTGACCGATATCAAGACCAGTATTTGTAAGACCAGCGATAAGAACTTGATGTTCTGCTAGGTACGACGACCGCCTCCAGGCGACGTCATTATGCTATTATTACATCAGTATGAAAAAGAAGCTCTCAACCTTTTTTGGTATTGCCGCCCTGGCCATAATAGCCGCGAGCCTTTATTTTCAAGGGCAAGTTATTAAGGCCGTAGACTTTACGATTCCATCGTACAGCGCCGATTTTACTCTGGAAAGAACAGCCGACAACCGATCTAAGCTTACTGTGACAGAGACTATCGTGGCTAAATTCAGCCAAGCAGGCACCAAGCACGGTATTACCTTCACGGTCCCAAAAAAATACGAGAACCGAGCGGCTGAACCGGTCATAAAATCCGTTAAAAACCAGTTTGGCGTACCGCTACAGCGCACTGTTCACGAAGACTGGGGCAGTATCACATTGAAAATCGGTGACCCCGACACGTACGTTAAGGGCGAAAAAACCTATATTATAACCTACGAAATAGTAGATATAACCAGGAATCTGAGCGACGAAAACATCGACGAGTGGTACTGGGACATCAATACGATCGGGGAGGGGATAAAAGTAGGCAAGATGTCAGTAACGCTCAACTTCAGCGAAGAACTGGCGCCACTTATTAGAGAAAACCCGCAGTGTTACGAAGGCACCTATGGAAGCACTGACAAATGCGAGCTTGTTAAAGAGTCGGCCACTAGGTATACCATAAATAAAGACAACTTGGACGAAAAAGAAATCGTCACGGTCGGATTTGGTTTTCCAGCTAACACCTTCCAGGCCAAACCAGCCACCTGGATAGATTACTACCAGGCAGTAGTCTACTTTGCTTCACCGTTCACAATACCGGTGGCGATTATACTATTTTTTGTGTTCGCCGTAAGCTTTGAAAATAGGTCAAAGCGCAGAAAAGAATTAAGCTTTACGCCGCCACAATACATTCCGCCCAAAGATACCTCAGCTTACGTGGTTTCCGAACTAATAGGTAAACGTCATCGTTCGATAGTCGCCACCCTAATCGACCTGGCAGTCCGACATTATATATCTCTATACGAACTCGACGGAGACAATGATTACGAAATCGAGGTAAAGAAAGACCCGTCCGACCTACTAGAAGAGGAGCAGGAGTTCCTGCGCGATCTATTTGATGGCAAGACGCCTAGCGTCGGTGACACTTTCTCGCTAGCAAGCCTGAAAGACAATGCCAAGCTTCGTCTCCGGCTAGCCGACAACTCGGCCAAGACTCGACTCGCCATTCGCCGTACCTACAAATTGCGCGAGCGAAAACCTGGTAGCACACGTTTCATTATTGTCTGGTCGTTGTCGTACCTGCTAGCCGCCATAGTGCTGCAGTCAATCGCATTTGGTATCGGAGCGTTGGCGATGTTCATGTCGAAGTTCGGCTTCAAGACACCAACCGACAAAGGCCTAGAAATGCTTCGTTACCTAAACGGTTATAAGAAATATATTCGTGCGGCTGAGGCAGAGCGGCTGAAAATGCTCCAAGGACCTGACACCGCCGAGAAGGTTGGACATAGCGTTGACACTGGAGACACTAAGCAGCTCATCAAACTGTACGAGAGGTCGCTACCATACGCTATACTATTTGGCTATGAAGACGAGTGGTCAGAGGCTCTTGGAGGCTTGTACGAAAAAGCCCATCAAACTCCAGACTGGTACAAGGCTCCTGGGGCCGGGTCAGTTAGTCTAATCAACGGGGCGCTACTCACCAACATGGTAAGCAGCTTCAACTCAAGCGTTCGCACCAATGTCTCAATGAGCAGCTCGGGCGGGTCAGGCGGCTCAGGGTCGAGTGGTGGTGGATTCTCTGGCGGCGGTGGCGGCGGAAGTAGCATAGGTGGCTGGTAGCATCTAGCTCTCTGTTGTATTATCAAGGCATTTCCTGCATACTAAGCACAAGCAATAAGAGGGCACGCACATTTCATGACACCCCTAAAATTATCGACAGCGTGGCATCGCCGTTATTACGAAATGTCCGCACTTGTTTCGCTAGCGATGGTGAGTTTATTTGCTTTGTCGATCACCAAAGCAATAGAGATTTCGCCACTATTAGAAGTTGACCTGATCGGCGGCATCGCTGCTTCGGTTGCTTTCATCGCCAGCGTCGTCTGCTTATTGGTTGTTAAGAAAATCGGCGACTCATTTTGGCCTGCACTGGCCATTTTCATCGTCCTGACCGCCAGCACCGCTTGGACTATTTGGCAGACAGGCACGTTGCTAACTCCGTTTCTAGGTATTTGGGCCATTCTCGCTTTCGCCTCTGCTATCTTTGCCGTCTACGGTTGGCTGCTAATAATCGCCCTAGCAGGAGCAGCCCTATCCCTCGTATACATTGACAACAGTACCGTTGACATCAGCACCATACTGCTTGTAGTCATCTCTAGCGTCATACCAACCATCGGTAGTATCTTAATTTGGCGAGAGCAAAAAGGCGCCACCGACGAAGCTAGCCGCAACGCCAAAACGTTAGCTTCCGAGCTATCCGAAGTAGCCACAAAATCTGAAATTATTATTAACGCCATCGGTGACGGCGTCATCGCCCTAGACGGCAAAGGTACGATCGAACTCATTAACCCAGCAGCCCAAGAAATCTTAGGCTGGGGCAAGCAAGATGCCATGATGTTGCACTACAAGTCAGTCTTAAAGCTCAATGACGAGAACAACCACGAGCTAGACCAGGCTCACGATCCAGTAGCACAGGTTCTCAACACCAATCAGCAAACTCGCGCCAATAAACTCACCGTGGTGACCCGCGCCGACAAGCGGCTCAGCGTTTCACTGGTTGTGTCGCCCCGAGGAGATGTTGGTTCGGGTGTCATCGCCGTCTTCCGTGATGTCTCAAAAGAGCGTGCTGAGGAGCGTGAACAAGCCGAGTTTATCAGCACCGCCAGTCACGAAATGCGTACACCGGTGGCTTCTATTGAAGGTTACCTGGGGCTAGCCTTGAACCCGCAAACCTCCCAAATTGACGACAAAGCCCGCGGCTTCCTTATGAAAGCGCATGAGTCCGCCCAGCACCTCGGACGGCTTTTCCAGGACCTGTTAGATGTTTCTAAATCAGAAGACGGTCGCACCTCTAGTGTCGCCAAGGTCGTCGATTTAACCGTTCTGGCTCAAACCGCCACCGAGGGATTAGCTCATAAAGCCCAAGAAAAAGGCCTTCGGCTTTACTTCAAGCCTAACGAAAATGAAGGCCAGAAAAAGATTATGCCAGTTCTTTACGTCAACCAAGACAATGACCATATCCGTGAGATCCTCGATAACCTGATTGAAAACGCTATCAAATACACGCCAAAGGGCGAGGTGGCCGTCGACATAGAGGGCACTGAGAATAAGGTAATCGTCAGCGTTAAAGACTCGGGCCTTGGCATCCCGGCTGAGGACATTCCACACCTTTTCCAAAAATTTTATAGGGTAGATAATGTTGACCGTCAAGAAATCGGCGGCACTGGGCTAGGCCTCTATTTGTCACGTCGCTTGGCGGAGTCGATGCAGGGTCGTTTATGGGTAGAGAGCACGTTCGGTCAAGGTAGCACCTTCTTCCTGGAGCTACCGCGCATAGACAGCACCGAAGCGGCCCAATTGAAAGAACAACAATCTCTTCAAGCCGCCCAAACCCAACCGTCAAATACCGCCGCGGCGCCCGCTTTTGTGCCAGATATGACACCAACGACTGCTCCAGTTGTCACTCCAACGGCGCCCGCTCCGGCTCCAGTCACCGCCCCAACTAGTGCTAGACCAGCTACGACCGTTCCAAGGGGCGAAAGTCTTACCAGCGAGCAAAAGGCCGCCCGCGTCAAGCAGCTAGAGGAATTAGCTCGGGCTCAGCGGGCTGCTCCAACGGAAAGACAGGAAACATAAGTGGTATGGTAATATTAAAAGGACTCAGGTAAAATAGGGGTAATTATGGCAAAGATTTTATTAGTTGAGGACGACAAGAGTCTACGCGAAATTTATGGCGTCCGTCTACAGGCCGAGGGTTACGAGATCGTCTCGGCTGGCGATGGTGAAGAAGCGCTGGCACTCGCCATTAAAGAGCGTCCCAACCTTATCGTCAGCGATGTTATGATGCCAAAAATCTCCGGTTTTGACATGTTAGACATCCTCCGTAGCACAACCGAGACCAAAGACGTCAAGATCATAATGATGACAGCCCTTTCTAGCGAAGACCAGCGCGCCAGAGGCGAATCTTTAGGCGCCGACCGCTACCTAGTTAAGTCTCAGGTAGGTATCGAGGACGTTGTTCGCACTGTCCATGAAGTTCTGGGCGACAGCACTATGCCAGCCGGCTCTCCAGCAGGCTCAGTTGCCCCCGCACCGATGCCAACTCCAACGCCGACCGTGGTTGAGCCAGACCCAGAAGAAACTGCCATCACCCCAACGGTTCCTGCGCCGATGCCGGCAGAAGTTGCCAGCAGTCCAGCTCCGGCTATGCCGACCCCAAGCCCAGCACCAACTCCGGTTACCCCGATAGTAAACTCTGTTCCAGAACCAGCTGCCGCCCCAGTGGCACCTCCTGCACCAGCTCCAATCGTAAACGCACCGCCAGCGCCAGTAGAACTAGCCAGTCCAAACGCGCTACCTCAGCCAACCGCGCCGTTTACATCCCCAGCACCAGCTTCTCTAGGCGACCAAGTACGCGACCTAAGCACTGTTGAACCACCTGTTTTTGACAGTAACCCGACACCAGCGCCAACAAACGCGCCACTGGACCTATCAGCTCAAATGGCTGCTGAACTCGGCACGCCAGTGGCAACGCCGGCACAAACACCAGCTGCAGCACCAGTAGCACAGGCACCAGCCCAACCCGGAGCGACGCCTCCTGCTGCGTCGTAATAGCTAGTGGCTGAACGTCTCAACAAATACCTCGCATTTCATCTCGGTCTGTCTCGTCGTGAGGCAGACAACTTTATTGCTGATGGCAAAGTAACCATAAACGGCGCTGTAGCTACGCTTGGCGACCGCTGTAAACCAGAGGATGTCGTCGAACTAAACGGCAAACCAGTAACCAAGCGAGACAACTACACTTACATGGTGCTCCATAAACCGACCGATTATGTATCGTCTCGTCGCCATCAAGGCGATTCACCGACCGTCTACGACCTGCTACCGAAAGAATACCATAATCTCAAACCAGTCGGACGACTGGACCGTGACACCAGCGGTATATTACTTTTTACCGATGATGGCGAATTTGCTCACCAAATGACACATCCGTCTTTCGTAAAGGTGAAGGTGTACGAGGCCGAACTTGACCTGCCCCTGGAGCCGCTGCATCAGCAGATGATTAGTGACCACGGTGTGCGCCTAGAAGACGGCGTCAGCAAACTTGGTCTAGAACGTTTCGACGACGACCGAAAGCATTGGCGCATCACTATGCACGAAGGTCGCAACCGCCAGATACGCCGAACCTTTAGCTCGCTCGGATACGCTGTCGTTAAGCTTCATAGGACGTCTTTTGGGTCATACCAACTGAACGATTTACCCGAAGGAAAGTTCCAATTAATCAAAACAGGTTAATAATCGTCCACTAAACCCTCGCCAAGATTAGCATTTTCTGTTATAATTACCTCTGTTATGGCGTCAAAACTCCCGACAGTGGCTATCATCGGTCAAGCGAACGTAGGAAAAAGTTCGCTTTTTAATCGTTTCGTGCGGGCTCGTCAAGCCATTGTCGCTCGCGAAGCTGGGACAACCCGCGACAACGTCCTCGGCAAGGTCAAACACGATGATCACCAGTTCTGGCTCGTCGACACCGCCGGCCTTAAGGACCCGAACGACGATTTCGAAGCATCGATCCAGGAGCAGATTACAGAGGCCGCTGACGCTGCGGATGTCATCCTCGTTGTCGTTGACAGTACCCAGTATGTCAGCGACGAAGACCGCCTCGTGGCTAAGAAAGCCCTCAAGAGCAAAAAGCCCGTTGTCCTCCTTGTTAACAAAACCGACCTCGCCGGCAACCTTCCAACAGAGGAGTTCCGCCGCCTCGGTATCAAAGACATCATCCGCACCAGCGCCGAGCACAATGTCGGTATCCACGAAGCGCTTTCGCGCATCGTCGAGATCATCCCAGCCAAAACCGAACGAGACCCAGGTGATGCTCTGCGCATTTCGCTCATCGGTCGACCAAACGTCGGCAAGAGCCAGCTCTTCAACACCCTAGCCGGCAAGCAGCAAGCTTTGGTCGCCAACGTCGCTGGCACCACCCGAGACATCAACCGTGTTCGCGTCAAGTACAAAGGCGAGGCTATCGAGCTGCTCGACACCGCCGGTATGCGCAAACCCGGCAAGCAAGAGGTTGGTATCGAGAAGTTCTCGGTTCTACGAACCCTACAAGCTATCGAGGAAAGCGATATCTGTCTGTTCCTGATGGACGTCAACGAGCTAAGTACGCAATTAGATCAGCGTATCGCCGGCATCATCAGCGAAGCCGGAAAAGGGCTAGTGATCGTCGTCAGCAAGTGGGACAGCGTCATCGACAAAGACGCCTACACTCGCGACGCTCTGGCCCCAAAAATCGCCAGGAAATTTGACTTTATCCCTTGGGCGCCCCTTATTTTCACTAGTAGCATCACGGGACAGAATGTCACCAAACTTTTCGACCTCGTCCTCGAGATTCAAGAGCGTCGTACCCAAGAACTAAAGACCCGCAAACTCAACGATATGCTTCAGGCTATCGTACAGAAACACCCGCCAGCTGGCCTCAAAAATACGCATCCTAAGCTCCGATACATGGTGCAGACCGACCAAAGTCCACCTTGGTTTGTTATATACGGTAGCAATTTAAAGTTCCTACACTGGAGCTACAAGCGCCACATCGAGCGCGTCCTCCGCGAAGAGTTCGACTTTGTCGGCACGTCCATAAAGATCAGCTTCCGCGACGAAAAACAGATCAAGGCCAACCGCGAAAAAGAAGCCAAGCTGGCCGAGAAAAACTCCGAAAGCAAAACCCCAGAAGCCTAAGCTCTAGGGTAATTTGATGCAAAAAAAGAGGGCCCTGGCCCCCGGGCGCATATGCATGCACCCGGGAGTCGAGCCCTAAGGGAGGGTTTGGGCGCGCCTGCTTGCTTCAAGTTCTCGCCGCTTTACAGAATTGACCTTCTGCCGCAGCACGCTTGACCTTAGTATTGACACAGACAGCAGCACGGCGGCAGAAACCATCAACGCGAGTATGCAGCCGAAAGCAACTATAGTGTCGCCTAGCTTGTCCACGTTATAGGTCGAGATAACGCCGCCAAAAAATGCAAGCATTCCCGCAATAGGAGACAGCAAGTGCGTCCTGTAGTCGGCACGAGGGTTCTCCCCTAGGAGACCACGAACCATCAAGAATGCGTAAACCTCCTGTATTTGCCGAAGCTCCCTTAAGGAAAGGACGACATACAAGATTGATACAACTGCGTAAATCAGCGCAATTTTCATTTCTCACCTCAATGATCGAGGGCGTCAAAACACGCCCAACACGTAAACTATACAATACTTAACTTGCTTTAGCAACTTGCGGTACAATAAAGGGATGAAGATTATCTTCGCTCAAGGTAACCCAGGCAACGAATACGCCTCGACTCGACACAATGTCGGCTTCTTGGCGCTCGAAGCGCTTAGACGGCAATATGAGGGCGCCAGCTGGAAAAAAGCCGCCAGAAGCAACGCCGAAGTGTCAGAGATAACCATAAAAAACCAGAAGGTACTACTGGTCAGGCCTCTTTCTTTTTATAACGAAACCGGTCCGGTCGCCCGGGCTTTAATCGATTTCTACAAACTAGACCCCTCAAGCGATTTTGTGGTAATCCACGACGACCTAGCCTTGCCATTTGGCACCATCCGAACTCGCGAGAAGGGGAGCGATGCTGGCAATAACGGCATCAAAAGCCTCAACCAACACCTCGACGACCAGTACGCTCGTGTCCGTGTTGGCATCTGGAATGATCTGCGCGACCGCATCGACGACGCCGACTTCGTCCTTAGCCGTTTCTCGGTGGCAGAACAAAAAGCCCTCGAAACCAGCATTCTACCGGTCGTCGTGACATTAATCGAAAATTTCATTGACGGAACGCTCGAAAGCACCAGCCTTCGACACTAAAAATTGGCAAATAAAAAGGCACCAGGTAAGGGTGGGCATCACCTGGTGCCATTTTACCCTTTAACCCACCCAAGAATGATTCCATGAAGCGTCGCGGACCAAAATCATATAGTGGTGCGCGCCCGATCGATCCTCGCAGAGTTTCAACCGCTACTGTATAGTCACGAACAAATCATTCTTTAAATTGGGCTCCTGCATCCGGAGACACAGGCGTTAAAGGGATTAGTAAGCGTGCAAAGCTGTCAGGACGAACCAGGCTTAAAAAGTGGAGGGTAGTTACTTAGAAAGCGCCTTGCACACTACCTAACAAGACAGTTACAATAAATTGTAGCTGCCGTTAGTAATAGGGGGTATAAGGTGCTTGGTTAACCACGTAGATTAACCAATCGTCTTGGATTATAGCAGGTCTTTGACTATATGTCAATACTTATTCTAGGGTGGAAATAAAAATGAGAAAAATCAAGTCTGTCAAAGCAGAGGATAGCGAGCTTACCTCTGTACTTAATAATATTGAAGATGCGCCAAAAATACTTTACATGCGCGGTGCCCTACCCGAAGGAAGGCCACCGTGCGTAGCAATCATAGGTAGCCGCCAGCCGTCTCAGTACGGTCGAGAAGTGACTTATCGGTTAGCCTATGACTTGGCAAAGTCCGGCGTATGTGTCATTAGTGGACTTGCTTTGGGTGTCGATGCGATCGCTCACCAGGCGGCCCTTGACGCCAACGGGGTAACTTTAGCTGTTATGGCCGGCGGCCTCCACCGAACTTATCCAGCCACCAATCATGCGCTGGGGGAGGCTATCATCAAAAACGGCGGCGCCTTGATAACCGAGCAGCCTCCAGGCGTTGAAGCAAGGCGCTATGACTTTTTAGCACGCAACCGGATTATAAGCGGCTTAGCAGACGCTGTAGTGGTCACCGAAGCCACAGAACGCTCAGGCACACTCTCGACCGTCGGACATGCTCTAGCCCAAAATAAGGAGGTGTTTGCCGTCCCAGGCCCTACAACCAGCCTGTTGTCCGTCGGACCCAACAGACTCCTTCAACAGGGGGCGCATATCGCCCTAGAAGCGCAAGACATATTAAATGTCATATCTCCCGATTTGAAGCCAGTTCAACTACCGCTAGTTCCGACGGCCAGCACCGCCTTGGAGGCAAAAATTATCGAGGCTATCCAGTTGGGCGTGAGAGATGGCGACGAACTTTTGGAGAAGTCGGGCGCGGCAGCAGGTGAATTTCTCCAAGCCCTCACCATGATGGAGCTCGGCGGAACTATCCGACCGCTAGGCGCCAACCGATGGACTTTGCGCTAAGGCTAAACTTTACAAATATTAATAACTTGTGTACAGTCGTGCCTTGTGTTTATCTGGAATGAAGCATGAGCAAAAATTTAGTTATAGTTGAGTCACCAGCCAAAGCTAAAACTATCGAGAAATACCTCGGTAGTGATTTTCAGGTACTCTCAAGCGTCGGACACATTCGCTCAATTGCCAAGAAGACCAAGGACGGCATACCGCCTATAGACGTAAAAAATGATTTTAAGACCATTTATGAAATCGATGCTGAAAAAAAGAAAACCATAGCTGAACTCAAAAAGGCGGCTAAAACAGCCAAGACCATCTGGCTAGCGACTGATGAAGACCGCGAAGGGGAGGCGATTGCCTGGCACCTCTGTGAAGTTCTTGGTCTTGACCCGACAAAAACCAATCGGATCGTTTTTCACGAAATCACCAAAACCGCCATCGAGGAGGCCGTCAAAAACCCCCGCACCGTCGATGTGCAGTTGGTACAAGCCCAGCAGGCCCGCCAGATACTAGACCGCCTCGTCGGCTTTGAGCTTAGTCCAGTCATCTGGCAGAAAGTGCCAGGCGGCAAATCTGCTGGTCGCGTCCAGTCTCCGGCGGTCCGACTGCTGGTTGAGCGCGAACGCGAGATTCAAGCCTTTGAAGGCTCGTTTAACTTCAAGGTCGTTGGCTATTTTAAGCATAACGGCGAGACTTTCAAGGCTGACCTGCCGAAGCGATTCGACACCGAGAAAGAGGCTCAAGCCTTCCTCGAATCACTTGATGGCGCCACGTTTACGGTATCTGATGTCATCAAGAGCCCCGGCGCCCGCAACCCCGGCGCCCCTTTCACCACCAGCACACTTCAGCAGGAAGCCAACTCCAAGCTCGGCTTTGGCGCCCGCGCCACTATGTCCAGCGCCCAAAAACTTTACCAAGAAGGTAAGATCACCTACATGCGAACCGACTCGACCACCTTGAGCAGCCAAGCCATCGCCGCCACCGCCGACTACATCAAAGGAGTCTTCGGTGAAGAGTATTCTCACGTTCGCCAGTTCAAAACGAAATCATCTAGCGCCCAAGAAGCGCACGAGGCTATCCGCCCAACCAACATTGCCCTAGAGAAGGGGAGTGGCAACGAGTACGACCAAAAACTCTACGACCTTATCCGACGCCGCACACTCGCAAGCCAGATGAGCCCAGCAAAGTTGGAAAAAACTACCGCTACCATCGCTATCAGCACCAGCAAAGCAGTCTTTGAAGCCAAAGGTGAGGTCGTTATATTTGACGGTTTTCTAAAGGTCTATGGCGCCAGCAAAAAAGACCCAGAATTACTGCCAGCCTTTGTTGCTGGAGATAAGATAGATCTCGACCGAGCCGAAGCCCGCCAAACCTTCGCAAAGCCGCCAGCTCGCTTTACAGAAGGCTCTCTAGTTAAAAAGCTTGAGGAGCTTGGCATCGGCCGCCCATCAACCTATGCCACCATCATCAACACCATCTTGGCCCGCGAATACGCCCAGAAAGGTGAGGGTGAAGGTGAAGAACGCGACGTGATCATCCTCTCAATCGGCAATGCGACCAAAAACACCGACGCTAAGGGAGAAGGGACTAAAAGCGAAGTGCAGGTGCGAAGCACCGAAACTGTCCCTTCGACCGCATCGGCGGGGGTTTTGCGTCAGATCGTCGTTGAGAAGTCCGGTGCCGACCGCGGCAAACTCGTCCCAACTGCCATCGGCACGATGATTAGCGACTTCCTGGGCGACTACTTCCAACAAATAATTGACTACGGCTTTACAGCTAGCGTCGAAGAGCAGTTTGACGACATCGCCACTGGCGCCCTAGCACGCAACGTCATGTTAGAAAAATTCTACACGCCGTTCCATAAACTCATCGAAAAATCAGATAAGATCGAACGGTCCGAGGTAGCTCAGGCCACTCCCGTCGGTACAGATCCAAAATCAGGTAAAATGATCTACGCTCGTTTCGGTCGTTTCGGTCCAATGCTCCAAAAAGGCGACACCGACAGCGAAGAAAAACCAACCTTTGCTCCGATGCCGCGGGGTGCGCGTATTGAAACGGTCACCATAGAGCAGGCCCTAAAAGCCTTCGAACTTCCACGACTAGTTGGTAGCACCGACGACGGCAAAGAAATCAAAGCCAACATCGGCCGTTTTGGTCCCTATATCCAAGTAGACAAGTTATTCGTCAGCATAAAGCCGCTCGACCCTTATGAAATCACCGAAAAAGAAGCTCGTGATCTTTACGCAGCCAAGCTAAAGTCAGAGGAAGAGAAAAACATTGCCGACTTTGGCGACGGGCTAAAAGTTCTTAATGGTCGCTGGGGGCCATACGTCACCGACGGCAAAAAGAACGCCAAAATCGCCAAGGACGTCGACCCTAAAAGCATTTCTCATGAGGATGCCAAAAAAATGATCGCCGAAGCGCCAGAAGGCAAAAAACGCTTTCCAAAGCGTCGCAAAAAAGCCTAAGCCTTGACTTACCTCAGATAAAACTGTATAAATAGTAACATTTCCCTCGGCCTACAGAGAAAGGTAGTGGAGAATGTTCGTTTTATCTGTCGGCTCCATTCAGTCCATACCAGACAGGCTAGTCCTAGACCCATTTTGGGTGATCGCTGGTCTACTGATAGCATTCGGAGTCGTTATAGCTGGCATGGAAAAACAGCACCCTGGATGGGATCTGGCGGCCAGCTTCTTTCTTTGCAGTGGAACGGCCTGGGTGATGTTCTTGATGATATCATCACGGTTGAATGGAGAGAGCGGAGTAGTATTCCTAGTCCTGTTGATGTTCTATTCTGCAGGATTGTATTACTTCTTCAAGGCTCTCCGCAAAATCCGGGCCAGGCGAAGAAAAAAGAAGTTGGCTAAACAGCCTCGACCGCTTGAGGATTCACCTCGCGGTGACACCTTGGAAAAACCACCTAGATAGGAGGAGTTGCCCAGGGACTAGGACGACAGCGATGTCGTCCTTTTCCATTTCTAATACCACTATTTACAACGGCCGTCCATTTCATGCTATAATGAAGCTATCAGATAAACTGTTTGACATTGATGGTATAAAGTTATATAATCAAGAGATACAGTTTATAAAATTGAATAATCCTCGGGTGTGGCAGGAAGAAGGAAACGGACGACCGTATGACCGACGCCAGTGAACCAAAGCAGATGATTGACCTCGAAGCAGGTGTAACAGACATCGTCTCTCTTGTAGACCAAGAACGAGAACGTGAAATCATCACTAGGCGCTTTGGCCTTTATGACCGCCGCGAAACTCTAGAACAAATCGGCGAACTCCTTGGCATCACTAGAGAGCGCGTCCGTCAGCTAGAAAAGGCTATCTTAATCCGACTTAAAACAGCTGCCGAGGAAGGCAAGACTGATGTCATCGCCCAGCTAGAAAAAGTCTTCGTTCGTACTCTTAGCGAAATGGGCCGAGTCGCGCGTACCCAGGACCTCGCCGACACTATCTACGGCAACAAAGCCGACGCCAAGCAACGCGCCCACGTCGCTTTCATCGCTACGCTAGCGCCAGGCCTTACCGTTCTCGACGAAAACGACCATTATTTCCAGGCGGTGGCGATCGCGGACTACGGCGACGAAAAGAAGTTGCGTAGCCGAGTCGACGAAGTTGTTGTTACCATCAAGGAACAGGGCGTACCACAAACCGTTGACCAACTTTTCGACGCTCTAAGCTACGAGCACCCTTCACAAATCGGCGCACTAGCCAGTGTCAGCAAAGCTTTGGCCCACCTTAAGGGAAGCTGGGGACTAGCTAAGTGGCCAACCGTCAATCCAAAGAACATCCGAGACAAGATTTTTGTGATTCTTTCTGACAACAAAAAGCCTATGCACTTTTCAGATATCGCCAAAGCCATCAAGGACAGTTCTTTCAAGCGTAAAGATGTTACTACCCAAGCTATTCACAACGAATTAATCAAAGATAAAAGATTTGTTCTAATAGGCCGCGGTATCTACGCCCTAAAAGATTGGGGATACAGCAAAGGAACTGTCAGCGACATTATCAGCAAGGTACTTAAAGATGCCAAAGAGCCGCTTCACCGCGACGAGATTGTCAAACGTGTCCTTAAAAGCCGTCAAGTTAAAGAAACTACTATTCTGCTAAACCTTCAGAGCAAGCCGCAGTTCAAACGAGTCGCAAAGGCAACCTACGTTCTCGCCGACGAAGCTTAAGTTTTTCATAAGCAAAACCTTGAGGTGGTTGCCAGATAGCCCCAGAGGTGAGAGAATAACATAGACAGTATGGATATCATCACTAACACTATCGCTATTTTCCTCCAATGGTACATATGGTTACCGCTAGTAATTTTATTTGCCGTGCTGGCATGGCGCAACTGGCGACGAGTCGACGCCCTACTAAGTACCGAGAGCGACCTCCTCATCCTTGAAATACCAAAAACTAACGACAAAAAAGAGTTAGCCGCCGAGCAAATGTTTGCCAGCTTACACGGTATTCTAAGAGATAAACTAGAGCTACGCGAAAACGGTGGCATACAGGAACATCTTAGCTTTGAGTTTGCGTCCGTCAGCGGACAGATCCGATTTTACGTCTGGGTACCTAAACACCTTCGCAGCTTCGTAGAAGGGCAGGTATACTCGCAGTACCCGACAGTACAGATACGAGACGCTAGCGAAGACTACGTAGCTCACGAACGTCATCACAGTATTGTTCACACCGCCGAGATAACCCTTACCGACCACGAGGTTCTACCGATCAAAACCTTCCAAAGCTTCGAGGTAGACCCATTGGCCGGTATCACTGGGACACTAGCAAAACTTGAAGCAACTGGCGAAGAAATATGGGTTCAGATTTTAGTCCGACCAGTGGCTGATGACTGGCACAAGACATCCGAGCGCTGGATAAAGAAAGTTAAAAACGGCGGTAGTCAAACCATCAGCACATCTTGGTTTGCTCAGTTCTTTGAGGCGCTATGGCGACCACCGGAAGCAGGGGCAAGTACTACAGTCAGAGAGCTTTCTGATCGTGAAAAAACTCGCATAGCCGAGGCAGAAAAGAAAGCCACTAAGCTTGGTTATGAAGTCAAGATCCGCGTTGCCTACCTAGGTGAAAGTCAGGCTAGCGCCCGCCAGCAAATGCAGGCGATTGTCGGAACCTTCAAACAGTTCAACAGCACCAACCTGAACGGTTTCAAGATTTCATCGCCGAGCTTCAACAAAGAAGACTTAACACCGTATCGTCTTCGCACCTTTGGCGGTAAAGGTTTTGTTCTAAATATTGAAGAGCTGGCTAGCGTATTCCACTTACCGCACACCAACGTTGAGACCCCAAACATTGTCTGGGCCTCCTCTAAAACTGCCGAGCCCCCTTCAAAGCTACCGATCATAACCGGCAACCCAGCGATCGACGAGAACATTAGTGCTTTTGGTCTAACCAACTTTCGCGGCATAAACCATCAGTTTGGCATGCTGCGGACAGATCGGTCACGTCACGTTTACATCATTGGACAAACCGGGGCAGGGAAGTCAGGGCTACTGGAGCTATTCGCGCTTAGCGATATATTTCACGGCCAAGGCTACGCCGTTATCGACCCCCATGGCGACTTCGCCGTCGACAACATGAGATTCATACCAGGCAGCCGCTTGAACGATGTCGTTTACTTTAACCCGGCAGACACCGCCTTTCCGCTCGGGTTTAACCCCCTAGAGGTAATTGACCCGAATTTCAAAAACAATATCAGCTCCGAAGTCATCGGCGTTCTTAAGCGAATGTTCGGCGAAAGTTGGGGACCACGTCTCGAGTACATCCTGCGTTACACCATATTGGCGCTGTTAGACAGACCAGAAACCACCATGCTCGACATCACCCGCATGCTAACCGACAAAAAGTTCCGCAAAGAAACATTAAGTTACTGTAAAGACACTGTCGTACTACAGTTCTGGAACGTCGAGTTCGCCAGCTGGAACGATAAATTCCAGGCCGAGGCCATCGCCCCAGTGCTCAACAAGGTGGGCGCTTTCACCGCCAACCCGACCATCCGTAACATCATCGGTCAGCCAAAATCAACCTTCAACATCCGTCAAATAATGGACGAGGGCAAGATCCTTATCGTCAACCTGTCTAAAGGTTTAATAGGCGAGGACAACGCTGCTATCCTCGGTTCATTTCTCGTCACCAAGATTCAATTAGCCGCCATGAGCCGCAGCAACATCCCGAACATCGCCGACCGCCGGCCATTCTACCTCTACGTAGACGAGTTTCAAAACTTCGCCACCGACTCATTTGCCACTATTCTATCTGAGGCGCGCAAATACGGCCTTAACCTCACCGTCGCCAACCAGTACATTTCCCAGATGACCGACACCGTCCGTGACGCCGTCTTCGGTAACGTTGGCACTATGGTATCATTCCGTGTGTCAGCCGACGACGCACCGATTCTATCCAAGCAGTTTGAGCCACAGTTCGAAGCAGGGGACTTACTGCAAATGCACAACCGAAACTTTGTTATTAACATGGTTATCAATGGTGAGAAAGCGCCGGCATTTAGCGCCCGCACCCTTGAACTGCCTCCAGAACAGATAGACAACTCTGGTCGGATAATCGAAAATACCCGACGTCTTTACAGCCGTTCACGGGCCGAAGTCGAGCAAGAGATCAACGAGCGCGTCCTCGCCTCGCAGCAACAGACCCAACAACAGCAAGCTCCAGTACAATCAAAATCCCAAGAGCGGCTCTGGCCAGTCGATGCCGGCGCCAAAGCCGTCGGCCAGCTGGTAGACGCTCCGGAAGGCTTTCTGAAGGTTCATGGCGCGACCGAAGCCACTGCCACACAGAGCAACAATGGCAAAGAGCCCGTGAAAAAGAAGCGCAAGCGTGTCCGAAAGCGCAAGCCAGCTGGGCCCACTGGAGAAAACAGCCCACCCTCAGCTACACAAAACTAGACATACTATTTTCTTTATGATGTAATAAACGCATGAACGCACGCCCGTGTGTTCAAGAGTAGATGGGAAAGTTAACATGTCTGGTGCTGAGCTGTATGCAAAAATCAGCAGAAGCCTATACTTCATGCGCAACTCCGGGAGCACAAAGTCCCCGTTTGTCGAAGGCATAGGGTGGCTGTGTAGCTACGAAAACGTGAACGAGCTAGTTCGGACGGCGACGTCTATCCAAGCGACCGAGAAGGCAGTCCGGCTCTTCAACGCCATTGTTAAGGATGTACCGAGCAAGGCGAATGAAGAGACAATCTCTCTCATAGTCCGAGACATCGTGGCCACGGCTCGTAGAAAAAGGTCGAGAATCGACAGATTTCGTCACAAGCACCGCTTCGACATGCTCTACAGCGACGCTGAGTTGATCCAAAAGTTTGGAGTAGTCACTTCAGGACCTTGGACTCACGGCGCGTCGTGGAGCCGAAGACTGGCTGTTCGTCGCAACGAACTCATCACGGCGACGATCATCGGTAAGCAGAACAGGCGGATGTATCGCTTCGCGGATGAGATCATGGGTCGCAAGACCTGATGCGCTGCTAAAGGCGGCGAGAGGTGTATCATTAGCCTCTCGCCGCCGTACCCACCCCATCTACTCACTTTCATACTATAAGTCTTGAATTAGTACCGAACAAATATAGAACATCACGATACTCGTTAACAGAGGTGGCACCCCTATAGCCACCCCTTATGACCCCTGTTAAATGGAAAAACGGACTGAGAGACCAAAAACCAGCCAAGACCAAGCCAGGCCAAAACAAAGAACGAGTGCGAGAGGGTGAGCGCATAAATAAGATCAAACGCAGGGCAGTAGGCAAAAATCTGCGACAACCAAGCAAAAGAGAAGGCATAAGTAATCATGTTTTATTGATAGTCTTAACGTCGCACAATATATCTTTTACGACATGCATTATATAAAACAAAGATGAATGCTCATACCTCTACTGCAGGGGATACTCTGCCGAACAGACCGCAATAACACCTGTAATTGTGATTTACTATTATCGCAACACTGCTGTAATGAGCTATAACGATCTTTATACTTGCCGCAGTAAAGCCTTAGACTTTTCCACATCATTATGATTGTAGCTTTATTTGACTTTATTCATAAATTATTTCACGACTCTTCTCTACCATCACTCCCTGGCTATATTTGACTATCACTACATTCGGTTATAAAATATTTATTTTCATGAAATATAAACTAGAACATAAATAGAACATGACTACCGACAAAAGGAGGGGAAGAGAGTACCAAGTTTTCAGCAACTAGCGCCAGCGACTGCCAAGGCTTGGGTTATCTATACACCACGCGTCCACTAACGCGCACGTCCAAGTATGACGGACGGATGCCGTGACTTTTTAAATAATCCAGCGAACGAGTCATATCGCTCACCTGCTCCCCCACCGCCCTATCCACAGCAAACCTTACAACTGGGCGAACATTCTTCAGACTCACATCAAGCCTTCTAGTGGTATCTCTCGGTAACACCACCTTAGTAACGGTGTATCCCCTACCCTCGCTTAACGAGACTACTCTACCGACAAACCCTAGCAATCGTTTACTAGCCACTACTGTCCCCTCCTCTGAGCCGGCGCTACTTTCGTCCACAATCTTGACCGATGGTTTAGGGTAGAAATTCCTTTCAAAAACCACCCCTTCGGTGTCGACGTAGTACTGAACCCCATCTATTTCCCAGCCTGCCACAGGTTCGCGGAACTTGACCGTAAACTCGGACTCGACGGCGTTACTAACACCTGTAATTTTAAGCGATGACACCTCTGGGTACTGGTTGCTAACGTATATAGATAGATCGTTCTCGTTCAGCAAGAATCGAAGGCGCTGCGCCGGGTTGACGCCAAAGTAAGAATTAATAGCCTCTTTATAATCATCTCGATAGCTGTCAAAAGAAGTAACCGTCTGAGAACTGGTGCCCACCAACTTAACCTGAGCGGTCAGCTGAGTTAAGATTATGACCATCAGAATCACTACCGCCATGACAACAAAAAAAATACCACCAACTTTTCGACGCTTCATAGTCAAATGGTGCACCTTGTGGCGTGGCGAAGCCTCATCAGCATCTCGTCGAACCCCACTTAAGGTTTGGTTGCGGCGAAACTGTC
Organism: Candidatus Parcubacteria bacterium; assembly: GCA_023432445.1. Lineage (GTDB taxonomy): Bacteria > Patescibacteriota > Saccharimonadia > Saccharimonadales > Saccharimonadaceae > Microsaccharimonas. The sequence continues at coordinate 598,918 of JAEYUP010000001.1, read as the reverse complement.
CCGATGGACGCCCATAGTCCCTATCTTGTTCATTTTTTGTCACCAGCTATCTCCTCGCGGCCGCAACGATACGTTCGGCTACCCGTCTAGCGGCGTCTGGTTTAGCAAACTTACGAAAAGCTCCGACCATTCTCTTTGTCCTCTGTGGGTCTCCGACCACGCTTTTGACCGCCTCGACAAGCAAGGCAGGGTTGGCTACCATCTCATCTTCGTCAACAACCCTCACGGCGCCAGCGTCGGCGTAGACCTTGGCATTCTTAACCTGATGACCACCAGAAAGCTTGGCGTTCGGCACGACTATCGTCGGCGTGCCAGTTGCGGCCAGTTCCAGCATAGTTGTCGCACCAGCCCTTGTTACGACTACGTCAGCGGCTGCCAGCAACCTGGGCATTGTATTTATAAATGGGTACAATTGGAATTCGTCGTTATCAGGTGGAAGTAAGGACCTAAGCTCATCATACTGCCCTGCCCCAGCAACTAAGATCACTGAGTAAGTTTGTAGTAGTTTTGACAATACTTCGCTAACAACCTCATTGATTCTCTTGGCACCCAAGCCGCCACCAGTCACCACCACTAGTGGCTTATCACCTCTAATCCCCCATTCCGACTTGGCCTGTTGACGTTGCTTTTCAGTATAGGGATGAAAATCGTGATGAATCGGAATACCTACATAGGTAGACTTGGCGCTAGGATATGAGTAGTACTCCAGCGGCGCACCGGTTGTTATGGCATATGCCCAGCGTGATAATATTCTATTTGTAAGTCCTGGATGCGCGTCTGAGTCATGAATAACCAGCGGAATCCTTAAAATCCGAGCCGCTATTCCCACCGGCAAACATACGTAGCCACCTTTCGTAAAAATGGCGTCAGGTCGCCAAATCACCAGCTTAACAAAACTCTGGACGACGCCCACTCCGACCAAAAATGCATCGCGAATATTCTTCAAAACGAGCGACGGCCAAGCAAGGTGTTGCCAAACGCTAAGGTGGTGGTAGCGCCGTAATTTACCTGAAACGATAGTCTGTGTGACTATCGACTCGTCGTAAGCAGATACTATGGACCGAGCTTGAGAAACAAAGTGTCGGTCGCACCAAAATCGAAGCTCAACTCTTGGGTGCATATCGCGAAGTTCTTTAAGAACGGCTACGACTGGTGTGACGTGGCCCCCTGAGCCCCCGCCGACGGTGAGAATCTTCACTTTGCTCCTCCTTTATGCGTGATGTATGGACCGTATATGATGAAAGCTGATAAATCAGTCCTAGTGCGGCCGTCATGAATATCATGCTCGTACCACCATAGCTCATCAGCGGTAAGGTTATACCCGTAAGCGGAAATATACCGATCATTGCCGCTATATTAAGGATAACATGCGCACCGAACCAACCGAAGACACCAGCAGCTAGAAGTTTTAATCGCACGTCAACCAAATGATCCATCAGTCTAAGTAGACGCATCAGAAGTGCCACAAATAGCGCGATTAAGGCCATCGAACCGAAGAAACCGAACGTCTCACCAAATATGGCAAAGATCGAGTCGTTAATAGCTTCCGGAAGGTATCCCGAGGCTTGAACACTTTTACCTATGCCAACTCCGAACAGACCGCCAGAACCTAAAGCAATCTTTGCGTGCTGGATGTGATACGAACCGGCATCTGTCGTAGACGTATCGTCACCCCTTAAGTACGTAGCAACCCTCTCCACCCGGTGTGGTGACGTAAATATCAGAAGCAGACCAGCCACCACCAGCCCGCCTATGAGAATAGCAATATTACGTCGATTTAAACCAGCCACAAACAACATAGTTACAACTATAGAAGTGAGAGCGATACCGGTACCAAGATCTTTTTGAATCACAATCACAAAAAGTAAGGCTATTGCAGACACCACGCCTACAGGCATCAGCGTGGCCCTCCAGTCGTTCACCAGGCCCTCCTTGGCCCTAGCAGCCAAAAAGACGGCCATATACGCCAAAACGCCGAACTTGAGTATCTCGGCCGGCTGTAGCGTTCCTAGCAGGCCGAGGTCAAACCACCGAGTCGCCCCATTAGTAGTCAGAGCGATGCCCAAACCGGCCCATCCAGCCACGGCCAAGACTGCGCAGGCTATCAAGCCGACCGACAACAGCTGGGTGCTGTGCTTTAAAACCCACCGATACGGGAAGATGGCGAAAAAGACAAATGAACTGGCCGCCAACAAAAAGCTAGCGCCCTGCTTCAAGAAAAAATAAGTATCGCTGTAATCGTAGCCAAAAACGCTGTTCAAAACATTGGCGCGCTGCGGTCCAATTGCATAAATCAATATCAAACCTATAAGCATCAGTATGCCGGTGTAAAGAGCAATTAAATGGTCGGGGCGATGCTTACGCACCGTTATATCGCCTAAAGATGCGTCTCCCCCACCCCAGCGACGGCTCATCTTAAATTATGCCCCCGGTCAGCGCAATCATAACACCAACAAACGACATCACAGTAGCAATCACCCAAAAGCGCATTGTCACCTTCGTCTCCGGCCAGCCGGTAGCTTCCAAATGGTGATGAATCGGCGCCGAAATAAATACCTTGCGTTTGAAAACTTTTTTGCTAAATATCTGGATAAGACTTGACCCCGCCTCCACTACAAACAACAGACCAATAATCGGCAAAATGAACAGAGAGTTTGTAAGCATCGCCACCACACCAAGCGATGTCCCAAGCGCAAAGCTACCGACGTCGCCCATAAAGAAGCGCGCCGGATAAATGTTAAACCATAGATAACTCAGTAACGCTCCGACAACAGTGAAACAGAATGCCGCCAGCATAGGGTTGCCTTGTAGAAGCGATATAACGCCAAAAGCAGTAAACGAGGCCGAGGCTAAACCACCAGCCAGCCCATCTAGACCATCGCTAATGTTAACAGCGTTACCGGTAGCGACAACCACGAAGGCAAATAGCGGCACAATTAGCCAGCCTAGTTGCCATTCACCAACAAATGGTACATGTACGGCCGAAACCCCTAGCTTTTCAAAGAAGTACCATCCAAGAACAGCACCTATGAAGGCTATCATCAGAAATTTAAGTTGTGAACGTAGACCAGCCACGCCTTTGCCCTTGCCTCGAATATTTATAACGTCATCTATCAAACCTACCAAAGCACCGCCAGCCAACGCCGCCAGAGGCAACCATGTCTCACGACGATCGAGGTTAAATACAAACGTCACTATCACGATCGCCAACACAAAAACCATTCCGGCCATTGTGGGAATATTGCGCTTAAATTTATTAGCGTGAAGTTTAGTAAAGACGCTCAGCGCTTCACCCGTAGTACTTTCGGTCCGCTGCCTCTTCCAGAACTTAAACCTGTAGGCCGCAAAGGTATATACGGGCGTCAGCATCATGGCTAACAAAAACCCCACAACACCGAGCACAAATATCCTGACAACGGCGTCATTTAATGCTTGTGATACAATTTCCATGTTTTGTTACCCCTTCGGCTCTAATTTTAAGTAGTCAATTATCCAGTTTGATATATCGGTAAATATCGGCATTGCGTCTCTGGCGCCCTGCAATTCTTTTCCTTCGCCTGATACAGAAACCATTATGACATATTCTGGCTTGTTCGTACCGCCGTATCCTAGATACGTCCCGATTGATTCATCTGTTCTATAACCACCATTGGGGTGAGCAACCTGGGAAGTACCTGTCTTGCCACCGATTTTATATCCCTTACGGTCAAGATAGCCGAAGGATGATTTTCGAGCTTTCTCCATCATCGAGCGCATCTGCGAAGAGGTCGAGTCCTTTACGACGCCAGTTTCTATTGGACGTGGCGCATCGTTAGGCTTAAACTTACCTCCATCCATATGCCCATCTATAACCGTCGGCTTATAGTAGCTACCTCCGTTTATCATGGCGCTAAAACCAGCCGTGATTTGGACCAGCGTGGCATCCATTCCCTGCCCGAATGCCATGGTTGCATAACGAATGGCATTTCCCTCGCTCGTATTTGGGGCAAACAGCACGCCACGCGACTCATTGGCTAGTTCGACGCCGGTTAACTGACCAAGCCTGAAGCGATCATGAAAATAATGATACATAGTGTCTCTCGCCGACCTGGTTATAGTTTTACCGTCGCCAAGTCGCTGGGCAACCGTCACAAAGCCGGTGTTGAGCGACCAGGTAAGCGCAGTTTGAAAAGTTATCATTCCAGTGTGCCCTTTTACGTAGTTGCTGATAGTCCAACCGTCTATCCGAACCGAGTCGGTGTTTAAGAATGTGTCTTCTGGCTTCACGACGCCTTTATCGATGCCGACTGCCATGGTAAGTGTCTTGACATCTGAACCAGGCTCGTAAGGTGATGAAATCGCCCCGTTATTAAAGACCGACACGTCATTAACTTCATAGTACTTCGCCGGGTCGTAGGTAGGCAAATTAGCCATTGCCATCACCTTCCCCGACTGCGGATCCATTATGAGTACACTACCCTTATCAGCCCCGGTGCGCCTCAAGCCGTCAGCTAGAGCCTTCTCGGCGTATGACTGAATGTTTCGGTCGATCGTCAGAACCAGGTCTTGTCCGTCTCTTGCCGGCTCACGTATATTTCGGTCGCCAATGGTGAGTGGTACATCACTGACATCTGTTACGGTCTCAAGTCGACCATCAACACCTTTCAGATTGGTATTCATGTACGACTCCAGGCCATATGTACCGACACCTTCAGTATCAACAAACCCCAGTAGCTGAGAAGCTAATTTTCCTTCAGGGTAAACCCGTTGGCTCATAGCCTGAAAGCCAATGCCATACAGGTTTTCCTTTTTTATCTTATCAGCTTGAAGCCGAGTCAATTTTGTGGCCAGTATCTGGTATCTGGTATCTGTCTTATCTAATAAAAGTTCGAAATCTTTACGCACGTTACCACCGGCAACCTGCTTAAAGATATCGATAACCTTACCTTTTTCCTCAATAACGGCTGGGTCGGCAAAAGCCGTGTAGACCGTCTCGTTCATAACCAGCGGAGATACGTCGACACCGTTCTTGGCGTAGATCAAACCCCTCTTGGCTGGTATACGGTCCTTCTTCAGTTGCTCCTGGTCCGCCAAACTGGCGTAGTGACCATGCTGAATGACTTGTATATAAAAAAGTCGGGCAGAAAAGACTGCCACAACCGAAAATATGACGGCGGCAAGTATCCTAGATCGACTTGTATGAAGAAATGCCGGGCTCATAATAGATCACTGATTTATGTAACGCGTATCTGTCGCAGTGGTCATTTCGCGCGCGACACTACTTTTCTTGATATTCTCAAGGGCTGTCAAGCGAGCATTCTCGATCTCAAGCTCACTCTTTTGCTCATCAAGTTCAGCAATCTGCGAATTGATCGACTGGGCTTCGTAGTCGTAGCCAGTTGCTCGAGTTGCTTGGGTTAGATAAATAAGACCAAGTACGGCGATCATTAGGGCTACTAAAATCGTGTGAGTGATCGGACCAAGCTTAACTGCCGAGACAAATCTAGTCGTATTTTGATTACGTGACCAATTCTGCTGACGACGACTGACGTAGTATGTGTTTGGTTGGTATGACATGTGGTGGTTTGTTTCTCTTTTTATGTTTGGTGCCCCCACTCGTCGCCTATGAGTTCGACGAGTGGAGACTTTTTTGATTGTTACTTGACGCGAACAGTCACGATTTGTGGCTGGTCAGCGTACTGAACAGGAATGTGAATTGGCATATCCTGCCCCTTCCTTGTTTATTTTTTCACAGCGACACGGAGTTTTGCACTCCGAGCGCGCGGATTGTGAACGTCTGCCATTGCTCCGTCGATTGGCTTTTTAGTTAGAACATCTAGTTCTGCTTCAAAACCGGCGTCATGCTGTTCTTTTAAGAACCGCTTCACTAGACGATCCTCCAGACTATGGAAGCTGATTATTCCCACCCTACCACCTGGCTTCAACAGCTTTGTTAGTAGTGGCAGAACAGCTTTTATCTGTCCGAGTTCGTCGTTGACCGCTATGCGGAGCGCTTGAAAAGTACGCGTTGCCGGATGGATTCTTGACCATCGGCCCCGATGCTCTTGCTTGGTCAGTTCGGCGAGTGTCGCTGTATCCACGAATGGTCGGTTTTCAACTATCTTTTTCGCCAGGTGAAGTGCGAGCTTGTATGGCTCTTCACCAAACTGGTGGATGATGGTTGTCAACTGTTCGACAGTACTTTGGTCGATTAAGTCCCGGGCAGTTATGCCGCGCGATCGATCCATACGCATGTCCAGTGGACCATTCTTTTGGAAAGAAAACCCTCTTTCGCCCTGATCGAGCTGTGGTGACGACACCCCCAAATCAATCAGTACAAGGTCGAATACTCTCTTTTCTTCGACAAGCTGCTGCGCGGCCGTCATAAAATCAGAGTGTATCAGATTGGCGCCGCGTTGCTCGAGAAACGACAGATGCTGAATGGCATAATCGTCTCGATCAACCAGCACACTGTCCTTATAGTTTTCCGTTTTCTCAAGAATTGCCCCAGCGTGACCCCCATACCCAGCAGTTAAGTCGAGATACGACTCACCTGGCTTAGGCTGGAGTTCCGAAAGGACGCTCTCAAGAAGAACAGGAACATGATGTGGTGGATGTTCTTTACTCATCTCCCCTATTGTAGCAAATTACTATAATGGAGGAGCTCGAGATATGAATACATATCTCGAATCAATTTCTCACAATCGTGAAAATATGAAGAACTTCATATTTTGCGCGCTTGCTCGAAATTTCTCGAGATCACCTAACTGATAGTGAGGCTGTTTGTTTTTCAATGTTTGTTTTAAAAAGTCGGGCACGGGGCCGTAACGGGGGTACCATGAAGGCACTCATACCCTAGCCGGGTGCCAAGTTGAGAGACTTATGTGAGGTGGAGTTTTTTGGGAGGTGTGTTTTAAGGAAGGTGCATCGACGCGTTTAAAGTGGTGTCGAATACCACGCCTCACTACCAGATAATTGATCTCGAGAGTTTTTCTTCTCTTGTTTTAGATTGTTAAAGAACCGACAGGTTTAATTGTCACCAGCCATCAGGCGCCAGTATGCCCCTGCTCGAACAGCCACAATGTCACGCGAAATCGACGAATAGTCAAGCAGGTGCTGCTCTATCGCCACGCGACCTTGCTTTTGATCAAGCTCAGCCTCTGTCTTGCCTCTTCGGAACTGAACGTTAATATCGGCAATCTTCTCATCGAGAATATTAGCCGAAGCGCTCAGGGCAGCCTCTACTTCCGAGTCCCATACCGCTTTAGGGTAAAGGTGTAAGTAGCGACCGAAGCCACGGGTAAGTACGACGCCGGAGATAAACTCTTCACGAAGCTCTGCTGGTATCGTCAGTCGACGCTTGTCATCGAGCCTTCGTTCAAAGTAATCAACCCTTGCCACTTTTATCCGTTCCTTTCGAGGTGTTTTGGTTGTTTTTTAATGTGTTGTTTGTCTTTGTGGTTCTTTCCACTGCCTTTCACTATACTACCCACCACTACCCACTACAACCCCCAATTTTGACAAAAATAAAAAGACCTGTCATTTATCCACAGAATTGTGGAATACTAGATCTTTATTTCTTTGAATTTTATCGAGTCAGCAGCAGATTTTTCACGCAGATAGGCATCGATCGACTGGGCCTCCTCACTCACTCGAAGCGCCATCTCGTTAAGTCCAGTTAAATACAGGCTGCTGATATTCTTGACTCGACTTAAAGCTACGTAGCCCATCCCCTCTACGAAAGCCTTTGCCAGGTTGATGCGGGCACTGTCGAGGGTCATCCCCTGAGATTTATGAACGGTTATAGCCCAGGCTAGCCTCAAAGGTATTTGAGAAATGCTGGCGCGCGTCTCGTCACCATCACGCAATTCCCACGTATCAGGAATCATCAGCACCTCTTTGCCATTTCTAAACTTAACAATCGGATACTCAGTATCAGGCTCAAAATCAACTACCGTACCGATACTACCGTTAGCATATTTCTTATCTTGGCTATTCTTGACGGCCATAACCAGCGCTCCCCTCTTTAGCCTAAGGGTTGCCGGCGCTAGAACCGATCGACCCAATGTCTCCAAGTGACCTTTGGGCCCCCGCTCCGCCCTCTCGTAGGCTAGCTCGTCTTCGTCGATTTTCTTCAAGCGCGCTTCGTTAAGCGCATCAACGTCGAGGTTCACGGTGTATATTTCGGTAACTTCCTCAATCTCTTCAGGGTGCACCTCTGAACGAGAAACCAGTGTTTCAATATGGTCTGCGCTTACACTGCCCGCCCTAACGGCATTTAATATTCCCAGCAATGCCTCGTCGTCCTGACGGTGTTGCTCCTCTAGGTAGCAAATCACTGGGTCGAGCTCCTGCCAGGCTCGAGAGTTAACGACAAACCCGCCCTCGCGACTATCGCGGTGATTGATGGGCGGTAGCTGGAAAAAGTCACCACTCATAACTACCTGTATGCCTCCAAATGGTCGCGACATATCCTCTCGAATTGTCCGGCAGACTTGATCAACGAGATCAAGTCGATAATCGTGCAGCATACTAATCTCATCGATGATCAGCACGTCGGTCTTCTTGATAATCTCCCGCCGCGCTTTAGAAAAACGCTCTTCAAACCCGGCTGGTAAGTACTCGTGGATACCAATGCCACTCCAACTATGGATGGTCGTACCCCCGAGGTGTGTCGCCGCCAAACCAGTCGTAGCCGTTACCGATACATACTTGCCGGCCGCCCGCGCTTGCTTGATGAACTGACTCAACACATAAGTCTTGCCGGCTCCAGCTGGACCAGTAAGCAGTGCGCTTTCCCCCGAAAGCAGTATCGCTAACGCCTGTGATTGTTTCATTTACTCTATTATATCAGTCTGTGATCGCCCGCGGCGGCTCACCTTCAGGTTCGCCAAGCAGTTTTTTACTTTTGATCTCGTAGCGTCGCCCAGTAATCTCATTTGTGATGTAGTCTTCGTTGATCAGATTCACGAACATATCTAGGTCGTGGCCATCCATAATGATGATCGCTCCCTCATCGTCGGTCATGAGCTCCAGCTGCATCGTATCAGCATAATCAATCGCCTGGTCCTGCGTCACCACACCGACTTCCAGCTTTTGCAACTTGTTAACAATCTTCTTGCGCTCCATCACCAAAGCCTGCAGGTCCATCCCCTCAGGAAAACTCAGCTTGTACTGCTTCTGAATCTCAGCCACTTTCTGGTCCGCCAGCAGCTGCTTCTTAAACTCGTAGTTAAATAGCCTCTCAAACTTGCCCTGGTTAAAAATGAAAATGTCCTTGTCGATGATCACCACCTGGTTGTCCGCCGGCACCTTCCAGCCAAACTCAGGACGGAAACCTCGGAACGCCCCGTCTTGGAATTCCCAGGCGGTTGCGCCGTTCAGCGTCTGTCCGACACTCACCTGTTTGATGACGTAGAACACGCCAGTGCCATCAGCGCGACTGAAACGCGCCACTATCCCCTTCATGCGCTTGAACTCATGCTCTTGGTCGCTAAACTCGGCAATGTCTTGGCGCTCGTGCTCGATCAAGTGAATCAACGTCTCAGCTCGCCCAACCTTTTCCAGCTCAGTCCTCAGCAAAACGTTCTCTTCCGCCTCGGAAAGTTCGTAGTCTCGCACCGACATTCCCGTCCCCGCCCCAAGGTTCACATCGTTCAGCACGTCATATAAAAACAACGCACTTATCTGTGTATCGAGTTCGTCCGCAATCTTAGTAGAAAAAGGCGTATAGTTTCGGTTGAACAAAAAGAACTCGACCCTCAGCTCTTTTTTAACAGCGTCGGTGGAGTTCGCCCATTGGAAAATATCAGTAGTTTCACGGGTCTCTTTTGGGTCCATGTAGTATCTTTCTTTTAAAAACAACAGTCTCTATTGTACCTTTAGGCGGCCTCGGCAACAATCCCATCCTCGCCTCTATTTCGGCGACGGAATTCGCGAAGCAACCTCTCGGCATCGTATTTCGTCACAAAGTACCTACCACTTGCCGAAGGCCTGGTAGACATTGTATCTAGGTGATCTATCGCGTCATTTATCAGGCCGGCGGTGACTAGCTCATCAGCTACTTGACTGGCCGCCGCTATTTCCTCAGCGTCAACGGATGGTATCTCGGCAACTCTGACTTCTGAGCGCAACACTCTATCTGACTCCCATTCGAATCGATACTCACTGAGCGTTCCGGTTGACCAGCTACCGTCCATATCCGTGAACTGTTCGAGCTGACGATAACACATCGTCCAAGGTCCATATTCCTCTATATACTCGTGCCCGTTATGAGGGTGTACGGCTATGCGCGCCGGACGCCTTGCAAAACGACCAGATACAACCGAGTACTCTGTAGCATCTTCACCTTCACGGCGGACGTCTATATCCGACCACATGCGAACCGGCTCTATACGAGTTGTCCTTGGTAGCGATTTAAAGCCTTGGTTGTTACCCACAATCGCCATCGCAGTCGCAGCTATCTTACGCAGCTGAAGCGGTGCGGGAATTTCATCCGGTCTCTCTATCAAAAAATTGCCGACCTGAATTATGCGCTCTTCCATAAGTATGTTCTAGACTACAACGCAGCGAAAAACAGCGCAACCATAAGCGGCACGTCTAGTTAGATCCGAACGCCTTCGCGCGCTTTGTTCGCCCACTCGTCCGCCAGCTCGTTGCCTTCGTCTCCCTCATGCCCACGCACCCAGGTCAAGGTCGCATTCGATTCTTTGTAAAGCGGGTAAACTTCCTGAACGATATCCAGGTTCTTGATCTCACCACCCTTCTTTTTCCAGCCTTTAGCCTCCCAGCCCGGTGCCCATTTGGTGATGACGTTAATCCAAAATTCACTATCTGTAAAGATTTCCGCGTGCTCGCCATTGGAATCCTTGAGCGCCGCCAAAATCGCCTTGCCCTCCATGCGGATGTTAGTCGTGTCGCCTTCTTCACTCCCCAAGATGTGCGGCACGCCGTTCTTTATAACCGAAAACCCGCCTGGACCAGGGTTAGGACTGGCGCTGCCGTCTGTATAATAAATAATCATTCCTACTATTCTACTACTTTAGTGCCGTTCCAAGAAGTCACGTAATTAGAAAAGCTCAACTCGGCATCAATTAAAAGCTTGACCGGGTCCGTTAGAAGTCGACGCGTGAGCGGTCCCGTTCCATGTCCAACCATTGAAGCCACCTTGCCTAAAAAGCCACTGAGTCGTTCCTGCTGTGAACATCATGTCATCTGCATACGCCTTCGTACCAGCAGGCTGAGATACGAGAGCATGAACAGTGAGAATGTGTCGCACTCTGTCTGCGTTACCAGGGATATCCACCGTATGACTCACGCGCACCCATTCATTGGCTGAAACTGGCACAAACTCTCCATAGTTTACCGTACTCCATACTCCACCACTTCGGCTCTGTGCCCCCAATCTGGCCTGCGCAGAGACCTCTGCCCTCACGTATACTGAGGCCATGTAGTTTCCACCAGACGAAACAACAATACCGTTACCATCTGGCGCTCCTGGAGCATAAACAGACAAGAGAACAGTAGATGCGCCCAGGTTGCTCGACTGAATAGCGCGTGAGCCCGTCCTTTTTACAGTAGTAGAGTATGACACTGGATAAATCGCACCATTGTTCGAGAGCCATCCACCCGAACCTTCTGCGCTAGGATTTGTTGCAAGATTAGTTATTATTTCTGCCGATCCGTTCGCCCACGCAAACCACTTGTACTGATCATTGGGATTATAACCGTACGACCAGGTATACGGAGCCGAAAAACCAATTGCGGTACACCCCGAATGGGACATCGGGTGCCCTTCGGGCAACTCTTTTACAGCTTGGTTAGAGCGAATGGAGAATATCTTTCCTGAAGTGCCCTTTGCGAATAGACCAAACTCCTGGGAGCCATTTATTGGTCCCGCACAGTAGAAAAGATTGGTACCTGTCAGGTCATACGCATCCACAGCCGGAGACAAGGACACGCCCGGTAAAATCGTGGAGTCACCAGTCAGTGACGATGTAGCGCCGCCAATAGGTATAAGGCCAGTATCAAGTGACTCCAACTTCAGCTCGTCTGCCAACCTCTGAAGATCAGACTTTAAGCTTGCATCTTTTGCGATATTCACCACTGCCCCATAACTAACCAAAGTCACTGCTGCCAGGACACCGATGACGGCAACGACAATAAGTACTTCGACGACCGTAAACCCACGGTTCTTCAGCAACTCTCGACCCGTCCACCCTGTCATAGTGATTTCATTATAACGCAATTATATTAAAAAAGGTTAAATCTCGTCGACGGTTTTTCGAGTTTGTTCTGTGGTGTCGCGATTACGCACAGTCACCGTTCCTTCGCCCTCTAGGGTCTCGAAATCGATCACCACGCAGTAAGGCGTACCAATCTCGTCCTGGCGGCGGTAGCGCTTACCGATGTTGCCGTTGTCGTCCCACATCACGGCGCCGTACTTCTTCTTCAGGAGGTCGTAGACTTCGCGGGCTTTGGCGACCAACTCGGGTTTGTTGCGCACCAGAGGCGAAACCGCATAGCGAACCGGCGCAAGGTGCTCAGGAAGAGCTAGGTAAATTCGCTTCTCGCCGTTCACTTCGTCTTCGCGGTAGGCGGCGGTCAGAACGGCCATCACGGCGCGTTCGACACCAAATGATGGCTCTATAACATGCGGGATAAATTTTGTGTTCGTACCCTTAATTGTGTACTCCATGTTCTTGCCACTGACTCGCTGGATATTGCCGAGATCAAAGTCGGTACGGTATGCCAAACCGAGTAGCTCCTCGCGGCCGATCGGGAAATCAAACTCAAAATCGATTGTTCGCTTCGAATAGTGTGCTCGCTCGCTCTCGGGTACTTCTAGCTCGTGCACCATTTCATCGGGCAGACCAAGCGCCTGTGTCCAACGCCAAACCTGCTGGCGCCAGTGCTCGAAAGCTTCCTCCCACTTGGCTGGATCAACAAAGTATTCAATCTCCATTTGTTCAAATTCACGTGAACGGAATATAAAGTCACGCGGGCTGATTTCATTGCGAAAGGCCTTACCCTGCTGGGCCAAACCAAACGGTAGATCTGGATATAGCGTGTCGACTACATTCATGTAGTTTGTGAAAATTCCCTGGGCTGTCTCTGGACGCAGGTAGCTGATAGAGGCGTCGTCGGCCACAGGGCCAACAGTCGTTGAGAACATCATATTGAACTGACGAGCTTCGCCGAAAGTAGCTTCTTTGCCGCAACTAGGGCACTTTGCGGTGTCGATCTTGTCGGCCCGAAAACGAGCATGGCACTCACCACACTCGACTAGAGGGTCGGTAAACGTATCGACATGTCCACTCGCCTGCCAGACTTTTTGGTTCATCAAAATAGCCGCGTCAATGCCGTGCATGTCCTCGCGCTCGTCGACAAACATCTTCCACCACAGGTTCATGATGTTCCGCTTTAGCTGTACGCCAAGTGGACCGTAGTCCCAGGTTCCGCTTAGACCACCATAGACGTCCGAACCGGGGTAAATAAAGCCACGACGCTTCGTCAGGCTAACGATATTTTCCATGTTGTTTTGTTCTGCCATATTGGACGTATTATATCATATCGAGCGCTAACCACACCTCTGAACTTGAATATTTTGACCAATTGTGATATAATAGAAAGATTCACCCACATCGACTACGAAGGGAGTGGTGATGAACCTACCGACAGAACCGACTTACTTGCCTGGTGGCGAGGAGTTGGTTAAGGAGCTGGCGTCTCTAATCAACAACGGAGACCCGGAAGTCGCTCGCTTCAAAGGCACGCTACATTTGATCGACGCAGAAGACGCAGGTCAGACGGCCAAGATTGGTGTGCACTACCAAGTCTTTCTAGCCGAGACGCTTTTACTGCACCCTCACCTTGAGGAGTCTAGGCGGCGCCTGAAAAGACATCCGGACTTCAACCAGAAGATTGGAGGTGACGCCGAAAGAGATGTTGCTCTCATGGAGATTCGTCTCGGCAAGTACGAGGATGCTCAACTCAGATTGCCGGCGATCATCAAGGCTCATGCTGGTGACCCTAACAGGGAGGCCCTAGTAGATATGCTGCAAAGCAGGATCTACATGGGCCTGCGAGAGTACGATGTCGCCTATCACCACGCCCGTCTTTCACTGGATAAGTTCAGTGCCATCAAGGACGACAGCCGAAACTGGCAATGGTACATGAACGCCATGTTCCAGTACCTCAAAGCCTGTGCAGCTTATGACCGCCGGCCAGACAAGAGCATCTACGAGATGTTCGTGGCAAGCGAGTTGCGTCGGGACAAGCGAGTTCTAGCAAAGGCGCTGTACTACCTGCCCCAAACCGCCTTCGAGATCAGCAACTGGCTTGAGAAGCGCTCCAGCAAGAAACTCCGTCGGAAGCATATCTGACCGTAAAGGGACCCCGCGTAAGAGGGTCCCATTAAATTTCCGACTAATCTACCGACGCATGCACCCGGGCGATATGCGCACAGGTCGGCAACAACTCGCCGACTCCTCCTACCTGTACTAATACAGACAATGAACGGCTAGAAAGTAGCCTCATCAGTTTTATATGGTCGCCAGTCACCTCGCCGTTAGGATTAATGGCAAACCCTTTTTCACCGACGTCATAGCGGTACACTAAGTCTTGCTCAAGCTTGGCGTCGGTAACGTCTCTTTCCAGGCTTAACTCGTGCCCCAGTAATGCCGAATACCGCAGGTAAAACCAAGCCTCGATCATCGTCAAAGGTATGGAGGCGACGTCCAGCCCGGCAAATACTTCTTGCAGCAGGTCAAACCACTCCGCTTCGTCAACCGTTTCTGAAGCGCGCGTCACCAACTTAACTACCGCGTAACCAAACTGTAGTCGGTCATAGTCATCTAAAATATGCCGATAAAAATGAACCAGTTGAGCTGATGTCAGAATATCTAGCTCACCCTTACCTTTCGTCAATACAATGTCGCTAACCGCAAAAAGCTCTATGCCGCCAGCCAGCTTGCTCTTCTCACGTCTAACGCCGCGGGCCATAGCGGACCGCCGGCCCTCTGGTGTGATGAACTGAAGTATCCGGTCGGCTTCACCATAGTTGGTCCGACGTAACACGATCGCGCGCGTACGATTCACGCTCATAGTACTGCCTTTACGGCCGCAACGATATCGGCCGGCTCCATGACTGATTTGTCGACGATCCGACGCACGCCGTACGAGCCTAAAGTTTCCAGGCTAAACTGTTCGGCAATGTTCGTACATAATACCACCGGTATTTTATAGGTATCCGAATATGACTGGAGCTCGTGCAGCAAAGGGAAAATAGTCGAACCAGCCATCAACACATCGGCAATTATGACGTCAGGCAGAGATTCATCGACTTTGTCCACCGCCTCCAAGGCGTTAGCCGCCATTGATACAGTGTAGCCTGCATTATCCAGTACCCGGGCTTCAAGTTCGGCTAGCCAGCGGTCGTCTTCTATCAAAAGCACGTGAGTCATACTAGCTGCAACTGATGCGACGCCGGCAGATCAACATAGAATGTCGCTCCGTCCCGATGTCGGATCGCCCCAATCTTACCCTGCATAACATCGGCAAATTGGCTGGCTATATAAAGTCCTAGTCCACTGCTCTCCGGCCGGGCGTTAACCGACTGAGGCGCTACCTCAAGCCTGTCTTGTAGCTGACGCCACATAGCACTAGACAGCGCTGGTCCATAGTCGCGCACGCCGATACGAACCACGCCAGCACTCTTTAAGGCCTTTATTTGAAGATCAACCGCAGTACCCGGTTGACTGTAATGCAAAGCGTTTTCAGTAAAACTAAGTAAAATCCGTCGCAGTAAATCGCGGTTTGCCACCAATAGCAGCGGATGTCGTCGCTCATGAACACCGACCGTTCTTCCATAAGCCTCAAACAGCGGCGTTAGCTCTGCTACTACATCCCGGCACATCTGTTCTGGATTAATAGGCTCCATTTCGAACAAAGCGTCCTGCAGTCGAGCCATCTTGGTTAAATTAGTCGTTAACCTTAGGGATCGTTCACTCGTTAGAGCGATCTGGTCCTGCAGTCGTCGACGCATTTCAAGCGAAAGTGTCTCGTCTTGAAGTGAAAGAGCCAGCTGGCGCATTAACGCCAAAGGCGCTTTCAACTCGTGAGCCGCCGCAATAAGCGGTGGTACGACGTAACTACCCTCCGAACCACTCATGACTCCAGTGTATCACCCGTCGGCAAGCGGTTGCAAAGACAAGCGTTATTAATTAAGCGTTAAACTTGATGGTCTTTATAAGAGCGTCAAAGTCACCCTTAAAAGTCTCGGCATCAGTCCGCACCGTAAGTGTTTTGTCGCGGATCTTGAATACTACCGCTGAGCCACGAATATCTTTAGTGAAGTTTCCGTCTAGTCGAGTGCCGTTGTTTTCGTTAACTTTTACGGCGCTAGTTTTCAGGTCGCCTCTTGAGACGAGATTCTTGTAACCATCTATGACGGCATCGTAGTCTTTGTTTTCAATCGTAAGTCTTAGGGCATAGCGGCCATCATTTCGAACCTGCGGCACGCCACCTGGGTTAAATAACGCTTCGTAAATCCCGCCACTTGAAGCGTCGCTCTTTATATACAAACTCCAGTCTTTACGGTAATCGAACGAAACCCGACCGTAATCTTCTGGCCCAGCAAATAACTGAGTTGCGCTAGCCTTTTCGGCTTCGTATTCGGCCGCGTCCTTCTCGGACTGCTCTTTCTTGGCTGCCGCCACCGCTTCAGATACCCTTGTGTCGGTCGTATTCTTTTGATCAAAAAAGTTGATCAATGCCCATGTCATGACTCCGAGCGATAAGACTGTCGTAGCAATAAACACAACACCTATAACCGGCCATTTACTTTTTACAACTATTGGCACCACTGGCCGCTGAGGAGGTTGTGGCGGCGCGTAAGGCTGCTGTGGAACTTGTGGATTCATAACTGTTATTATACTTACGCTTACCTCTTCTGTAAAGTTATGACTGCGACTTGATTTTGTAAAAGCTAAAAGCGCCCGTGACGCGAGTTGGTTTGAGGTCTTTAGGCGCTGGGCCATGACAGATTAAGACAAATGGATGCCCTAGGCGCCGAGCCTCACGCTCTAAGTGTTTTACTAAGCGCCCCATATCCCGACTTACCGAAAATACATACACATAGCTCACTCCACTAGGCGGCCGATAGCGCCACATATCGCCGTATTTAACAGTTGCCAGTCGACGGTAGCGCCAAGTTAACCAAAGACTTAAAAGGTAGAAAACTGGGTGTATCTCTACCCCTATAGACCGTACGCCAGCCCTTGCAGCTTCTCGCAAAACAGCACCATCACCACTACCCAGATCTACCAAAAGGGCCCCAGTCTCAGCTTTCAGCTCTTCTTTAAATAAACGCTTTAACTCCCGACGGTGTGACGGTACATAAGGGGCACCAAAAAGCGCTCCCAGACCGATAAAAGCCACCAGTGCTCCGGCAACAATCAACCAGATCATTGGTCGTCGCGGTCAAAGCGTTTTTTGACCACTTTAATATCGTTCTTGATTTTTTTAAGATCGCCCTCGATAGCATCAGCCAACACCTCAGCCTGTTTCAGCTTTTCTACGGCAGCTTCTAGTTGAAATGACGGGCCCTGGAACCACGCCACCAACTCCGACAGCTCGCTTAGTTTCTCTTGGACAGTTTTACTTTTGTCTGACATCGCGCACCTCCGCTTTTACTATCGTCTTGAATGTTTCTACCTCAATCATACCACCGACAGTCGTCTCCCCCCTAAGGAGTGCATAGCCTCGTTTTAGCACATTGTTAGGATGCAGCTGCGAGACAACCACGCGCAAAACAGCCAGGCGCTCAAAGGACGAGTCGAGTCGGTCCTGAACTCTCTGCAAGGCGTTGTCTAGCTGTGATCTAGTTCTGGCCTCAAACTCATCAATCGCCTGCAACACCTGATGCCCCAACGTGGCTACCTGACGCTTGGTGGCCGATATAATCTCACCTTTATCTGGAACAAGTATCTCAGCAGCGTTAGTCGGAGTGGCCGCTCGCCTGTCGGCTACCATATCCGCCAACGTATGATCGATTTCGTGACCAACACCTACTAAAGTCGGGATTCGGCTTTCGGCAATTGCCCGCGCCACCAACTCGTCGTTAAAAGTCATTAAGTCTTCGGCGCTACCACCACCTCTTATAATCACCAGAACGTCCGGTAGCTCTTCCAGACCGTTAAAATATCGGATCCCTCTTATAATCTGGTCAGCCGCCGGATCACCTTGAACCTGAGTGTGTGCTACATTGACCACCAACCCACCCCAACGATCGTTGATGATCTTGCAAAAATCCGCATAAGCCGCCGACTCCGTACTTGTGACCACCGCCACCGAGCGAGGCACCCTAGGTAGAGGCCGCTTACGCTCTACAGCAAACAAACCTTCAGCCTCAAGCTTGGCCTTCAAAAGATCAAATCCTTTCTTGATAGACCCTTCACCTACTGGCTTGATGGTTCGAACATTAAGATTAAAATAGCCTTTGTTGCTAAGCCGTGGTGCCGCCATAACTAAAATCTTCATGCCGTCTTCCAGCGGCTGCCTCAACATCCCAACCGTCAGAAAACAATTTACGACCGCGCCAGCGTCTTTCAGCTTAAAACTAACCCATTTACCCTGCGATATTTTAAATTCCGCCACTTCCCCGACAACAGTCACGGTGGGATAAGCAAACTCCAGCGTTTGATTGGTCAGCGCCACAAAATCGCTAACACTTAGCTGTAAATCAAGCGCCTCGCTATTCATCTTTAAGCGGTGGTCGCTTTCCGTATTGAGTTATTGTCATCTGATAGAAAACGTAACCGAAGACAATCGTACCAAGAACCAACACGACTCGCGCTAACAATGTCCCAGCTATGGCCACGTCGACGGGTACGCCACTAGTTGATAAGAAAAGCACCATAACGGTTTCGTAGACGCCAGCACCACCAGGCGTTACGGTCACGACACTCACCACCGATGCCACGCCAAATGCTATAAAGAGGAGGGCTGGTTCGACCGAAAAGCCCAGAGACCAAAAAGCTATCCAAAGTAGCGCCGCGTCAGCCATATTAGCCACGGTCGCCCATACGTACGGAGCCAGCAGGAGCTTACGCTCTCGCCTAATTGCTAAATAATCGTCATGGATGCCATCAAAGAAATTCACAAGTGATGAGTTTTCCAGCGCCTTCCGTTTCTTGCCTCTAGAAGCCCACTTAACCAGCCGGTTCAGGGAATGCTCTAGCCACGAGGAAAACCGATCAAGACGTCGACGGTTGTGTAGTAGCCATATAACCAGTGTCATAGTAACAACCACCAACAACGTCAAGCCAATTCCTATAAAGACCGTAGAGCGGTCGATGTGCTCATTAATGGTCAAAACTATAATGGAAATGACCAGAAGCATAACAAAACTGACGAAAGTTAAAGTGAATCTAAGTATCTGGGCCATCGTTGAGCGTGCCACAGTGACCTTATAGCGGTGCAGAACCCACGCCAAGTAAGAGAAACCGGCCGCTCCACCGCTCGGCAAGATGTGGTTTACGAAGTTAAGCTCGAGAGCTAGACGAGTCGTCCGCCAATGCGACAAGCCCGCTATATCACCCTTACGACGAAGGTAAGAAAAAATCATCGCTCCGGTAGCATAATAACTAAATAGTTGAACTGGTATCATCAAAGCTAAAATCCAAATATTTACCTGGTCAAGTAACCCCCAAGCTTTTACGATCTCCGGCCAAGCCCCAATGATGACACCCACCAGTAATAAAGACGTTATTATAGTTAGCCACGTCCGAAAGGACGGTCGCTGCGGTCTTAGTCGCTTCATAAGCTAATTATAGCAGTAGATAAGCGACTTACCACACTAGTCTCTGGTCTCTGGTGGTACAATAGTCATATGCAAATTGCTCTTCTTGGACGTCAACCCGGCCTCTCGCTCGCCGAGCTAGAGCGCGTTTTTGGCGACGTTTCTCGGTTTTCACAGTCAACTGCAGTCATTTCAAGCTCTAAGCCGGTATCGATCGAGCGGCTGGGCGGCACCCAAAAAGCCGGTGCCGTCGTTAAAGAGCTGAAGAGTACCAACTGGTCCGATGCAGTCAAAGCTATAGTAGACCACTACAGCCAAGCTTGGTCAGACCGCGAAGGTAAAATTACTCTAGGCATCAGCGCCTACGACTTCGATGTATCGCCAAGAGAAGTCCAGAAAGTCGGTCTTATACTTAAGAGCAAGTTAAAACAGCGCGGCGTTAGCCTTAGGCTGGTGCCAAATCAAGAGTCCACCCTATCGACCGCGACATCTCACCACAACAAACTCGGCCTATCCGACAACAAAGTGGAGTTGATGGTCGTTCGCGGACGCGAGTCTATCATTGTCGCCGAGAGCACTGGCGCTCAGAACATCACCGCCCTAGCCGCGCGCGATCAAGGTCGGCCGAAACGGGATGCTTTTGTTGGAATGCTCCCACCCAAACTCGCACAAATCATGATCAACCTAGCCACCAAAGGCATAGTCGGCGACAAACCGGTTCTCGACCCCTTCTGCGGCACGGGAGTCGTATTGCAAGAGGCTCTTCTTATGGGTCACACCGCCTACGGCACAGACCTGGCCGAAAAAATGGTTCAGTTCTCTTCTGTCAACCTAAAGTGGCTAGTTGAAAAGTACCATTTACCGCATAGCTGGAAAGTAGACGAAGGTGATGCGACAAAAATGAGCTGGGAAAAGCCGCTAGGCTCGGTCGTCTGCGAAACTTACTTAGGACAACCTTTTAGCGCTCCGCCTTCACCCAAGAAACTAGAAGAAGTTCGGGGCAACTGCCAGCACATAATCAGTCAATTCTTGAAGAATATCCATTCTCAGCTACAGCCAGGAACTCCTCTTTGCATAGCCGTACCCGCTTGGCGAGACAGCCAAGGCAACTTTTCCCGTCTTCCGCTGGTAAATCAGTTAGGAACGTTTGGCTACACGCCGGTCGAATTCAAGACAGCCCACCCAGACGAACTTATCTACTTCCGCTCCGACCAGGTAGTGGCACGCGAAATACTAGTCATGATAAGAAAATAATCATCCAAAACAGTTTTCCAACCATAAGCACCCCGAAGATAATTAAAAATACATAAACCACCTTTTCGGGTACAGAAATAGCCGGCTCTTTAGATTTTTCATCCATATTGGTCTCCTTTTAGGTTTACGCGAATTTTGACCATACCTCATCAATAACTAACGAGGGTTAGGCCTATAACGATATATCCGGCATATCTTCTGCTAAGTATACGGACTTAACTTTAAATTGTTTTTAACTACAATCACATCTTGACCCCAATCGGCATATAATGTATAATCGAACAGATTGAATGAGCACTTTAGCTCATAAGGAGAAATAACAATGTCACACGTCAAAGCAGGTGGTTCAAGCAAGAACATCCACAACAACGCCGGCCCTCGCCTAGGCGTGAAGCGTTTTGGTGGCCAAAAGGTCAACTCGGGCGAAGTTCTAGTACGTCAGACTGGTAGCACCAAAGTAGCTGGTCCTGGCACATACCTTAGCAAGAACTACACTATTCACGCCGCAATCGACGGCGTCGTCAGCTTCCAAAAGATCAAAAAGTCTCGTTTTACAGGCAAGACCGAAGCTCGCACGCAAGTTAGCGTAAGCTAGTTTAAAAACCAGAGCGCCTATCAAGATCTGACCGATAGGCCTGAGCTCGATTGCCGAGTGTAATAAACAGCGCCGTATGCCCTAGATCCTCTTCGGTCTTAGCTCTCTCGCGAATCCTCTCTGCCGATCGACTTACTAGCTCCATGTCTAAGCCAACCTTATCTGCCGAGTTCAACATCATCGCCAAATCGTTACCGGTATTCCTGATGAGCGGAAGGTCTGATTTTGCCATATCGCGCGCGTCCTGATGATTAGCCATTTTAATGTCAGGTTTTGTGGGGTCAATCATCCTCTGAGCGTGCTCTGCCATTACCCCCAACCAGCGGTCGCCCTCCATCTCTATACCACCTCGGGCGTTATCGACGTGATTAGCTCTACCACCAGATGCAAGATAGCCTTCAAGTTGGGATGGCGTCGTAAACGTGATGCTACCATCTTCTTCTCGATGAATTCTTCTGTTTACATTGCCAAAAATAGCTCCGGTACGCTCATCTTCCGCCAAAAGCTTAACGGCATTTCGCAAGCCATAGTTCTGAGTAAAAGCCCTCAGGCCAAATCCGTCTTGTGTACCTACTTGCGAGTCGAGATGGGATAGTACGTCCGCCGCAGAGAGTGTCTCATTACTGGTGTTTATCTCTCCTCTTCTCACCAAGGCACCAATAAAATGATCAAATATAGCCGGGCCTTGTTGCTCAATCGGTAGCTCGGCAACCGACTTGCTATGCAGTAAATCACCCACATAGTCATCAAATTTAGTCAGCTTATCTTCTTCTATATAGCTGTCGGATGGGTCGACTGTCAGCGCCTCTGGACTCATTGAGTCACTACCCCTTCACTGTTAACTTGGCGCTCAGCCGCTGCCGCAATCTGAGGCTCTACCACCTGATCCTGACCAGCTGAAACCGCCGACCGTGCTTCTCCATGGACCTCTAAGGCCGCTGCTGGGTCGGCTCCCGTAATTCTAGCGGCCCGCTCTACGTCAGCCGGAGTCATGAGGGCTACTTGTTCTGGAGATAAAGTCACCGGCGACCTATTAGGTTCTATGGTTTCTGGCTGAGGCACACCGGACATTATTTCAGCGGGCACAGTTATAAGCGGCGCTGCCTCTTGTGGCTGCGTGACTGGTACTGATGAGGATTCTGGTGATGGTGGCATTTTTGTTTTTCTCCTTTTTATTTCTTTTCGAGCAACCCGAGATGGAATTTCACCCTCTCGACGACATCGCCGATAACAACCTGAGACTTAACCAGATAATCGTCAACCCCGAGCGACTCGGCGCGTTCTTTGTCTTTTGGCTGACTCAAGGCGGTCAGCATGATAACGCGTATGTCGGCAGTCTCTGGTGTATTGCGAAGGATGTCTAGCACGTCAAAACCGCTAATTTTCGGCATCATTGCATCTAGTAGGATAAGCTCTGGCTTAAATTCAATTGCGGCCGAAAGAGCTTCCTCGCCGTTTCCTACCCAGCGCGTTTCAAATCCCTCAATCTCAAGACGAGATTTGTAGACCTGCGCTAGTGCTTCATCATCTTCAACAAGTAATATTTTTCTTTTTGGTTCCATACACGAATATTGTACTATGTTCTACCGTTAAGCACAAGCATCTAGCTACTTAGATAGTCAAGGGCCGCATCAAGCTGAGGGTCGACGCCGGAATCAACGTCTTTGGCAGTATTTTCAACATCAACATCGGGCACGATACCCTTTTCTGATATATTGACCCCACCAGGGGTATACCAGCGCGCGATAGTAACCTTCAAAGTCGCTCCGCCAGACAAGTCGACTAGTCTTTGGACGCTACCTTTACCAAAGGATGTCTGCCCTATAATAGTAGCCGCTTTGTGATCGCGCAGCGCCCCGGCGACAATTTCACTTGCACTAGCCGAACTCTCATTTACCAACACTACCGTCTTTACACCAAGTAAGGTCGGGTTAGATTGTGAACGAACTTCATCGACGACCCTTCCGCCAGCTTTCTCAACCACCACTACCTTATCGTCCAGCCAGATACTAGCCACCACTTTGGCGGCCTCAACATAGCCTCCGCCATTACCGCGAAGGTCAAGAACGACTCCTCTAACACCAGCATTTTTAAATTCTTGGGCAGCTCTTCGAGCCAAGTTTCCGGTTTCATTATCAAACCGAGTTATCGTCATAACACCAATATCATTTTTTATAGAGCTATAAACACTAGGGTTATTTACCTTTGCACGTGTTATGGCAAAGCTCTGCTCTTTACCGTCTCGCACGACGACCAGTTTGACAGATGTGCCTTCGTCGCCACGGATCTTGGCAACAGCATCAGAAACCGACGACCCCACGACCGAATCACCATTCACCGACACTAAAATGTCACCCGCCCTGAGTCCAACTTCATCGGCCGGATTGTCACGCAAAACTCGTACTATAGTTGGTCGACCACCGCGCAGACCAATCTCCACTCCGATTCCGCCGCCTATATCACCACTAAGGCTCTTATTGAACTCTTCCGTGTCTGACTTTGTCATGAAATTTGTGTACTCGTCACCTAGAGCATCTACCATGCCTCGGTTAGCACCATCGATAAGCAGCTGGGTATCTATCTTACCGTCAAAGTGCTCCTGAATAGCTGTATAAGTCTCCTGGAGAGAAGATGTGTCCAGGACGACGTCTTCACCAAAAACCCCCTTAAAGCCTCCAATTATCTGATTGTGAAAGGTGCCAGCATAATAACTCAAAGACGCCACAAATATAAAAGCGACTATGACCCATCCTAACCGAGATGATTTAAAGCTGTCAGGCTGCACCCGGCGTCGCAGCAGGTTGTCGTCTACGTTCCGCATGCTAAGTAATCTTCACGTATTGGTCAAACACGGAGCTGGAAAGAGTCATCATACTGTACATACCCCAACCGGTACCATAGTTCCAGTTGTACTGGCTGATAGTCACCTGGCTACCGTCGGCGCTAACCGCCTCCACCCAAGCAACATGTCCAGGGTTGCCCCACATGACCGCTATAGAGCCAGCCTGCGGTCTATTGCCAAGATTTCGATAGCCTGCGTTGATGGCGCTAGATGCAAACTGACCACCATTACCCCAGTTGCGATAATATCGTCCGGTTGCTTGAGCCACCTTCCAGGCCGCATAACTTGTACATTGACGACAACCATAGCCATAACCGTCGCCACCGTTACCATCAGCCCCATCGTAAGAAAGAGCGTTGGCGTCTACATAACAGTTATTTGAGTTCCAAGGATATGCCGATAATGACCCGCCACTTATAAGCACATAACCACCGCCTTGGTTGGCTCGGGCGTTCATAGCCGCCTGTTGAGCCCTGGCTTCTTCTATCTTATTCTTGCTGTCCCGAATTAACTTCTGATAGTTAGATTCGTCGCTCTTAGTCTGAGCAAGTAGCGTACTCTGCTCCCTCTCGCGTGCCTTCAAGGTTTCTCGAGCGCTCTTCTGCTCTTTTAGAACCTGAGCCACTTCGTTTTTCTGGTTAGTCAGCTCAGCTTTTAAGTCGCGCACCTTAGCAATAGTATTACCGAGCTCGTCACGGATAGAATTTCGATACTCCTGCTTGTCTAGGTATTCGTTAATACCCCTACTACTTGCCAACATCTCTATCGGCGAAATACTGTCGTCGACATAAAGATCAGCCAAGGTCACCCCTAGAGCGTCTTGGTTTCGCTTAATCTCTTCCTCGGTTTCTTTGATCTCTATAACCAGCTTGTCATGTTTCGCCTGGCTGATGTCTATCTGAGCCTGAAGCGCGTTGCGTTGGTTAGCTAGTTGAGCCAAGGTATTAGCCAGTGTAATAGATTGAGCGTTGAGACGATTAGCCTCTTTCTGATACTCATTCATGTCCTGCTGCAAGGCCCTAATGCGATCATCATACTGGTCAGCCGACACAGGACGGTTAAGGTAAAAGATACCGGCCACAAGTGCTGATAGCAAGAGACAGACCGCAGCAATCTTCCAGGCGATCTGCGAAAGCGATACTGGTGTGGTGGTGCGCAGTTTCATCACGTACACCTATAATACCATGAGCGTTTTAGCATCGTCAAACCGCCTAAAGTTTTAGGTAGCGCCTGGTAGCCAGCATCGATGATACAACTCCGATGATGCCACCTAGTATTATCATTCCAAGAACAACAAAGCCAGCATAGAACATTAGCGTATCGACAATAGGCTGAACGTTCACCTCTGCCTCTTTAAGCGACGGAGCAGCCAGTATCAGCAGGCCATAACCAATTGCGCTGGCTATCAAAGCCGCAAAGAAACCGTAGACAACCGCCTCAACCACAAAAGGTCCTCTTATGAAACTTCGCTCGGCACCAATCAATTTCATCATTTGGATTTCCTCGCGGCGGTTAAATATCGCCATACGGATAGTGTTGAATATTATCAACATCGAAATACTGATGAACACAGCACTAGCTATTATCCCGATCTGCTGGGCAAAACTAGCCGCTCTGCCTATAGAGGTAATTGCCTGTCGCCTCTCGCCCGCAAATGACGGCGCACGGTCAGGGTCGATATGAGGCTTGGCCGTTTCGTTTTCGGCCACAAAGCTAGTCAACTCATCGGTCTTATTAATATCCTGTACTCGTATGCTAATTGTCCACGGGAACTTATTAGTTGCCTCTTTTAGGGCGTCGAGTGTATCTGCGTTATCTTTATTGTCCTCAACAAATTGCTCTCTAGCCTGATCTGGAGACTTGGCAGATACGTCAACTACCGAAGACAGTTTTCGCAGCTCGCCTACAACGGTCGCCGCGTCCTCCTGGGTGGTCTCGGTCTTTAGATAAATCGACATATTAACTCGATCGCGCAATTGAGAAACGGTGTCAACCAAAACCTGGTGCGACACTACGCCCATAAACACGATTAGTAATGTGATAGTCATGACGGCCATAGCGGCTATAGTCAACCAAGCATTGCGGGTGAAGTTGTTGACGCCGTAGCGACACATTCGAATAAAAGTGATCCACTGCCGTCGACGCTGCTTCTTCTGTTTGGTCGCTTTGTTCTCAGCTAGCTTCTGCTTCTTTGTAGCCATCATTGTCGATAACTCCCCTCAGCCTGATCACCAGTCACTTTGCCGTTTTCAAGAGTTATGACGCGTCGCTTCAGTTTGTTAACTATGTCAGCGTTGTGAGTAGTTAAAAGGACGGTCGTTCCATACTTGTTAATCTTTTCTAGTAAACGGACTATTTCCCAGGTGTTCTTTGGGTCCAAGTTACCGGTCGGCTCGTCGGCTATCAAAATCTTAGGCTGACGGACAATCGCACGGGCGATAGCTACCCGTTGCCTCTCACCGCCAGAAAGCTCACTTGGAAACTGTTTTTCTTTACCAGTTAAGCCAACCAGGTCGATAACTTTTGGAACGGTACTCTTGATCTCGCGCCCAGTCATTCCAGCGATCTCAAGCGCAAAAGCGATGTTTTCATAGACAGTCCGACGCGGCAATAGCTTAAAGTCTTGAAAAACTACGCCAATTTTACGTCGCAACATCGGCACCTGACTATCCTTTAATGTGTCGTAGTCAATGCCGCCGACGACTATCTTGCCGCTTGTCGGCTTTTCCTCACGCGTAAGTAGACGAAGTAGTGTTGACTTGCCGGCACCAGAAGAACCGACAATGATGACAAACTCTTTCGGTTCAATAAAAAGACTCATGCGGTTAACTGCCGGCGCCGCGTCTTTTCCGTACGTTTTTGTTACCCTATCTAATAGAATCATTACGGTCCATTATAGCATAAGCTTGGTTGCTACAAGGGCTCCGGCGCCTCAAGAAATGCTTCTATAAATGGGTTGATGTCGCCATCCAACACCCCCTGGGCATTGTTGGTTTCGTGCTTTGTACGAGTATCTTTAACGAGCGTATATGGATGAAGGACGTAGTTTCGAATCTGACTACCCCAGTTGGCCGATTCACCTGCCCGGAGTTCTCCCATCGACTCAGCGTGTTGCTCCAAGCGCATCTGTGCCAATTTGGAGCGTAATATCTTCATAGCCGTCTCTTTATTTTGCAGCTGAGACCGCTCGTTCTGGATGGCCACCACGATTCCTGTAGGTATATGAGTAACTCGAACGGCTGAATCTGTCGTGTTGACTGATTGTCCGCCATGACCGCCAGCGCGATAAACGTCGACCTTTAGGTCCTTGTCTTCTATCTCTACCTCAGACGGGGCGTCAATCTGCGGCAACACCTCAACTAAGGCAAAGCTTGTCTGGCGAAGATTATCACTGTTAAAAGGACTTAACCGTACGAGTCTGTGAACACCGTTTTCAGACCGAAGTTTGCCGTAAGCATACGGACCTTCGATCTCAATAATACTAGCCTTCACACCAGCCTCTTCACCGCTTGAACGATCGATGATCTTAGCCGTCAGACCTTCTTTTTCTGCCCAACGAAGATACATTCGTTCCAGCATTTCCGTCCAGTCCTGGGCATCAGTACCTCCCGCTCCAGCGCTAAGACGCAAGATGACATTATGGTCGTCAAACTCTCCATCAAACAGTAGCGCCTTCCTCAACTTGCCGAATTCTTTCTCTAAAGCCGTAATCTGGCCATCAAACTCAGCCGCTAAAGAATCGTCGCCTATAGACATTAACTCTTCTAGGTCAGCCACCTGGGCAGCCAGCACCACCCATGGATCGACTACCGCTTTCAACGCTGCCAACTTCTTACTCTGCTCCTGGGCGTACGTAGGATTGTTCCAAATTTCCGGAACAGCCAGCTCTTGCTCACTAGCTTCGATTGCCTGCTGTTTTGCTGGCACTCCAAGTCGGCCCATAGCAGCTTGAACCTGTTCAGACAATTCCCTAGTGCGTTTGATCAATGGCTGCACAATTACAATCCATTTACCGCTTCAATAAACTGGTCGCCCCTATCTGCATAGTCTTTAAAATCGCCAAAGCTGGCTGCCGCTGGACTAAGTAAAACGACACCTGCGTCGCCCGACATTTCTTTGGCTTTTTCAACTATCAACCGCATAGGCTCGCCTTGCATTATTTCAAAATTCGTTAAACCAACCCCTCGAAGTTCATCGGCTATTTTATTCGCCTCAGAGCCTATAAGAATAGCCTTGGCATCATGGCGCAAAATCTCCTGCACCAAGGGCTCAAAATCGCTACCCTTGGAAGAACCTCCCAATATAATGACCTTGTGCTCATCAGGAAAGGCTCGTAGCGCAGCTATCGCCGATCCTGGTGTTGTGGCAATACTGTCGTCGTAGAAGGACACTCCCCCTACTGAGCGCACAAACGCCAGCCTGTGAGGCAAACCCGAAAATGCTCTTACGCCCGCCTCAATAACATCAGGATCAGAAGTAATAGGCCAGACAGCGTCAATCGCCGCCAAGGTGTTATTAATGTTGTGTTGGCCTTTAACCTGTAGCGCATCCACCGAAAACAGTTTCTGGGAGCCGTAATAAAAGCTGCCGTCTTCGACGTGAGCACGCTCTGAGTCTGGGTATTTTATTTTATTATTAGCTGGCGATTTTAAGGCAATAGCTGACGCGAAATCATTGTCGGCATTATATATAACCGTGTCGCCGCTCCTTTGGGAAAGAACAATGTTCGCTTTGGCCTTAATATAATCTTCCAAATCGTCGTGAACATTCAGATGCTCTGGTTCTATATATAGCACAATGGCGGTCTGCGGCGAGCGCTCAATGTCCCAAAGCTGAAAACTGGATAACTCATAAACAACGACGTCGTCCGGCTGAACTTCATCCAATACATCTAGTGCGGCGGCGCCAATGTTGCCGACTAGCCATACCCTCTTGCCCGATTTTTCAAGAATTGAGGCAATCAGACTCGTAGTTGTACCCTTACCCTTTGAACCGGTGACGCCGATTATGCGCGCCGGGCACTTCTCAAAAAACTCGTTTGTCGCGCTCCACACTTTGCCATTTGTCTTAATCTTTTTCGGCGCTAATCCGGCGGTGCGAATCACTAAATCAAAGTCTTCAAGTTTGTCAAAAACGCCCGGTCCAAGAATAGTCTTAGCGCCTTCAGGCAGCGGGTGCGTAGGAGCTACCGCCTCATCAACTATTGTAAGTTCATTCTGCGGATTTTTAGACCAATAGCGGTAGTTCGCCTCGCCTTCTACGCCGTATCCTGCGATTGCGATTTTCATAATCTTATCTTACTCCTTATCGAAGAGTTTCTCTAATGAGGACGAAAGCTCCACCAGTTCATTGCGGTCGCCACTACTAACAGCTGCGATCACCCAGGTATTAGCATCGATGAACTGGCGAGCAGTCTCGACAATTTTTTCCCTTGTGACACGACGGATCATATCAGGAACTTTACTATAGTCTTTGATGAAATCGTCCGCAAAATAACGATTGGTATAAAATCCGCTAATCTGCGAGACTGTCTGGGCGCCCATTTGGTAGCGACCAAGGCCGAACGACTTAGCAGATTCTATCTCCTCATCGCTTATTTTGCCGTCTAGCACCGCTTTCATTTCTCGGGCGATTATCTGGAAAAGAGCCGGTGCCGCCTCATGGTTAACTTGCCCCGAAATATCCCAAGAGCTGTCGTGAAAACCAGCGCTAGAATACGAACCGATGTGGTACGCCAAGCCTTTAGCGCGGGCTTTACCGTAAATACGAGAAGTCGTCGTGCCAGCCAGGATATGGTTGAGGTGATGCATGGCGTCTAGCTCGTCGTCAGCGAGAGTCCTAGGCACCGTCATCGTCCAGCCGAAAGTTATGTTGGAAGCGTCTTTACGACGGATTATGGTTGGGTGCGCGCTATGAAGTTCGTCTTTAGGCACCTCAAAGCGCTCGCCCTCAGGTAACTCAAAGGCCTCCAACTGGCGAACAATCTCGCTTTTACGGCCGTGTAGTTTGCCCGCTATAACGAAACGCATGTTTTTGGTAGTGTGGGTCCGTTTATGGTGCTCTTTAATGTCAGCCAATGTCACGTTTGAAATTGTATTTATACACTGGCGATACGTCAGTACATCTTCACCCAGCAATTGCTGAATACGCGGCCACAATATTCGATGGTGATCGTTAAGGTAGTTCGTTAGTTCACTTCGAACATTTCCCTTCTCAGCCTCAAGCTCTTTCTCGTTAAAGCGTGGCTCACAAATACTTAGTTTCTGTAGGTCGAGTATTCTATCCCACTCAAAGTCGGCGCAGTCTGCTTCATAAACCATCGATAAGTCAGACGTGTAGGCATTGTGGTAGGCACCATTTTTTGTGAACTCGGCTTCAAAAGCTTTTTCAGAACTAAAGCGAGCATTAGCCCCAAATGCCATGTGCTCCATAATGTGCGCAACCTGCTCAATCTCAGCGTTTTTAGCATAACGGTTGCCGGCACGGAACTGAAACTGCATACTCATAACGGTCGCGCCTGGCACGTCGATCAGCAAACCTCTGGCGCCGTTTTTCAACTTCACCTCTTCAACAGTATGATTCATTTTCTAATGACGGCCTTTCTTGCGATTCTGGCGCTGAGCTTTTTTCTTTTTCCGAACAACGTTCTTCTTGCGCGCCACCTCACCGGCCGCTTCGCCGCGTTTGACCTTAAAATCATCGTCGCGGTTCTCTTGGCCCATGGTTATTTCGTTGACACCCTTCTCGACGGCGTCTTCAGCAAGTCGGGTCAACTCTGTCTCGTGGTCCTCTTCAGCCCGAGCCAGTGCATCACGCGCCGTCACGTGCATAATGGCTCGTAGTACTTCGTCGCGCAACATAGCCTGAAGCCCATCAAATAGTTTTTGTGATTCGCTACGATACTCAACCAACGGGTCTCTCTGGGCAACGCTACGCCAGTGAATACCGTCACGAAGGTGCTGCATGTTCTCGAGGTGTTGCATCCAGAGGGTATCAAGAACCTGAAGATAAACTTCTCGTTCAACTTTACGCAATACTTCCGGCTCGAGCTCCTTCTCTTTGGTTTTGTAATACTTATTAACCTCTTCTAGCGCCATTTCAAAACGCTTCTTGTCACGCTTCTCAGCACCGATGACTGTCATTTTCTTTTCACTAATAGGAAAGGCTGTCTCAAACTCCGTTATAAAGTTTTGATTGTTTTTTGCCGGCACTAGTGTTAGCTCGCGTACTTTAGACTCTATCAGGCGATTGATTTCAGACTTTATGTCGGCACCTTCGAGAATCTTACGACGGATAGTATAAACAACTCGACGATGGCGGTTAATGACGTTGTCGTACTGCACGACGTCCTTTCGGTTGTCAAAGTTGTAGCCCTCAACTCGCTTTTGGGCAGCCTCGAGCGTTTTACTAACCATGCGGTGTTGGATAGGCGCAGAGTCATCAACGCCAATTCGGTTCATGATAGCTGCGATTCTCTCGCCCTGGAAAATCCTCATCAAGTCGTCTTCGGTCGAAACATAAAATTGTGTCTCGCCAGGATCGCCCTGACGACCACCACGTCCACGTAGCTGGTTGTCGATCCGACGAGATTCGTGACGCTCTGAACCTATGACCACCAAGCCGCCAAGCTCCACTACACCCTTGCCAAGCTTGATGTCGGTTCCACGACCAGCGATGTTGGTTGCCAGTGTGATGGCGCCCTTTTCGCCAGCCTTCTCAATGATGGCGGCTTCGCGTTCGTTATTCTTGGCGTTAAGGATCTCGTAAGGAATCTTTTCGCGGTCAAGATGTGCCGCGATCAGTTCGTTTTTAGCGATGGAGGCCGAACCGATCAGCACCGGACGACCGGCTTTATGAAAATCCTTCACGGCATCGGCAATCGCCTTGATCTTGGCTTTTTCGGTGCGGAAGATTAAATCTTCTTTGTCGATACGAGCTATTGGTCGGTTAGAAGGAATTTGAACGACATCTAGTTTGTATATCTGCTGGAACTCTTCAGCCTCAGTGAAAGCGGTTCCGGTCATACCAGAGAGCTTTTTATATAGTCGGAAATAGTTCTGGAATGAAACTGTCGCTAACGTCATGCTTTCTTGAAGCACCGGGACATTTTCCTTAGCTTCAATAGCTTGGTGAAGACCTTCGTTGTAGCGACGGCCCGGCATAAGTCGTCCCGTAAACTCGTCGACAATGATAACTTCGCCGTCTTTTGTAACCACATATTCTTTATCGCGGCGGAAGAGCGTTTGAGCTCGGAGAGCTTGATCCAGGTGATAGACCGACCGAACGTAGTCAGGGCTGTATAAGTTTTTTATACCCAGTAATCGCTGGACTTTGTCGACACCTTCGTCTGTCAGCGCCACCATCTTGCGCTTTTCATCTACCACGTAGTCGCTGGAAGAAAGTTTGGCAGCCACTCGGGCAAATTGCTGATAATTTTCTGGGTTCTCACTAGCTGGTGCACTGATGATGAGGGGTGTTCGAGCCTCGTCAATCAAGATTGAGTCAACTTCGTCGACAATCGCGAAGTGTAGATCTCGCTGACGTAGCAAGTCAACTTCATTAACCATGTTGTCGCGCAGGTAGTCAAAACCGTATTCGTTGTTAGTACCGTAAGTAATATCCGCGGCATAAGCTTCTTTACGAGTCACCGGACGAAGTTTTCGCATACGCGGGTCAGTGTGGGCCGGATTGTCAAAGGTTGGGTCAAACAAGTAAGATGCTTCATTAACGATAACACCAACACTGAGACCGAGGAAATGATACAACTCGCCCATCCAGCCAGCGTCACGCTGAGCCAAATAGTCGTTGACTGTCACGACGTGAACGCCCTTGCCCTCGAGCGCATTTAGATAAACCGGTAGAGTCGCCACCAGAGTCTTACCCTCACCGGTCTTCATCTCAGCTACGCTACCCTCGTGAAGTGTTATACCACCGATAAGCTGGACATCAAAGTGGCGCATGCCGAGCACGCGGTCGCTAGCTTCTCGCACTAACGCGAATGCATCAGGTAATATCGTGTCTAACGTAACACCTTTTTTAGTAAGGCGCTTTTTTAGAACTGCCGTTTGTTTTTTCAGCTCTGGTTTTGACAGCTTTTTGTATTTGTCGGCGAGAGCATTTACTGCTTCAACTCGCTTTTCCAGTCTCTTAATGATTTTCTTCTGTGGGTCGCCAAAAACTTTAGTTAAAGCTCCCTGTTTTGTAATCGCCATTTTTAACCCTCGCCTACTTAGGAATAATTCGGTATTTAATCTGTAAACAATTATACGATTATCTGAGGTGAGACACAACCCTTAGAGACTGTCTTTACCGCCCAAGTAAGGCCTCAGAACGGCCGGCACCGTTACCGAGCCGTCAACCTGCTGGTTGTTCTCGATAATCGCTATCATCGTTCTACCAAGCGCAAAGGCAGTCGCATCATTAGTATGAACAAGCTCCAACCCACTTTCGCGTCGAACCCTAGTCTGCAAGCGACGCGCCTGATAGTCCGTCATGTAGTCGGCAGTGTGAGTTTCGCGGTATTTGTCTTGGCCCGGAAACCACACATCCATATCAATACCACGAGCGTTAGGTTTACCGATATCAGCCGTGCATTTTTGGATAACTCTATACGGCAACTCCAGCTTGGACAAGAGATATTCCTGGACGGCAACTAGGAACAAATGTTCGTTTAAGCCATCGTCAGCCGTTGAAAACGTTTCCATCTCCAGCTTGTCAAACTGGTGCATGCGGAAAATACCTTCGGTGTCCTTCCCATAAGTTCCAGCCTCACGTCGGAAACTAGTAGCGTAGCCGATGTAACGAACTGGCAGTGAGGATTCCTCGAAAATTTCTTGAGCGTGCATACTACCGATGACGTGCTCGGCGCTTCCTTGCAGCCACAGATCGTCAGACTCTAACTTATAGCGATCGTCACGCGGCTCGAGGCGGTCCATGGCATCGTACATATCTGTTTTAATCAACAGCGGTGGTAAAATCGGCGTAAATGGTTTCGCCGACACTTCTTTTAACCCGGCGGCGTCGGCGATATCGCGCAAAGTTTTTTCATCCGTCAACGTATCAAGTACAAACTGAATCAGTGCAAACTGTAACTTAACGAGATCTCCCTTAATGTAGGCAAAGCGACTTCCCGAAATCTTGGCGGCTCTCTCTTTATCAATCCACTCCCGCGCTTCGGCGATTTGATGATGACTTTTCGGCTCAAAATCAAACTCTCTGGTACTACCGACCGTCTTCGCCACTACATTATCATCTTCTGTAGTCCCAAGCGGCACATCACTTAAAGCTAGGTTCGGTACAGCCTTCTGCCTGGCAAGCACATCTAGCTCCAGTTCATCGAGCGTTTTCTCAAGCTCGCCTAGCTCTGCCTTAATTTCCTTGCCCTCGTCGATCACGGCCTGTTCGGGCTGGCCGCCCTTCATTTTGGCGGCGTTGGCGTTACGACGCTCGCGCAGCTCATCAACCCTTTTGGCCACTTCTCGCCTGGCGTCATCGCGCTGTAATAGTGTTGTAATATCTACATCGTAACCTTTACGACGAGCATTTTCTTGCACCAATTCAGCATTCTCGCGGATAAATCTAATGTCTAACATGACTAGAGATATTGTAACATATACGACTGACAATTCTTCTCTCTACGTGGCCATGACGGGTGCGCGCAGAAAACAGCTATTCGGTTCGCAAGGCTTCGATTGGATCTAGCTTAGCGGCTTTTCGGGCCGGGAACCAGCCGGCCAGCATAGCTACTAGCATCAGCGCTACGATCATAACGGCTATCGGAATCGGTTGGAATATCAAAATGTAATTGCCCTCGCCTAGCTCCAGAGACTCTGTAATCCATGGGTTCAGCGAGCTGCCGGCGATAACCGCCACTGCCGAGCCTAGTACACCACCAAGGAAACCTATCCAGGCCGCTTCAAACTGAAAAAGCCGACTGACGCTACGCCCACGCATACCCAGCGCCTTCATAAGTCCAATCTCGCGCGTTCGTTCCAGAACGCTAATATACTGGGTGTTTATTATGCCAAATATACTAGCGATCAAGGCCACGATGCCAAAACCAAGCACGATACCCTGCAGTGTATTGACTATGGTAAACAATATCGCCTGAAGGTCTTGAGCGGTTTGAGCGTAAAACTCTTTGGTGCGCAGATCTTCTTTAACTGCAACCGGATCAAAACCGTCTTTCGCCAGTGCCGTAACGCCAATATACTTCTGATACGACTCCGTGCCCTTGGTAGTAAACTCAGACAGTGCCCGAGCTTGATTGGCCGATATCTGGATAGCCGTGCTGCCGGTAAGTGCTGTGGCAGAGCGCTTAGCCAATGCTTTTATCGTAAATGAAAACTCTTTCGTGACTGGCTTGGTCAACTCTATCACTGCTGCCTGACCGCCTTTCATAAAAGCCTCGGCTAGCTGGTCGCTACTAACGGCCGCAGTTGGTTGGGCTGCCGTCATGACCAACCTTGCACCTATAAGCTCATCCCTGTTACTAACCACTCCGAGTTCAATCAAGGTGTCAGCAAAGGACTGAGGTATGACCGCCTCGTTGCCTGCTAACTGCTCGCCGCTCGCTGGCAACGACCCAATCTCTACTTCAGAAGTAATCGTTGGATCGTAAGTCACCACTTCGGAAGAAAATTTCTTGTCACTTTTTGCAAACTGCATGAACTGAACTTGTGGCTGGAAAGTTGGTGTTACGTACTCTAAGTCTTCACGATCTGATAGCATGTCGACGTCCGCTTGGGTCATCTGCTTCAAAGTAACGCCACTGCGCGTCTGGCTGACATCCGGGTCGTATTCCCGAAGACCACCAGCGCCAGGCGCCCCGCCGCCTTCAAACAACGACTCGTCGGCCACTATAAACAAAGCCCTAGGATTTACGTTTGAACCAATAAGCTTGTCGGCATACTGGCGCGCACCCTCACCAGCGGCTAAAGAAACAGCGATTGTAAAAGCGCCGACGCCGATAGCGAGGCTGGTCAAGATGGTCCGAGCCTTGGCGTTTCGAAGACTGCGAGCAGCTCGCTGGGCGATATCGATCGTTTTCATTTTTTGGTCCCCTTCTTGGCTCGCTTAACTGGCTTTTGATTTTCGATTCGTTCAACTTGGCCGTCTTTAATGAAAATTTGGATGTCACACTTGCGTGCTAGCTCGGTGTCATGCGTCACGATGATAAGCGTACTGCCGTTCTTCTTATTTAAACCAAACAGCAGGTCTTCAATCTTGGCGCCGGTTGTCGAGTCTAGATTGCCGGTTGGCTCATCGGCAAAAATAATACTAGGGCGGTTAACGATGGCCCTGGCTATGGCCAGGCGTTGCTTCTGACCACCGGAAAGGTTGCGCGCCTTTTGCTTTAGCTTGTCAGTCAGCTCAACGGTCTCAATGGCCGCTTCGACGCGCTGCTTGCGACTACGTATGCCAACTTTAGCTATCTCCAGAGGGAGAGCCACGTTGTCGTAAGTCGTTTCATTAGCTTGAACGAAAAAAGCCTGAAATATGAAGCCGATCTTTTCGGAACGAAACTTATCAACCGCTTTGTTCTTAAGCTTCAAAATGTCAACACCGTCGATGATGACCTCGCCGACCTCCGGCCTGTCTAGACCGCTCATAACGTGCATCAGAGTAGACTTACCGCTACCTGACTTGCCTACAATCGCCACGCTGGCGCCGTCGGGAATAGAAAAAGATACGTCATCTAAGGCTCGGAAAACATTAGCCTTCTTACCATATGTTTTGGTAATATTTTTTACTTCAATCATGCTTACCCTTAATTATATCAGGCTGATAGACTAGCGTATAGCGACGATTGTGTAGGTCGTGTTGCCTTTTGGTGTCGAGATTACGACTTTGTCGTCGACTTTTTTGCCAAAAAGAGCCATGCCAATCGGCGATTCGTTGCTGATTTTTCCAGCTAGCGGATCGGCCTCAACTGGGCCGACAATCGTGTAGGCGACAGTTTTCTTGCCAGTTTTTAACTCCACCTTGCTGCCAAGGTCGATGGTGCTTTTGCGGCTTGCCTTGATGATGTTGGCGTTGGTGATGATTTCTTCAATCTCAGAGATACGAGTCTCAAGCAGTCCCTGCTCTTCACGAGCGGCATCATACTCGGCGTTTTCACTTAAATCACCGAAGTCACGAGCCTCAGAAATCTTGTCGGCAACCGCACCACGGCGAGACTTCAACTCAGCCAGTTCTTTCTCTAGCTCTTTCTTTCCTTCTGCTGTAATCTGGTATTGTTTCTTCATAATATTCTTTCTTCATGTTCCGGCTCTAAACGAACCCCTACGCTATATGTAGCGTAGGGTGGAACAATCTCTCCTCTAGTTATTTCAGTGTATCAAGCAGTTCGTCGCGTGTCAATATGGTAGTTTCGCCGGTCGAACGTCGGGTCAATTCGACCTTCCCTTCGGCTAAATTACGCTCACTTATCGTCACCCTAAATGGCAAGCCGACAAGTTCAGCGTCAGCAAATTTGGCCCCTGGTCGCTCGTCGCGATCGTCATAAAGCACGCTAACTCCAGCGGCCTCAAGCGCGCCCACTAAATCTTCCGCCTCGCTCGCAACATCTCCGATACTCACCAAGTATACTTTGAACGGCGCAATGTTCTCTGGCCAGACTAAGCCTTTTTCGTCAGCGAAATGTTCAGCAATAAGGCCCATTAAACGGCTAGGTCCAATGCCGTAGCTACCCATAATCACAGGCTTTGAATCACCAGTCTCATCGGTGAAGGTCAGCTCCAGTGGGTCGGAAAAACGAGTTCCAAGCGTAAATATATTACCAACTTCAACCGCCTTAACCTGCTCCAGCTCCTCTTTTACCAAACCGAGCTCGCTGATTACTTCATCGGTATAAACCTCTTCATTAATAGCGACGCCCTTTTGCCTATTTAGATAAATGACGTCTTCCCCGACTGGGCTTAGTGTCTGGAATTCGTGGCTAAATTTGGCAAAGCTGCCACCACTCGCAAAAGTCTTGAAGGTCGAATCGCCAAGTCCAAGACGCTCGAAAACGCGCCGGTAAGCTTCGGATATTTTTTCATAAAACTCGTCATGCTCCGCCTGGTCTCTACTGAAGCTATATAGGTCCTTCATCCAAAACTCGCGCCCGCGCATCAGGCCGCTCTTAGACCTCAGCTCATTTCGGAACTTTATCTGAAACTGGTACGGATATACTGGTAGGTCTTTGTAACTATGAATGTAAGACTTCATCAGCTTGGTGAGCGGCTCCTCGTGAGTCGGCGCCAGTCCAAGCTCCGTACCATTAGCCAACTTAGTCTTAAACCAGACATCCATCACCTCATCATTCCATCTCCCCGAAGCATCCCAGACGTCACGTTTTTGCAGAGCCGTTAAACTAATCTCGTTGCCCCCAACGGCATCCATCTCTTCACGAATAATCTGTATGATGTTGTCCAGAACTTTTTTGCCAAGCGGTAAGTAGGTATAAACACCGGCCATTTCCTTAGAAACAAATCCAGCTCGGATCAGTAGTTGGGCATTTTTAGCAACTTCGTCGGCTGGCGCCTCTTTAAGAGTTTTTGTAAATAATTGAGATACTCGCATCATTATCCTCCTAGTGTACCGATAAGTGTCGGGTTAATAAAGAGGAAATAGAATGCGATGCCATTTTTGAGCATGTGAAGCATGATGGGCGCCCAGAGAGTTCCCGTCATAACTCTCAGTACGCAGAGTACGATACTGAGCACGAATACATCGATACCAACATTCCAGGCAAAGTGTACGATAGCGAATGTAAGACTTGTTACCAAGATAGCGATCCATAGCGGTGCTCGCTTACGAAGTTTGCCGAGTAGATAGCCCCTAAATAGCACCTCTTCGGCTACAGGCGCTACCACCACTAATGACACGAAGGCCAATATCAATTCGTACTGCTGCGTGATGCCGTTAAAGCCTGTTTGCTGAACTTGTTGGAAATCAACGAAGGGCAAAACAATGGTCGCCAAGGCCATTACTAGAACCGAGGCGATAGCGTAGACAACGTATCCTGCTGGTGCCCATAAAAAGTCCAGACCGCTAGGACTAGCTGTTAGCCCTAGGTCTTTGATGGTCGTAGGGCGCCTTTTAACCCACCAAGGAACCATCAGCACCAAGCCTACCGAAACAGTGTAAATCGCCGCCGCCAGTATAGTACTAAGCATAGCTTGGTTTACATTTTCAACTGGAACTTTGAGGGCCTGTAAAACAGCAATAAGCGCAAACACCAGCGCCTGGGCTAATATAAAGCCTAAAAACGCCCAGAGCGGCAGGCCTAAAACTAAAGCATAGCGGCGCCAGTTTTTAAACCTATGACTAATAGTTTCAGAGAAGCTTTGTGACATCGGCTATTGTAACTAATACTATTAATACCATAAGTAGCAGGAACCCTGTCCCGTGAATGTTCTCTTCACGCGATTTACTTAGCGGTTTCTTTAACAGCCTAAACAACATTGTTACAAACCATCGTCCACCATCTAGCGCCGGTATCGGCAATGCATTCATAACCGCCAGGGTAAGCGATACTATGGCAGCTAGAAAAATCACCTGTATCGGCCCGGCTTCGCTGGCCGCTGGAAAGATCACGCCTAATATTCCGACCGGTCCAGCGACGCTAGCACCCGCTCGGTCCAGTTGGTCTTTGGCCTGGTCGCGCACTGCCTGATCTGTACTCAGTTGACCAAAAAGTCCAGCAAAGAAGTCGCTACCAAGTTGCCAGATGCCTTGCATGGTGGCCCAGGTATACTGCGCGGTGGTCACTACACCCACAAGTGGCGCCGACCAAGTAGACCTAATGGATTCACTTTGTAGAAGCGTCGCCCCAAAGACGGCAGTCTCTGTGTCGCGTAAAGATACCTCAACCGACTTAGTCTCACCGGCTCTCGTATAGTCAACGGTGATATCTTGTCCTCGGTTCTGTCGGGTAAGTTCGATGAAATGCTCGACCGTACTGACCGGTTCGCCTGAAACGGCCGTTACTTCGTCGCCAGCTTGTAGGCCACTTTTCTCGGCCGGGTAGCCAGACTCTAACGACCCTAAGGTGACAGGCGCTCGAACGACAGTGGCGTCAGAGGCAACGGAAAATTGGTTCGGAATGAGCTTTGGCAGACCAACCAGTGACACGATAGTCAAAAGAATCACGGCCATAGCCCAGTTCATCACTACTCCAGCGAACAAAATCTTGGTTTTAACCCAAAATGTAGCTGCGCCATAATCGCCCTTTTTCTTGGCGGAGTCGTGCTCGCCCTGGAGCTTAACAAAGCCACCCAGAGGCAACCAATTCAACGTC
Source organism: Candidatus Parcubacteria bacterium (assembly GCA_023432445.1). Taxonomy (GTDB): domain Bacteria; phylum Patescibacteriota; class Saccharimonadia; order Saccharimonadales; family Saccharimonadaceae; genus Microsaccharimonas. The sequence goes on along the minus strand of JAEYUP010000001.1, from coordinate 558,162 downwards.
AACAGCACGCCGTTCTTTAGCTTTTTCTTCCAGGCTCGAGGCGGGAAACCAATGCCAAACTCTTCTACTACTACACCATTGCGCCTAGCAACTATAGCGTGACCAAGTTCATGAACAACTACCAGAGCTACCAGAACTACTAGCCCAACTATTATTCCAAATATCAGCATCTACCCTCCAAAGCGACGTTGTCGTCGCGCGTATTCTTTGATTATAGCGTCCACATCATCTTTTGTCATATCGGGCCACATCTTCTTTATAAAAATTAGCTCACTATAAGCCGAGCGCCACAACATAAAATTGCTGATACGCTGCTCACCACTAGTGCGGACGATCACGTCGACTGGTGGTATCTCTGGGGCATAAAGATTTTCAGCTATGAGCTCTTCTGTCACATCGTCGGCCGAAACCCCTGATTGAATAACTTTTTTAACCGATTCGACAATTTCGGACTGTCCGCCATAATTAAAACAAAGCGCAAATACGCCGCCGGTATTTCCAGCTGTCGCCTCTTCGGCCTTTTCAATCGCCTTAATAATCTTGTCGTCTAGACCATCGCGCGAGCCTATCACACGCAGTCGAACATTGTGTTTATTAAATTCAGGAACATCAGAGCTAAGGACTCGCAATGTCAGTCCCATGAGTTTAGAAACCTCATCAGCGCTACGCTTCCAGTTTTCGGTTGAAAATGCATAGGCGGACATATATTGAACGCCAGCCTCTAGCGTCGCTAACCCGACCTGCTTGAGAGCATTATAACCCGCCAGATGACCCTCATAGTTCGGTAAGCCGTGTTTTTTAGCCCATCGTCGATTACCATCGACAATATAACCCACGTGCTTTGGCACTATCGGCGCATCATCAGCCATTAGAGTGTCAAAATCTCTTTCTCTTTGTCCTTGAAAAGCCCATCAAGTTTAGCATTTTGCGCTGTCATAAGATCATCAATTGACTTTTCTGCTCGCTTAAAGTCGTCCTCGGAAAGCTCTTTGGCGTCTTTGAGCCTCTTAGCTTCTTTCAGCGCATCCTGACGAACGTTGCGTAGCACAATTCGTGCCTCTTCAACTTTTTCAGAAGTTTGTTTAACGATTTGCTTGCGGCGCTCCTCTGTAAGTGGCGGTACCGGTACGCGAATAACGCGTCCATCATCGCTCGGGTTCAGCCCTAGGGTTTGGTCCTGGCGAATGGCAGCCACGATGGTTTGAATATTGCTTGGGTCAAACGGCGTCACGGTCAAAAGCTGCGCCTCTGGTACGGTCACATTTGCGACCTGGTTCAGCGGCATCCGCTGTCCATAAGCCTCAACGTGAACACTATCAAGCATCGAAGGATGGGCGCGGCCTGTACGAACCTTCTTTAGCTCTTCGCCAAAATGCACCACTGCATGGTTAAACTTCTCTTCAAATGGCCCAGTGTCAAACATAGCTCTCTCTTTCTTTAACTATATTGATTATAGCAGAAAGCACTCTCTCGCTTATGAAGCGATAAAAGAGTGTTTTCTGGTCAAACTAGTCGTTGACGCCAAGCTCGATGCGCTTGAAACGACGAATGATGATGTTCTCACCAGTCTTGGCGATGTTCTCTTTGAGGAACTGCTCAACAGTCTGCGAGTCGTCCATGATGTATGTCTGGTTAAGCAAAACTTTTTCAGCAAAATGCTTCTTAACCTGACCTTCAACGATTTTCTCAGCCATTTCAGCTGGCTTACTCTTCAAGGTGTCGCTAGCAAGCGCCTCGCTACGAACACGCTCGATCTCCTCAGCTGGGATGTCAGCTTCAGAAACATACTCTGGCGACATTGAAGCCACTTGCAGGGCGATCATGTGAGCGAACTCTTTAAAACCATCGGTACGAGCAACAAAGTCAGTTTCGCAGTTTACTTCGACCAGCACGCCGATACGGCCACCGTGAACATAGCTGTCGATAACGCCTTCTCGGGCTTCGCGGTCAGCTTTTTTCTCCGCTTTTGTCAGACCCTTCTTGCGCATCTCTTCAAGAGCCTTGTCAAAATCACCGTCAGCCTCAACAAGAGCCGCCTTGGCGTCACCAAGTCCGACCCCAGTCAATTCTTTAAGCTTCTTGATGTCTTCGATTGAAACTGCCATTATTTTTCCTCCTCACCCTTTTCTTTCTTTGTCACGCCCTTTCCTTCAGCAATAGCCTGAGCTACGTAATCGAGGAAAAGTTCAACACCCTTAATGGCGTCGTCGTTACCTGGGATAGCATAATCGACGAGGCTTGGGTCAGCGTTCGTGTCGACAATCGCCACCACAGGCACACCAAGAGTTTTAGCTTCGCGGATAGCGTTTAGGTCGCCGTTAACGTCAACCAGGAACAAAGCGCCAGGCTTGCCGGCTAGGTCTTTAACGCCGCCGTATTTGCCGTTTAATTCATCAATTTCTTCTTGGAATCGCTGGATCTCAAGCTTGTTGAAACGCTTTTCAAAGTCGCCAGACGCCATACGACGCTCTAAGTCCTGAAGCTTCTTGATCTGTGCCGTGATAGTCGCGACGTTAGTCAACGTACCACCGAGCCAACGCTCGGTTACATATGGCTGACCAAGCGTCTCAGCTGTTTTGCGAACGATTTCCTTGGTCTGTTTTTTGGTTGCCACAAAAAGCACCGGCTTTCCGGCCGCCGCCACGCTTGTCAAGAACGGTAGTGCGACGTTTAGGGCCTCAACCGTCTTAGTCAGGTCAATTATGTGGCTATCTTGACGCTTTGAATGAATGTATGGCGCCATCTTTGGGTGCCAACGGCTCGTTTTGTGTCCAAAATGAACACCGGCTTCGAGCAATGCCTTAATATCGACAGTAACTGCCATAGTGTGAACTCCTTTTTCCTCACCTCTCGCCCTGTTTTACAGGAGTTATGCGAAAGGCTGTGTCGTTTATAAAAATGTTACCGACTGATTATATCATGTAACAGAGGTGATGGTCAAGGGCAGTTTCCGGCTATCCCTTGCCAACAGCTTGTGAAATATGAGAATAGCCGTCAGCTTTCAAAAGCTTGACGAGGCCACTGTTAACTTCTTCGATGAACGGTCCACGCATTATGAGGCCTGTTATAAGTTCGACGAATGTGGCGCCAGCTTTGATTTTGTCGTAGGCATCTTGGGCAGACATCACTCCACCGACCCCGATAATCACCAAATCTTTGCCGTAAGACTTATAGATCTTGCGCACCAAGTCGGTGCTCTGCGCCCGAACCGGCGCTCCGCTGAAGCTTCCCTGTACGTGATCTGGCAATTCATCTTTAAGATCTAGCTTCGACCGGTCTTTGGTCAAATTAGCTACCGTTACCCCAGTTACACCATGCGCTACAGCCGCGTCGAGAATCTTCTTCGTTTCTTTCCATGGCTGGTCGATCGGTAGTTTAATAAAAATCGGTTTCTTAAATTTCACGGCATCAATAGCAACCATTAATTTCTCGAACAACTCAGGATCCGTAAATGCCTGGCCACAGAAAGCATTCGGGCAGGAAATATTTATCTCGACCGCCTGGATTGCCGGTGATTTCTTGGCCGCCTTAACACTCGCGACAAAGTCAGCAACGCCCTCTTCGACGCCAGATGCTTCTTGGCTATTGGTTCGAGCAACCGATAAAATCTTTGGAAAATCTTTTTGCAGTCTTAACGGCAAAGCGTGCATCCGCTCTAGTACGCGCTTCACTCCGACGTTGGCAAGTCCAACGTGAACCACTAGCGAACCGGTTTTTGGTAGTCGATAAAACCATGGCTTTTCATTGCCGGCGCAAGGTTCAGCGGTTACCGAACCTACCTCAGTAAAACCAAATCCGAGAGCTTTCACCATTGGAACTAGCCGTCCGTTCTTATCAAGCCCTGCCGACAAGCCAACTGGTGACGAGAAGTGCATCCCCTTCCAGTCGATTTCGAGCTCTTTATGACGACGATTAAGAACCAGGCGCGTAACAGCAGGAACTCCAGGAACCCTCCCCGAGACGTGCAAAAGTGTCGTGACGCCGTGGTGGGCGCGGTCTGGGTGAAACTTAAACATAACTGGCCTGACGACATGTTTATATATAACGACCGACGGCCTGGCTAAGATCATCCGAGCAGTGCCTCGTTAAACCTCAAGAAGATGATGAACAGCAACGCTACAAACATTGCCGCCAAAATCATCGGTGCAAATTTAACCCATAGTTTGGCTGAAGCATCGCATGACTTCGGCAATTTGATAGGACGAGCGGCCCCGACGTAACTGACTAGTGTCCAAAAAATCCCGATGGTTGTAAGCCAGGTCACGAAACACCACGGGCAAATAGTGCCGAATGATACCAAACTTAACACGATCATCCAGATGATAGCCGCCATACCACCGAGACTAGCTAGCAGCGCCGCCTTCCACACCCAAGGCGCAAACTTTGAACCAGCCGCCAGCAATACCGCGAAGGTCAATAGTGCACTAAAGGCCGCTACTCCAAAAGCGGCAAATGGCAATCCAAGAACCTCCGACTCAGGTCGCGACATAACCGATGAACAACTTATTAGCGGATTGATGTTACAGGATGGTTCGTAAGTCGGACTCTTTGCAACCTCAAGTGTTTCGTGGAGCAACGTAAACGACGCTAACAGCCCAACAGCTGCCAATACTGCCAGCACTATACCCATTACCTTTGCTGATCTTAGACGAGATTTCATATGTACTTTTATTATACGCTCTTTTTTACAGAGACAAAGGTCTGGACAAATGAACAAAAAACAGATACAATAGTTCGGATTATGAAAAGCAACCTACACCCAACCGACTACCGCCCTGTCGTATTTAGCGACGAAGTGGCTGGTTTTGCGTTCCTAACGCAATCGACTGCCCAGTCAAACGACACCATTAAATGGGAAGACGGCAACGAATATCCACTTATTAAGGTGCACATCTCAAGCGCCTCTCACCCGTTCTTTACCGGTGAAGAAAAGATTATCGACACCGAAGGTCGCGTTGACCGCTTTAAGAACCGCGCCGCAGCCGCCGAAGCACGCAAAGAAGAGCTCGCTAACAAGGCCAAGAAATCAGCCGCTAACAAAGCAAAAAAGACCACTTCTGACAAATAGCTTCGCCTTATAAAGAACCTACCTCTTAAAGTAGGTTCTTTTTTGTTACAATAATAGATAAAGGGAGTTTATGCCAAAAATTGCGATCAATGTCAACGAACTAAAAGCCGAGAAAAAACAGCTCGACGATTTTCTTGCTCGCCCTGACGCCTACAGCGACCCTGATTTTTCAAAGAAAAATAAACGTCTTATGGAACTTCAGACTCTTATAGAAAAAGCCAGCCTGCGCGAGACTCTTGAAGCCCATCTATTAGAGGCCAAAGAGCTGTCCCAAGGCGGAGATGACCTAGCGGAACTAGCCAAGCTAGAGGTGGCCGAGGCCGAAAATCAGCTGGAGTCACTTGAAGCCGAACTATTTTCACTATTGGCGCCAAAAGATCCCAACGATGATAAGAACATTATTATAGAAATCCGGGCAGGTGCAGGTGGTGACGAAGCCAGCTTGTTTGCGGCCGAGCTGTACCGAATGTACCTGCGCTACTGTGAGTCACACGGCTTGAAAACCGAACTTATCAGCGAAAGCGCTAACGACACAGGCGGCTACAAAGAAGTTATTTTTGGCATTAAGGGCGACAGTCCGTATGCTAAGCTCAAGTTCGAGTCGGGGGTACACCGTGTCCAACGAGTCCCGGCGACCGAATCCCAAGGACGCATCCATACCAGCACAGTTACCGTAGCTGTCCTGCCCGAGGCCGAGGAAACAGACATCGAGATTAATCCAAACGACCTCAAGATAGACGTGTATCGCGCCGGCGGACATGGTGGTCAGTCTGTCAACACCACCGACTCAGCTGTCCGTATCACCCACCTACCCTCTGGTCTCGTCGTCACCAACCAAGACGAAAAATCTCAGATTAAAAACAAGGAAAAAGCTATGAGCGTCCTACGAGCCCGACTTCTCCAGCAGAAAATCGACCAAGAAAACGCCAAGCTAACCGCCGAGCGTCGTTCGCTGATAGGCTCAGGTGACCGCTCCGAAAAAATCCGTACTTATAACTTCCCGCAAGACCGGATAACCGACCACCGCATCGGCTACAGCCGCTCTGGAATACCTGGCGCAATGAATGGTCAGATCGATGACCTTGTGGAGCATCTACAGGCTTATGAACGAGAACTCTCCCTCACAACCAACGATTAACGACTGGTTGGTCTGGGCCTCAGAACAGCTAGCTGCTGCTGGCATACCGTCCGCAAAACTCGACGCTGAGGTTTTATTGGCACACACCCTGCGGCAGTCGCGAACCTGGCTTCACGCCCACTCTGATGACATTCTCGATTCACGCACTGTCGATATAGCTAGAGCCCGGATCGACCTCCGTCTTGACCGCGTACCAGTCGCCTATATCGTCGGTCATAAAGAGTTTTACGGCTATCAGTTCAAAGTGACTACCGCCACCTTGATACCTAGACCAGAATCAGAGGTATTAATAGACTTGTTTAAGTCAATAGCCGTTCCCACCAACCCCAGTCCAGAGACACCCTACCGTGTAGTCGACGTCGGCACCGGCAGTGGCTCTCTCGGCATTGTCATAAAACTTATATCGCCGTCCAGCGAAGTTACCCTACTTGATAACGACCGCTACGCCCTAGCTGTCGCCGAAAAAAATTCCGAGGCACTTAAGGCCGACGTATCCCTAATTGAAAGCGACTTGCTAGAAAATTATCCTCATGTGGCTAATGTCATTATCGCCAACTTACCTTACGTTGATAAATCATGGGAAAGATCGCCCGAAACAGACCATGAGCCAGCAGCAGCCCTATTTGCCGACGATAATGGGCTGGCCTTGATAAAACAACTCATCAAACAAACTAGAATCAAGCTCATGCAAGGTGGTTATCTGATTTTGGAAGCCGACCCCGAACAACACGGCGCCATAGTCAAAGAGGCGGCCAACGAGGGGTTAATACTAGCTAAAAACGAGGGTTATGGCCTGCTGTTCGAAAAGCTTAGATAGCCGTTCCGACACGGTTAAACAAAAGTAGCAATAATCCGATGATACTAAGTGTTAGTAGTAGCGGCAGCACTACGTCGTTAGACCGGACTTTGCCGTCGTTACGGTAGAAAGAGTCGTAGACTTTATAAGACACGAAGCCGATTAAGGTCATGATAATTGATATTTGTGGCATCTGAACACTTGTGAAAACCGGTATAGAGTAAGCGACCGTCCAGTGGTAAGCCACCCAGCCGAACTCTGCAAATACCAACCCCCAGGCCAAGCTCAAAAAGAAAGCATGCGTCTCATCATCAAATGCAGTTAAAGTATGGCGAGCGGCCACGTAGCCTATCAGCCACATGAACAAGACCACCACCGACACTGGCCAAGCGTAGGAAACGGCAAACAAGGCCGAGCTACCAAATAATATAGCCGCACCTGCCTGAATCGATACCATATGACGGGCTGACCGCGGTTTGAGGTAAAGTAGCCAAGCTATGTAAAGTAGTGTCAATAAAGCCATTAGCAGAAGCTTGTAAGACCCGCCCAGGGCAGCTTCATTTACTATCATAAGGTGCACGGCTACGCTTATGCTGACAATAAAGTCGACCAGGTTTGACTGTAAGTTAACCCACCAATAGCGAGGACGGACCGCAAAAACACGCCACTTACTGAGCACCACCAACGTGATAGCCATCCAGATAGAGCCAGTGTAGAAAATAATCAAAGCTACGCCTACCGCCAGGGCGACGTTTAACCCCATGTATATAACTTCGCTAAGTAGTGAGCGTCGGCGCCGAACTGATTTTAGAAACTCCATTATGATGCCTTTCCGATGATCACTAGGAAGTCAGTCTCGCCTACAACACTGGCGGGTGGAGCTGTCGTCTTGATAGTAACACTATAAATTTGCTGTAGCTTAGCGGCGGTTGCCGGCTTGTCAGCGCTAATCTGGTAAACCTCTACTCGGTCGTAGCTACCGCTCGGTGCGTTACCGACTGTATCAACCGTAAAACCGAGCGCCTTAAGCTTATCGGCCTCAACACCAGCCACTCCTGCGGTGTCTGACCCGTTTAGTACTGAGACGTGTGGGTCCTCGCGCACAAACGGATCACTCGTGACATTCTTGTTAACATAGGCTTGGATCTGAGAATAATCTAGTAGTCCAGCCACTGGGCGAACAATGCTCTGTCCATTTTGGTTAGCAGTCATAACCAGCATATTACCTTCTTCATTCAGGCTCAGCGACACTATGCTGTCGTTCGAAATCTTAGTGCCAAGGTCCATCAATGTTCGAATCTCTTTGGCGTGAATATTGGTACGAAGGTTATTGCCCAGCGCGTCTATCAGCCCCGTGACTGCACCGACATTAGTAAGGGTCCCGGCGCTCATGGCTTTGTCGCGCAAGGCTTTTATGATCATCTGTTGATTCTTCTCACGGTCAAAGTTTCCGTTCGGTAGGCCATATCCACCGGCTGCGTTTCTAGCCCGCGCTAAGGCAAGGGCGTGCTCACCATCGAGGTGGACTTTTTGTCCATTTTTATAGTTCACATAGAAGCAAGTAAAATTACACTTCCAGTCGAAGTTGCGGTCTAAGATACCGCGCGGGTCGCTGCTCTCTATGGTTACATCGACTCCACCGACCGCATCAACCGCTTCTACTACGGCCGTAAAGTTAAGGTGGATATAATACTGAATATCTAAGCCGGTGATCTGACCAGCCTTTTCGCTTAGAGCTTTGGCCCCAGCCGCCTCGTCTTTGCCGTCGTTTGAGGCACAAAAATAAACAGCGTTAATGCGACCCTGGTAGCCAACGCTACAAGCCTCCGCATACTGAACCCAAAGATCGCGCGGCAGGCTGATCATGTAGGCGTCGTTTTTCTCCTGATCGACGCTCAATATCATGATTGAGTCAGTCAGGTTCGCACCGCCGTGCATTCCACCTTCGTCATCTTCGGCCGTTCCAAACACCAAAAAGTTACTACGACCATTGTCATCCTTTTTCAAAGGATCACTCTTGGTGATAACGTCAAAAATATTACCCTCAAATACATTGTTTCCGGCAATATAACCTTTTACAAATATGTAACCGGCCACTATTAGCCCGGTGAGCAGCAGGCCAAGCACCGACCATTTTATGATCTTAGTGAGTTTGCGCTTTGGACGAGCAATCTTAGCTTCTTTTTTGCGGCGGCGGCGCTCTTTCTTGGTCTCCTCGGCAGTTGACTCGTCAATGTCGCGCAGTGAGTCAAAAATGTCGTCACGGCCAAGCTCTTTGCCGGCCCTGGGGACACCGACTATATCAGTAGAGTCGTTATCGCCAGTATGAAGTGTACGGTCGATCGGTTTTATAGCTCCATCAGGGTCCTTGTGGGCATGTAGCTCCCCTAGTTCACTGCCGGGTCGCCTAGGGATAAACCCGTCTATAGAAGATCGTTGTTTTTTCATAAATACTCGTATCATTATAGACGATACTGCTCACGTTTTGAAGCATAAGTGGCATTTCACTTTGCACTCAAGTATAATAACCAGAGTTCATGGAAGCTTCATTTTTTACCCGCCACCCTGTCATGAAAGACGCCCTAGGTCTTGTTATATTCGTTATATGCGTCGTAATCGGCACAATTCTCATAAACAACTTTGTTTTTCGTAGTTATAACGTTGTCGGCCCAAGCATGGAGCCCACTATGTACACCGGTGACCGCCTGATAGTAAACCGACTACCAGCGACCCTGGCCCAGCTTAGCGGCACGTCATATATACCTTCCAGAGGCGAGATAATCGTCTTTAAAAACCCTCACTACAGCCGAGGCGTTGACGATGAGTACGTAGTTAAACGAGTCATAGGCTTGCCCGGCGAACGCGTAGTACTAAAAAACGGTACATTTACCGTCTACAACGACGAAAACCCGCGCGGATTCAATCCTGACGACCAAAATGGAGGCGAACCAGGCAGTCCAACCACAGGTGAAATCGACAAAATTGTTCCTAGCGGTGAATTGTTCGTATCAGGCGATCACCGTGAAGGCACCTATTCCTTTGACTCTAGAAATGGCATGGGTACAATCCCACTGTACGACATCGTCGGGCCGGTCTCCTTTAGGATCTTCCCCTTCGATAAGGTCCGCGGCTTTTAGCCCTGCGGCTGTATCAGCTTCTTGATACGCTCAAACTCTTTTTCGTCTGCAAATGAAATGGTGATCTTGCCTGCGCCCTTAGCATTGGTCTGAATAGCCACTGGGGTGCCAAGACGACTTTTAAGAATTTGGACGTCCTCTTGGTAGCGCTGGGTAGCCGGTGCTTCGCTCGGCTTTTTGCTTTGTTTGAGGTGAACTATATACTGCTCCACCTTACGCGCCGACCATTCCTCAGCTATAATACGTGGCACTAATTGGACTATGGTGTCATCGGGCTGACCGATCAATGGACGAGCTTGGCCCTCCGACAGCTGACCCTCGGCGATAGCCATAATAACTTCTTTGGGTAGTTTCAAAAGACGCATTGTGTTCATGACCGCCGAAACAGATTTGTTGACTCGCTTGGCAATCTGCTCATTGGTCATATTGAACTGGTCTCGCAACTTAGCATATGCAGTCGCCGTCTCGATGGTATTTAGGTCACGACGCTGAATGTTTTCAATCAACGAGACTTCCAACTGATGCTGGTCTGACAAAGAACGAATAATAACCGGGATGCTGTTAAGTCCAGCCATCTGGGAAGCGCGAAAACGACGCTCGCCAGCGACTATCATGTAGCCTCTCTGGTCGGGGACGACTATGATCGGCTGAAGGACGCCGTGCTCACCTATGGACAGAGAGAGTTCTTGAAGGGCCTCTTCGTCAAAACGGCGACGAGGCTGGTCGGGGTTAGCGTGCACCTTAGAAATAGGCACTTCCATGAGCTCGCTGACCTTAACGTCCTGCTGCGCAGTCGGGTCAAAAGAATCATCAAAAAGATCCGTGGGGATTAACGAGTCAAAACCTCTGCCCAGTCCTTTCTTGGTGCTCACGCTGCGCCTCCTGTTCGTTCCATAACTTCTTTAGCAACGGCCTTGTAAGCCCTGGAACCCTTAGAAAAGCGGTCATAAACACCTATGGGGATGCCGTGGCTTGGCGCCTCGGCTAGACGAATGTTGCGCGGTATAGTTGTTTCAAAAACCTTGCCTGGAAAATGCCGCTTGATTTCACCATGAACCTGGTTACTAAGTGTGGTGCGGCTATCAAGCATCGTAGGTAGAACGCCAAGCAGTTCTAGGCCTGGGTTCATACCTTTGCGGATAAGCTTCATGGTCTCAAGCAGCTGACCAAGCCCTTCCAGAGCATAAAACTCCGCCTGAACGGGCAGTAAGACATACTTAGCCGCTATCAGGCCGTTCACAGTCAACAGACTTAGGCTCGGTGGGCTATCTATGATGATGTAGTCATAGCCCTTTGTGCTCGCCTCGATAGCCTGCTTCAGTTTAGAAAACCGCTTGTCGGCCCTTGCCAGCTCAACCTCGGTATTTGCCAAGATCGAGGTTGTTGGGGCCAAAAATAAATTCTTGTGTTCGGTTGCAACAACCGCTTCGTCTAAGCTAGCTTCCCCCAGTAGAACATCGGTCATTGTTGTCTGCAACGAAGTTTTATCAACACCAAGCCCGCTAGTTGCGTTACCCTGAGGGTCAAAATCTACCAACAAAGTCGACCGGCCAGCTTTAGCCAAAAAGTACGCCAGATTAATAGCGGTGGTCGTTTTACCCACCCCACCCTTTTGATTTGTCACTGCAATAACAGTCGTCACTGAGATTTCCCTCTTCTTTTACTGATCTAATTGTAACATATGCGGGTTGTAAATAAGCTCTCTTACGGCGCTTTCGGAAGCGCGCTTTAAAAGAAGACACCCGTCGGATGTCTTCTTTAGTCTTAGGCTGAAATCCTCAAAGAAAGTTTACTTTATCGAAACAATCTCGATTTTCGAGTACTTCTGGCGGTGTCCATTCACTTTGTGAACACGCTTCTTTGACTTGTATCGGATGACTTTGATTTTGTCGCCCTTTACTTCGTCTTCGACTACCTTAGCGGTAACCTTCACATCTTTGACTGTTGGTGTACCGACGGTAACGTTGTCGCCATCGATGACCAATAGTGCGTCAAGCGTGAGCTCTTTTGTTCCTTCCGGGAGGAGGTCCACCAGGAGGGTCTCTTTTTCGGTAGCTATAAACTGTGAGCCACCGATCTTAACGACTGCTTTTGTCATTGTGATTCCTTTTATTAAAATATAACAATCAGTAGTCAATTGTAACAGAGATGGGTTGTTTTGTAAAGTTGTCTAGCTTTCTTAAATCGACCCGCCGCCAGTAGCCAGGACCAACATGACGCCCATGAGCATCATGCCGAGGAAGGTATAGAGACCGTGATGAAGCTTCCAGCTTTTCTTCCAGCTCTTTGGTAGCTTGTCGCGGTAATGGTGAGCCGCCGCCGCCACTATCGACACTATCGCCAACAGTCCAAGCCAGAAAATGGTTGCTGGGCTGAGCGATTGCAAGGCAGTCGCAAAGTAGCCAGCTGGGTTAGTTCCACCGGCCGATACTGGGGCGGCGTATTCAATTGGTGTTGATGAGCCACGGACCGCCGCCTCGGTTGCCGGAGCGCCGTAAAAAGCCACGACCAGCGTCGTCTCACGACCATTTAACTCGCCGTCGACGACCGCAAAACCAACTTCGCTGTATTTATCGTTCAAAATATTTGCTCGGTGCGTTTCAGACCCCATCCAGGCTGCTACCGCCGCCGAAGCGTTCGGGTAATTCTTCGCTAAGTTCTCCCCTGCTACGCTATATCTATAGCCGACATCAGCCAACCACCTCCAGGGCTTTACACCACTCGGTGAGGTGTGTGCCCAATAATCATTAGCAAACATGTCTTGGGCTTTACGAAAAGCGGCCTCGTTCAAGGAGTCGTTCATTTTCAGCTCACCGAGACCCTCAGAAGCTCGCTCGTGGTTAGTGCCCGACAAAAGCTCAGAGGTCGTGATGTTTGAAACTCGACCTAACACCTCTATGTGCCCGGTCGTGATAAAACCATAGACTACCTGCACCAGCAGCGATATGACAATCACCAGCACGATAGCCGGCGTACGTATAAGGTGCGGTCGATAATCATTCGCCTTGTGAGGGACCAACAAACGCTTGGCATGTTGCCGCGTTTTCGCCGGTAGAGCTTTTCTCTTTACTGATGTTTGTTTTGTTTTTGTCACAATACCAATAGTATAGCATAAGAGGTTTTTTGCGCCAGTAAATTAAAAGTCCCCGCTAGATGCGAGGACTTTATTTTTGGTCTGTTTTTTAAGCCTAAGCGTCTGCGCCGCGTCGTCGGATAGCACCGACTATCCACCATCCAGCACCTAGTACGGCTGCCCCGATCAGCACCCACCAGTACCAAGCGAGTCCTAGAAGTGAACTGTCGTTGTCGCTATCAGCGTCAGTAGCCTGAGCAGCCTGCTCAGTTGAGTCACCCTCAACTGCCTGCTCATCGTCCTCTGGAGTCAAGTCAGGGTTAGTGTCCTGGTCGCCAAGAACTTCGCCAGGTGTCGTTGTAGTAGCTGGTGCAGACTCGTCTTCTTCAGTTTCAGGATCGTCTTCGATAACTGGGATAGAAACGGTCATATCAGCTAGCTGTCCGCCCTCGTTGCCGTAAGTATCACGAGCCACGATAGACAGTTCGTAGTCACCATCGGTGAATGTTACACCGGTAAATGACCAGGTGCTGTCACCGGTGGTCCAGGTAAGACCGGTTGTCTGAAGTACGCCGTTAATGTAGAACTCTAGTTCAGTAGCGTCAGTGTCAACTGTTCCCTCAATAACTGGGGTTGCAGTCGCTTGAGTGCCGGTTGTAGTGATAAGAGCCGCAGGGGCGTCGTTGTCGATAACAATTGTAGTCTCGCCTTCGCCAACGTTACCAGCTGCGTCAACCGCTACAACTTTAACTACGTATGAACCCGATGTATATGTTGTCGTGTCAAGGACAAAGTCCGAGAAAGTGGCATCGCCAGTTGCAACAGATACGCCGTCGACAAATAGCTCGTAGCTTACAGCATCGTCAATCGTCGCAGAGATTGTGCTCGTTCCAGTTGGTCCACCAGCTGGGCTGGTCGCCGAAACTAGAACTGTTGGGTTTGTTGCATCGTAAGTAATCTCGAATGGAGCACTAAATTCTGAGACGTTTCCAGCATGATCGACTGCAGCGACGCTGAAGAAGTGAGTACCCTCTCCCTGATTAAATACTCCAGCAGCACTCAATCCAGTTAGGCTTGGGTTCTCCCATGGAGAGCTTGCGCCGTAAGGCGAGCTCGAAATAGTATTCCAGTATCGATAGATGTAGCGAACTGTGTCGCTGTCGCTTGCGCCCCATGAAGCTGTACCGCTGTATAGGTTAGTGACCCCGCCGTTAACGATAGAGCCATCAGCGTTTGTCCATGCCAGATCCGTAGGAACCGCTGGGGCTGTCTTATCAACAGTAAAAGTCTTAACCGCATCGACGCTACGGTTACCCGTGCCTGATCCACCGCCAGCAGTATCGCGAGCCGCGAGAGTTACTTCGTAGTCACCATCAAGGTTTGCTGTATATAGTAATTCGTTTGAGATACCAGTGCTAAGAACTGTGTTGCTGTATACAACCAAACCGTTTCGCTTCACTTGCACCCAGTAGTGGCGTAGGTTTTCGTCAGTTACGGTTCCGCGCACTTCTGTGTTAGAGCTGTACAGAGAGCCTGTAGGCTGCGCTATTGACACTACTGGAGCAGTGTTATCAACTGAGAACGTGCGTACGGCGCTCCATTCGGACTCAAACGGACCAACAGTCGCCTTCACCCTCCACCAATACTTACCTTCCGGCGCGGTATTACCAATTGTTCGGCTAGTTCCTGTTCGATTCTCGCCATAGAAAGGAGTTGCTGATGGATTTACGGTAGGGTCTTCTGTATAACTTTCGTAACGGTACTGAGTAGCACCAGCAACCGCAGTCCATGACTGTGTCTTTGGAAGGTCGCTAGTCTTGAAGACGCTGTCAGTAGCTGGTGTGTTTAAAGTTGGACCAGCAATCTTTAGAGCATAAACGCGGTCATAAGGGTGAGAGCCTTCATGGTTAATGTGTGCATAGTTGTACTGATTGTGGACATCGATAACCTCTACAGGACGAGTTGTATCATCAATGTAAATAGGCGCTGTCTCCGAGTGAGAGCTAACGTTCTTAATTCGAAGCTTTGAATTAGTAATACCATCAGTTGAGTCTACGTTGATACCATTCCAGCCGTTACCACTGGTAGTAATGTTTTCTACTATTGCTACCGAACGGTTTACTACAAGTCCAGATTTGTCGTTGTTACGAATAGTAACGTTAGTTACTTCAACTCGTGGAGCCTCGTAAAGGTTGATTCCGTGAATGTTTGTTCCACCCACACCCTCGATAGTAAGGTTATTGATAACTACGTTAGACGCCGACGCTCCGAGTACTTCTATTACCGAGTTTGACCCAGAGTTCGACACAAAGCTAAACAGTGGGAATATTGTAAACCCGTGTCCCCGAATAGTAACTGGTTTTGTAATCCTTACCTCAGAACTGGTGTGCAGATCACTCTGTATAGAGATGCTAGTTCCATCAGAAACCGCATCGATAGCGTCTTGAAGGCTAGTGTACGTACAGCCGCCCGTCTCACAAACTGTTGTTGGGCTAGCCGCACCAACATTCTGCGACAAAATAAACGGCACAGCCGCCGTCAATGTACTTATTGCCAAGACGAGACTTGCCGTCGTTAGGCCGATTCTTTGATATAGTGCTCGCAATTTTGCTCCCATAGCCTGCTCCCTTTAGGCACAAGATTCCACCAACCTCGCACGGTAAATTAATATATACAAATCTCTCAACTTTTGTATTTTAATTAAATATACCCTTTTTTGCACAATAACGCAACTTAAAAACACCGTTACCGGTGTCATTTACGCTAATTTATAGCAAAATTAGTAAAACGTTAAACCGTCTTATCGTCCTCGTGCATATCTTTGAGGATTAGGTTTAAGTTCGTTTCAAGCGTCTCTTCGTCGATGTCCTGGGTCAGGTCGATCGTGTCGTCCTGTTGGTATTCATCAAGGTCGCTGACCGACCCGTCGTCTTGCGGGTCAACTGGCTGTAACTGGAGGTATTGATATAATGACATGTTTGTTTTTCTTAACTTACCCTACTATCCTAGCATAATGCTTAAGTTTTGTCAATCGCACCCCCTACCCCACCCAAGGCTAGTAGGTTATTGACTTATTTATCATTTTGCGGTATAATTATACCGTTAATCTCCCCTACAAAGAGAGAGGCATAATCGTGGCGACGATCGAGAAATACGACATCATCGCCGACAGCCTGCACCTTCCCAAACCAGAGGCCAACATAACCACTGTCTACCGAGTAGTTCGACAAAAGAAACGACAAAAGTCGTCGATTATCAAACACCAGAAAGTCAGGAAAATTTTTGTTACCCTGACCTACGTCGATAACTCGTGGGGCCGCGCTACGGCGCGCATCGAAGGATACACTACCGTATCCGGAGAATCGCGCATTGTGCGGGGGTACCACTTGGTACAAACAGATGCACACTTCGGCAAGAAGGTAATCGGCCTCATGGAAGTTAGCATCGAGGACGATTAACGGCTCCGGCACCATTTTGGGACCGGAGCTTCTTCTTTTTTGCTAGGCAACCCGACGTGGATTTCTTGCTTGGTCGCGATTTTCGCTCTGTCTGTTTTGGATAAATGTTTTAGCTTCTTCGCGCGATAGCCCTTGTGATTCCATAACTTTGAAAAGTTCTTCTGCTCCGAACTCAGGACTTGGTACATGTACCATCTTCTTAGCCGCCAAGGCATAGGTCGCATAGGCTATGTCTTGCTTCAATTTTTTAGCCGACAAATCGTCGCGTTTTTCGTCTGTTAAAGGATTGTGATGAGGGGCGCTTAAAGCAAATGCAGCGATTTTTTTGCGTAAGTTCTCTTGGGTCGGTTCTTTTTTATACAATCGTTCATAATATCCGATTGAGATATCACCGACTTCACGGCCCATTGGGTCGTTATTGTCATACCATAGCGGCGCCGATTCCATTTGTTGGTTATCAAAATCGGCCGACATACCGTCAATAGACAGGCGTCCACCATGCCAGAAATACGTACCGTCGACAGTGGCCTCTGGGATAGCTTTCCTCAGTACCTCTGTGGCTATGAGAAGAGTTCCTCCCCGATTTTTGACCTCATCAACAACTAAAATGTGCTGGCCATCTAGACGTGTCGGCAACTTCCAGGCCTCTTCACGCCAGTTCTCTTCAGTAAGCTTGCCGACAGTAAAGTAAGCGCGAAGCGCCGTTATAGAGTCTGGGTTAACATCTTCTATTTTAAAATCATCGCGGCCGAGTCTACGCGATGCAGTTAGCTGATCATACCCAAGCTGAACAAACCAGTTAACCCTATCGATGTTTAGAAAATCGTTTTCAGGTTTTTTAGATCCGTCACGGGCAATTTGATCCCAGAAAGCATCTGTAAACCAAGACACAGGACGTGCCGACTTGTCTAGCCAAATTACGGTGTCGGGGCGGTGGTCACCATCTTCAACACGATCATCTATTATATCTCCCTGAATAACGTTTAGGTCGACCCTTCCGTCCATCTTTCCAATCAGTAGACCGGTTTCCCTGAGATACTGTTCGCGCAAGTATTCATTTGTCCAGACGCCGTTCTCAACACGCAGGCCTCCCCTTTGATCCCGATATGTAATTCCCTGTTTCTCGGTTTTTAAGACTTGGTAGTTAACATCATCATCAGAATATGTCTGACGAATGTCTTTATAGTCGCGGGGTGATTTGTTCTCTGAAGTCATACTTGTGTTGGTTTGTTTTTTCAATAACTGCCTTCAATATAATCACAAAAACATCCTACGGTCAATTGCTTTTTCATACTAAAATTGGTATAATATGCATACATTTCCAATGAGATCCTTTAAATGCGAATGGAGGCGGAGGCGTGAGTTTCCTGCTATTCTTGTTAGTCTGGGCCGGTATTGCAGCCGTCCCCTACGCTATGTACCTAGTGGCGTGGCTCTTCGAGTCTCGCAAGCCAGGTAACGGACCAAGGGATGTTCCAGTGTGGCGCGACCAGTCAAGGGCCTTTCTTCCGGGAGGTTTCGGCTTATCGCTGGCTGTTACGGTCGTGATCTTAGCCGAAGTTTCTCGTCCCGCATGGGCGTCGAACTGGTGGTGGATTTTGGCATCACTTCTGGCTGGGGTTTTGGTCTTCTACATCGGTCGACGGGTTATGTATAGCCCTAGCGACTACACGCCCCAGGCATGGAAGTCCCCCAGTAAACGCTGGCACGACTTCGTAATGTTCTTTGGCTTCACGGCGGCAGTATGCTACTTGTTTGTTCCGTCGCTCTTTGGCGGTTTTTTCAGCCAAGAGAACTATCCGCTAGTTTTGTTGATGATCAGTGGTCTTGGTTTTTGGGTATACGGCGTTATCTATGACGTCATCCAGAAGCAGGTACCCAACAAACGTCAGCATCCCACCAACTACAAGCCGATTTGGAAGTGATAAGCCGCCCTAGTACCTTGCTGCAAGCGAGGGAACGGGCGGCCTTTCAATTGGTTTTTATTTTTTCTCAAGAGATATTGTCAGCACTGCACCTTCCACGGTGACCTCTGTAGTGTAAGCACTTGCCTCTCCGACAGTGGCTAGTGTTTCGTGGTAGATAGCCTCGGCGTGCTCCTGCACGGCGGAGCTTACTGTTTCGTCTGAGCTAGAGAGCGACAGCGTGATTCTATCGTCAACGTTTAAGCCGGCTTCTTTGCGGGCCGCCTGAACGTGACGAATAACTTCGCGCGACAAGCCTTCGCGATGTAGCTCTGGAGTGATTTTTTTGTCTAGCGCCACATAGACCGCTCCGTTGTTTTGCCATTCGTCGACCAAACTCTCGCCGCCTTCGTCCGTGACAAACCCACGCGACACCTTTTTGACATTAACCTCGTCGGCGATCATCTGCTCATAGAAGTCCGGCAGTTCGACTCCACCATAAGTTAATTCCGCCAAAGGCTGGCGAACCTTTATCTGTCCGAACTCGTCATCGCGCTCCATGCGCTGCATTAGACCAATCTCGATTATCTTCCGAGCTGCCTTCATATAATCAAGCGTTGCTTCGTCTTTCGAGTAGTCCGCCGGCCAATCGAGTAGGTGCACTGAGTCGTCATTGCCCGTCAACTTCAAGTACAGCTCTTCCGCCAAAAATGGTGTAAACGGCGCCAATATAATAGCCAGTTTCATCAGTACACAATGCAGCACCTTATAAGCGTCAACCTTATCGTTATCATCGCCGCTCTTCCAGAAACGTCGGCGACTACGGCGCACATACCAGTTACTGGCATCGTCGATGAACGGCAATATCTCGGACATTGCATCGGGGATATTATATCCATCCATGTAGGTTGTAATGTGCTCGTTTAGCTGATGTAGCCTGGAGACAATCCACTTGTCTAATGGGTTGTCGAGTTCATCTAGGCTTATCTCCGCAGCGCTTTCTGGGTCGTACTCCCAGCCATCAACTTCGGCGTACATCGTAAAGAAGTCGTACATATTCCAAATCATGCTGAGCTTGCGCGCAACGTCTCCAACTTCCTTGTCTTGCAAAGCAAAGTCTTCGCCGGAAAGTAGAGGGCTGGAGAGAAGCAAAAAACGGAGCGAGTCGGCGCTAAATTTATCCATCAGCTCGTTCGGGTCGGTATAGTTCCCATAGCTTTTACTCATCTTGCGACCGTCGTTACCCGCCACGTTTCCGGTCACGATAACATTCTTGAATGAATTTTCACCGAACAGCGCCACACTCATAGCATGCATGTAGTAAAACCAGGCGCGTACCTGCCCGATGTACTCAACAATGAAATCACCGGGGAAATTGGCTTCAAATTTCTCTTTGTTCTCAAACGGATAGTGGAACTGCGCAAACGGCATACTACCAGCCTCAAACCAGCTATCCATCACCTTGTCGATTCGGGTGTACTTCTCGCCATCAATCTCGAATGTGACATCGTCGATCCATGGTCGGTGGTAATCCTCAAGCTCGACGCCACTCAGATCTTTAAGCTCAGCGTAGCTTCCCACCACCTTTACCTTGCCGCTCTCAGACTTCCAAACTGGCATCGCCGTCGCCCAAAAACGATCACGCGATATGTTCCAGTCTGGCGCCTGCTCGATCGTCTTGGCAAACCGACCATTCTTAACGTGGTCTGGGAACCAATTGATGTCGGCATTTTGCGTCAGCATCTGGTCGCGCTGGCTGTCGATGTCCATAAACCAACTCGGGTGCGCTCGGTACATCAAGCGCGTACCACAACGGTGACAGTGCGGATACGAGTGACGAATGTAATCAATCTTCCAAACGACACCACGCTCGTGCAGTGTCTTAGCAATCGTTTTGTTGATTTCCCAAACGTTCTGGCCCTGCCATTCGGTTTCGGTAAATTCACCGTTTTCGTCGAGAACGTGCACGACCGGGATTTTTTCTTTGCTCGCCAGCGCAAAGTCTTCCTCGCCGTAGGCCGGCGCGATATGAACGATGCCCGTACCGGACTCAGTCGTGACATAGTCGGCGGCCCAGATCTTATGAGCGTTTTCACCTCGATCACCAAATAGTGGCTCGTAGGCAATGCCAACGATTGAATCCCCGTCAACAGGACCGATAACTTCGTAAGGCAACGGCTGGTGCTTCTCGTCGGTGAAAACATTTTCAACAAGTTCTTTTGCGAGAATGAATACTTCACCTTCATAGGCAACCTTCACATAATCAAGAGTCGGGTTAATCGCCAGCGCGGTGTTCGCAGGTAGGGTCCAAGGGGTTGTCGTCCAGCCAAGGAGGAAAGGCTGTTCCTCCACTTCATTCATAAGTTCAAAGTCATAAATTGTGAACTCTGATTCAAGCGTCACGCCATCGCCATAGTACCCACGATACACCTCTAATTGTTGTTCTTTCGAGGTATACTTTTCGTGCCCAGCATAATCGATCGGCAGCGTTCCAAGAGTCATCGTCTTGACGTCTGTTATCTTTGCATACCCAAACGGGCTTACGTGATCTTCGTGTCGAGTTAACAGTTCGGCAATATCACCGACCTTAAGATTTTTTACACCTAGTCGGAAGGTTGCTGTCTTCCGCCCACTTTTGACCAGCTCTGAAAGCTCAGGTGTAAACTTGAGACTATCCTGCGACGGTTTCAGCTTAAACTTCACATACACACTCGGGTCGGTCACATCCTGGTAGGCGCCGGCGTCCATGGTAACCTCCGCCTTCGACAGTGGTGTGGCGTCGAGGGTACAGTACATAAGAACCTTCTCGCCTTCGTAGATCTTGCCCTTTTCGTACAATGTCTTGAACGCCCACCAAATACTTTCCATGTAGTCCTTATCCATGGTCTTGTAAGCACCCTTGAAATCGACCCAACGACCAACCCGGTCGACGGTCTCTTCCCAAAGCGAACTTGTCTCAAGCATATTCTCACGGGTAGCGTTAATATATTTTTCGATACCGTATTCGATCACTTCCTGGCGAGAGTTAATGCCCAGTTTCTTTTCGGTATAGCGCTCTGCGGGGAGACCATGAGCGTCCCAACCCCAGACACGCTCAACTCTCTTGCCCTTCATCGTTTGGTAACGAGGCACCGCGTCTTTTACAATCGAGCTGAGGAGCGTCCCGTGGTGTGGCACACCCGAAATAAACGGCGGACCATCGTAAAACACGTATGAGTTCTCGACCGAACGTTGCTCGATCGATTTCTCAAACGTTTTGTTCGCCTTCCACTGCTGGACAATGTCTTTCTCGTACTCTAGTGCGCGGCGGCGGGTGTTGGCTTTAAACTTCACAGTTGTTCCTTTTTTAAAATAATAAAATCCCTTCGTCCATCGGAACCCGTCAGGCGGGTGGTACCATCCGATTTCCGAAAAGATTTTCTTTTCAGCACTTCGTTGATTGCTCTCACGCGGCGATCGCGTTCGGTTCTACTCGCTGGCGCACCAGGTTTCTTCCGAAAACTCGTGGCTGATAACCACTCAAACGTTTCTGACTTTGATTATACATCATTTTACTCAGCCATAAAGCCCTATCTGGCTAACTTGAATAATAACTAAGTTCATTAATGGTTGGTAGCGGCATCCCCCGCCATTGGTTCAGCAGCTGACTATCATCACTCAGGGCTACGACTGTCGGAAATTCTAGAATGTCGTAGGCTCGGCAAAAGCTCACGCCATCACGGGATTCTGGGTCCAAGACCTCAAGTTCGCGGCCAGTTACACGCTTAAAATCATTTCGATACACCTCAACGTCCCGCGCGTAATCCGTCCGGTCCTTCGATATAATAACCACCCTCACTAGACTACTCCTGGGCTTTCTTTCGCTCTTCAAGAATTTTCAAGAAATCGTTTAAGGTCTTGAACTCTCGGTAAACGCTCGCAAAACGTACATAGGCTACCTCGTTGCGGTCTGCCAGTTGGTCAAGAACTATATCGCCGATCTGCTTTGAGCTAATCTCATTCTCGCCGAGGTCGTACAGAGCCTCTTCGATGACGTCAATCATTTCTTCGACTTCGACTTCAGAACTAAAGAACTTTCCAACCGAGCGTTTAATAGCCGTAGCCAGTTTATCGCGGTCATAAAGTTCGCGGGCGCCATTTTTCTTAACAACAGCCAGGTTTGGCTTTTCGATACGTTCGTAAGTAGTAAAGCGAGTGCCGTCCGGCGCTTCACGGCGGCGACGAATAGTAACTCCGTCGCTAACTTCGCGCGACTCAACAACTCGACTATCGCCAATTTTTACTTTTGCCACAGGCTACTCCTCGTTTTTCTTGTTGCGCTTTTTGCGGCGACGTAGGAAGGCTGGCGTGTCCGACTCGTCACTCTCTTCGGCCGGTTCGTTCCAGATGTTTTGGTTGTTTTCCTCGGCAAAAATACTAGCCGACTCGGTCTGGTCAAGATTCATATCGATGTCTTGAACTTTCTGGTTAATCGCCTCGCCGCTTTCAGTTGACTCGGCGTCGTTCGCTTCTGACTCCTCGTCGGTAAAGTACGCCGTGTCAAAGCCAGTTGCAATAACAGTGATGACGAGTTCGTCTTCCATCTCAGGCTTGAGCGTCGCACCAAAGATGATGTTCGCGTCCGGTGAAACGGCACTGGTAATAATCTCGGCCGCCTCCTGGATCTCGCTCATACTCATGTCGTAACCACCAGTGACGTTAAATAGAACACCTCGAGCGCCGTCAATTGACACTTCGATAAGTGGTGATTCGATAGCCTGTTGAGCAGCCTGTGCGGCGCGGTTGTCGCCGCTGGCGCGACCGATGCCCATGAGGGCCGAACCAGCGTTGCTCATGATAGCTTTGACGTCAGCGAAGTCCAGGTTGATCAGACCATGCTCGGTAATTAGCTCAGAAATACCCTGAACACCCTGTCGCAGCACGTCGTCAGCGATCTTGAAGGTTTCGAGTAATGGAGTTCGACGATCGATAGTTTGAAGCAATCGGTCGTTCGGAATAGTGATGAGAGTATCGACATTTCGACGTAGTCGGCCGATAGCCCACTCGGCGTTAGTGCGTCGTTTTTCACCCTCAAAGCTAAATGGTCGAGTCGCAACACCTACCACCAGGATGCCCAGTTCACGAGCAACCTCAGCCACCACGTAGCCGGCGCCCGAGCCGGTGCCACCACCGGCGCCTATAGTAACGAACACCATATCTGCACCCTCAAGCGCCGACTTGATCTCATCACGGGACTCCAAGGCTGCCGCCTCACCCTTAGATGGGTCGGCTCCCGCACCAAGTCCACCAGTTGTCGAGTGGCCGAGGTGAATCTTAATATCGGCCTTACTGTTGTGAAGCGCCTGGGCGTCCGTATTCATAGCTATGAACTGAACACCAGCTAACCCGGCCTCTTTCATACGATTAACTGCTGAACCGCCGGCCCCACCAACACCAACTACCTTGATGCTCGCGAATGTCTGGATGTCACTTGGTTTTACTTCAGGCATGCCTGTCTCTCCCCTGTCTTTATATCTACATACTAGTATAGCATTTTATGCCTGTGAGCAAATATATGATTCAGTTTGTTATGGCTTCAGCCACGAGAACGCTCGTGAAGCCTTTTCTTTCACACCCCTGGACGATATCTTCTTGCGCTTACCGTCATCTTTCGGCCCAGCACCTTCAGCGTCTATTTGCATCAAACCTATAGCCGTCGCAAACGATGACGGCTCGATGCCGTCGGCAACGGCGCTATTTATAGCTGGCTTACCAACCTTAACTGCTAAGCCAAGAAAATCTTTAACAAATTCCGCAATATTCTTTAATTGCGCCCCACCACCGGTCAAAACCACGCCGCTTGGTAGCTTGCCGGCATAACCAGCTTTCTTGAGCTCGTGCTGTACAGACTCAAAAATCTCTTCCAGGCGCGCCTCAACGATGTCGTCGATATCGGCACTAGTAAAGCTAAATATCTCGCCGTCGTGTTTAATACTTACACCGGAATGTTCGCGTCGAACCGTTGCCGAAGCGTGCTCACACTTCACCTTCTCGGCAATTTCAGGGTCAGTCTTGAGTCCTATAGCGAGGTCGTTCGTTACATGCGAGCCTCCAATCGGAATAATACCAACGTACTGTAGATCGCCCTCTTCATAGACCGCCACGCTAGTAGTGGCGCCGCCAAGATCGACAACCGCTACACCATTTTCAAGCTGCTTCTCGTTTAAGACTGCTCGTCCAGCCGCAATAGGCGCCGCGATAATCGCCCGTGGCTCCACCTTGGCCAGCTCGGCCGTCTTTTGCACATTAACAAGATACGGCGTCAGAGCCGATACAACGTGTGCGTCCATCTCGAGCCGAATGCCAGTCATACCCAATGGGTCTTTGATGTTGTCCTGACCATCGAGTTTATAGGCATGCGGAATAACTTCGAGAATGTCGCGATTCGCCGGTACTTTCCCCATCGTGGCGACTTCGTCGATGCGAGCCAGGTCATCGTGAGTAATTTCGTGATCCGGTGAACCAACCGCCACCATTCCATCTGCTCGAGTAGTTAAAATGTGAGCGCCACTCACGCTCATAGTTGCTCCATTGACCTGGTAACCGCTCATTCTCTCGGCGTCGCCAAGCGCCTGGTCGATTGCTTGGGCTGGACCTTGAAGGTTTACGATGACGCCCTTACGCATACCAGTATTGTCAGCTTCACCCAAACCAACTATCGACGGAACACCCGTGGTTGAATCGATATGAGCTACCACAGCTCGGACTTTCGTCGATCCGATATCAAGCCCTACCGCATAGCGAGACACTTCTTGCATAACAACAGTATAACGCTTACGCTCGTCGTTGGGAAGTGCTTAGGCTTGAGTCAGGATTTCGGCGCCGTTTTCAGTAATCAAAACCGTGTGTTCAAAATGAGCCGCTAAACTACCGTCGGCTGCCGAAATAGTCCAGCCGTCGGGGTCGACAACTATCCTTTCTTTGCCCAGGGTCGCCATTGGTTCGATCGCAATAGTGTCACCAGGTGTCAGAAGCGGACCGTCACCTTTATTGCCGTAGTTTGGGATCTCTGGCTTCTCGTGCATTTCGTGACCGATCCCGTGGCCAACCAGCTCGCGAACTATACCGAGTTTTCCATCCGAAAGCACCTTTTCGACCGCTGCGCTGATGTCGCCAACGTGAACTGGGCCTTTAATAGCGTCGATTGCGGCATAAAGCGCCCGTTCAGTTGTCTTTAATAGCCTTTCGGCTTCTTTGCTTGATGACTCACCAATTATCATCGTGAAGGCACTGTCGGTTTTCATACCCTTATAACCAATCACGAGATCAAAACCAACCACATCGCCATCCTTAAAAACGTAATCAGTCGGAACACTGTGGACTAATTGGGAATTTGTCGATATACAAATAGCCGCCGGAAAATTAACTTCTGGCGTCTTGTAAGTGACCTCAGCCCCACGACGCACAATCTCCTCAGCCACCCAGGCGTCAATCTCTTTTTCGCTCACACCAGGCTTGGCTCGCTCGCGCACGCCAGCAAGAACAGCTGCGAGAATCTTGCCGCCCTCGCGCATAGCCTGTAATTCAGAGTCTGTCTTTGGCTTTTGCATTATTTGATCAATCCTCGACTGTCGAGCTCTGCATAAATCCTATCGTGAATTTCACCCACCTGTCCCTCACCATCGATATGGACGACCGCCACATGCTGGTCGGTGAAATACCCCAAGATTGGATACATAGCCTGACGGTAAATCTCAAGTCGCTTATCGATGGCATCCGGAACATCGTCTGCCCGCCCTCGAATAGCCAGACGGTTCAGAAGCTCCTGGCGAGACACCTCCAGTACGACCACTAGTTTAATGTCCCGGCCATGATCGGTCTGGCTGTTAACTAACCACTCGGCTTGCTCCATCTCACGCGGAAAACCGTCCAAAATAATCTCGTCGATATCGCCGGCTTTAGAAATAGCTTCGCCCATAACCTTGACGACTGTTTCGTGTGGCATAAGATTACCACCGTGCATATGTCGCAAAATCTCCGGGTCACGCGTATCGCGCAAAATCTGCCCGGCGCTCAGCCAACGCCAGCCCATACGAGCAGCTAAGATTTGCCCCTGGATGCTTTTTCCAGCACCGGCTGGACCAAAAATAACAATCATATTTCTATCGTACCACAGAGCTAAGCAGACAAAGCGTCTTTGACCAGACGGGCGACGGTTGCGCCATCGGCCGCGTTGCCAAGCTTGCCCTTAACTGCACCGATAACCTGACCCATCGCTTGTGGACCAGAGACACCCAGTGTGGCGATTGTCTCATCGACCACTTTTTGTATGTCGGCCTCAGAGACCTGCTCGGGCAAATAAACCTCCAGCACGGCAATTTCAGCGTTTTCGTTATCAGCCAGCTCTTGGCGACCAGCTTGAACGTAGAGTTCGGCGCTCTCGACCCGCTTCTTTACTTCACGAGCGATAATTTTCTCAATTTCAGCATCGGCCAAACCTTCGTCTCGCTTACCACTTGCAACCTCTTCGTTTAGAATTGCGGCCCTCAAGTTGCGTAGTGTATCGGCCTTAAATCGCTCACCACTAAGTAGCGCCTTTTTTAGGTCGCTTTCAAGTTGCGTCTTAAGAGACACTGGTGAACTCCTTAGCGTAGACCGAGTCGAGCTTTAGAAACCTTTTGGGCTTTTCGCTCTTTTCGGATAATTGCTTTTTTGCGTCGCTCGGTCTTGCTGATGTCTTTCGAAAAGCGCATTGATGCCTTTGCTTCAGCCAAAACACCACTCTGCAAAACTTTACGGTTAAAACGACGAATGATGTTTTCGTTCGCTTCGCGTTCGTCTTTACGTGTTACTTGTACCATATCAGTGGTTGATTGTAACAGATGTAGAGGAGACTTGCAAGGGGTATAAAAAGAAATTGAGTCCGTCCAAGAAAGAACAAGCTTAACCATAATGTTATACTGAAAATTATGAACGAAATAATAAAAAATTTGACCGACAGCCAAGGCCCTTATCTGGCACCCAAGAGCGTTACAGGCGACCAACTAGCACCTGGTGGCATACCCCTACCTGAAGTTAACCTTGAGACAAGCTTTGAACACGACCAGCCACAGAGTATCACGCGCGAAGAGGTAGCTGCAAAGTCAATTCGCGGCCATGAAGCGATGATAGAACCAACATTTATACCTAGCTTGGAGCCCGAAACCGACACATCTAGCGCAGACCCTGCCGCCGCTGAAGCGGCTGGACGCATCATCACCATGCCTCCTGACGCTCGCCGGCTGGAGCGTCTCTAAAAAATTGAGCCCGCCCCAGAAGGAGCAGGCTCAACTTCTAGAACGGGCTAGACACCCTTAGATAGCCAGGGGTCATAAGACAACTCTTCACTGCTAATAACCTCGTAGGTCGCAAGCCTGTCTTTATTCCCTGGGACACTGAAGCGACACAGTTGCCACACGTCATAAGTTTCCCACCCTGCATTGTAATTCGCTTCCCATTCTGACGAACTGTGAATAACACCAAGGAAGGTATAACCCCCGTCAGCGTTAAGGACAAGCTGCTCCACTCTGTAAAGCTTCAGCTCCACAATCTTGGAAACGCCGCCCAGACGAACATCGCCCGCCCTCGTCAGTGACGCAGTAGAAAGGCGGAATAGCTCTGCAATCGTCACACTGAGCTGAGTCTTACTCTCTCGCTTGTTGAGTGCTAGCCTCACCTCTTCAACGCTTGGGGCGTCAAGTACGACCTTCACTGATATAGGCTGGCTCCCGACATCCTCAAGCACCTTACGGGGTCGTTCTCGCTTTGATGTGCGCATGTCGTAACCTTTCTATAGAAAACGACGATGGTGTGTCAATTATAGTGTAATGACACCGAAAAACAAACCACAAGTAATTACGTTTCCAGATGAACCAACCGGCCTTCGACCGCCCGCCGGCCTTGCCATTCGTTAATGTCCGGTGAGTACCAAACAGTTACGGCTTGTCCGATCTCTAAAAAGAAGTTTTCCGGGGCACTAAAAGCTAGCAACGACAACGTTACGCCATTTTCATCACGAAAGAGAATTTTGACATGTTGGCCCTTATCTCCCATGCGACGAACATCGATGGCCGTCACGTTCTCGGTGCGCAGTATAGGCTGCGGGTTACCCTTGCCAAAAGGTTCCAAACTAGCGATCTGTAGCACGACCGATTCTTCGAGCTCATCAAATCGCGCATCGACATCGGCACGCGGCAATAATAAATCTTCTTGATTCTCAAGTTTTTGACTAGCGTAATACTCATTAACTCGACGCCGAAACATATCTATATTAGCGACTGGCAAAGTCACACCCGCGGCCAAACGATGACCGCCACCTTTTATGATGATGTCGTCAGCCGCCCGAATAGCATCGGCCACGCTAAAGTCACCGTAGCTACGAGCAGACCCTTTGGCCTCATTCTCACCTTCTTCAATGACAAAAGTAGGCTTCTTGAAGCGCTCTAGTAATTTAGCTGCCACGATGCCAACGATGCCGTGATTCCAGCCAGGCGCGCTAACCACTAAAACTTTATCGTCTGCATACTTTTCGGCCTGAACTATCGCCGCCTTCAAGATATCCGCCTGCTCCTGCCGTCTGGTTTTATTCATGTCATCAAGTAGGCGCGCATATTTCATCGCTTCCTCGCCGCCTTTAGAAGTAAGCAGGTTCAGGGCGATCAGGGCCGTCTCTAGTCGTCCGGCAGCATTCATGCGCGGCCCTAGCGCGAACCCTAGCGAGCCAGCGTTAACTTTTTGCGGCTCGACGCCGGACACCGCCATAAGAGCCCTTAGGCCTGGTCGCTGTGTTTTAGCAAGCACCTTTAGGCCCCAGTAGACATGGGTTCTGTTTTCATCCAAAAGCGTTACGACATCGCAAACCGTGCCGAGGGCCACCAAGTCTAAATACCACTTCTCCTGACCTTTCGGGATGCCTTCTAGGCGCGTCTGAAGGGCTTGGACCAACTTAAAGGCTACACCAACTCCAGGCAAATCCAAGAAAGGATAGAGGTCAGTTCGATCACTAGATAGAATCAATTCTTTATAATCACTCGGATTATCTTGAAGCAGCCGCTTAGGGTTGACCACAGCTACGGCCGACGGCTGCTCGGGCGCAACATTATGATGGTCGGTAACTATAACGTCGACCCCCAACTCGGCGGCTCTTGCAATTTCTTTGTGGCTCAGACTACCACAGTCCACGGTCACGATAAGCTCCGCGCCATCGGCGATTATCCGCTCTACGGCATCAATTGTTAATCCATAGCCTTCAGTAAAGCGATTTGGTATAAATGGCGCCACGTCTTGAAACCCAAACCGCTCCAGCGCGTCCAAAAGTAAGGTGGTAGCTGTCAGGCCATCGATGTCATAGTCGCCATAAATAGCGATCTTCTCGCCGGCTTTATGCGCAGCCACTAGTCTATCGACAGCCTCTGACATATCCGGCAACAAGAAAGGGTCGCAGCTCTTTTCATAGTCCGGCGACACAAAAAGCGCCTGTTCCGCTGGGGACAGGCCGCGCGCCGCAAGGATGCGGTCAAAAAGGGTCATTAGGCAATGTCAGATGAGCTGCGCTTAACGCGTGATGCTTGCTGCTGTGACTTAATCACGATACTTTGCAACTCTTTAAAAATCGGGAACTGCTTATTAGTAGCGTAAATCTTAGTGTTACCCTGACGCTCGCTATTGAGAAAGCCAACTTTCTCTAGGCGCTTCAGCTCGCGCTGAATATTTCCCGGGTCTTCCTTGATGAGCTTAGCAAGGCCGCGGACATGAGTGCGAAAATCAGGATACTTGGCATAAACAACCACAATTTTCCGGCGCACCCTTGATGTGATAAAAACGTCTAACATTACTCCCCTTTTATTGCCTGCACTCAGTCGTGTTGTAGCTTATTCTACACCGACCATGGCTCGTCGGTCAACGCCAATTCAGCACAATCTTATTAATTTTATCCACCGTCTCCTCGTGTGAAGGCACTGTATTATTCTCATAATAGTGGTCCGTGTCGAGGTAGTTGCTCTTAACATCTAGTATGTGTAGCTCGTCGGCAATAATGTGGAGCTTGTCGACTGCCGAACTAGAGGCAATCGGCGAAGCAATCACCAAACGATCGATGCGAACCGGCTTCAGAAAGTCAACCACCGAATCAAGCTCGCCGCCATCACGGAACCCGTCGCTGACCAATATAACCGTCCTGTTTCGAAGTAAATCGTAGTTAATTGTGCCACCATCACCCACTAAGCGGTTGATCTTCTGAAAAGCTTCTCGCTTCTTTTCTTGGAAAAAGCCGTTGTATTCAGAGTTATAACCGTCTATTTCACCTTGTGAAAAATCGCTGTTAACTGTAAAGCTTCCAGATTGCGAAACGGCTCCAAACGTCAAATTTTCACCCGGTATAACAACATCCTCAACCAGTAACATAGTAAGCACGCAGTGCAAAAAAGATGCTATTTGTTCACCGACTATTACGCCGCCGTCATTCAGAGCGATAACCGCACAGTTTTCATAGCGGTAGCTGTCGAACAATCGACCAGCTAACTTTATACCCGCCTGCTCACGACTTTCAAAGTACATATGCCTATATTAGCGATTACCTCTTTTTATCTCAAGCGTTTATACTAAAGAAGTGAAATATGTTGAGGTAGCACCAAACCGAATTATTCGAGCGTCAAGTGACGTCTTTACTTATGAGACAGAACTTGATGTTAAAGTCGGGCAACTCGTCATCATACCGGTGGGAAACAAAAAGTTGACCGGCCTCGTTATAAACGAAGTCGGCAAGCCCCCCTATGCCACTAAAGCCGTCGAATCGATTATCGAAGAAACGCCGCTTCCAAGACACATCGTGTCGATAGCCCTATGGCTGGCCGATTATTACCACACGCCTCTCGCAACCGTTCTTCAAACCATACTTCCTCGAGGATTAACGACCAAAAGGCGCGATTCAAAACCGGTCATAGCTAAAGAGAAAATCCGAGACCGAACAAATATTGTGTTCAACCCCGAGCAAGCCTCAGCAATCGAAAAAATCTTCGCTATTCCCTCTGGTACTGCGATTCTTCAAGGTGTTACCGGCTCGGGCAAGACCGAAGTTTATAAGGAAATCGCGCGCCGAAATTTGTCAGACGGCAAGTCGACTATCGTTCTCGTCCCAGAGATCGGCCTCACCCAACAGGTCGTTGAGGAGTTTGCGCACGAATTCCCCGGCGCCATAGTCACCCATTCGCAAATGTCAGAAGCAGAGCGGCACAAAGTTTGGCAAAAAGCCCTTATCTCTACGACGCCACAAGTTATAATCGGACCCCGCTCCGCCCTATTCCTACCCGTGCGCGAACTCGGTGCGGTTATTGTCGACGAAGCCCACGAAACCAGCTACAAACAGGAGCAATCTCCCCGCTATTCGGCCCTAAGAGTCGCCAGTATGTTTGGTCAGCTATGTAAGGCACGGGTTATATTCGGTACCGCGACTCCTTTGGTCGCAGACCGCTTCACTGCCGAGCAAAACGGCGCACCTATCATCCGGCTCGACAAGCGCGCAAGAGAGGGCGTACTGCCATCAAGCGTCTCGCTGGTAGACATGACGAACCTGGACAATCGCTCCACCCACCGCTTCTTTTCACGGCAGTTGCTAAGCGAGATTGAAGAAACCCTCACCAAGGGCGAGCAAGTTCTCTTGTTTCACAATCGTCGCGGTAGCGCCAGCACCACCCTCTGCGAAGCCTGCGGCTGGACGGCGCTTTGTTCGCGCTGTTTTGTGCCATTCATCCTCCACGAAGACAGCTTTACCCTCTCCTGCCACATCTGTTCCGCCACCGACAAGCCACCTACCAGCTGTCCGGACTGTGGCTCGGCTAACATCATCCATAAGGGTGTCGGTACCAAGCGTATAGCTACCGAGCTCGAGCGCCTATTCCCACGCGCAACCGTTGCCCGCTTCGACTCCGACAACACCAAAGGGCAAACCCTTCAAGACCGCTATAAAGAGCTTTACGACGGCTCGATTGATATCATAGTCGGCACCCAAGTGGTCGCGAAGGGCTTGGACCTTCCAAAACTCCGCACCGTCGGCGTGATCCAGGCCGACAGCGGACTTGCTCTCCCCGACTACATCGCTGCCGAACGCACCTTTCAGCTCCTCGCTCAGGTCATCGGCCGTGTCGGACGTGACCAACGCGACACTAGCGTAGTCATCCAGACCTACCAACCGACACACCCCGTTATAACCTTCGGTGTGACCCAAAACTACGAAGGCTTCTACCAGTACGCCCTCAAAGAACGCCAGCGCGCTAAATTCCCGCCCTATCAGTACCTACTACAGCTCACAACCGTCTACAAAACAGAGGCCGGAGCGGTTCGTGCGGGTCGCTCGCTGCTCGATACCCTCCGAAAAGAACTCCCCAAGTCCGTTGAAATACTAGGTCCCACTCCAGCCTTCTATGAACGCCAGCACGGCACCTACCGCTGGCAGCTCATTCTTAAGAGCGCGAAACGTCAAGACCTCATCGAAGCAATGAAACTGGTCCCGGCCACCAACTGGCAGGCTGAGCTTGATCCTGCAAGCCTTCTCTAACGACTAAATAGCTACACAGCGTACCGCAAGACCAAGATTCTTGGTTGTTGTATCGGGTGCATAAACAAAAGGGTTGCCGAACAATAAATACTTAGCGTTGGAGCCGAGGTCTTGAGTTGAAGACCAGTAATAGCCATAAACGCCCTGATTTACGAAGCTGCTACCGCCACGACCGCTATACTGGCCAAGCCAAGTAGAGCGAAGTCCTGAGCTGTTCGATGTGGATCCGCCGTTTACTGCATTATTAAGCAGCGCAAACTCACCCGTAGTCGGGGTTCCGATAGGGAGTCTCCAACTCGCCGGGCAAACTGTGACAGTTGTGTCAGGGGTTGGGGTTTCGGCGTTCGCACAGGCCGCGGTAGCCTGTCCGCCCATGGCGCCACACCAATTGTATAAGTAGCCGTACTGGCCACTAGCATTCGTGGCCGTAGAAGGATTATTCGGCTCAGTAGTGGGATTAGCGCCACTTGGGGCATAGTACTTTGGCTCAGTATAGGTTGCGGAACCCCCAGTGGTTAATGTTCTGACGTCGCCATAGGTATTCGCGCCTCCCCCGGCATAAGCTAGGTTAGTGAGCATCCAACACCTACCATCAGCCATCTCTTGGACCCAATACGTGCGGTTATCACGAGCATCGACAGCACGGACTCTCGTACTCGGGCAGTTTTCACTCGTAATTATTTGAAGGAAGTCACCGTCGGCAATTGGCGGTGGCGGAGGTGGTGGCGCCTCTTCACCCAGGTGCCCATCGCAAAGACCTTCCTTAGGCGTAGACTGGGACGAAGATACATAGTAACTGATGCCCGCCACGGTCGTGGTTAGACAAAAGGTCGATGGGTCGTCACGGGTGTACTCGTAGAACGTGTCGTCAGAGCTCGACACGCCAATATCTTCCAAATCAACAGGGTACTGGTCATTATTGCTGATAGAATGCGTAAGCAGCTTGGTGTAGGTTTGCTTTGCTTCGTTTTTAGCGGCAGCGTCTTTGGCGCGGTCTGTGATCCCGTTATAGGCTACAAAGGAAAGCGTGGCAAGAATCGAAATGACAACTACGACTATCAGTAGTTCGACGATCGTAAAGGCTGGCCTAGATATGTTTTTATTTTTCTTTCGTCCACGAGAGTGCATATAGTAAAGTATAGCATGAGCAAGATGCAGATCGAAGCGCGTTTGCCTCTGTAATTCTCCCCTTTGATTCTGTATACTGTATAGATAATGACCAAAGACGACATCATCAATTTGCCAAACCCTCACCTGCGACAAAAGTCCAAGCGCGTCACCCACTTTGGCGAACCGGCCTTGAGGTTGATTGAAGCAATGACGGCAGCCGCGCTTGATTGGGAAGACTCTCGACCACACGAAGTTAGTGCTGCCCTAGCAGCTGTTCAAATAGACTCACTAGACCGCGTCGTCATCATACGCAGCGACTTTGACGACAAAGGTGTCAAAGAATTTACTGCCCTCATCAACCCAGAAATCGTAAAATATGAAGGAAATATAGTCGAAGATTACGAAGGCTGCCTAAGCGTAAAAGACATTTACGGTAAGGTGCCTAGGTACAGCAAAGTGCGCGTGCGAGCTTTGAATATCGAAGGCAAAGAGGTCCGCTTTAAGGCAGATGGGTTCCTGGCCCGGGTTATCCAGCACGAAATAGACCACACCAACGGGGTTGTTTTTATTGACCATATTAAAGACAGAGAGGATGCCTTCTACACCCTAGATGACACAGGAGAGTTGGCTCCGTTAGATTATGACAAGCACATCAAAGACAGTCGTATTCTTTGGGACTGATAATTTCAGTGCTCAAAGCCTAAATCGCCTTATAGAGGACGGTTTTTCTATTGCCGCCGTCATAACCAAGCCAGACAGCCCTCAAGGACGCGGTCGCAAGCTTACGCCGCCAGCCGTAAAAATAATTGCCGAGCAGCACGACATAACCGTCTGGCAGCCAGAGCGTCTATTGGATATAGCCGATAACATCAGAGCGCTAGACTCACCTATCGGCGTCCTGGTTAGCTATGGCAAAATAATTCCTCAGTCTATAATTGACCTGTTTTCCCCCGGAATCGTTAACGTACACCCCTCTCTATTGCCTAAATACCGCGGCCCCTCGCCAATCGAAACCACCATCCTTAACGGCGACGAGGAGACTGGCGTCAGCATCATGCAACTCAGTGCTGCTATGGATGCCGGCCCGGTATACGACCAAACTACCGTCTCACTTTCTGGACGAGAAAGCTCTCCGGAACTAGAAGAAATTCTTGGTGGAATCGGCGCCAAAAGACTGAGCGAAATATTGCCAACTATAATCAGCGGCGATCTACAACCAAAACCCCAGGATGACTCTAAGGCGACCTACTGCCGACTTCTCAAAAAGTCCGACGCTCAGCTTGACCCAGCCAAGTTTACAGCAGCCGAAGCTGAGAGACGCATTCGTGCTCATCTGGCATTTCCAAAAACAAAACTAACTGTTCTTGGTCAGCCAATTATCGTCCAAAAAGCTCAAGTCGTCGAACACCCCACCTCAGAGATAGACGTCGCTTGTAAAGGCGGCTCATACCTCCGTATCGAGAAGCTAATTGGCCCTTCAGGTCGAGAAATGACTGCTGGTGATTTTTTGCGCGGCTATAAAAAATAAGGCAACTATGCCGCCTACGCACCAAGAATCGTATCTTTATTCGCAATGATTTCTTGCTTAAGAGACTCAAGGGTCCTAGCTACTACATCGCGGTAATCAGGTCGATTTACCTCGAGCCACTTAGTAGCGGCGTATTCAGCGCGCAGGTCGGCACTGTCGGCCGGAAGTTTGGTAGCCTCCTGAAGTCGTTTAAAAGTCTCTTCGTCTTGGTAGTTAGGTGCATACTGCTGTAACCAAGGCCCGACCACTTCGTCGCGGTGGTCGATAATAGCCTCAAACTCGTCAAGTTGAGAATCTGTCATGCCTTCACTCAGGCTTGCACCTACACGGGCTTCTAGTTGATCATAGACGTGCTGGAGAAATGGTTTTTTCTGCTCCTCGGGAAGCGTGCCCAGCCCAACATCTTCCAGGAATGTATCATCCAGTCTAAACATACTTCAATTATATCACTAACTATGACAAAGTTCGCTTAACGACTTCGCGAGTAAAGAACTCGAGTGTATCACCAATTTCCAGTAAAACTTTTTTGGTTGTTTTAAGACTTAGGCCACACATATCGCCCTCAAAAGCTTCTTTAACTTCAACCTTTTCACGCTGTAGACTAGTAATCTCCGCTTCGCCCAATAGTTCTTCACCGCGCTTCATCCTGACCAGCAATCCAGTACTAACCTTTCCGCTCTTGACCAAACCACCGGTGATAATTTCGTCTTTTTGGGTTCGGAAGACGCCCTTAACTTCAAGTTTAGCCAGCTCCGTCTCAACCACCTCTGGGGCGAGGAGCGCCTCCATCGAAGACTTGGCGTCGTCTAGCAGTTCGTATATTACGTTGTAAATTCGAACCTCCGCACGCTCCCGGGTAGCTAGTTGTTTAACGGCCGGAGGCAGCATGATGTTAAATCCGTAGATGACAGTTTTTTCGTCGGTAGCTAGACGTACGTCGTTTTCGGTAATATTACCAACGCCGCTACTGACAACACGAAGAGCGACTTCACCGCCCGTATCGATCAGCTTTAGGCTATCCAGAACTGAGGTCAAAGAACCTTGAACGTCGGCCTTAACAATAACTTTAAACTCTTCCGCTTCGTGCTTCTGCGTCATGAGCTTTAGAAGGTCGGCACCAGTAACATTGGTTGTTGCTTGGGCTTCTTCTCGGTCCTTCTTAACAACCATCGCTCGAGCTTTAGCCTCTTTTTCGTTCTTAACTACTTCAAAAATATCACCGAACTGCGGCAGTTCCTTGAAACCACTTACAGTCACGGGCGTCGACGGCCCAGCCTCTTTCAATGTCTTACCACTAAAGTCCTGCAAAGTCCGCACTTTTCCATAGGCCGTACCCGCTACTAAGAAAGCGCCCGGCTTGAGCATGCCGTGTTCCACTAATAATCCTACAACCGCACCACGACCAGTCGCCATATGAGCTTCGATAACAAGACCTTCGGCTGGGCCGGTAGTATCGGCCTTGAGTTCTTCAATGTCAGCCACCAACAAAACCATGTCCAGCAGCGTGTCAATCCCTTGTCCGGTCTTGGCACTAACTTCCACCATAACAACATCGCCACCCCACTCTTCTGGGTTCAAGTTGTGTTCAGTCGCCAATTGAGTTTTTACCAACTGAGGGTTAGCCGCTTCTTTGTCTATCTTGTTAATAGCCACTACAATCTTGGCGTTGGCTGTTCGGGCAAACCGAATCGCCTCGACTGTTTGCGGCTTAACACCGTCATCGGCCGCCACGACAATGATCACAACGTCCGTCAGAGTTGCGCCGTGTTGTCTCAAGGCAGCAAAAGCTTCGTGCCCTGGTGTATCTAGCAGAGTTATAGTTCGATCTTTGCGGATAGTCTGGTAGGCGCTAATGTGTTGAGTTATACCGCCAGCCTCGCCCTCGACCACCTTTTGACCTAGAATAGCGTCAAGCAAACTGGTCTTTCCGTGGTCGACATGGCCCATAACGGCCACGATCGGTGGTCGCTCGATTGCCTCAGCAGAGTTTACGTGCTGACGGCGCTCTGGTGCAGCGCCGGCCTCTTTCTTTTGCAGCTCAACATCAAGTCCAAGCTCCTCAACAATAATAGTCGCGGTCTCAAAATCTATCCGTTGATTGATGGTCGCGGCGATGCCGTTTTTAAATAACTCGCCGATCAAAGTTGTTACCGGAAGATTGAGCACTTCGGCCAATTCGCCCACGGTAATTGATTCGGCAATCGTGAGTACTTTCTCTGCCATATGTGCTCCTTTCTCCCGTAACAGGTGTTTTCATGCTATTTCTTAGATGTTTTTGGTAGTCCGAGGGAAATCTTGCGATTGTCTTTCTCGATACCTAGAACAATGAAGTTCTTGCGTTCGTTGAGAGTGAATACCTTCTCTGGGTCTACGCCGTCGCCGTCGCCGAGCTCACTAACGTGAACAAGCGCTTCAACCGCTGGGCTGATCTGGACGAAGGCGCCAAATGGTGTAATACGAGTTACAGTGCCCTCAACGTCACCACCAACCGCAAACTGTTCAACCTCGCTAAGCCATGGATCTTCGATCAGCTGCTTCATGCTAAGGCTGAGTCGTTCTTTGTCGATCGCGATAATCTTGGCATCGATAGTTTGCCCGACCTTAACGTAGTCTGCTGGATTGCTAACGCGCTCCCAGCTGATTTCTGAAATGTGAACAAGACCTTCAATGCCTTCGACGTTAACGAAGATGCCGTAGTCAACTACTCCAGTAGCCACACCCTTCACGCTATCGCCAATCTTTAGCTTCTCGAAACGAGCCGCTAGACCTTCTTTGACAGCCTCTTTCTCAGAGAAGATAAGCTTGTTAGCCTTACGGTCGGCATCCAGGATGCGAACCTTTAGCGGCTGGTTAATTAGTCCGTTAAGGCGCTGTAAAATCTCGTCCTTGTCATTGCTGCCAACCCGAGGATAGTGTTCAGCCGATAGCTGTGAAACTGGCAGGAACCCACGCACGCCATCGTATTCGATCAATAGTCCGCCGCGGTTAGCGTCGTAAGCTGTTACGTCGATAATCTCACCGCTTTCAAGCTTAGCAACAAGCTCGTCCCAACCCTTGTCCTTAGCGGCTTTGCGCAGGGAAAGCAGGACGTAACCATTTTCTAGCTCTGAGTCTACGATGCTAGCGGTGACTTCTTCACCCTCTGTCAGCGTCTTTGAAAATCCAGCTTCACGTCGTGGCACCAGTCCGACTCCGTGAGGACCGAGATCAATCAGAATCTCGTGCTTTCTTACAGTAAGAACGCGCCCTTCGACGGTCTCTCCTTGAATAATTTGCTTAAGATGCGCTTCCTCGCCTGCGAGGAGGTCATCCATAGTTAATGTTGTTGTAGTTGCGGCTTTAGCCATAAGTCTTTAAAAGACTCCTTCCTTATCTTGTATTTCGGTGGCGCACCTAACATAGGCACCCCACATCGATTGCCTTTATTGTACCCCAGATCACTCTATAAGTCCAGATACCACCCCTTAATAAAACAATTTACTATTTTGCCTCAAAAGTTCACGTGTATTTAATAATCGATCGTTATAGTTAGTTACATGCAAGATACTGCCGTTACTCCAACTATTGTTTCTATGCTCGCAACCCTCATCGAGTCGGTTGACGAACTTAAAGTTGGCTTAAGACGCATTGAACTTCGCATGGATAAGCTTGAGGAACGCATGACCAAACTTGAAGAAAGATTGGATCGCCTTGAGCTTCGTATGGACGCGCTTGAAAAACGAATGGATAAACTTGAAGAGCGCATGGATAAGCTTGAAGCCCGAATGAATGCGCTCGAAGAACGTATGGATGCGCTTGAAATCCGAATGGATAGATCAGAGCCTAAGGTACATACCCTTGAAACCAGCATGAACAAGCGTTTTAACGACAATGACGAGGCTCACCAACTTATATTAGTTGCGATTTCCGAGCCATTCATCAATTTACAAGAAAAAGTCAGCCGCGTAGAGACCGACTACGGACACAGGCTAAAGATGCTAGAGAGTCAAGGCCCTTACTTGTCGGCGCGACTGCCAAAATGATGTCACCGTAGCGGTCAGTAGAACCATAGCAATGAGCGCCCCGAGATCAGACACACCGGTCTCTGGAAGTTTGTCGCCGACGAAATCACCGGAGCCTGCCGTCGCCTCTTCCTTAATAGACGCACCATTTTCCTCAACATTAACTGAAACAGGGTCGCTAGTCTGAGTCTCTAGCTGCTCCTGAGCCACCTTTATAGCCTCTTCGCGCCGTAGCTGTTCGCTACGCTCTCGCACAACATACAGCCCACCAATGATGAGGGCCGCCAGTACGATTACCGCTACCGTAGCCACAATTCCTTTCACTGTTATCCACCCGTTTCGCATAGCCATATCGCTACCTCCCGTTTGTACCGTCATTGTACTCCACTTCTCTGTCATATGCTACACTAGGGCTATGATTATCGCCGTAGACACCGGAGGAACCAAGACACTTGTAGCCTGTTATGACGAGTCCGGCTCTATAGTCGGCGAACCGGTTAAATTTCCAACTCCACCTGAGGAAAAAGACT
The DNA here is from genome assembly GCA_023432445.1 of Candidatus Parcubacteria bacterium. Taxonomy (GTDB): domain Bacteria; phylum Patescibacteriota; class Saccharimonadia; order Saccharimonadales; family Saccharimonadaceae; genus Microsaccharimonas. Next base: position 517,850 of record JAEYUP010000001.1, on the reverse strand, counting down.
ATGTGTTTGTCTTAAGAAACTATCTAGAAGAAACATTCGAGGGACAAGATATCGACGCTATAGTTATCGCTATACCAGGTATCATCAAGGACGGCGTTGCCATCTGGTGCAATAACCTAGAATGGAAGAATTTTGATGTAGCCAAAGCCTTCCAAGGTCTACTTAGGGGCGCTCCTCTCTTCGTCGAAAACGACGCCAACCTAGCCGGGCTATCAGAAACCCGCATTTTAGATCCTGTTCCCGTCAGCTCGCTTTATGTGACAGTCAGCACCGGCATCGGTAGCGGGGTTATAACCAACGGTAAAATCGACCCGGGGCTCCGCCACAGCGAGGCCGGCCGATCACTTGTCGAGTTCGATGGTGCAGTGAGAGAATGGGAGTCTTTCGCATCTGGTAAAGCAATCGTTAAAACCTATGGAAAATACGCCCGTGACATCACTAGTGAGCGAACCTGGCATCAAATAGCCGACCGAATCAGCCGCGGTTTCTTAGCTATCATACCCGTCATACAGCCCGACACCATCATCATCGGCGGCAGTATCGGCACCTATTTTAGCCGTTACGGCGCCGACCTCAAATCAATCTTGCGCGAAAAACTCCCAAACCACATTCCTCTGCCTAAACTAATCCCAGCCAAGCACCCCGAAGAAGCGGTTATTTACGGCTGCTACTACTATGCCCTCGATGAACTCACTTCTCGCTAGACTCACCTCTGACTACCCCGAGCTTCGCTTTACGCCAGACTCGCGCTACGCTTGGGCCCCCGAAACCCACACCGTTCACTTTAACGCCGAAGATCACGATGAGATACTGCTTCTACACGAACTCTCGCACGGCATACTCGGCCACAAGAGCTACCAGGAAGACCTTTCTCTTGTAAACATGGAAGCGGCAGCTTGGGAAAAAGCTCGGGAAATCAGCTCTAAATACGGTATTAGCATCTCCGAGGAAGTCATAAACGACAATCTCAACACTTATCGCGACTGGATGCACGCTCGTAGCACCTGCCCTGACTGTTCGGCCAGCGGTTATCAATCAGGCGCCAAAGAATACACCTGCCCAGCCTGTACCTGTCGGTGGCAAGTTAACGAAGCCCGGCTTTGCGGGTTAAAACGCAAAAAAATCCGCCAATAAAAAGAACTCCTCTCAACTGGGGAGTTCTTTCGTTTGCAAAAAGCCTATTAAGCAGCCTTTTTGCTAGTGCGGCGTGAGATACGTCCACCCTTTGCGCCCGCGATGCGAGCTAGCTCTGGGTTGGCAGCAAATCCGCCAGTGCGGCCCATTTGGCCACCCTTGCGACCGATCTTCGCGTAGAAGAGTGGGTCACGTTGTAGGTTCTTTTGTGCAGCCTTCCGGCCACCCTCTTTGGTTCCTGCCATGATGCAGTTTCCTCCTAATTAAAAAGGTTCCCACCACCGATACGGCGTGAAAACCCTCATTAATACCTCACACATGATATGTGTCTGGTTATCATTATACTATAGCTTATGCTTTATGTCAACATTTACGTAAGCGCAATTTAATGTTTATGCTACTATTGCCAATACCCACCTGGTGGGATATTATAGATAAGCACCTGTTTGAATCTTCAAAAATCGAGATTCAAAAACAACTCAAAACGACCCAACCAGCGAGGTGGGTTGTTTTTTATACTGTAAGCGTCTTGAGAAGTGCCTTCAAGTGCCACTCAAGATAATTGCCGTAGTGCGACGGCAGCTCGATGAGAATTGCCGGAATACCCATTTCTTCGCCCATCCACTCTTCGTACTCACCAGTTATAGAATACCCCATGACTTCTTCCGCGTTGTAAAACATCGTGCCGTAGCCGACCATATTGGCGTAGGTTGAGCCCACTGCGACCGAATTGCCGTACTTGTTAGCGCCCACCAAGCTACCCTGTGAGTGGAATGACACCTCAAGCCGTGGTCTAAGCTGACGGGTCAACGCCATGATAGCCTTAGTCTCAGGCTCCGAACCAGGACTGCTGCCCCCGCCTTGAGGTAGTTCCCCATTGGCAGTATCGATACTAGCCGACCAATTGCTAGAAGGGTAATTTCGCCCCAAGTTGACGTTGTTAGCGTTATTTCGACTACCCGTGGCGATTCCGTCGGGGTTAAGGTTAGGTACTACCACTACTCGGCGGTTTGATGGTATCTGATTGCCATAATACATAAGGTAATTTGCCCAGGCCTGCATAGTCTGCTGAGCCGCCAACTCGTTACCGTGGATGCCACCAGTAAACATCACTGTCGACGAGCCAGTCCCGATGTAATAAGCGATTATAGGGCGACCGTTTACAGAGTAGCCGATTACAGAGGTGGTACCGCAAACCGTTCTAGAGTCGAACTTCCAGGCGTCAGATACGGCCGAGTTGCTATCGCTAGCTACGCCCTTGTCTATAATTAAACTAAACGCCTTACAAAGGCCTCCATTTATACTAAAGGCAACTTTGGTGCTAGAGAGCTTTTTAACGCTTCCGCTTACACCTGTTACGCGGGCATACTTGGAGATATCAACGTCTTTTTTCATCGGCTGATCGAGGGTGACTACAATCTGGGCCGTGCGTGCAACCCCAACTGAACCAACCGAAACATCTTTTGGCTTTGGGCCGCCCGATGTCTTAAAGTTAATGATGATTGGCTTTTCGAGTGAACTACCGTTGTCCGCAACGACCTGCGAGATTGTCAAAACGTAGGTAGCTTTCCGCGCCAGCTCCTCGTCAAAACTGACATTAACCTTATTATCATCTTGCGAAACAGTGGTTGCAACTAATTCTTTGGAGTCGCCCACTTTCCTTTCTAACGTTATCTCGGCTTTTTCTATAGACCTGTCGAAAGTGAATTCAAACTTCTTGGGTGAATTGTAAACGGTTTTATCTTTGGAAACTTCGGCTTTTTTCATTACTACCGGGCGTAATGTCTCTACTTCACCCTCTATAAGCGTCCGGGCCTCATCCTGCTCGAAGCTACGCAACAAGCTGGCCGTATACTTTTTGCCGGGCGCTAGACCTAAATCGGCCACCTCGCATAGCACCCCTGAACCTCCCGGAGTGCACTCTGTCGCCCTGTCGCCCACCTTAAACTTGTAGTTATGAACCGTATCTGGTGACGAAAGTTGGACGTCAAGCGGCAGTGCCGTCGAAATAGTCTGACCAACGATGCTACTGGCGTGTGCCTCTGGCTCTTCACCCACACTGACTATAAATTTCTTGGCCAATACGCCAGCAAGCGACACTTCATGGTTTCCTGGTGCCGGTGCTTTTGTGGGCTGCGCACAGACCTTCGTGGTGGCGTAGGTGAAAGAGCCAATCTTCAGCTCGTCCTTAGTAATAAGCTTAAAGCCACCCCCGCCAGAATCATGGCTCAGCGCAGGAAATAGCGCCAGATGCGAAACACAAGACTCCCCAGCATACGAGAAGTTTATTTTCTTTGGGATGACAAAAGTTACCGCCCCAACCAGCAAAATAATCAAAACAACCCCGCCAACAACCCAATATCTACGAGAGGGATCTGTCAGAAAGTTTTTGTATTTGGATAATTGCTTTAATAACTTCACTCTTTCTATTTTACCATGAGCATAATAGTGGCTATTACTTACGGGGCTATAGCCCTATTGTCGATTAAGGTCTGTCTTGCCGCCTCAAGGTACGGCCAGGCCTCTTCAAACGTCAGGCCGCTCTGGTAAAGTGCCGTCGCCAAGTCCTTACCAACGTAGCGATAATGCCACGGCTCAAAATTGTATCCCGTTATCGACTCTTTACCCTTTTGATATCGGATAAAAAAACCGTACTTATGGGCGTTATCGGCCAACCACTGGCCGTCGGGAGTATTTATGAAACAAGCAGAGAGATAGCACTGCTGCGAAAGTGTGCTGATATCGACCGCCAAGCCGAGCTGATGCTCACTGTGCCCAGGCCGGGCGCTATACTTGCTCGCCTGCTCTAGACCGGCGCTTGCCACGTAGCCATTAAAGAGGGCCGTCTGGACCGCCGAGGACCGATACGCACTGCCGATCATGAGAAGGTGCCCGTCTTTTTCGGCCGCCGCAAATAGATTCTTAAGCGGTTTCACGATGGCTTTGCTCACACTCCGCTCGTCTGACGTAGCTCCAGAGCGTATCGGCACTCCGGGCGACGCGAGTCCTGGAACGTAGTCGAGAGGGATAGAGTTTTTCTTGTTAACAAGCACCCAAATGCTCGACGGCTCCGTAAAATCTTCGCGTATCACCTCTATCGTATCGGCACCAGGCAGACTCACATAGACCGGTTCGACTCTTTTACGCTCTATCTCGGCTATCCGAGCGTCTACCTCTGCTACTAACTGACTAGTTTTTTGCTCGATTTCAATAGTCCTCTGGTGCTGTTCGTACCAATACCAACCTATAAAAATGGCCGATCCAAGCGTTAACACCCCCAAAAGCCACCAATGAAGATACCGAAGCTTCACACCTCGCCGTTTTATTTTCATATATCTATCGTATCACGACCTAAGCTGTTCAACCGCAGCCCGCACACCCTCGACAATCGCGCGTTCGATACGCTTGAAATCAATACCTGAAAACTGATAGTCAAGACTTTCAACAAGATTCGGTCGCTCAGCCCGAGCCGCCAAAACATCCTTCAACGTTTTCTGGAATGTAAACGGTATATACTCGTAGACGGTCGTTACGACTTGGCCACTGTCATCTACGGCAACGGTGCAGTCGTATTTTTCGGCGCCAGAACCCCCCTCTATGTGATACATGACACCCGTTGACCTGTCATCATGAGATCTAATTTCAATCTCACTTACTCTATCGTCGGCTACAATACTTTCAATAGTTCCTCTTATTTTATCGCTGATACTAGATTGAATCTCGATATACTCTGCCTCTTCTGGAAGCTCTCTACTGTCTAAGTCTGTTATCACAACCCTTATAAAAGCATCTGCAAAGGCATTCTTGTCATCCCTGAAAGTGCCGCTTCTAATATTATCCAGGTACAGATTTTCCAAAGCGGCTAATCTTGCCCGACGATTCATGATTGTTCGCCTCTCTTTATCCTCGTCAGAAAGCTCCTCGCTCACCCTTTCTTTATTTAACCTATAAGTATCAATCTTATCAAACTCCTCCGGGCCCATTATCCTCCGAGTCAAATCTCGCCTGATTCTATCCAACTCCAATAGATCGTTAGCGAACCGCTCCGACACCTCTCCGTCTTCGTTCTTCCGTTCTGGTGGTAAATTAGTCATACACCATCTATTATAATGTAAAAGATTAAAGCCACCCTGTTAGGATGGCTTTAATATAATTCGGCACCGTGCTAGTTTCCCACTTGTGGCAGTATAATCGCCGCTAACGAGCTTAACTTCTGTGTTCGGAATGGGAACAGGTGTTTCCTCGTCGCCATGGGCACCGAAGTAAGGTTTCCGACACTTTGCGCTGACATATAGAGGTCAGTGGGCCGAAACCTTGCTTCGATGCCTATTAAAGTACGGGTGTACTCTCATAGTATCGATGCTTTTAGTAAGAATGTTAAAATTGACACTCTTGGTGAAATCGTAGTGATTTGCACCAATTGCTCGTTAAGTCTACCTTATCCCCTCAGTTAATCCAAGGACTAACAGTTGGAGAAAAGGACATAAAAAGGCAATGGGACTATTAGTACGCTTCAGCTGCACATGTTGCCATGCTTCTACCTTGCGCCTATCAAACAGATAGTCTTTCTGTGTCCTCATAGGGAAATCTAATCTTGAGGTTAGTTTCGCGCTTAATATGCTTTCAGCGCTTATCTAGACCGAACATAGCTACTCGACAATGCAGCAGGTGGCCACAATCGATACACCAGAGGTTCGTCCACCCCGGTCCTCTCGTACTAGGGGCAGATCCTCTCAAATTTCCTGACGTCCGTACCGGATATAAACCGAACTGTCTCACGACGTTCTGAACCCAGCTCGCGTACCACTTTAATCGGCGAACAGCCGAACCCTTGGAAGGTGCTCCCCCTCCAGGATGTGATGAGCCGACATCGAGGTGCCAAACAGCGCCGTCTATGTGAACTATTGGGCGCTATAAGCCTGTTATCCCCAGGGTAACTTTTATCCGTGTTCGCTGTCATTCCCACATATATGTACAAATTGTACGTACAGCGGTTCACTTGCTCCGACTTTCGTCTCTGCTTGGAATGTACTCCTCACAGTCAAGCTGGCTTGTGCGCATACACTATCACTTCGATTTCCATCCGAAGCTAGCCAACCTTTGAACGCCTCCGCTACTCTTTAGGAGGCAACCGCCCCAGTTAAACTACCCATCATACACGGTCCCGATACCGGATAACGGCATCGGTTAGATCAAGATCACAATAAGGGTGGTATTTCACATTACGACTCCACAAATACTAGCGTATCTGCTTCAAAGTCTCCCACCTATGCTACACATATTGTAACCCGGAACAATGTAAAACTGTAGTAAAGCTCCATGGGGTCTTCTCGTCCTGGTACGGACAGACGGCATCTTTACCGCCAATGCACTTTCACCGAGTCCTTCGCTGAGACAGTGCCCACATGATTACTCCATTCGTGCGGGTCAGAACTTACCTGACAAGGAATTTCGCTACCTTAGGACGGTTATAGTTACCGCCGCCGTTCACTGGGGCTTCAGTTCAGACCGTGAAGCCTTCGCCTTAACCTTCCAGCACCGGGCAGGAGTCAGCCCCTATACATCCACTTTCGTGTTAGCAGAGACCTGTGTTTTTGATAAACAGTTCCGTGGGCTCTTTTGCTGCGGCCCCCTCATCGTTAAATACGAAGAGAAAAGGGTTGCGCGTACAAAAGAACATTAATTAATCATTATTGCTCTATCTCAGTAAAAAATCGTGGTTCATAAAAAAGGATTTGTCACTCATATTGTTTCCCGTCAGTAAAGACGTGAAACGAGCGTACTCACTAACGAGAATGGCTGCTTTTAAACACCATTCCCGCGTTTTTTAACCACCTTGCTGAGTGTACGCGACAATCCCTAGCTTCATATTCAATGAAGAGGGGGCAGACCTTATCCCGAAGTTACGGTCGCTGTATTGCCGAGTTCCTTAGCGAAGGTTCTCTCGTAAGCCTGAGTCTACTCGACTCGAGCACCTGTGTTGGTTTGCGGTACGGGTTGCACAACCCACGCGCACATCTACTTTTCTTGCCAGCGCATTCGCCAGAATCGCTCATCCGAGGATAAGCTCTCACTCCCTTCGCGTTCCCGCTAGGTTGGACGGATACATACCATGAATCCGCTCCGACTATCTCGCCGTGAATAGTGTGCAAAGTTGTACAAGTTCAGGAATATTAACCTGATGTCCATCGCCTACGCTATGCGCCTCGGCTTAGGACCGACTAACCCTGGGACTATTACAGTGGCCCAGGAAACCTTGCTCTTACGGCCGACGGGATTCTCACCCGTCTTATGGTTACTCATTCCAGCATTCTCACTTCCTCACGCTCCACCAGACCTTCCGATCTGACTTCACCGCAGAGAGGAACGCTCCTCTACCACGCATAGTAAACTATGCATCCATGTCTTCGGTAATACACTTGAGCCCCGTTACATTTTCCACGCAAGATCTCTTGACTAGTGAGCTGTTACGCACTCTTTAAATGAATGGCTGCTTCTAAGCCAACATCCTAGCTGTTTAAGAAATCTCACCTTGTTTCCCACTGAGTGTATATTTAGGGACCTTAGACGATGGTCTGGGCTGTTTCCCTTTCGAGCGTCGAGCTTAGCCCCGACGTTCTAACTGCCATGATTCCACAGTCGGCATTCGTAGTTTGTTAAGGGTGGGTAGGATTGCTCCCCCCAGTCCTTTACAGAGCTCTACCTCCGACTGCTACCACATGACGCTAGCCCTAAAGCTATTTCGAGGAGAACCAGCTATCTCCGAGTTCGATTGGCATTTCACCTCTAACCACAAGTCATCCGAGCACTTTGCTGCGTACGACGGTTCGGCCCTTCACTGCCTGTTACGGCAGCTTCAGCCTGCTCATGGTTAGGTCACCCGGTTTCGGGTCTAATCCTTGTAACTAAATCGCCCTATTCAGGCTCGCTTTCACTGTGGCTCCGTCAATTGACTTAACCTTGCTACAAAAATTAACTCGCTGGATCGTTCTACAAAAAGCACGCCGTCACCCCATAAATGAGGCTCCGACTCCTTGTAGGCACAAAATTTCAGGATCTATTTCACTCCCCTCCCGGGGTTCTTTTCACCTTTCCATCACTGTACTAGTTCACTATCGATCGTATATCATATTTAGCCTTGGCTGGTGGTCCAGCCGGATTCAGACAGGGTTTCTCGTGCCCCGCCCTACTCGATAAAACACGTATAAAGTCAACTTGGTTTTCGCGTACGCGTCTTTCACGCTCTTTGGATAGTCATTCAAACTATTCTGCTAACCAAGTAGTTTTCTTACTTTATTCATTCGGTGATAGCCGATGATCGCAAATCTTGAGATACCACATAGTGGTATACCAAGACTTGGTCTCGTGTAAAATCACAACCCCCCACATGCATTAGCCTATCAGCCATATCCATCTACCGATGCATAAAGCACCTCCTAGAGATGAAAACATGTAAGGTTTGGGCTCTAACGGTTTCGCTCGCCACTACTCCCGCCATCGTTATTTACTTTCTTTTCCTCAACCTACTAAGATGTTTCAGTTCAGTTGGTTCCCGCCAAATATCCTATTTTATTCAGATACAGGTAATACGACATGACTCGTATTGGGTTTCCCCATTCGGACATTCCCGGATCAAAGCTTGTTGACAGCTCCCCGAGACTTATCGCAGTCTTCCACGTCCTTCATCGGTAATATACGTCTAGGCATCCATTTTGTGCCCTTGAGTACCTTTTTATGCATTGACTTAACGAGCAATTGGTAAAAACCAGTTGCATCGTGACCGTCAATTTTAAAATTTTCTTACATCATTAAATTGTTAAAGTCCAGCGCTCAACGATTGATTGCGCATTTCGAATCACCTCTATCAGATGAGTCCCGTTCGCAATCAAGCTTTCTGATACTACCACCTACTCTCGCATAGTGTAAAGTGGTTTTTCGCATTTTCTGCGATAAAGTTTACTCGAGGGTGAGTTAGAGCTTTATCGTCTTGTGTCAGAGGTTCTCCACGAACGTGACTATATTAGTTAGTATTATAGTTCAGCGGGCTTAATTTTGCAATACTCTTTTCGATGTTGCCCAGTCGATCGAAGACCCGGCTGAGCACCATGCAAATAACCGACACTACCGAGCGGGTTTTTGTTTCAATTTCCTGCCTTGTTCGGCTGCGGTCAATGCTTTATCCAGCAACTCTTCGTTTGTAAAGTCAGATAGAGCACCTTTATCGTTAAGGCTACCCCTTACCTCTCTAGCTACTATTTCACATTGTCTCGTGTTCACTGTAAGAAAATACTGCGGGGTAGTTATGTCGAAATTGTAGCCATACGCAATATCTATCACCAGCTCATCGTCAATATGGTATTCCTGGCCCTCAATCGATATATCTCCGCTAAATCTCTGCACCCTTAAATCGACATACTCGTAAGTCTGGCTGCCTGGAAAATCTTGAGAGGTGTCTAGAATATCACTGAAGTGCCCATCGTAAGCGGCCACCTCTACCTTGCCTTTTACTTGATAAGGTCGGCGACGCGAGAAAAGATTTCTTTGAGGGAATTGCTCGCGTCTGTTCTTCATGTACTCCCCGTACTCAGGTATTGCAGCTTCTATAGGGCGTTTATCGGCACCCTCTTGCCCTAATTCATGCGATACTACCCGCCTGAACCCAGAGCCTGGCATGCTGCGCCCGCCCTCCTCTGCTATAAGTGAAAATACCCGACTGCGGATATCTTGAATTTTATCTTCCTCTATTCGCTGATGGCGTTCGCCGCCAACAACCTCACCTTCGGGTGATTGCTGCTGTATAGCGTCCGGTCCTCTGGGGGTAGCTTCGTGCGTCGGTTTAGGATCAATCATATCGCTCATAATATCACTGTAAATACAAAAACACCACGGAGTGGTGGGCGATGAGGGACTCGAACCTCCGACCTCGTCATTATCAGTGACGCGCTCTAACCAGCTGAGCTAATCGCCCACGATTTCGTGGTGTTTTTTGATGTAAATCAGTTCTGGTGGAGTGACTCTGACTTTCGCCAGATTCACCCCTCGTTTGGTGGAGCAACAGGGACTCGAACCCTGGACCCCCTGCTTGCAAAGCAGGTGCTCTAGCCAACTGAGCTATTGCCCCACGCCGTGACAGAACTCTTGGTATTTTAACGTAAAAGGCTTCATTTCGCAAGGGTTAACAAAACTAAAAAGACCCCGAAACACTTCGGGGGCCTTCTTTTGTTAACAACTTAGTTGTGCAAACCCTATATTAATCGTCGGCTAGTATACTGAGATTTTTTTGAACTTCGTCTTGTTCTCGCGAATAAATCTTTGAGAACTATATTGTTATGTAAGCTCAACACAACAAAAAGACCGACCTAGCTTCAGCAAAAGATTGCTCGTTTTGCTGGCATAACATCTCCCTAGAAAGGAGGTAATCCATCCGCACCTTCCGGTACGGATACCTTGTTACGACTTAACCCCAATCATGCCCCCCACCTTAGGCCGACGAATCGGACTTCGGGTGTTGGTCACTTTCATGGTTTGACGGGCGGTGTGTACAAGACCCGGGAACGTATTCACCGCAGCTTGCTGATCTGCGATTACTAGCGATTCCGACTTCAAAGAGGCGAGTTTCAGCCTCTTATCCGAACTGGGACGAGTTTTGATGCGATTTGCTTCACGTTGCCGCTTCGCTGCGCATTGTACTCGCCATTGTATTGCGTTTCTAGCCCAGGATGTAAGGGAAATACTGACCTGACATCATCCCCTCCTTCCTCCCCGTTACCGGGGCAGTCTGATTAGAAAAATACAACTAATCACAAGGGTTGCGCTCGTTGATGGACTTAACCAAACATCTCACGACACGAGCTGACGACGGCCATGCATCACCTGTCACTTGGTTCAATAAAGCACTCACTACTTTCGTAGTAATTCCAAGGATGTCAAACCCTGGTAAGGTTCGTCGTTTATCATCGAATTAAAGAACACAATCCACCGCTTGTGCGGGTCCCCGTCAATTCCTTTATGTTTTAGTCTTGCGACCGTACTCCACAGGCGGGATACTTAACGCGTTAGCTTCGCTACCGAGGGGGTCGATACCCCCGACAGCTAGTATCCATCGTTTACGGCGTGGACTACCGGGGTATCTAATCCCGTTCGCTCCCCACGCTTTCGTGCCTCAGTGTCAGAGATGGTCCAGTAACCTGCCTACGCCATTGGTGTTCCTTCTTATATCTACGGATTTCACTCCTACACAAGAAATTCCAGTTACCTCTACCACTCTCGAGTTTGTCAGTTCGAATAATAATCCGTACGGTTGAGCCGTCGGCTTTCACTACTCGCTTAACAAACCACCTACGCAACTCTTTACGCCCAGTCACTCCGGATAATGCTTGCACCCTACGTATGACCGCGGCTGCTGGCACGTAGTTAGCCGGTGCTTATTCATAAGTTACCGTCATATTCTTCACTTATAAAAGCAGTTTACGACCCTAGGGCCTTCATCCTGCACGCGGCGTTGCTCCATCAGGCTTTCGCCCATTGTGGAAGATTCCTCACTGCTGCCTCCCGTAGGAGTCTGGGCCGTGTCTCAGTCCCAGTCTGGCTGATCATCCTCTCAGACCAGCTATAGATCGTCGGCTTGGTGAGCCTTTACCTCACCAACTACCTAATCTAACGCGGGCCGCTCCCAAAGCGTCCGAAGACTTTAATCCGAAGATCATATGCGGCATTAGCCACCCTTTCGGGCAGTTATTCCTCACTTTGGGGCACGTTCCCACGCGTTACTCAGCCGTCCGCCGCTCGTCAGCAAGTAGTAAACTACTCCTGTTACCGCTCGACTTGCATGTGTTAGGCACGCCGCCAGCATTCATCCTGAGCCAGGATCAAACTCTCCATAAAAATGTAGTTCTACACTACAAGACTCAATATACATAATTTACTGACGTATTAATAAAACATCCGAAGGATATAAATACCCATACGAATGTGTTTTAGATTTGCACAACCAAATTGTTAACGATCTCGTCTTTTATTCAACTCCACGTTGACCTACGGTCTTACGACCAGACTTGCTCAATTATACGCTACCAAAAGGGTTGGGTCAACCCCTAAAACCAAATTATTACAACAATCGCCACAACGACGCCGATAAAGGCACCAGCCACCACCTCCAAGGGCGTGTGACCTCTGGCAACTCGAGGCAAGGCAACCTTACTCTTCTGCTCTTTCATCAGTGCGGTCAAAGCTACACCTTGCTCGCCCGAGGAACGGCGCACCATCATTGCGTCATATAGAACGACGCTAGTAAAGACGAGTGCTAGGCCAAACAGCCCCGAACCAATTCCATCCAATATTCCTACCACAACCAAGATGGCCACTACGGTAGCACTGTGAGCACTCGGCATATTACCAGAAAAGTACAGGTGCCTAAACGACGCAACTTTGCGCTGACGAAGACTAACAAATATATACTTGAGCACCTGGGCTACCAGCCAACCGCCTAGGCCGGCGATTATGTAGGGCGAAAGCTCGATCACGCCGCCTCACCTTCTTCGGGTTCAGCCTGGGCAGGTACAAATCCGAACGATGACACTTGGTCGTCTTCGCCAGTTCGCATAATACGAACACCTTGAGTAGTGCGGCCCAAAGTTGGGATATCTTTAAGCCCAACCCGAATCGCTTGGCCCTGGCTCGATATCAACAGAATCTCTTCCGAACCTTCTTCTAGCGATCGCACTGCCACTATCGGGCCGGTTTTGGCCGTCACAACTGCCGCTTTGATGCCAATACCACCACGTTTGTGCGATGGGAACTGGGCCGCCTTAGTAACTTTTCCATAACCATTCTTACTAATAACCAACAAGGTACCTTCGTTGTTCGATACTATGTCCATCCCGACCACTGAGTCATTTGGTCGAAGGCGAACACCTCGAACACCTCGCGCTGAGCGTCCCATCGGTCGAGCATCGGATTCACCGAAGCGTATTGCTTGACCTGCCGAAGTCGAAATGATGATGTCATCGCTTCCAGAGGTTCGCTTGATCCAGCGTAGTTCGTCACCCTCATCAAGTTTAATAGCGATTAAACCATTTGTTCGAATATTTGCGTAATCCTTAAGCGGCGTCTTCTTTACTGTGCCTTTGACGGTCGCCATAAATAGATAGCCATCTTCACTAGCGTTCTTTTCATGCTTGATAATAGAGGTGATTTTTTCCTCAGGCTGTAGTGCCAACAGGTTTACTGCCGCCACACCCTTAGCTGCCAGGCTAGCCGCTGGGACTTCGTAAGCTTTGAGGCGAAAAACACGACCCTTGTTAGTAAAGAACAGTAGCCAGTCGTGGGTGTTGGCCGGAATCAGCTGATCGATGACGTCCTCTTCCTTGGTGGTCATGCCGCGCTTACCCTTGCCGCCACGGTGTTGACGACGGTACTCTGTCACCAATGTCCGCTTAATATAGTTTTCTGTTGTAAGCAGAACAACGGATTCTTCCTCTGGTATAAGCTCTTCATCACTAAACTTACCGAGTTCATGATTGATGATCTGTGAACGACGCTCGTCACCAAACTTGTCTTTGATTTCAAGCAACTCGGTTTTGATGATAGCCAAGATTTCTTTCTCGTCAGCCAAGATTTCTTCAAAGCGCTTGATGGCCGCCAGTAGTTCTTTCAGCTCGTTTTCAATAGCATCGCGCTCTAGGCCGGTCAGTCTTCGGAGCTGCATAGCCAAGATAGCCTGAGCCTGAATCTCACTAAGCTTAAATTCCTTAATGAGGTTCTTCTGAGCCTCCTCAGACGTCTTACTGGCACGTATAATCCTAATTACTTCATCAATGTGATCAAGTGCGATCTTGTAGCCCTCGAGGATGTGAGCTCGTTCGCGGGCTTTCTTCAGCTCGTACTCAGTACGGCGGCGAACAACCTGCTGGCGGTGCTTGATGAACTCTTGCAACATCTCCTGCAAGCCGAGGATTCGTGGTTGAATTCCGTCAATCAAGGCCAACATGTTGTAATTAAAGCTACTTTGCAGTGCGGTTAGCTTGTAAAGCTGGTTAAGAACCTTCTTCGGATAGCCATCTTTCTTAACTTCTACTACAACTCGGACCTTGCCTCTAGAGCTTTCATCGCGCAGATCGCTAATGTTAATCTTTTTCTCTTTGTAAAGCTCAGCGATCTTTTCAACAAGTGATGCTTTATTTACACCATAAGGAATTTCGGTGATTATAATCTGGTGACGACCCTTCTTGGTCTCCTCAATCGTAGCAACGGCCCTCATAGTTACACTACCACGACCAGTTAAATAAGCCTGCTTCATAGGCGAACCGCCGTATACTACGGCCCCGGTCGGAAAGTCCGGTCCCTTAACGTGCTTAAGTAAGTCATCGAGTGTAGCATCTTCGTTGTCGATCAGCTCTACCACAGCGTCAACTAGCTCGCCGAGGTTGTGTGGCGGAATGTTCGTAGCCATACCGACGGCGATACCTATTTGTCCGTTTAGGAGTAGGTTTGGTATCTTGGCTGGCAGAACGGTTGGTTCCTGCTCTGATCCGTCATAGTTATCACGAAAATCAACCGTCTGCTTGTCGATATCAGCCAGCATTTCATCTGAGAACTTTTGCAATCTAGCCTCTGTGTACCGGCTAGCCGCGGCCGGGTCTCCATCCATAGAGCCAAAGTTTCCTTGACCTTGAATCAACGGATAACGAAGAGCCCAAGGCTGAGCTAGTCGAACCATCGAATCATAGATGGCTGAGTCACCGTGCGGGTGAAATTTACCCATCACGTCACCGACTATACGTGCGCTTTTAACAAACTTAGCAGTGCTTCGGTTGCCATTAACGTTCATCGAATGCAATATGCGTCGATGTACAGGCTTCAAACCATCGCGAACGTCTGGCAAAGCTCGTTCGATAATGACGCTCATTGAATAGCGGAAGAAGTTATCTTCCATGACCTTCTCGAGAGTCCTATCTTCTAAGCCGTTAGCTAGCGGTGCTATAACTTCACCCTCTACAGGTAGTTCGTCGTTCATATTTACAGTGTCGTCGTTCATATATCTATCCTATCCCCTACACATCAAGCTCATCAAGGTTGGCATTTTTGGCGCGCGACTGGATGAATGTCTTCCTAAGAGACACGTCGTCACCCATCAATTTCGTAAATACAGCATCGGCCCGCTCGGCGTCTTCTATCCTGACTTGTATAAGCACTCGATTGTCTGGGTTCATAGTTGTGTCCCACAGTTGGTCAGCGTCCATCTCACCGAGTCCCTTGAAGCGTGAAATGGTAACCCCAGCTTGCTTGAGAAGGTCTTCGTCTTCGTTCACAGCCGTGCCGCGATCTTGTTTCTGGGCGACAATTTCCTTCAAAGTCGACTCTAAAGCCGATTCATCGTAAACATATTGCTTCTTTTGGCCCCGGTTAATGCTATAAAGCGGTGGTTTAGCCAAGTATACGTAACCACCCTCGATAGTTTCTCGCATGTATCGGAACAAGAACGTCAAAAGCAGCGTTGCAATGTGGCTTCCGTCAACATCGGCGTCAGTCATGATGATGATTTTGTGGTAACGAAGACCATTAATGTCGAACTGTTCGCCGATACCGACACCAAAGGCCTGTATCATAGCGACAATCTCTTTGTTGGCAAACATTTTATCAAGACGCGCTCTCTCGGTGTTAAGCACCTTACCGCGTAGTGGCAGGATAGCCTGAGTCTTGCTGTCGCGACCCTCTTTGGCTGATCCGGCCGCTGAGTCACCCTCTACGATATATATCTCACTGTCAGAAGGTGTCTTGCTTGAGCAGTCATAAAGTTTGCCGGGCAAGCCCATACCATCGAGGGCGCCCTTTCGAAGAACGTTATCGCGAGCCGCCCTGGCAGCCTTACGGGCCCGAGCCGCCAACAAAGCCTTGTTGACAATTTTCTTGGCAACTTCAGGGTTCTCTTCAAGATAGTAAGCGAAATATTCGTTCATCACTTGCTCAACGTAGCGACGAACTTCGGGGTTACCGAGCTTGTTCTTTGTCTGACCCTCAAACTGAGGATCCGGCAGTTTAACCAAAATAATAGCCGTGAGACCCTCGCGAATATCGTCACCAGTCAGGTTATCGTCTTTTTCCTTAAGAATGCTGTTCTTGCGTGCGTAATCGTTAATGACGCGCGTCAAAGCGGCGCGGAAACCGATAAGGTGGGTTCCGCCATCTGGTGTCAGAACGTTGTTTGCAAATGGCTTAACCATTTCAACAAAAGTGTCGTTATACTGAACGGCCACCTCGACCATCGAGTCCTCAACCATTTTTTCGACGTAAAAGATATTGTCGCTAACGACATCTTTGCCGATGTTCAGGTGTTTAACATAGCTCTGGATACCACCTTCGAAGTAAAAAGCATCTCGCTGATTAGTCCGCTCGTCACGAACAGCAACGTACACCCCCTTAGTCAGATAGGCTTGGTGTCGGAGGTAGTCGACCACCCAGTTGTAGTCAAACTCAACCGTTTCTTTAAAAATAGTTGGGTCTGGATAAAAAGTGATTGTCGTTCCTTGAGGGCGGTCAGTCTTACCCAGCTTCTTAAAAGGAACCTTTACGCCGCCGCGCTCAAACTCGATCCTGTAGAGGCTACCCTTTTGAACTACCTCAGCTATCATGAGAGTCGACAAAGCGTTTACAACGCTAGAGCCGACACCGTGCAGACCAGACGACACCTTATAACCGCCGCCGCCGAACTTACCGCCAGCGTGCAGGACTGTCAAAACAGTTTCAAGGGTCGAAAGGCCGGTCTTGGGGTGTGTATCAACAGGAATACCACGGCCGTCATCGCTAATCTTAATACCGCCATCAGCTAAAATGACAACGTCTACCCTAGAGGCGAAGCCGGCGATAGCCTCGTCGATAGAGTTGTCGGCAATTTCCTTTATGAGATGGTGAACACCGTCAAAGCCGGTGCTACCAATGTACATTCCCGGTCGCTTACGGACCGGTTCAAGGCCTTCGAGGACCTGTATCTGCGAGCCATCGTATGTATTGTCTGTTTTTTTCGCCACTTTAATCATACTCCCCTGTTGTCGGCCACCCACCGGACGTTTATTCTGACCCTATTGTACCACATTGGCGCGTGAATAAAAAAGTGCTTGTGCTGAACATATTTTTTATGCTATCTTAAACATAAGAGGTAAATTAAAAAACAAAAATTATCATGTTCCGTCGCATAGTATCTCGACTCTCGTTTAGCCCCGCCCTAGTGGGTCAATTGAGTTTCTACGCCAAGAGACTTCGAAAAGAGCAAGTTACTCGCCGCTTAGGACTTGTATTCACCGCTCTGGCTCTTGTCGTACAATCCCTAGTAGTCTTCCAGGCCCCTGAACCAGCTAATGCCGCCAGCGCAAATGACATGGTCTACGGTGGTCTAGGTCTGGGTTCGAACCGGTCTCTTAGCAACTTCTTAAACCCCTACGATCGCAACTCCGCCAATCTGCAAGACATAATGAACTCTTTTGGTATCACAAGAGAAGAAATTAACCGAGCGGCTTACGGTAGCTTTAAAACAAGCTCTTACTACAGCTGGGGCCGACACGCCCGCACCATCGACGCTGGCTCGATGAAAGTCACCGACTCCAACGGTACTCATGTCACAACCGTTTACGGCCGCCCAATGTCTACTCTATACAAGAGCAGCAACAAAACTATCTATGGCTACATAGGTCACTCTGCAAGTATCGGCTGGTTTGCTATCATGCAGGACTGCGGCAACCTGGTAACAACTCACATTCCGCCGCCAAAAGTGCCACCAGCACCAGGTAAACTGACCTTCTCAAAATCGGCTCTTAACGTATCTCAGGGTAACATCGACGCTTCTAAACAGGTGGCTCATGCCAACGATCGCATAACTTACACTCTGACGGCCAAGAACACTGGCGGTAGTCCAGTATCTACTGTCTTTGAGGACAACCTGGGCGATATACTGGAGTACTCTACTCTAGTAGATAACGGTGGCGGTATCTTTAACAAGGACACCAAGGCACTTACCTGGCCTGAGGTTTCAATCGCCGCTAGTAAAACCGAGTCACGTAGCTATGCCGTAAAATTAAATGCTTCTATACCAGCCACACCTGTAGGAAAAAGTGACCAGACATCCTACGACTGTGTGATGGATAACGTATTTGGCAACGGCGTAATGGTACCAGTCAGCTGTGCGCCACCAAAAGTAGTTGAAGAAATCGTCAGAGAACTGCCAGAGACCGGCCCAACCGAAAACGTCATCTTCGGTGGGATCGTTTTAGCAATCGTCTCCTACTTCTACTTCCGATCCAAACAAATGAACAAAGAAGTCCGTCTTATCCGGCGAGACCTTAATGCGGGGACAATATAATGGCAGAGCGAATCACCGAACAAAGCAACGAAAACCTCAAAACACCAGAGGTAAGCGCCGAGCAGTATGAGCGCCTGGCCGAACAGCTAGAGTCCAACGCCGAGAAATCAAAGATGGAAAACGCCGAGAAAAAAGCCGAAACGGCTTTAGTTGAAGCTCGCGAAAAAGCTGCCGAAGCAAAGAAAGAGACGGTTGAGCGTAAGCGTAGCACCTCACCCACCCCTCGACGTGGTATAAGCAAAAAAGAGCGTGATGCTAGTTTCGATCACCGCATGAAAAACGTTCGAGCCGAACTATCGGCCCCAGAACGCGCTTTTAGTAAGTTTATACACGCCAAGCCAGTTGAGAAGATTAGTGATGTGGTCGGGTCTACCATCGCCCGCCCTAACGCTATCTTAAGTGGCGCAGTTGTCGCCTTTGTGGCCGTTCTGGCCGTATATTTAGTAGCCAAAAATTTCGGCTATCCACTTTCAGGGTTTGAAACTATCGCCGCCTTTATAGCCGGCTGGATTGCCGGGCTACTCTACGACTTTCTAAAAGTCATGATTACCGGCAAAAAATAAGCATTTCCTTTAGCGGAGCTTGACCGAGACGCCCGGATGGTCGTCTTTTGCGTTGTCGTCTCTCAGAGACAACCTGTGATCATCTTCTTTAGTAGTGCTTGTTACAGTTGGTGCCACTCCAACCGTTGGGCCGAAAGCCGGGTTTGGAGCCGGCGCATTATTAGGAGAATTCTGAACAATTTGCTGACGCTTAGCCAACCACTCATCAAGAAAAGATGGCGGTGTAACCTTTGGACTGTCCGCCTGAGGCTGCGAGGCGCTTGATTGAACAACAGGTGCGTTTGGATCACCAGGAAGGGCGTTACCAGCCTTAAAACGCTCCATGCGCTCTTGCTGAGCTCGTTTCATCGCCTCCATCTTGGCTTTTCGAGCTTCGTCGCCCGCGCTCATACGCATCGCAAAGTCTCTTTCTACTTCGGCGCGTGGCTTGCCGTACTTAGCTGACGACAAGCGCTTAAGGGCGTCTCTCAGCTCAGGGTTTGACTTGCCTAGCGGCGGTAACAGCGACATGCTGAAAGCGGCCGACGGCACGTCCTGGATCATAACGGAGGCAATCGTCTGGAAATTAGGCATCCTTGTTAGATCCTCAACGTCAAACGTTGGGCTAAACTTCTTGACCAATATCTCGGCGTCCGTTATACCGATTCGACCACTTATAACTGTCCCGATGTTACCCAGGATAGCTTCCCTAATCTGGTCGGTGAGCTGAGTCATGAACTGGTTGGCTAGCACGAGACTCAGGCGATATTTTCGAGCCTCAGACAAAATAGTGGCGAACGAATCAGTTGCAAAGTTCTGGAACTCGTCGACATACAGACTGAAGTCTTCTCTTTGGTCCTCTGGCACGTTCGCCCGACCCATCGCTGCCGCCTGAAACTTCATAACGAATATCATTCCAAGCAACTGCGAGTTTAGCTCCCCGACTTTACCCTTTGAGAGATTTACTAATAAAATCTTTTTACCGTCCATTATCTCGCGTAGATCAAAACCACTCTTGGTCTGCCCGATGATATTTCGCATCATGTCATTAGCCAAAAAGGCGCCGAACTTGCTGGCGAACCAACCAAGCATCTCTCCCTTGGCTGACTCTGGCGTTTGGGCCATCTCTTTGTGCCAGAAATCAAGCACCGACTGCGTCTTAACGTGTTTGATCTTTTCGTCGGCAAAGGCCTGGTCTATAAAGACCTGTTGAACATCCAGGAACGATGAGCCATTAGGGTCGGCCATCACGGTCAAAGCGGCGTTTCGGAACCACGACTCAAACCTTGGGCCGATTATACCCGTGTGCCCTGGGTCATAAAGCTTGTAGAGCATCGCGATCGTCTCTTGAATCAAGAAGTCGCGCTGGTCCTGGTACTCAAACTCAAACAGGTTAAGCCCGACCGGCGACTCCATGTCTCCAGGACTAAAGTAAATAACGTCCTCGACGCGGTGCTTTGGCACCATACCCAGCAACTCCTCAACCGAGTCGCCGTGCGGATCGATAAATGCAAAACCGCGCCCGTCCATCATGTCCTGAAAAGCCAGGTTCTCGAGCAGCTTGGACTTACCTGTTCCCGTCTGACCAATTATGTAAGCGTGTCGACGACGGTCCTTCGTCCCTAGTCGGATCTGCTTTTTAACTCCACGGAACTCGTTGTAGCCCAACAAGAAGCCCTCATCGAGTATCTGTGTGGGACCATCAACTTGCTTGGTGGCCTGTCGTTGTACTTGAGACGTTGGTATAGAGCTTTGATTTGGCAGATGAAAAATGGTCGCCAACTCCACCGTGTTAAGTATGTTCTGCGTCACCTCTTGTGGGAAGAAACGGAATATATAAGCCGTCACGAACTCGCTAATATCCTTAGAAACCGTAAACTTAAAGCCATTGTTCGTCGGAGAATCAAATAGTGAAAAGGCTGATACGACACTATTCATCAACATCTGAGACCTGCCGGCCACACCAGAAGACGCAACCACTCTTATCAAAGTTTCATAACCTGGGTAGCGCGTCTTGTCGCCAATCATATCTATCGTGGCCTGCTCGGTGGAACTTAGTTGTCTATCCTCCGGCTTTGATTCGCTAACCTCTGGCGGTTTCCAGAGTGCCTCTAGCATACCCTTGCTCTTGAAACCACCGCTAGACTGACCCTTGTCCTTGCGAATTTTATCGGCCAGCTCCTGAGCAACACTCGTCCAACCCTGGTGCGCAGGGCGAATCAAAATTTGGATACCAACGCCGTCTTCCCTGGTAGCCTTGGAAAGAGCGTCTAGAAGCGAACGTGTTGCGTCACGCTTGGTCTCCTGATAAGTCGCGATAGGAAAGGCGAACTCCTTTTTGAGCGTAAACTCACCACCGATCGTACCGCTCATCTTGCCAGCCGGGTTGAATATGTTGCGTTCACTAACCTCTTCCAGCCTTGCCGACGGATAAGCCGCCGAAACAGCCTGCTGTATAACGTCTATCAATGACACCGGCACGACCGCATAGTAATGAACCAGCCCTTCGTGAGCGACAATCTCAAACGAAATATGACGCTGACCATAGACGCGACTCTTAAAGCCCTTAACCGCCGTACTCGCGATGATGTTGTACATGACCTGAGCCTGTGAAAGCACCTCTTCTGTCAGGTCCCTCTCGTCTCGGCCATTTCCCTCAATATCGGAGCTAATCGGTGGGATATGAATGTAAAGCGGCACCATCTTGAGCCCGCGCTCATAATTCTTGGCTTCTCGCAGTAGCTTGCGGTATTGATACCAAGCAAAAAAACCAACTCCTGCCACCAAAGCTGTGATAACTACGACTGTTATAAAAACCCCTAACATAACTTCTTCACTGTTGCTCGCCTATGCGACGCCGACATCTCTGCCGTATCGTTTCTTTAAGTAATCACTCTTCAACTGTCCCACCTGAACCGTTCTAGCGTGAGGGTCGTTCATAGTTGCCGCCACGATAGACTTAGCCTTGTCGACCCACTCTTTCTCGATAACGTCCTCGTCAGCCGCCACCGGCGGACCGGCCACAACCCCAACCGGACTGTCGCCCACCTGAGTAGCAGGATCTTGCTGAGCCGCTTGACTAGGCGGCGCCTGTGGTGCTGCCACGTCCCCAAGAGCGGCACTAGCCTCGGCAATTTGCTCACGGCGATCAGCTCCCTTCTCTATGGAAGTGTCAATCGGCGGCAACACAGGAACATGCTCACCGCCTAAAACTGGCGGCGCAACAGGTCTCTCTGGACCGACGATCGGAGCTTGTGGTGCCTCTGGTTGCATACCTTCAAATTATAGCACGACTGATAGCCTATAAGCACTAGCTTTAAGCTGGTATTCGACGCGATATGTAAACACAGGCCACTACTTCAAAAATCGTCACCAAAAGAACCTCATAAAACCCGACAGAACCTACCGACTGTAAACCTATAAGCATTACTGGAGCCATCGCTAAAACTGTGCTGTAGTAGTAAGCTCTGCGAAAGCTCATCGGCTGCAACGGCTTCTTGGCCACCAGACCCGAGCTAAGCCATATAATCATACGGTTAGCGCCAAACAAAAAAAAGCTTATCATCCCGAGGAACGAGAGATAAGCAGTAACAAAAATAATCAACAACCCAAATGGACCCGCCGTAGCCGGCGTAGTCAGTGTCAACAGGCTCAAAAGAACCGTGGCACCAAGGAGGCTTATAGTAGCGATTGTTCGTGGTAGCATCCCTGCTACTATACCATAAGCGCGTAAAATAAATGGAGCCCGAGCGATACGCTTAAATGTTCCGGTTGCAGCAAACGCCACCTAAATAAATATATGGGCGTGTGAACCTAGAACGGCGTACCGCCGCGGACTATCTGACCGCTCCGGGTAAACCCAGAGCAACCGTTTGCTCATAGTCCTAAGTTCCGGCGACACGCCACGTATGATCGCTGCTTGCTCTCAGTAAAACAAGGATTAACGTGGCGCATCGGTACTATTAGGACAAACGCCTTGCGGTGGAGCATCGGTGCCGACAAAAAACAAAAGGTGCGTACCATTCTAAAGATTAGAGTGATATTTTTTTGGTCGTTTTCTGACGGTACCGACTTTCCACCTAAGGTGGTCAGTACAAGATACAAGAGTGTTGATGTTAAGGTGTGTGGTGGCTTTTTTCGTTTTTGTTTTTGATAAAAGCTTGTTTTTACTCTAGCATAAGCACTACGTTCGGTCAATGGTTTACGGACGATGTTTGTATGTAATATTTACAACTACAGTCGTAAATCTTTCCCATCAACGGTATAAAATCATCCTTCGTTGTGTTTTTATCATCGTTGTTATAATTGAGGACCAGATGAAGTCGACGCGTTCGGCACACCGTTCCAGACCCACCCATCAGACCCACCATCGGCGTAAGCGTATATTTCATCACCCTCCGTAGCCATAACGTCTGAAACCAGAACGCCACCCGAACCGGAAGTTGTCACGTTTAAATCAATGAAGCTGTAAACGCTGGTATAAGTACTGCGTGATGCGGCAAAGCTAACCCGCTCCGAGGTACCCGCAGGTATCGTAAAGCTTGTTCCTCCTTCATCAGAGAAATCCATCGTAAAGCTGGCCGGCGAACCGGTGCTATTACCCACCAATGCAGAAACGCGATAAGTCTTACCATCCTGAAGGTCAGAGGGATCCAAGGAGATGCGCATAGTAGAACAACCACTACCGTTCCACGCCAGCCTATGCCAATTCGTCTTGCCACCCCAGCTCACCCCTGGCGTGTCGGTTGTATTGGCGCTACAAAGACCATAGAACCAACCGGACGAATAATATTGCGCAGAAGAACCAACCCCTTTGGGGTTTTTTACTAGATTGGTTATAGCAAGAAGGCCGTTCCTACCATGCCCTGCGCACCCACCTTCGGTTGCCTCAACATTACCAGATAAAACAAAGTATGAAATATCCTTACTGTGGCCTGTCATGCAGAAGGTCTTGTTAGTATTGTCGTATGAATACTCAAAACTTACACCGTCAGAAGCTTCTAGAAACTCACTTGCCGCTGCTAAGTCTGCAGGGAAACTTCCCGACTCTGCCTTTTCTTTCGCTAAGTTAGAGGCTGAGCGTGTCAAGTCAGCTTTGAGCGTAGTGACCTGCACGTTGTTCGTGATAGCCGTATATGACATGACCAAGATCGTTGCTAGGATCGCGATCACGGCTACGACGACAACAAGCTCGATGATAGTAAATGCCTGGTTTTGGCTTTGTCTTTTCACGCCCACTCCATTGTTTGCGTCCTCGCAGGTCGTCCGCAAACGTTAGCTTTATGCTCATATTTTAGCATGGGTGCAGACCGTATGCCACCCTAGCCCACTATTCGTCAAAATTACGTGGTATTTTTTACCTAAAAAATCTTTAAAAAAGTTATTGACACAAGCGCTATGAAGCCCTATTATAGGGGTAGTTCCTGAATAAATAAATTATACAAAATTATTTAGGGGCCAAAAACAAAAAACACGAAAAAACTCCACAATAGACGACCGTACCTCGCAGGCGGTCGTCTTCTTTTGCGCCCAAAACCCGGCTGTTATACAAAAAACCGCCCTGGGAAGGGCGGTTCGCGATCAATTTGGTGGAGCTGTCGGGTACTGCCCCCGAGTCCAAAAGGTAACCCGCTATTCATCTTCAAGCATAGTCTGGTTTGTGATTTTTAGAACTCGCTAGACCTAGAAACTAGACAAAAATAGTCAACGGGTTCCGCTAAAAGTGTCCTCACGTCGTCGTAGCTGCCCAACGACACGAGCAAGAAACGTGTTTATAACACCGTCCTCCCTACGTTTCCTTGGAAAAATCGATGGTTACCGCTTATTAGGCAGCAACTGGCGCAAAAACAGGCGCTTTGAACGCTTGTGCGAACTCAGCAAAAGCTGTTTTTACTTTAGCAAATGTGTTTGCAATTAAAAATAACACCTTACGAGTGTAAACCGGCTTGCAGAATAACTTGTTAAATTCCTCTTGTCGAAAGCTAATTCAGCCCCACAATAGAGGTCATTATAGCACAAAATTGCTTGTGCCACCAGAGGGCGCGACCCTATACTAGAAAGATGGTAGCGGTGGTAAAATCAGTCGCCCTAACGGGTTTTGACGGCACTCTCATAGAGGTGGAAGCCGACATGCGACCTGGTCTGCCAGGTCTTCAGATTGTCGGCATGGGCAACAAGGCAGTAGACGAGGCCCGAGAAAGGGTAAAAAGTGCCATTCGCAACTCACTACTGGACTTTCCCACCCAAAAGCTAACTATCAACCTGGCCCCCGCTGAAATACCCAAAGACGGAACTCACCTCGACCTCCCCATCGCTCTGAGCCTTCTGGTGGCCTCCGGACAGCTCCGGCCCTTCCAGGTGTCTGATGCGCTATTTGTAGGTGAACTGGCCCTAAGCGGCCACCTCAGGCCCGTCAGGGGCGCCGTAATAGCTTCAGAAGTCACCCGGCAATCTGGTATCACCCAGTTGTTTGTGCCCATCCAAAACGCACCTCAAGCGCAACTTGTTAACGGCGTTAAAGTTACAGGGGTCCGCTCTCTTCATGAGCTATTTCTACACCTTAAGGAGATTGAGCTTATTTCAGAGCAGAAAGTGTCTATACGGCCGATAGCGCCAAAAATTAGCCCCGATATCGATAAAATAAGGGGTCAAGAGCGAGCCAAACGAGCTTTATGTATAGCCGTAGCCGGTCGCCACAACCTTCTACTTTCAGGACCGCCGGGTTCAGGCAAAACGATGCTGGCTAAGGCCTTACACAGCCTCATGCCAAGCCTTGAGACCGAAGAAGTCCTAGAGGTCACAAAACTCTACAGCCTCCACAAGGGCGAGGACGGCTCTGTCGTGCGTCAACCACCCTTCAGGTCACCCCATCACAGCAGTACTCTGACGGCAATGGTTGGAGGAGGCCGACAACCCTTTCCAGGCGAGATAAGCCTAGCCCACAAAGGAGTACTCTGCCTTGACGAGCTAGCCGAGTTCTCCCAGTCGGTCTTAGAGTCTTTACGCCAACCCTTAGAGGAACGGCAGATCAATATCAGCCGAGTATCCGGTAGGATCTCTTATCCAGCCGACATCCTACTGGTCGCAACCACCAACCCCTGCCCTTGCGGCTACTTGGGCGACATCGAAAAAGACTGTCGTTGCATGCCAGCTCAACTGGCCAGATACCAGAAAAAATTCTCCGGACCACTCCTGGACCGAATAGACCTACGCTTATTTGTCAAAAAGACACCTTTCGAACAAATTACTTCTTCAGAATCGTCGCCTTTGTTACAACACTCCAAACTGTTAGAGTCCATGAAGACGGCTCGATCTCGGCAAAAGGTTAGATATAATCGTAGCTCTTTTTACAATGCCCATGCTACGCCAAATCAAATAGAGAAACACTTTTACCTTGAGGAAAGAGCCTCTGAGATGCTGGTTAAAGCTGCCCAAAAATTAAACCTCTCCACCCGGGCTTATTACCGTGTCCAGCGAGTTGCCCGCACTATCGCCGACCTGGAAGATTCCGACAGCGTACTGGCCGAGCATGTGGCCGAAGCCTTGCAATTTAGGTAGGTCCGACGTTTTTACCCTCTACCCCTTGTGCACATCTGATTTTTTTGATAAAATAGTCGTCGAGTAACAGCTCAGAACGGTCACTAAAGACCTAGAGGGCATAAGGAGAAGATATCAACCAATCTATTCGCATCAACGAGCAGATCAAAGCAACAGAACTGCGCGTTATCGGAGAGTCAGGAGAGCAGCTCGGTATATTAAGCCGTGCGGATGCCCTCAAGGCCGCTGAAGATGCTGGACTAGACTTGGTGGAGATATCTCCTGCAGCCGACCCGCCTGTTGTGAAGGTCGTCGACTGGGGTAAATTCCAGTACCAAAAGACGAAAGAGGCGCAAAAGAACCGTCGCAGCAACAAAGCAAGTGAACTCAAGCAAATGCGATTTGGCTTAAAGATCGGACAGGGCGACCTGGAGATTAAGCTACGCAAGATACGAGAGTTCCTCGCCGAGGGTCACAAAGTTCGAGTCCAGATATTCTACCGCGGCCGTGAGATGGCGCATAAGGAACTGGGATACGTTATGATCAATCGGATACTCGAACTACTAGAAGAGGTAGCCGTTAAAGAGCACGAGCCACAAATGGCCGGACGCAATCTCAGCGTTGTAATAAGGAGTAAATAAAATGCCAAAGATGAAGACCCACAAGGGTACCGCAAAGAGGATCAAGCTGACCAGCACCGGTAAGCTTACCCGTCGACGCGCGTTTGGCGCCCACCTTCTAGCTAAGAAGAGCAAGGGTCGCAAGCGACGCATCAACACCACTGCTACTGTAACCGGTGGCACCGCTAAGAACATTAAACGAGCCCTAGGAGTATAGTATGCGAGTAAAACGAAGCGTTACCGCTAGAAACCGCCACAAGAAAGTCTTAGCCCAAGCTAAAGGTATGCAGCACAACCGCACCCGCAGCTACCGACTTGCAAAGCAAGCCGTTACACGTGCGCTTGAGTACGCCTACCGAGACCGACGCAACAAGCGACGCGACCTCCGTTCTCTATGGATCACCCGCATCAACGCCGCAGCCCGCCTCGAAGGCACCACTTACGGCAAGTTGATTGCTGGCCTCAAGAAAGCTAACGTTGAGCTTGACCGAAAGGTTCTCGCCGAACTAGCTGTATCGGAACCAAAAGCGTTTGCGGCTGTAGTTAAAGCCGCCAAATAGTCTGTTTCAGTAAACTTGTGAAGAAACAAATAGCCCCTCAGCTCGAGGGGTTATTTGTTGGCAGTCAGCCTGTAAGCCGGGTTTTGTCGAGGACGACCATCTATCTAGTCTTGCGGTTGCCCGCAAGATCAAGCGGGTATCGGCCAGCGAACGGATCGCTCTTTGATGCTGACCTCCTTGCAGCCGACAGGGTTTACCTTCTCCATATGTCACCATATGACGCTGTGGGCTCTTACCCCACTCATTTCACCCTTACCTATTGCTAGGCGGTATTGTTTCTGTGGCACTTTCCCTAGGGTTACCCCCGGTCGCCGTTAGCGACTGTCGTATCCTGTGCTGCCCGGACTTTCCTCTTGCTTTTAAAGGCAAGCGGCCGTCTAGCGGACTGCCAGAACCATTATACCACCAAGGGGTGATGCTCGTCTCTACTCTTTGTGGGAGTCCAGTGTCTTGTTTACCATTCCGTCAGCCAGTTGGTTAAACTCTCTGGGAACGTGAGAAAAGCTGACCTTATCGAAGTGTGTTATGAGTTCTCGAATACGCTCGTGGATCGGCCAAAGTTCGCGGTTTTTAACTTTGTACTCTCCGCGAAGCTGGTTAACAACCAACATACTGTCAATTTTGAAGTTTATTCTTTTAAGACCTAGTTCGATAGCCTTTTCTAGCCCAATGCGAACACCGTGATACTCAGCCTGGCTGTTGGTTGTAATGCCTAGTAGCTCTCCACCTTCAGCAACAACTTCCTGCTGGTTATTCACAATAACAAAACCAGCGGCCGACGGCCCTGGATTGCCCCGCGATCCCCCATCAGAAAAAACTGTGGCTTCAATATCCGTTGCGTTTTTATCAACGTTGTCGTTTTGTTTCGACACTATCTCATCTGTTACCGTTTCTTGCTTAATTATTCCGAGCAAAAGTTGGGTCAAATCCGTTAGTTCAGACTGTTGTATTGATGACATCGAGTGCCACTTGTATTTGCTATAATTTCCGCTCAGCTTTATAGGTGTTTTTTCTGAGGTCGGCGTTACAATGTAAGTAATAACCCCGTACTGAATTTCTCTATCGTCATGATCTATATAAGTCACGGCGTCAAAGAGTTGGGCGGACTGGATGTGCAGACCCGCATCATCATGAAGGTATCGCCTTAGGGCATCTTCCGGTTGTTCACCGTAAGCCAGCTTACCACCAGGTAACTCGTATTTACCCAAGATGCTATCTCGGCCAGAAGCTCTCCTAAGCAAAAGCGCCTTACCGTTCTGGCTTATTATAGCTCTGACAGAAAGACGCTGTTTCACTTAAGAATTTACCTTTATGAGGATATCTGCTTCTTAGCAGCTTCGATAGTTTGTTGGCGCAGTTCCTGCTCCTGCTGACGCTGTTGATCTTCGTCGTATATTATGCCAGCTATTTCCCCTGCGCTCTGAGCTTCACTGGCGGCTGCTTTGGCATTATTTAAAAGCTCTTCAACATCCTCGCCAACATTACCGTCACCCAGGAAGTCACCCTTTTTAAAAGCATACTTTTCGTCGTTACTAATCTTATTGGCCTCATCAACTAGGCTAATAGCCTCGTCCCTGTGGGGCTTTTCAGCATAGGCCATTGGAATAGCCTTGTCGTAATCGACGTAGCCCTCTGGCTGGTCAGTCTGTTCTTGTGGCGCTGCTTCTAGGGCTGTTTCGCTCATTTTTATTTCCTTTTTGTTTTTTATATTACTTTTCTCACATTAGCATAAGCTCTACGTTTTGTCAATCAGACACCGGTAAAAACGAAAAATAAAAACCCAAGTAGGGCTGACTCGATGGCGATGATGTTCCCCGCATATTTGCAAGGTGGATGACCGCAGACCATCTCCACGGAGGTGGACAATTAGGCCGTCCTCATCTATGATATCGGAAAATCATGTACACCGAGGTCCCTACCTGGGTACTCTTAGTATACCTGACTTTGGCCGGAAGTGGCAAGCCAAGCGGTCTTCTATTTTAAGGTAAATATATCGCTAAACAGGTCGAGGAAGAATCCCATAACCTCTGTTATATAAACCCCTAGACCAGACCCTACCAGTATAACTACGGCAAAAATCACGAACAGCCCCAGCCTCTCTATATAGCGCATGGCGATGCGGAGATATTCGGGGGCGATAGCATAAAGGGCTCGGGAACCGTCTAGCGGTGGTATCGGGATCATGTTAAATGCGAAGAAGCCAAGGTTTACTGTCACCATTAGAATTATGATCGTCCCAAACAAAGTGGTTTGCACCCCATCGGCTGTAATTACACCGCTCAAAGCACCGACACCAAAAGCTACAAAAGCAATCAACAAGTTGGTCAGTGGTCCGGCGACCGCTATCAGCGCAGCGCCCCAGTCACCGCCTTTCACTTTATCGGGACGGAACGGAACCGGCCTGGCCGCACCAAATATCGGCCCACCAATCAGAGCCAAAACTACTGGCAGTGCAATTGTTAAAAGTGGGTCAATGTGTTTAATCGGGTTGATAGTCAATCGACCCTCGAGCTTGGCGGTATCGTCACCCAGCCAATAGCTAGTGAAGGCGTGCAT
The DNA here is from genome assembly GCA_023432445.1 of Candidatus Parcubacteria bacterium. Lineage (GTDB taxonomy): Bacteria > Patescibacteriota > Saccharimonadia > Saccharimonadales > Saccharimonadaceae > Microsaccharimonas. The sequence goes on along the minus strand of JAEYUP010000001.1, from coordinate 487,552 downwards.
CGCCTCGTGAAGGGTCATCGATATTAAAATAACACCCAAAACTATACCTATATAGAGAAAATCGATTTCCATATGATCTTATTATACACGACCATCTCTTGACTCTAGGGGTGAAAAAAGGTAAAATGGATAAATTATGACAGCACGATGTGAACTAACCGGAAAAGGAAAGCAGTTTGGCAACAACGTTAGCTTTTCTTTGCGTCGCACCAACCGTGTTTTCAAGCCTAACCTACAAAAGAAAACTTTTGAGGTCGACGGCAAGAAAGTAACAATGGTTCTCAGCACCCAGGCCATCCGGACTTTAAAGAAAAAAGGCATCCTCGCCTAAGACCAAAGAGTTGCTAGCAAAACAAAATACCCCCTATCGCGGGGGTATTTTTTATACTACTACTAAGAGCGGGTGACGTTCACTACAGTCAACGAAGCTGGTAAAGCCGCCTGCTGTTTCAGTTTGTACTTTGGCGTGTCCTCTACTGGGACGCCGAGCTGCTTCACAAACTCGTCCAAATCCGCCTGAGGGACTTCGTATTTCAAGCCCTTGTCGGCATAGTGAACCGGTATGACCACCTTTGGGTCAATCTGGCGCGTAACGGTTGCGGCGCCAACTGCGTCGAGAGTATAGCCACCGCCGCCGACTGGAATAATCAATATATCTATGACGCCCAAAGACTCCAGCTGCTCTTCGCTAACCTTCTCATAGATGTTTCCTATCAAGCCAACTCGAAAGCCAGCTGCTTCGATTCGGTACATAGTGCTTAGTTTTGGATCTTGCTCGGTGTCTAGGTGACGCTGAGCGGCAACACCAACAATGTCGAAGTCCGCCACACCGTACTCCCCGGGTCCTTCAATCCTTAGGCGGGCACCCTCAGAGTTCAAAGCAAAACGCTCTTCGGTAGCGACTTCGATCGCCTCTTTTACGACAATGTCTTTGCCGCCAGCCACCGACAGCTTCGGATCAGCGACCAATGTTGCCTTTTTAGTGGTCAATACGACCGTATTTCCGCCCTTATACTCTATCTCTAACACTATGAATCTCCTTCTTTTAACTCGCCGAGGACATTGTCCTTATCGACAGCAACACTATGCGTGCTGGCGAGTATCTCTGTTATAAATTTATCTCTAACACTTAACCGATAATAAAACTCGTCATATGAAAGCGTCGAATAGTTTAGCTCGCGACCCTCTAACTTCTCTATTATAGAAACCGCCGCCTTAACTTTTGGCCCAGATAAATTACCGACCAGCAGAATGTCGACTGATGAAGTTGACCCTCGCACCAAAACGCCCGACAAGACGGCCAAGCGTAGGGCCGGAATAGCTTTCAGAACATCGACATACTGCGAGCTAACTCCGTCGTCAGTTTTAGCTGCCGCTGGCGCAACTGATATAGCCTCGCCCGCAAACATCGCCCTAAGTGCAGAGTAAAAATCGTAACGCTGATTGACTTCGTAGTAAAGCTTGTTGTCGGCGCTGTCACTTGTGATAACTCCGATATCCAACATATTAGAAAGTTCGCGACGAACGGAATTAATTTGCTCATCAATGAGGCGAGTTATCTCGCGCACATAAAATGATTGTCCAGGGTGGTTCATAAAAAGGTGCAGCAACTTGACGCGCGTCTTTGAGCCGAACAACTTATCTATCATAGACCTTCCCCTCACTTAAATTTATTGTCTTTATGATAGCACATTTTTGTTCAGAAGATCGAAAAGATACACTTTTAATCTGTCGAGAGGTAACCAAACTATCTCGGGGTTGCGCCTAAACCATGTCAGCTGGCGTTTAGCCAGTTGCCAGTCAGCGGTAATAGAAAGTTGCTTCATCTCCTCCTCGCTCACCTCACCCGACAACAATCTTCGTACCAACGGGTAGATATTTCCCGTCATCGCTTCGCTCTCCCAACCGTATTTTTCTGCTAACTTTTGGGCTTCGCTGACCACGCCGTTTTGCATCAATTGATCTGCTCGCTCCGAAATTCTGTCGAGCAATTGTTCCTTTTCTGTAGCAATTCCTACAACGTACGTTCCGACTATAACACTGTCTGACCTTTCTCGATTGACCTGATTCTGTTCTATGGCTCGAATCACGTATCGACGGTTCTGGTCGTTTTCAGGCAGTTCGATGTTGTTGTTGGCACAATACTTTTTTAGCTCCTCCAATGTTAGCTTTTCTAGCTTCTGACGGAGCTGTGGGTCGGTTTTGCCAAATTTATAGTCAAAAATAACACCATCGACATACAAGCCTGTGCCCCCCACCATTATCGGCAAGCGGCCTCTAGAACGGATCTCGGCGATCTTTTTAACCGCATATTCTTTAAAATCAGCTGCTGTAAATCGCTCATCTGGCTCAACCAGGTCTAGACCCCAGTGAGGCACCCTGGCTCTGTCCTCAGCGCTAGGCTTAGCCGTACCAATGTCCATACCTCTGTAGACAGTCCGTGAGTCTGAACAAATAATTTCTCCATCAAAATGCTCGGCCAACTCTATAGCAAGTGCCGACTTACCGCTAGCAGTCGGGCCTACTATTACTATAAGTGGCAACTTTTCAGCTTCTATGGTCGCCATCGCCGCTCCTCGAAATCATCAACTACAAAGTTATTACACGTCACACCCTCCGCTAGGAGGTGCTCAGCCTGTGCCTCGCGTCCTCCCGGGTAGCCGCTCGCCAAACCGCCGAATCGATTCACTAAACGATGCCAAGGCAAGGACGATTCGCCATAATGAGCCATGCCGCCAACTACACGCGCCGCATACGGGTGTCCTGCCAGCGCAGCCAAGTCGCCATAGGTCGTGACCTTACCGGCTGGTACACGAAAAATCAAGCTTTCGATGGCTTCACGAAACAGTTTATCCGGCACAGACTATAGCCCTCTAAGATACTCAGCAAGCTGGTCGAGCGCCACTTTCTCTTCGCCGGCCTGAGTTCGCACGCTCACTTGGTGGGCCTCTCGATCTTGCGGTCCGACAATCAACTGTACTGGTATCTTCATTCCAGCGGCTTCGCGGATCTTCTTGCCGAGAGACTCGTTGCGATCGTCAACGGTATAGCGAACTTCGTTGTATTTAACCGGTTTCATCAACACTAAGTCATCAAGGACAGACCGAATCTCACCAACATAGTCATTCACGCTGTCATTGATAGTCAAAATGCGCAGCTGCTCCGGCGCCGCCCAAAATGGGAACCAACCGCCGGTGTGTTCGATGTAGACGCTGATAAAACGCTCAATAGAGCCAAGTAGTGCGCAGTGGATCATAATTGGCTGGGCGGCGTTGCCATCAGTGTCAATATAAGAAAGGCCGAAACGCTGCGGTTGGACAAAGTCAAGCTGGACCGTTGCTACTTGGTGCTCGCGCCCGATGGCGTCAGTTGCCATAAAGTCGACTTTTGGACCATAAAAGGCCGCTTCTCCATCTACTTCATAAAAATCGAGACCAATCTTCTCAACCGCCTGCTTCAGCTGTGCCTGTGCCGAGCCCCAAAGAGCCGGGTCACCCAAGTAGCCAGCGCCGTCATCGCGGTAAGATAGGCGAACACGCAGCTGCATGCCGATCGTCTCGTACAGTTCCCTAGCAGATGAAAGCAGGTTATGGATCTCTTCCTCTATCTGATCAGGTCGCGCAAACACGTGGCTGTCGTCCTGTGTCAATGAACGAACGCGGTTTAGGCCGCCAAGCTCGCCAGTCTTTTCATCCCGATAATCGGTCGTTGTCTCCAGGAAGCGCACCGGCATGTCACGGTAGCTTCGAGGACTAGAGGCAAAAATTTGCGTGTGGTGCGGGCAGTTCATCGGCTTCAGCGCAAAACTATCGCTCGTCTCTTGGCTGGTGACTAAGAAAAGCTCATCGCCAAATTTCTCCCAGTGCCCCGAGGTTTCATAAAGATCTTTCTTGGTGATGTGTGGCGTCCAAACCTTCTGGAAACCAAACCGCTGACGAAGTTGGTTGGAATATTGACTAAAAATATCGCGCAGGATAGTTCCACGAGGCGTAAAGAGTGGTAGGCCAGCCCCCACCAGCGGTGAGATGGTGTATAGATCGAGTTCGCGACCAACCTTACGGTGGTCACGCGCCTTGCCCTCTTCTAGTTGCGATAGGTAGGCGTCGAGCTCTTCTTGGGTCTCAAAGGCAACGCCGTAAAGCCGTTGCATCTGAGCGTTCGTCTCTTTACCGCGCCAGTAAGCCCCGGCAACCCGAAGCAGTTTAAACGCTCCCACTTCTTTAGTGCTGGAAACGTGCGGGCCCCTACAGAGGTCAGTAAAACCACCATTCTTATAGAAAGACACCGCCTCGACAGCCGATTGGCCCTCTCCCGCCAAACCCAGCTCACTAACATCGAGATCTTTAGCCACAGTGGTGCCAGTTCGACCGAGATCATTTAAAAGCTCCTCTTTATATGGTTGGCCGTTATCCTTAGCCCAGGCAATCGCCTCGCCTATTGGCAGCTCAAAGCGCTCAAAGGTTTGTGCTTGATTGATAATTTCACGCATCGTCTTTTCGATTCGTTTAAAATCAGCTTCGGAAATCTTCTGCTCACCGAGGTCGATATCGTAATAAAAACCATTATCTACCACCGGCCCGACGCCGAATTTTGCCTCTGGCCAGAGTTTTTGGACAGCACTGGCGGTGATGTGTGCGAGGCTGTGTCTCATTGCGTGAAGTTGTTCGCTCATATGGGGTCAATTATACCAGAACTCTTGAGAAACTCCCCCATTTCCTGTATACTTTCTATCTGTAACACACGGGGGTCCTTAGCTCATTTGGCTAGAGCGCGTCATTGACGTTGACGAGGTGAGAGGTTCGAATCCTCTAGGACCCACCAACCTAGATTTCCCCACAGCTGCCCCGGACTTTTCCACGGGGCTTTTTCATGCCCAAGGCTCCAGCGTATATCACAGACGATATTTCACATGAAAGTCTGTTCCATTGACAATCCATACTGTTTATGCTACAATGAAACCATGTCTGATAAACAACAGATGAAAAATCCACCAAAAGTGTCTAAGCTCCAGCTAGTATCGCTCGGTTTTGAGTACGATAAGACACTCCAAGAGATCAAGCGCGAAGTACATCACCGTACAGACCGCAACAACTAATCGTTGGTAAAACAATAACCCCTCCAACCAGAGGGGTTATTTTATATTACTGTGAATTGTATCAGGAGCGACGCCGACCAAAGCGTGGCTTGAGCTGGCTGGAGTGCGTCGTCATTTTGGCCATACGGGCTGCTTCTCTAGACTCAAGTGTTGCTTTAGTGGTGACATCGAACTTAGTTAGGTACCGACCAAAGAACAGACGGGCCTGGGCGTTCAAAGCAGCAAATGACAGGTACCCGATGGCTGTAAGGGGCATAAATACCCACTGAAGGGCCATCCAGACCGTTCTGGTGCGCTTATAGCGCTCTGGGCGCGGCGGCAACAGCTTGAACGACATGAACACTATGATAAGCAGTCCGATAAGCGCAAAGCGCTGGATGATACTCACGACGTCCGGTAGTTGATGGGCTATCATATCGCTATAAGCGTCGGGGTTGACCAAAAGTGGCACCCAGCCACCTACCGCCACAATTATAGCCATAGAGGCAGCCGTGACGTAGCCATCTATAGCGCGTACGAACCAGACAAAAGCTGGCCAAAACGGTACGGTACGTTTGCGCGTAAAGATGCGAGTAGCGATAAATGGAATATCCGACGCACCGTACATCCAACGCCTGAGCTGGATAAACTGGGCCTTAAATGTCTTCCAATAAGTGTTATCGAGCACAGCGTCCTGATAGATTGGTATGTACACCGGGTGAACAGAGTATTGTCCGTTGAAGTAAAAGAAACTGCGCCAGAAATGATGGCCGTCCTCGACGATAGAGCGTCGGCTCCACCAGTTCATCTCTACCAAGGCGTCCATCGGCTGGGAATGTGAGGCGAAGTTTCGCATAGCATAAGGCCTCATCGAGCTAATGATATTCCAAAAGGTGTTGCCAGTCGCCACCACTCTCATCACGGCTGGCACATCCCAGATATTATTGATGAAGAGAGCGATCGGCTGATATGCCAGGTGTTTACGGTCGATATTTATGATGTATTCATAAGTCACATAGTCAAAATACGAAGGGTGTGGGCGGTTATCTGAGTCTAGGGTCGTGATCATGACATCTTTATAGGCTATCCCTCTCTCATCGCACCATTCTTTCATGCGTTCACCGGCGTAGGAAATGTTAGGTCCCTTACCGATAACCTCGTCGGGCAAGTCGCGTGGGTGTTTAATGATCACAAATTCGCCGAACTTACCCTTGAACTCTTTCTCTAGACGCTTAGCGGTCGTCTCCATCTCTTCGCCGCCCCGCTCTTCGTAAGCTAAGGCCACTATCAGTTTCTTTTGGTCGTAAGTTACCTTAGTCAAAGATCGTAGAGTCGGCTCAAGAACGTCATAACCCTCATTATATGCCGCGATGATGACGATGTTTTGGAGCTCAGATGGCTTTGGGTACGACTCAGGGTCAGCTACGATTAACCGTAAGTTCTGCAGGTGCGTGCGGATGCCGAACATTTTCGAGCGACTACCGTAGTGCAGGTCATACGATGCCTCGGGGTTCTCAAGATCAGCTAGTCTGGCCGCCCAGTCCACCTTCTGAGACATGACCAGTCGACGGTGACCCATTATGGTATGAAAGGCCACTCGCACTGCCCGCACCAACACACCGATCAAGATAAGAAGTAGGTAGATTGCGGCCAAAAGTGGCGACACCAACGAGAGAACGATAAGTAGCACAAAGGCCCCGTAGCTGAGGATTGCCGGTAACATCTCAAAGAAACGGTACGTCGGCGTCCGCTTGCCAAGTGGGATCTCGAGGTCGATAGTCGGTTTCTTAAACATCACCTAAGGCTTCCAGATGAAAATTAGCGAATAGCTTGTTATCCAGGCTAGCAAAATAATGCCGATGCCCATCCAGGCGTAAAAAATAGCCAATGAACGGCCGCGAACCATCAAAATCTTGGTGGCAATCGCCACATGTAGAAAGGCCACAAAAACGCCAAATACTGCGAACGACAACAAATACCACCACTGGTCACGGTAAAGGTGTGTTACTCCAAAGGCAGTATAGTGAGTCACCAGCTGAAGCTCGCTCGGTCGAACTGTCAACGCGATGTATATCACGAACGCGATCGACAAGAGAACCAGAGCCAGCGACAGAACCGTTAGGTACCGGCTGGTAAGAAGTTGCTTGATTGAGGTTATAAATGTATTTTTGAGCATATGTTGTACCTGGAGCCGCTATCCGGAGTCGAACCGGAGACCTACGCTTTACGAAAGCGCCGCTCTACCAGCTGAGCTATAGCGGCAGGCGCCCTTGCTTACCAGCCAATTATATCACCCCCCATCCCTAAAACATAGCCTCCTACAGAGGTTGCAACTAGCCCTAAAAAATGCTATCATCATACGAGTCTAGGCATAGATACACACGAGGGCTCGTAGTGAAGCTGGCCTATCACGCCTCCCTGTCACGGAGGAGATCGCCGGTTCGAATCCGGTCGGGCCCGCCACGAAACAAGTTCACCCCTGGTGGACTTTTTTCGTGCCCGCGCCGAACTGGACTCGGTTCGGCGATCATGCGAGCGCAGCGAGTGATCGCCGGTGCGTTCATGAGCAAAGCGAATGGATTATCCGGTCGGGCCCACTGAAGTATTTACAAATACCATTGAATATGGTATTATCTTTTTACCTTTGTCGAGCTCGCTCGGAAGGCGAGTTTTTGACAAATCCTATCCCATTTCCTAGGCCCCTTGGAGGCTGCCATGAATGCAACACTGACCGAACCCTTCGCAGGGCTGAAGCGTAATCGACTGCCGGGAATGCACCTGATCACGGCCGTCGATGGAGGAGCAACTCTGGATAACAGCCTGGCCGCGTTTTTCTTCATGATGCTGCATGCCCACTATCCTCACACCTGTCTCATTGAGCAGGCAGAGGCAGAAGTGGCTGTCGCAACCCACGAAGCAGTTCACAGCTCTAGCAGTCCGGACGGCATGTTCCTCGGAAGCATCTTCGGGAACATGGCCCAATCGGCCCTAACGCTCGAGGAGTGGTCATACATCACCGACGAGGAAGCATTATCACTTTTGCTCCTCGCTCAGAGCGCCGCAGAACAGACACAGCGATGGATCTGTCAGGGAGTCGAGCCACCGCACAAGATACCTCTCGGTCAGCTCGTCGCCCGCCCCGACTGGGCTATCGCCTACTTCGACAAGACCGAGAGGATCGAGCTTCGCCAAAAGGTGGTCGATCGGGTCGCACTCCTGCGCCGGGAACTGGAGGGGTGAACTCGAAGTAATACTCTCCCCGCATGGCGCGAAGCTCTACGTGAGCCCCGCAGCCAGCGGGGATTTCACATTCCTGGAGTAAAATAATTCCGCACCTGCCACGCCAGCGCTAGTACAGACATTGATTATAAGCGGTATTTATGTTACTATATACATATGACAGAGTTCCGTTTTACTACTGAACATTCCTCAGCCGGCATAGCGGGCATTGTTGACGCACTCCGACAACCCCGCCTCTGGATACCCACCGGACAGGACTACCCCACTCACGGAGCCTGGCTCGACAAGACCGAGGCCCAACTCGCCGAAGGCACAAAACGAGCAATGGCGGCATATATGGGCGGGAAGCCTATCGGCACGGTTATTTACCAACAATCGTCAGAAACTCCAGGACTACTCGAAGTCCGCAATATTTCCATCTCACCTGACGCCCGTGGCCGTCACGTCGGTAGCTTTCTGCTTCGCAATGCCGAGATAGAGGCGGCGCGAAACGACTTCCCAGGCGTAGAACAGGTCGTTGTAGATACCAAGGTTTCAAACAAAGAAATGATCGCCTTCCTGCAATCGGAAGGTTACGGCCTTGAATATGTCACCGACCTGTACGGTCAAGATACAGGGCTGGATGCTGTGCTAAGCAAGTCGCTGACCTAGCATAGACGGTTCTACAGTCGCTCGGAACCGCTTCGCTACCTCACTCCAATTCACCACACCCCACCAGGCGTCGATATAGTCGGCGCGTTTATTTTTGTAGTCAAGATAATAGGCGTGTTCCCAAACGTCTAAGCCTAGGATAGGCTCCTCGCCGCCCGTCATAAGCGGCGAATCTTGGTTAGGTGTTGTCAAAATGTCCATATTAGGTTGCAGCCATACCCAGCCACTACCGAACAGCTTCGTGGCCTTCGTTGTAAATTCTTCAACAAACTTCTCGAAACTACCGTACCTCTGTAAAATAGCTTCTTCTAGCGCGCCAGACGGTCGCCCTCCCCCCGCCGGCGACATCCAGCGCCAAAAAAGACTGTGGTTATAATGACCGCCGCCATTGTCTCGGACCGCTTGGCGAATCTGCTCGGGGAGCTCGTTAACCTGTCGCAATAGCTCCTCTATGCTCATATCCTTCAGCTCTGGCCAATTTTCAAGGGCGTCATTTAACTTATCGACATAGCCGCGGTGATGTTTGTCGTGGTGCAACTCCATAATATCTTTACTAATAGCTGGCTCGAGCGCATCGTAGCCGTAAGGTAGGTCTGGCAAGCTAAACACTAAAGCTCCTCAACCCCAGGCACTTCGATGTACTCTTGGACGCCACCGTTATCTACAACGGCTTTTAGACGAGCATCAAACTCGGTAAGCGGAACATGGATCAGTTCATACTCCACCTGGCTAGCGTTGCTGTCCACTAGCTTCACAAAGTAATAACCGGTACCTTTAGATATCTTTATAGGTGACGATATCTCGCCCTTTTTCAGACCGGCCGCTACTTCGGCCAGACCGCCGTCATGGTTAGTGCGAGGTACCCAAATCGGCGCCGAGTACGTCACCGCTGACGAATCGTCTTTATTCAAGTTATTGGCTATTTTCTTGAGGTCTCCCTGTCCAGTTCTTTTTAGCTCATCAATCTTCTCGACGTATCCACTAGCCTTGGCATCGATGGCAAATGAAACCTTCTGACGAATCAGCTTGTTTTTCATAGCGTGACGATACTGGTCTGGCGACCAACCATAATAATCAAGAATCACGGCATTATAAGTCGCCTCGGAGACATCTCCGTCAGTAGACTTACGCTGTTGAATGAGGAACTCTTCTAACTCTGCGTCTGTAACGACTATGCCCTGCTCGCGCGCTAGCTTAGCGGCATAAGCATCAGCTATAGCGCCATCAAGTTCACGGCGCTTAATGCTGTCCATGTGTTGTTTGCCGTCTTCAGTCGATAGGTTCACCTGGTCGCGCTCCAGCAAGTACTGAATGGAGCTACGGTAACGCATCAAGTAGTCACTATAAAGAACCGTCTGTCCGTCCACCTTGGCCACCGGTAACGCAAAGACCTTCGAGACACGGTACATGAAGTCGCTGGTGTTATGAGCCTGATACAGCTGCCACCAGCCAATAAAACCAAGGATGATGATGGCGCCGATGCCGATCAAGATGGCATTAATAACCAGCTTGTGACGCGCGTACTGAACGGGATATTTAAAACGGCGGCCGCCGGCAAGTACCTTCTCTCGATGTTCGGCCAAGGTATCAGTCGTAATACGCCCAACGGGCGCATCAGTCTTTTTAGTTCGCGACAGTTTAGATAAGGCTTTTTTCATGCTCTCCTTGCGTATCTACGGCCGAACCAACGGCGTCTTGCAACTTATTGTAGGTCTTCTCGGGGTGCTCGACATAGCGGATAACTAAATCTCCAACGAAAGTCTGGATGACAATTGTACCAAAACCAAATACTTCGCCGGTAAACCCAGGTATATTATAGCTTATGTTTTGTATCTTGGACAAACGAAGCTCAACGACATCCTTGCCAAAGAACCCTTTCTGCGTCACCTGACGAATACGCTCGGTAGTGACAATGTAGACCGTAAAGTACCACAGGATAAAGTGGTAGAAAAAAAGTATCAGCCCTAATATGAACCCACCCAAAGGTAGCAGAAAAAGCTCAAGATTATTCTGCCAAATAAGCGGTGGGATGGCCGTTATCGCCAGCGGTATAAGAAGTAGGTAAAACCCTTTTCTCATGGCGATGATGTGGCGTCGAAACACAAACAACAACTTCTCGTTCGGGCGCTGCCCTTCAAAATCAAGTGCCTGCTGCTTGGGTTTACTCGTTGTTGTCATCGAGGTTGACCTTGATGATAGCCTCAGACGGAGCAGCGTCAAAACTGACATCCTTAAGGAACTTCGATATATTGTCAGTCTTAAGAGCCAAAGCACTTTCATAAGCGTCATTGTAAACTTTGCTATAAACAGTTAGCCGAATGTAGACCCCCGCCTCGGACTTGTAGTGGTACTGCGTCCTGGTTGGGTCGCCAGGATAAGGCTCGTCAATGTATATAAAACCGGCCGCCTTTATTTTCTCGTCAAGCTTTGCTAGCGTATTCTGAGTAGTGTCAGCATGAACGTAAGTGACCGCAGAAGACTTGCTCCTTCCGCTGTCCCAATCATATACTCGTTTGTCGCCGAAAACATCTGAAGACTTCACTTTATAATCATCACCCAGATCCAAGCTATTGTAGACGGCCACTATCTGATCAAGTCGCTTCTGATTCTGCTCCGCTACCGTCCGGTACTTCGCAAACGCCGACATGCTAGCGATAGTTCCGAGAATGATAACCAAAAGCCCAACTCCAATTAATAATCTCTTCTTGAAAGAATCTGCTTTGGCACTTGCAGCTTTGGTTGTTCTTGCGGTTGTCTTCTTGGTATTTTGTTTACGCTTAGTCATGTTTCTATTCTACCACTAGTTTGCACTAACGCCAGATGAGATCGTGTTTTAATAATATCTATGGTACCCCGGGCAGGAGTCGAACCTACAACCTTATCCTTAGGACGGATCTGCTCTATCCAGTTGAGCTACCGAGGCGTACTACTATTTTAACAGAGATAAAAGAAAAAAGTCGCTCAGTCTTTCTTCGCACGACATCTGCAGCCCGAGTGAGATAAGGCGCAGAGGCCCTTATCGAACCCGGCGCGAAGCCGTCTGCGAGAGAAAGCTAAGCGACAGTTTTCTTACCTAGTAAACTTCTCGTTCAACACACTGTAATCATAAAGCTCGGCCTCAGAAAACCAGTGAGAGATCTCTTGAACCGCTTCATCTGGCTCACCAGACGCGTGAATTAGGTTCGGAATACCCTTGTGCTCCTTGTCGCCGTAGCCAAAGCTCATGTGGGAAAAGTCGCCCCTAATGGTTCCGGGCAAAGCCGACTTTGGCTCAGTTGGCCCGACCAGCTTGCGCACTAAAGCAACCGCTTCGATACCCTCAAACACCATCGCGATGATTGGACCGCTTAGCATCATGTCGAGTGTAATGTTAAAAGTATCCTCACCTCGTCGAGTGATCATCTTGCCAATCTCTTCGTAGTGCTTGTAGTACTGCTCACGAGTTGGTGAAATCATCTTTGTAGCGATAATCTTCAGGCCAACCTTCTCAAATCGCGTTAAAATCTCGCCAACTACTCCGCGCTGCACGGCATCTGGCTTAAATAGTACAAGCGTACGTTCTACGTCTCCCATTTCATCTCCTTTTTATCGTATTGTCTCTATTGTACCAAAAGAATGGTTGCCACAACGAGCGACAAGCCAACTCGGTACCAACCAAACACCGCTAAAGAGTGCTTAGAAAGGTATCGCATCAAGAAACCGACCGCTAGTAGTCCGCTGATAAAGGCGGCTGCGTTTGACACCACAAATACTCCTGCGTTGGCGACTAGATAATCAAAATCGGTTAGAAATATTTTAGCTGTCACGCCTATCATTATCGGAATTGAAACCAAAAAGCTGTACTCGGCAGCCTCGGCCGGCTTGAGCCCGAGCAAGCGGCCAGCAATAATAGTCGAACCCGAACGAGACACCCCCGGAATCAGTGCGACCATCTGGGCTACACCCACCATTAGTGCCCTGCCTTTAGAAAGATGCGCGCCGTCTTTAATTTCTGACGCTCGCGGCAGGCGTTCCAACACAATCATCACTACTCCAATTATCAGCAATGTAAAGACTACCGTTACCGCGCTGTTAAAGAATGGTGTTTCGGCTATGAAAGTTGCTAGTAAAAAGCCGACCAAGCCAGCCGGAATGACAGACAGCAAGATGTTGCGGGCTAGCAAATAGTTCTTGCGGACAAAAACATCACCTAAGAGCGCGGCTATTTTACGACGAAAGAACACTATAAGCGCCAAGGTTGTGCCGACATTGATAAACTCTAGGAAAAGATGGTCAGAAGCGCCTGACAAAAAAGTCTGAGCGATCACCAAGTGACCCGAACTACTGATCGGGATAAACTCGGTAAGTCCTTGAATGAGTCCAAGTATAATTGCTTCAAGCCACTCCATACCCACTATTGTATGCGCTTGGTGCATTTTAGGCTATGCTTAACATATGGCTATGGAGCAAAAATTCATCTCCGACTACATACTAGACTTCATTGAACATATCGAAGTCGAAGGTGGTCGGATGCCCAAAACAGCCGAAAACTACCGTTTCTACCTCGAGCGTTTCGTCGAGTTTACCGGCGACATACCAGTAGGAGACATTACTGCTGAAGTTGTGCGCAAATACCGCCTCTGGCTAAACCGTCACCGCAATGACCACGGCGATGAACTAGCTACCATCACGCAGTCTTATCACCTGATTGCGCTTCGTGGCTTCCTGGGGTATCTGTCGAAGCGCGACATCGCATCGTTAAGCCCAGAAAAGATTGAGTTGCCCAAAGTCTCCCGTAAACAAGTCACCTTCCTACACTATGACGAAGTTAAACGTCTAATTGAACAAATAGACATCACAAGCGAACAAGGCCTGCGTGACCGCGCCATAATTGAACTATTTTTTTCAAGCGGCCTGCGTGTTTCGGAGCTGGTGAACCTAAACCGCGACCATATCAATACCAAAAGACGCGAGTTTATGGTGCGCGGTAAGGGCCAGAAAGATCGCCCTATCTTCATAAGCCAAACTACGGCCGACTGGGTTGAGCGCTATCTAGACGCACGACAAGATACCTTAGCCCCTCTCTTCATCAGCTACAGCCGAAACGTCGAGGCTTCGACGAGCGGCGACTTCAGGCGACTGACCGCTCGTAGCATCCAACGAATGGTTAATAAATATGCCAGACTAGCTGGGATAACCAAGCACGTCAGCCCACACACCATGCGGCACAGCTTCGCCACCGATCTATTGATGAACGGCGCCGACCTGCGCAGTGTTCAGAACATGCTCGGCCACAGCAATATATCAACCACCCAAATATATACACATGTCACGGACGAACACCTGCGAGAGGTCTACGAAAAATTCCATAGCGAGGGTCAATCAGACTAATTAAGGTGTGCAGGTACCAGCCACGTAACGATTGTCTGTAACGGAAAAGTCCTTACAAAAACTACCAGTAACATCGACTGCCGCCCCTGGTACGATAGAGCCAATGTTGTATAGGTCAACTCTAGCGGACATCCTTTTGAACACATTATTTGCACGGCCAGTGGAATCTACTTCAGGCTGCACGGCGTCAAACTGAACTATGTTGCTAGCTGAACCATCCGACATCGTTACTCTAAAATGAGTCGAATTGTAATAAGGAACCAAGCGCAGAAAGGCGGTTCTATCACCTCCCCCAACTGGGTTGGGCAGAACTATTGTTACCGAACAGGCATACCCACCAGAAGACAAACTCGACTGGCAACGCACCCCAAGTGGTGTATCGCTAGAGCTATCGGATGGTGATTCTTCTTGAGACGGCGCTCTCCTTTGATCGCGGGCAGTCAAGGACTGCGGTGCCTGGGTACCGTTAGATGTCGGATACAAAAACAATGTGTTGGCATTGCTCTCGCCACTATTAGTCGTGCTGTCGAAGTCGGACAAAGTAAACGAATCACCGAACTGCATGAACTGAGCCCTTAGAACTGACGGACGGTTCGCCGGCCAATCTGAAGTCATGACACGCGAGGCGGTTGATTGCAGGCTCAAATTTGATGAACTAGTAGCACCTAGGTCTTCTCGGCTAAACCATTCTATAGTGACGCGATCAAAGTCGCTAGTGCCGATTAAAGGAACTATCTGGGTGGAGTTTACACCAATACTGCCTATATAATCATCGGTGTTAAGTTCCATGGTTACACAGGTATAAGCTTGGTCTAGAAGGGCGTCGCCACTATTTTGAGTTTGTTGAACCTTTATCTCACCGGGTTGAGTGTCACTTCCGCCGGACTGAGCGTCATCGGCTACAACATCTCCTATCCGAACCGCTAAGTTACAGGTGTCACTAGCTAGACGGGTTGCCAGTTCATCACACTCTGCTTGGCTGTGACTCTTGCAATATTCACCATACCTCAACAAGGCCCTTTTGGCATCTTCCACCCCTGCCATAGCCGAGTTACGGGCGCCCTCCGCCAAGTTAGCGCTGGTAGCCTGATTTTGGTCGCTCATCATAAGACGAAGAAAACTCACTACTAATACCGTCATGATCAACATAGCAAATATAACTACAAATAATGAAACCGCCCCTCTCTGATTCTGTATTCTGCTAATGTTTTTCATACGATTAGTTAACCCCATTCCCCGCCCTGATGACAAGCGTAAACTGTTGAACGACGCAGTACGCCAGGTCGGCATTAACATTTCCGGGCAACAGACAAGCCGTCTGATCAGAGTTCATCGAAGATATCGCCCCCGAACCAATCGTAAACTTTATTTCATACAACCTCTGTCCGGTCGTGCCGTCCTGCATAGAGTCAGTAGAAAGTATCGAGAAATTCTGCACAGCCAGTCGACGATCGCCTACCCGCAGTAGTTCTTGCGCCCCGACTTCGTCACCGGTTTGAATGTTGGCATATCGAGGCGAATCGCTATTTTGTTGCTTTTCGCAGTATCTCTTGGACCCGTCTGGCACCCGAACGAGCCTAACATCGTTAGTTCGACCAGCCGGCACCCTGTCGTAAGCAGTTAGAGTTGCGCCAGCTGTCTCAAAAGCTCGTCCGTAATTCCATATATACGAGTAATTGCCAAGACAGAGTCTAGCGCCTGCATCGATACTGCCAGACCTGACGGTCAAGAACGAACCGTCGGTCGGCGAAAAGGCTGGACTAGCTGATATATTGTAGCGAAAGTCCTCTGAGATGGCACGTGAGGCCTGGTTGACTTCTTTTACGGTCATACCCCTGTTGTAGGACGCCCCGATTTGCATTATTGTCATAGCGATAGCTAGTAGTAGAACCGACACAAACGACATCGCCAAGACAAGCTCAACGATCGTAAAACCGCGCTGTTTGTTAACGTGGGTCATATAGCCTCACAATCGTTCCTAGATGCATTGGGTCTTGCATGCCTATCGAGTCCCAGCAGGCTCGGATGTGAAAATCAATAAAACCAATGCCTGACTGGGCCGGGTCAGCGCTAGGTCCCGACCTGATTGCTTCGATCCACAGCCCTTCGGCGGTAACAACTCCACTGTTATCCCGCGTGACCTGAGCCCAAACAGACGGAAACCGCATAGAATTTGGGAATCGGTCGCGAGTGATAACTCTAACTGTTTGAGGGTCGACCACAAAACTACCAGCCGGCGGCATATCACCGCTCGTGTAGGCCGGACAATAGCCAAACTGAGTCGATGATGTTACGTTGTTGGTCTGAACGTACCGAATCATCCGATACCACTCCTCGGCCGGAGAGGTCTGCGCGTCGGTCAGGTTAAACGTCAGTCCAGGCTGATAGACAGCCACATACGACTCGTGCATCATTCTAATAGTTTCAGCTTGAGCGTCCATTTGCTGACGAACTAGGGTGCTTTCGAGAGACCTCTGAGCCGTTGCGGTACCTTGATTCATTAGCGTTAACGAACCTATGACCACCAGAGCAAACACGGCGACAGCAAAAAGAACTTCAACAATAGTGTCCCCTCTCTCGTGGCGACGACTTAACATCGTATGTCCGATCCTATTAACTGGAAGTAATCATTTGTCCTAGTTTCAATAGAGCTAGGACCAGAAGAAAAAGCGTTTACATAAACCGATGACATGTTGGCAAATGTCATACCGCCAGAATTAACACAAAGTGCCTGTGCGGCCTGACCGGGCGCCAGGTCGCCGGCGACAATCATGCTTCGAATCACTTCACTATTCATATTGGCAGGATTACTCACAACCGTATCGCTAGCAAAAGTATAAACCTGACCACTATCCGGTGAGCGGACGAATAACAGGGCAACCGAGCGTGGCGTAGTAGGCGACCTAGCACCCGATCCAGACGACGGCCAAGCAATCTCAGCCCCCCACTCTAGTGAAGCTGTCTCGGCCAAGCCTGTGTCGACGCCTATTTGCATGTAAGCAACATCTCTCATTAAATCGACATCGCTACCGCTGGCAGGTTTCTGAGATTCCACCCGGTACACTAACACTGGAAATATGGTGATATCGCTTCCCTCTATGGCCATATAGCGGCCGAATATTTCGCAGCGGCTCTGGCCGCGCTGTTGAGTTGATGAGGTATCTTCTTGAGGTAAGGCCGCTCCATCCAAGCCACAAGGCCGGTCCACTAACCGATCATTTTCAGTACTAATCAACTTAGCATACTGCTCCTGCACAAGCGACTGGAACGAGCGTACCGAGTCATTGTAGCGCTGGTTATTAAGCGTCACGGCCGTGCCGGTTATCATCATGATCATCATAAGTCCACTTATCGCAATGAAAAGGACCGTCTCGATAACCGTGAACCCTGCTAGTTTTGTGCCCATCTTATGGCTAATTATAGCATAAGCGGGTAACTATACCCCTAGTAGACCAACGTACCAGTTGAAAATTGGCCAACCTACAAACCAAGCCGTTACCATACCAGCCATGAGCAGTGGACCAAACGGTACGTGAGACGACCTTTCTAGCTTTCCTATTATGAGAAGTGGCACCACAATTAAGACACCGATTAAATTGGCGAAGAATAACGCTATTAATGCCAGCTGCCAATCGATCAAGATAAGTCCCAGGCCAACGCCGAGCTTTACATCGCCGAAGCCGACCCAACGGCCTTTTGATATATGGTATATGACAAGATAAATCCCGCTCAGCACTGCCACCGACCCAACAGCCGAAGCAATCGTAGCGAAGACATCTTGCGTGTTGATAGCCGATACGGCCACAATAACCACACCGACAACTGCCAGCACAAGCGAAACCTTATCAGGAAGCAGGAACCACTTGGCGTCGTAGGCAAAAAGAATTGCCATGGCCACCCCAGCAATCAACCATAGTACAAAGTGCGTAACGTCTAGACCGGAACTTAGCGCCAACGGCCAGAGCGCATAAGAAAGTACGAAAAACAAACCAACACCGAGCTCCATAAGAAGCTCGAATTTTCCGATCGGCTTACGGCACGATCGACATTTACCTCTTAAAGCTAGCCAGCTGACAACTGGTATAAGGTCGTACCAGCGGAGCGTATAGGTACAGTTGAGACAGCGTGAGCGATCCTTCAACAAATAACCCTTGGTCAACTTAGAAAGCTTTTTCAGCTCCCTGCTGTCCACCTTCTCGCCATTCGCTTTATCATCGACTAGCTGATGCGCGCGTAGCCGCCAGACAGTCGCTCCAGCAAAACTACCCAAGCACACCCCTAGCAGCGCTAGGGCTACATAAATTAGCAATTCACTCATGCTTTCTATAATAACACTCTAAGTGCTCTTGCAGTAGATGCCACCGGTAGACTCAACGACGCTGAGGGCGACGGCTTGGCGAGTGTTACCACGCTCAAGAGACGTCACCTTTCCCGAGGCGCTATCGACACCGCACTTGAACCCAATGTATATATAGATCTCTTGAGGGCCCAAGACAGCGTCAGTTCCGTTGATCACGGCATCTAGGTCAACCGTAGGTAATGTTGTCGCAGCATAGGTCGTACGTTTTACGAAAAGCTGCGTATCACTTTCAAGTTTGTTGCTGTCAGCCTTGCCAGTAACCATCTTAGCGATGTCGTTTGCATCCGTAGGAAGCCGTCCGTTGTTTGCACCGGCGTATGTACCCATCTGGCTGACTACTGTGTTAACTTCGTTCTGGCGTGCCGTGTCGCGTTGACCGCGTTGCAGTGCCGGCAATGCGATGAAAACCATCAAAAAGATGAGTCCGGCAATCGCAAGCACCAAGACAACCTCGATGATCGAGAATCCTTTTTGCTTTGTTTGAGTGTTCATTGTGAGTTTCCCACCTTTCAGATGAACTGTATATCGCTTATGTTATCTATGCTACCGCACCGAGGCGCTCTTGTCTATATGTTAACGTTGTTAACGAGGCCGTATATCGGCAACAAGATCGCGCCAACCATACCACCAGCCACCACCGCGAGGACCACCATCAAGATTGGTTCAATCGATGTCGAAATAGTCCGAATCTCTTCGTCGAGCTCTTCTTCATACACCTGCGCCACCTTGCCCATCATATCGTCGATCTTTCCGGACTGTTCGCCGATCTTAATCATCTGTGGAACTAATGACAATATCACCGGCTCAGCTTCAAGGGCCGTGGAAAGCGCTTTACCGCCTTGGACTTTTTCGGTCGCACGCGCCACCGCTTGCTCGACAATTGTATTATTTACGGCCCGACCAGACACTTTTAACATGTCTAGCATGCTAACACCTGTCGAAAGGAGTGTTTGGCCAGTACGAGCCAAACGAGCCATGTATAGCTTCTGAAACATTTTGCCAAATATAGGCACCTTCATCTTGAAGTTGTCTTTAAATGTAATACCAGACTCCGTTTGAAAGTATTGGCGCAAGAAGTAAATCAAGAAGACAATCGCTATTATGACCAGCCACCAAAAAGAGGCCACAAAACTAGCCGTCGAAACCATTACTTGGGTTATTAGCGGCAAGGCCTTATCAAGATCTAGGTATAATTTTTCTACCTGCGGCACAACTGTAAACATCATAAAGGCAATCACGCCGACAATGACCAGAATCACGATAACCGGGTAGGTCAACGCTCCCCTAATCTTACTCATAGTGGCGGCGTCCTTCTCTTGCTGCAAAGCAACTCGTTGCAATGCTTCATCAAGAGTACCTGAAAGCTCACCGGCCGCAACCAGTGACAAAAATACCTCGCTAAAAACCTTTGGGTGCTTCTTAAATGAGTCTGAGAGCGACTTTCCTCCCTCAACAGAGGCCGAAACTTCCTGGATCACTGACTGAAGCTGCTTGTTCTGGGTCTGCTCCATAACGGTATGAAGACTCTGGCTAAGCGGCAAGCCAGCACCAAGCAAAGTCGCCAGTTGCCTCGTAAATACCACCTTATCTTTCGTCGAAATACGGTTCGTAAAGCGGGCAAGAAGTCCATCAGCACCCTCGCCTTGCTCTTTAATAACAAGTGGAACAAAACCCTGCTTGGTCAGGAGCTGAGCAGCAGCTCGCTCAGAATCAGCCTGTATAGAAGACTTGACGATTTTGTTCGTGGCTTGGTCTCTCGCCTCGTATGAAAACTTTTTCACCGGCTACCCTCTCATGAGTCGTTCAAACTCTACTAGGTCAACCGCAAACTCTCTGGCGCTATCGTAAGTGATAGTACCGGCCTGGACAAGGCTGACGAGGGTGCGGTCCATAGTTTGCATTCCCTGCTCGGCACCGGTTTGGATAACGGCATCGAGTTGGTGTGCCTTGCCTTCGCGAATAATGTTTCGGACTGCTGGGTTGGTTACAAGCACTTCAGCGGCCACAACGCGTCCGCCGCCGATAGAAGGTATGAGTCGCTGTGAACAGATCGCCATCAAAATGTTAGCAAGCTGTGAACGAACCTGCGGTTGCTGGTGAGGCGGGAAAACATCGATCATACGGTCAATCGACTGAGCGGCACTGTTGGTGTGCAGAGTCGCAAAAACAAGGTGTCCAGTCTCGGCGATTGTAATAGCAGCCGAAATAGTTTCAAGGTCACGCATCTCACCGATAAGAACGACATCCGGGTCCTGTCGAAGGCTGGAACGAAGGGCCGCCGAAAAGCTGTAGGTGTCATAGTGTACCTCTCGCTGCACAACTACTGATTTTTTGGACCTGTGCGTAAACTCAATCGGGTCTTCGATGGTGATAATGTGGTTAGACCGTTCGGTATTGATCTTGTCGACAAGCGATGCCAGCGTTGTGGACTTACCACTACCGGTCGGCCCGGTAATCAGTACGAGGCCGCGCGGGAAATCAGCAAATGACATTACAACACTCGGCAACCCTAGCTCTGTAACAGACTTGATCTCGTTTGGAATAAGTCGTAAAGCCGCCGCTAAGTTGCCACGTTCGTGAAAAGCGTTAACGCGGAAGCGTCCTAGAGTTCCAAACGCAAAGCTGAAGTCAAATTCTTTATCCTTTAGTAGTATCTGACGTTGATCTTCATCTAGAATGGCAAATACTAGTGACTCCACGGCCGCTTCATCAAGTGGGTTAAACCCGGCGATTGGAATAAGGGCTCCGTCGATACGAAGCATCGGCGCTAAACCAACCTGCAAGTGGAGGTCAGAAGCGCGACGGCGAACTACTTCCTCAAGTAGGACCTCGATTTTTAGCTGCGGCGGCCCTGCTGGCGGCGCTGGTTGCGCCGGAGCTGGTGCTGGTGCTGGTTGTGTCGGTTGCTGTGTGTCCATATTTCCCACCTATGCTGTATCTGATGTAACTCGGTTAACTTCTTCTAATGTTGTGACACCCGTGAGCGCCTTTAGGTAGCCGTCCTGCCGCATGGTAATCATGCCTTGTGACACCGCTAGCTTTTGAATTTCACTACTGGTGGCGCGGTTGACGATCATGCGCTGGATGTCCGTGTTGACGTCCATGACTTCGAAAATACCGGCGCGACCCTTGTAGCCCTTTGGCGTTTGAGGAGTGTCGATCCCTCTCACTAAAGTATAAGCTTTTTGGCCCGCTAACGGAAGGTCTTTGTAGCCCAAGTCGGCCGAGACCTTAGCGACATCTTCTTTGGTTTTGGGCAGTAAGTGGCCCACTGTAGCTAAGATATTCTGGGTCTCGATCGGCGAGGACTGATACGTCTCCCGCTTTTCGGCTACGCGCCGAACTAACCGTTGGCCTATAATAGTGTTCACCGTACTGGCGATCAAAAATGGCTCAATCTGCATATCGAGAAGGCGCGGCAAAACACCGGCCGCACTGTTGGTGTGAAGCGTACTAAACACTAAGTGGCCAGTTAGTGCCGCTTGAGTAGCGAGGTTAGCGGTTTCGGCATCACGGATCTCCCCCACCATCACTACGTCCGGGTCTTGTCGCAGGATAGACCTTAAGCCACTAGCAAAGGTCAGGCCAACATCGCCATTTACCTGAATCTGATTGACACCACTCATCTTGTACTCCACCGGGTCTTCCAGCGTAACTATGTTAACGGTATCGTCTTTAATTTCTTTTATAAGAGCATAGAGGCTGGTCGACTTACCGCTACCAGTAGGACCAGAGGTCAAGATCATTCCGTTAGGCCTTTTAACACCTCGGCGAATAACCCTCAGCGCCCGCCCGGCGTACCCCATATCTTCAAGGTCGAAGCTGTTGCCAGTTTTGTCTAGTAAACGAATAACGATTTGCTCGCCCCAAACGACCGGGCTGATAGCGATACGAAGATCGACATCCTTACCGGCAACTTTGACAGCAAATTGGCCATCCTGCGGTATGCGGTGTTCATCAATCTTAAGGTTTGACAAGATTTTAACACGGCTTACTAGTGCTGGCTCAATGCTCTTTGGAAGTTGCATAACTTCACGCAGCACTCCATCGATACGGGCACGAATTTTGAGAGCATTCTCTAGAGGCTCAACGTGCACGTCACTGGCTTGGGATTTAACGGCGTACTCCAAAATCTTACTGAGTGCCTGGCTGATAGGCGAATCTTGGACAATTGTCTTAACCTCGTTAGCGTCTTCAGCCTTCGCCTCTTCTTGCGATACTTGAGCGGCCTCGTCAATACTCGATAAGTCGGTTTTGTACTGGTCGAGTACGTGACGAACTCCACTCTCTGAAGCCATAAAAACCTTAAGAGGTCGCTGTACACGGTTCGCCAAATAGTCCACCGCCTGGACGTTGTTGGCGTCTATCATTGCGACCGCCAACCTGTTCTGGACCTCTGCTAATGGCACCGCCATGAAGCGTTCAGCGACGTCTTGAGGCAGCAGGTTTAGGATATTCTGATCAATTAATGTGTTCGTTAAGTCAACGTATGGTACTCCGGAAACCTGAGCTATAGCGTGGGTCAAAAGCTCGTCATTTACCAGCCCCTTCTCGCTCATCAAAGTGAATAAGGGCTTTCCAGCCTTTGCAGACTCTGCTTGAGCTCCCTGAAGCACTTCAGCCGCAACCAAGCCCTCCTCAACCAGGAGAGTCATCAATTTTGCTTGGATGTCATCAGTCAGTAGCGCCATAAATTGCCGCCCTACTCACTTCCGACTTTGATTTCCACCGGAACCGTCGGGTTAATTGCGTTTTCGTTAAATATCAACTCGTTTGGCTCAATAACTTCAGTGCTTATCTTTTCGATTGTCTTAACCGTCACTTCCTCGGAAGCCACGTTTTCAAAGATTGCATTAGCTCCGATAAATGCGATGACTATGCTGATGGAAGCAATCAGGACGATTGAAGCTATGTCGCTTTTTTTCATATTGCCTCCTCCTTGAACTCAATCGTCTTGGCCGGTTCGTAGAATGCTCTTCCCTGAATACTCATTTCTTGTGCTCCACCAGACTGCCCGGTTATACGGAGTGAAGTCACTTCTATAGTTCGAATTGAGAGCTCTAGGTTCTGAAGCACCTTCTTGAGGGCCGACTGAGAGCCGGCAACCGTGAAGTTGAATGTTATCGAAAAGCTACCATCTCCGCCAGCACCACCATCTAAAACCGTTTCAACACCAGCAACAGGGTCCACCTGAAGGGTCTGAAGCGTCAGGCCACTGACATCTGCTAATAGTCGTTTTTGAAGTGAAGAACCTAGTGCGGTCGAGTTGGCTCCCGAAGGCAGGGCATCAAGTATCACCTGAATAGCCTGGTCGCTCTCGTTTGCGCGCGCTGACAGCAGGGCCGCATTAACGTCTAGCTTACGAACCTCTTGCTTGAGTGAGTCAACCGCATCAAGATTGTGTTTCAACGTATTGACTGTCTCCTGTTTCTTGGCGATGACCGCCTCGTTGTAGATAAGTCTCTGTACTAAGAAGATACTCACCACGAGCGCAACCCCTATAAGGGCGGAGGATATAGCAATCCATAGAAACATAATTCGGTTTGTCTTGGCGATCTGCATTCGCTTTCGAACAGCAATTTCGTTAGTAGCCATACTACTGGTCCCCTCCGAGGTCATTTGCGGCGCTGGTAAAGATAGTCTTAGGTATTCCAAGGTAAGAGTCGGTGACGTTACCGTCTACAATTAGCTTAAAGCCGACTTGGGCAATGTTTGGCGAAAACAGTTCTTCCGGATAGACAAAGCTCAGTGTAAAGCGGAATGTTCGGTTCCCTTCGGAATCTTCGCCAAAGCTGGTGTCCGTAATACTAATATCTGATGCTAGGGTAACCTGAGTGTCCTCTGTGGCTCCGTCCTGTCGGTAGACTATCACAGCTCCGGCTATTGTTTTCTTAAACACTTCCATTGAGTCAAAGGCCCTGGTCTGGCCTTCTAGACGAATAGTAGATGTCTCGCTATCGACCGATAACTGAGATATGCGGGCTTCGTTTGGTGATGGTGGGATGACGGCCGCCAGCATGTCAAACACGCGCGAGTTCATCTTTTTGCTTTCGTAATGGCCAGAAATAACTTTCAGTTGGTTTTGAAGTGTCAATATCTTAGAAAGATCCTCAACTTTGGCCAACTCATCGCCTTTCTTTTGGATCTCGTCGTCAGCTATGCCGCTGCGCCAAGCCTGACCACCAAAAACATACATCGCTAAGAGCGTAACGGTAACTAAAGCCACAATGCTGGCAAAAATCGAACCAGATATGACCATCGAACGGACACGCTGAGCTTTTATCAGCTCTTGTTTTACGTCTGGAATCAAGTTGATTTCGATCATACCTTGTTCCTCCGTTGCGCCAGACCAATAACGGTGGCAAATTCGGCCGCCACCGCCAGTAGCTGCTGCTGGTCGGACTGCGAAACTCTAACTCTCTGCCAAGGGTTGGCAACTGCCGCTTGAATGCCCGTCTTTGTGCTAACATAGTCACCAAACTTTGGTATAACAGCGCTAAAACCAGATAACATCAGTCCGCCGACGGGCGTATCTGGATAACGAGTCTGGAAGAACTTAATCGACTTGGTAATCTCAGAAGCGAAGTTTTCAAGCGTCGGCTCAATCGCTCGGAAGACCTGCCCCTCTAGGCGGTCCGGCGCAAGACCGAACTTAAGAATAAACTGTCGCGCTTGGTCTTCTTGAACGTTGAGGTTCTGAACTGCCGCCTTCACTAGCGTGCGAACTCCCATCGGAATCGTCCTGACAAGCCGAGGGCTGTCGCCGAAAGTAATCGCTAGGTCAGTAGACTGCTCACCGACGTCTATGATTAGCCGAGCATCAGTCAGCCCAGAAGGTAGCAATGATCTGACCATCGCCAAAGGATCTGGCTCAGCAGCGATAACGTTAAGACCCAAGCCCTCAATAAACTCTAGTCTTTCCTCGGCGTAAGCATTTGAGGTACTGGCAACCAGCACTTCCTGTTGACGTTGGTCGTGCAGCGAAGGCCCTAAAAGAGCCCAGTCCACCTTGGCTTCGTTGGCGGCCATCGGAATATACTGATCAACCTGATACTTGAGCATGTTGCGCAACTCCGTTTCAGGCATGGTCGGCACTTCAATGACAGTCGTGAAGGTCTTGCTCGAAGGCAAGCCTATAACAACGTTCTTTGTACGTATACCGCTCTGACCGATAGCAGTCATGATGACATCGCCTAACTTACGAACCGCCTCTGGCGAGGCTGAGGCACTCGTTTTTTCATCTAGGGGGGCGTAGCCAAAGTGCGACAGCGACCAGTTCCCCGCACCACTCGGAGACAACTGAACAACTCGGACAGCATTTGTCCCGATATCTAGTGCAAAAAAGTCGCCCACGCCGCTATTCGCCATATTGTCTCTTATTATAGACAAAGCTTAAGCATAAAAGCAAGGAGATTTACTCTAGTACCTAGGCGGAAGCTCTCGAACGTGCACCGTCGGCACTGCTCTACTAGCCGCCGATCGCTCCACTAGCCATAAATAAGCGTCTGGTCTAAAGTTAAACACCTCGGCTGGGTTGCCAGCTTGATTGCCTGGTCCGGCCCCGGCCGTGCGTCGAAGCAAAAGACGATTTGCTATAACTGGACCATTTACTGTCAGCCTGTCGTCGCATCTACCAGCGTGAAGACGAGTCTCTAGCTGAGCTGGCGAAGCGTTATCAAGATTTGAAGCACTACAAGTGTTTACGATGCCGTTTGCACCTGTTCCAGCCGCCACCAACCAGGCATCGACCCGACTAACCGACTCGTCTATAAGGATGTTGTTAGCGATTATAACAACCTGAGGTATGTCCCTAAGCCTCGAAAGCACAGCGTTAGCGTACTGGATATTTCCGGTTATTCGAACCGTATTCCCTGGAGCATTTATGACCACCCAGCGACCTCTTTGGATAGTCGCGGCTGGAATCGTTATGGTGCCGTTGTTGCCAGCTCGATAGACCCTAGAAGTAAGATTTGCAAGTTGGACGGTACCAGATACCGAAGGCGAAGAAGAGCTGACCGGGAAGCGACTTGCGATTTGGGGTGCCGCAGACGGCAACTTGTTGTAGCCTCCTATGCTCTCATTAGAGCAAGTCCCAGCTTGGGCGTTATTGAAAGTCAGAAGGCTTAAGGAACAAAGCACGTTCGTAGAAGCGCCTCCGGCATACCCAGAACCTGATGCCATTCCAGTCACTACACCAGTGCTGGCGATAGCATACTCGGTATAAGAACCGTATGTAGAACTCCTATTACCATTACGCCTAACTGTAGATACACCAGTAACGATGTCGGCATCTACGGATGCCCTGCCGACCCATAAGTCTCCCCCCAGTACTTGCGCCATAGGCTTCTTTCCAATAGTCAGGCACGCAAGCGCAGAATGGGCCCAGTTTCTGTTAGCGGGGTTTATATCCATGTTGTCTTTTGAAAAAACAGATAGCGCATAACAAATTCTCGTCCCTAAAGGATGGTCAGCGATAGTATCATCTAGAGCTGTCAGCGGGGTTGTCCCTGGAGGATAGTTCCCGGTGCCTGAGCCCACTGTTCGGCAACTAGTGCCTCCCCTGCTGGTAAAATGCTGGCACGGTACTGACATGTTGGCCGTCGCGCCGCCATTGCTGCTAACTGATTTTGTGGTGTTCGGGCTTGGCCCTGGTGGGTAAACCATACTGGACACTGCCCAGCGAGTACCAGTACTTGGCCCTTCGGCAATGTTGTTGACGCTTGGGGCAACCGTTATACGCTCACCGCTAACTGCGGACTGCTTTCCATTAAGGCTTATCTCGGGTTCCAGGTTCCAAACCGGTATGACGAAGAAGTCGAAAGTGTAGTAGACATTCTGTGTGCCACAGCTGTCAAACGAGTTTGAGGAAATGGTTATGAGTCTTCCTGAACTATTGGTGCATTGTGACGTACCCCCGGGAGGGGCGCTATGAAATGTATTTATTACCGCTATCGTAAACTCGATGGTAACTGTTCGGCGCAGGCCGGTCCACGTGCCCGAGTTATATGTAAATGGCATTGGTGATCCAAGTGCGTAGCGGCTGTTAGGATCCGTCGAAGTTCCGATAACACTCCCTGTTGCAACGTTACTCAGTGACCCTCCACCCGAGGATACCCTAGCACTATAAACCTTCGCCCTCTGAGCCTTTAGGGAAGCTACATTTATAGTCGGCGATGAAGCGGGTCTTCGATCATTCGGATAGTTACCGGTATTCACCCTGTTCGGATACGTATTCGTAGTTGACAAGGTACCTACCCCCACATTACTATCGACATTTCTCGCCGCAGTAGCGGCAGACAGGAAGAAAAAGGAATTTAGCTGCAGTGGAACGTTCCGCGTCGAAGATGGTAGTGTTAGCTGAGAACCAGCATTAGGCGTTCCTGCAGGCGAGATCCAATAACTGTACCAGTACGCCCCGCCGCTGTTGTTTAAACAAGTCCTGTTGGTGTTACATCCTATATATGCCGAGGCCAACCCATTCTCTATAGAGGTGATCGTATCCCGCCCTCCTGGTAAATAATTATCAATCTCCGCGGCTGAACGATACGCGGCCACATCCCCCGAAAAGATAACTGAAAGACCGATAACAGCTAGCAAAACGGCATATAAGCGGCCTAGGCCTCGAAAGCCTCTACTCTTCGTCTGGTACATCTGGAACCTTTATTTGAGTGTCCTGCTTAAGGAATTTTTCTTGTCTAGACTCAAGGGCGATTACCATTTGCTCAAGTACGGCAGGGCTCTGGGTATCTGCTCCGAACGAACTACTGTAACCAACCGTCGAAATATAAAGGCCCTTTATACCGTTCAAGCTCTCTCTCGCTTGGACGGGGCTACTCGTAACGAGATTGTACTGGAGCACAACATAAAGACAGTTAACGTCCCTGTTGTAATCCTCAAGCTTTTTTATATCTGTAACGATCGCAGCAAGTGCCTCGCTATCAATAGGGTAACGAATCGCCTTGGCAGATCTCTCGAGTAAGTTTTCGTCGCATACGGCTTTGGCACTTGTGGACACTTGCTTGTTGTCCATAGCTGAGTCATCTTCTTGTTGAGCGCTCATCGTAAACCACATCAACAATAACGCCCCACCGATGACAAGGATTGCCACAAAGATCGTCAGAATTATTTTTTTACGAGACATTTGCATAGTTCAACACCGTTTATATTCGACTTTAATTATAGTATACCGCTTATGCGAATACAATTCGTGCCCGTTAAGGACCGCGCTTGTTGGAAAGTTGATCGCTAATAATGGGTTATGGCCAAAAAAGTAATCACCTCTGTTATAATAATTCGGTATGAGTTTATCTATAGGCATCATCGGTCTCCCAAACGTTGGCAAGTCAACGCTTTTTAATGCACTCACGGACAACAACATCCTGGCGGCCAACTACCCCTTCGCGACGATCGAACCAAACACGGGCATAATCGCGGTTCCTGATGACCGCCTGCCTATTCTGAAAAAAATGTATTCGGCCGAAAAAGTTATCCCGGCCACTGTCACTTTTGTTGACATCGCTGGTCTTGTGGCTGGTGCCAGCAAGGGCGAAGGTCTTGGCAATAAGTTTTTAGCAAACATTCGCGAGTGCGATGCGGTCGTCCACGTTGTGAGAGCTTTCGAGAACAGTGACGTTACGCACGTCCATGATAAAGTCGACCCAAAGTACGACATCGACATCATAAACACCGAGTTAATTTTAGCCGATATCCAATCGATCGAACGGCACCTGCCAAAGCTTGAAAAAGAAGCTAAGGCCAATCCAGCCGTCAGGCCAAAAATAGCCGAACTCTTAGCTATGAAAGAAGCTCTGGAGAGCGGCAGGCTGATTTCCGACACAGCATCTATCAACAAAGACGTCCTCAGCGAGCTTCAGCTACTCAGTGCCAAGCCAATGATCTATGCGTTTAACGTCGACGAGTTCACCCTCGACAACCAAGAACGACAGGCAGAACTACAAGAACTAGTCTCGCCTGCCCAGGCCGTCTTTATATGTGCCAAGTTAGAAGAAGAGCTGCGCGGCCTTACTGACAGTGACGCCGAGGAGCTGCTGGCTAGCTATGGAGTTAAAGAATCGGGTCTGTCTCAGCTAGCTCGGGTTGCCTACTCTACCCTAGGGCTTCAGAGCTACCTAACCGCCGGCCCAAAGGAAGTTAGGGCCTGGACCATCCCCCAAGGCGCAACCGCACCACAAGCCGCCGGTGTTATACACACCGACTTTGAGAAAGGTTTTATAGCCGCCGCCATCGTCGACTTCGATGACCTAGTAGCCGCCGACGGCGAAGCCGGCGCTCGAGCTGCCGGTAAAATGCGCACCGAAGGCCGGGACTACGTGATGCGCCCAGGTGACGTAGTCGAGTTTCGATTTAACGTAAGCAAGTAGAAACGCTCCTGGTTGCCCTTAGCTCCAGCGATGTCACTATCGCGCTTATCATGAATCGTGAATAGTTCTTTAGCCCACACTTCAAAGTCTTTTAAAATCTGACGCCGAACGGAATCATTTTTTATAACACCTTTGTTGGTCTGGTTTCTTCCAGCTTCAAATTGTGGTTTCACCATCGCCACTATTTGTGTCTCCGGTCCGGCAACCTTATGCGCCAAGTGTGGCAAGATTTCTCGGAGACTTATAAATGAAACGTCGATAAGGACGATGTCGGGCGTTGTTGTTGGGATAAAATCCCGAATGTCAGTCTTTTCATGAAGCTCGATGCGTTCATCGCTTCGAAGTGACGGATGAAGCTGGTCTGTGCCAACGTCCACTGCGTACACTTTTTTTGCACCGTTTTGCAGGGCATAATCAGTGAAGCCGCCCGTACTGCTACCGACATCCAGGACTGTTTTGCCACGGAAATCAATTGCCAGTAATTCGGTGACACTCGCCAGTTTTAGACCAGCGCGACTGACGTACTGATCGGTGACCTTGAGCTCAATCTGTGTGCGATCGCTCACGAAATGCCCTGCCTTCGTGACCACTCGCCCATCGACTGTTACTTTGCCAAGTTTTATCCAGCTCTCAGCCTGAGAGCGCGAGATAACCAGGCGACGGTCGACCAATGCTTTATCAAGGCGCATCGACATGACTATATCTCCTCAAGCGCCCATACTTGACGAATAATTTTTCGCTTTGGCGATTGAAGTCGCTCTACGAGTTCAATCTGATCTAGTGTCGTCGTCTCGCCTTTTTCAATCGCAGCCCCATCTACATAGGTAATGTGTGGATTATAATTTTGGTACGCCCATTCAGGGTTTGAGATGCGACCTTCATAAGCTTCAATAACCGCACCAAGCACCGCATGAAGTGCGCAAACAGTCGCTCCGGCACCAAGTGTTCTTACGCGACGGACAGAAACATCATTGTTTTGACCAAAATCGTCTCTTTCGGCACCGATAATCTCAAGTGGAGAAAAACCGGCCATGACGTCGCCGAGCTCATCAGTGAAATCTCCGACTCGTGGACCATCTATCGTAAAATACTGCCATATCGTGAGGTGCAGAGGCAGGTCTTCGGTAAACACTTGACCTTTTTGCAGCCGCTCAAGATGACTCGTGATAAGCAGCTCCGACATTATCACTTCTTCCGTTCGCGATATTCACCGGTTGCAGTATCAACAGATATGATATCACCCTGCTTGATAAAGGCCGGAACTTTAATCACCAAGCCAGTTTCAAGCGTTGCATCTTTGAGAACGCTACTGGTAGTGTCACCCTTAACAACGTCTTCGGTGTAGGTCACTTCAAGATGTAAGTTTTTGGGAAGCTCGACGTTGATCACGCGGTCATCAAACGACTGCAGCGTGAGTGAGTCACCTTCTTTCAGGTACGATGCGGCCGAGTCAACAATATCAGCTGATAGCTCAAACTGTTCAAAGCTTTCTGGGTCCATAAAATGAAACACATCGCCATCAGAATACAAAAACTGGACGGTCCGGTTAGTTACTTCGGCGGAATCGATGCGCTCTTGACCTTTGAAAGTCTTAGGAATGACGCTGCCGTCGATGAGATTCTTGAGTCGAACATTAACGATGCTACCGCCACGGCCCATAACCTTCTGGTTGTAGTCGGTGACACGGAAAGGCTTGCCGTCTATCTGAACAACAACGCCCTTTTTGAGGTCGGTTGGTTGATATGACGCCATGCCTTACCTACCCTTGTGCAACAAAAGGTAGTAGTGCAAGGTGTCGAGCACGCTTGATAGCGACAGCCAGCTGGCGCTGTTGCTTGGCGCTAAGAGAGGTCTTGCCGATAGGCTCGATCTGCCCGTACATGTTTACGTAACGCTGGAGCGTTTTTACGTCTTTGTAGTCAAAGTAGACTGGTGTGTCTTTTCTGAGTCTTTTTGTCATTGCCATATTATTGTTCTCCTAAAATGGAATTTCGCTTAAATCAATTGGTTTGTCGTCGATATCTTCAATAACGACGTCTTTGTTGCTCTTTGGAGCTGAGTTTTCGCTAGGTGCAGATGAACCGCCTTCGCCGCCACTTGGGCCGTCGAGAAAGGTGACGTCTGTTGCAACTACTTCTACTCGAGAACGCTTCTTGCCGGTCTCTTTGTCGTCCCAGCTGTCCTGACGAAGTCGTCCCTGCACGAGGACGCGGCGGCCCTTTGCGAGGTACTGGATGACGAGCTCACCAAGCTTCTCCCACGCAGTTACATCAAAGAAGTCTGCGCTGTCGTCTTGACCGCCACGATCGACGGCGATGCTAAAGTTTGCGATCGTCTTGCCCGTGGTGGTTGTTCGCTGCTCTGGGTCGCGCGTCAGGCGTCCCATAAGAATTACTTGGTTAATGCTCTTTGCCATACTCCCTACTCCTCTTCGTTAACTTCTTGTGAAGCTTGTTCGCTCTTAGCCTTTTCGGCCTGCTCTACAAGCGCTCGGGCCTTCTCGTCAACCTTAACTAGAAGATATCGGATAACTTCTTCGGTAATATTGAGAGTGTTGCTGATCTTTAGGGGTGCATCAGCTGGAAGCTGTACGTCCATGTAGACATACACAGCGAACTCTTCGCGGGCGATCGGGTACGCTAGCTTCTTTTTGCCCCAGTTGTCTTCACGGGTGACGCTACCGCCAGCACCAGTGATAATGTCTCGCACTTTGGCGAGTGGCTTCTCGAGGTCAGCCTCGAGGTCCGGGTGGATAAGAACGGTTAGTTCATAATCCTTCATGAGTTTCCTCCTTTTGGAATCCGCCCTGTCGGCGGATGTTTACCTACTCCATGTGGCAAACTTGAGTTTATAACAGTAGTAATTATACTGTAGTTTGCCCTATTTCGCAAGAGCATACATCTAGTATGCCAGATAGGTTCTTAAAAAGTCATAGAATCAAATCACTTTACATAACCGAGGACACCATCTGCAGCCAGAGTGAGATAAGGCGCAGGGGCCCTTATCGAACCCTGCGCGAAGCGGTTCCGAAGGTACGTAAAGTGATATTATACTATCCAAGTTCTTCTTCGGCGGTTTCGTCGCCAAAATCAGCCGTAGTCTGAGAGCCACCAAAGACATCGTCAATGCTACCAACGAGGACATCTCGTGGACGAGCACCATCGGCCGGACCGATAATCCCCTGCTCTTCCATCGTCTCGATTAAACGAGCAGCCCGGGCATAGCCGACTCGCAGTCGTCGTTGCAAGAGGCTGGCGCTTGCCTTACCGCTGTCGATCACAACCCGAACAGCGTCACGGTACATATCATCGTCATCTCCGGCGCTGTCGAAGTCCATCACCACTCCACCCTTACCATTGAGCGTTACCGGCTGGCTAACAACCTCGTCGTTGTACTGTGGCGGTGCTTGTTCACGGAGGAAATCAGTGATTTTCTCAACTTCGCGATCGGTTACCCAGGCGCCCTGAATACGCTTTGGTTTGGGCATAACAGGCGTCAGAAGGAGCATGTCTCCCTGGCCTAACAGCTTCTCGGCGCCAGCTTGATCCAGGATGGTCCTGGAGTCGACCTGTGATGCAACCGTAAAGGCGATACGGGCCGGAATGTTGGCTTTAATAAGACCGGTAATAACGTCGACACTCGGACGCTGGGTCGCAAGTACGAGATGGATACCGACGGCACGGGCTTTCTGGGCGAGACGGACAACCAAAGCTTCGACGTCACGGGCCGCAACCATCATAAGGTCGGCTAACTCATCGATCACGATCACAACGTATGGCATCGCGCCACTTTCGTGCTCTTGTTCAATGCCGGCGTCATCCTGAACAGTAATTTTGTGTCGTCCATCGCGCATCCGAGCATTGTAAGAATGAATGTCACGGACTTTGTGTTCAGCCAACAGCTTGTAGCGCCGCTCCATCTCGTTCACAGCCCACTTGAGGGCGCTAATGGTCTTTTCTGGAGCGTTAATAACAGGAGTAAGAAGGTGTGGAATGTCAGCATACGGCGCCATCTCAACCTGCTTTGGGTCAACCAGGATAAGCTTCATCTCGCTCGGGCTGTTGTGATACAGAAGGCTTGTAAGCAAGGTGTTAATCATCACGGACTTACCAGAACCAGTCTGACCAGCGATCAAAAGGTGCGGCATCTTGTTGAGCTCGCCTATCATGGCTTGACCAGCGATATCTTTTCCGATGGCAAACGCTAGCGGCTCACTACTCACACTCCACTGTGGGCTCGTCAAAATAGAGTGCAGACGCACATCAGCCGCCTTGCGGTTTGGCACCTCTATACCGACCGCTTTTTGGCCAGGTATCGGCGCTTCGATACGAAGGCTCTGGGCCGCCAAGTTCAGCGCGATGTTGGTTTCAAGAGCTGTAATACGAGCCAGCTTTACTCCACTCGGTGGACGGAGAGTAAATTGAGTCACTTTTGGACCGATGTTGGCGCCCTCCATGTCAACCGAGATATTGAACTCTGCCAAGGTGTCTTTGATGATCTGGGCGTTCTGCTGAACATCTCCGGCATCGGCTGGCGACTGCTTCTTCTCTAGCAGCTCGAGGTCGGGCGCTTTCCAGTTAGGGTCGCTGACAGTAACTAGCGCCGCTTGGTCCTCGGCAGTCTTGTCACGCGTCACGCTGTTGCGCAGAGAGTTTAGGCGCCCACGCTGTTCGTCACCCTCGAGCATCGGAACGCCGGCATTCATCTTAAACTCTGCCAATGAACCTTTTGGCGAGTCGACCGCAGCGGCCGTTCGCATAACTTTAATGTTCTCGTCTTGCTCGGCGGTGTCACGTCGGCTCAACTCCCAAAGTTTCTTGATAATCGAAAATGGCGAAACTCTGATGATAAATAACACCGTGACAAGTATCAGCAGAATATATATAAATGCCGCCACACCGGCGTTCACAAGCAGCAACATGCCGTCGTTTATAAGCTTACCGACAAAACCACCAGTGCTGTTGCCGGCGCCGTCTTTCAGGAGACCAAACAAACCAGAGAACCACAGCAGCGACACGGCGGTAGCCACTTTCATAGCAGATGGCAAACGGTTGCCTTCGGCTCTAAATATCTCGACTGCAACATATATAAATAGCAGCGGCACGACGTACACACTGTAACCTATAGTGGCAATGGCGGCGCTATAGAGCCAGTCTAGGACCGGTCCGCCAAGCCCGAACCAGCCAATGATGAGTAGAAACGAAAATGCTATAAGAACCAGGGCCCAGACCTGAGACCAGAAACCATCAGGTAGAGCGTGTTTTGGTGCCGACGAAGCGGCTTTCTTTACAGTGCGTTTTTTTCGTTTTGCCATAATCTTTATTTTACGCTTTTTTACAGATTATATTATAGCAAAAATTACTACATTTTGCAAGAGGGCGCTTAGTAAGCGCGGTTTTCGGTCTTGGCGCGAAGGTGTGGATCAGTTACGTCGCTGTCAGGCATGACTGGCTCAGGGAACTTCGGCGCTGGTGGTTGTATCCAGGGCTTGGTCTCTACAGCTGCAACGTCAGCGCGTTTATCGCGTCGGTCGGCACGTTGCGGACGCTCGTTACCCCTATCTTGCTGTGGCCTACCACCGCCACCAATTTCGTTGATAACTGGGATGACAATAGGCGTGCGGCGCGTTTGGTCAAAGAGAATGTGTGTCAACTCATCTTTGATCTCCTTTTTGACGACATCTAGGTCGACCTTGCGACCACTAAAGGTGCGAGCAACTTTTTGCTTCAAGTACTGACGAATGATACCCATGAGCTCCTCACTGTCGCGTAGGTAGATGAACCCTCGTGAAATGATGTCTGGGCTGGTGAGCAGACGGCCGT
Source organism: Candidatus Parcubacteria bacterium (assembly GCA_023432445.1). Taxonomy (GTDB): domain Bacteria; phylum Patescibacteriota; class Saccharimonadia; order Saccharimonadales; family Saccharimonadaceae; genus Microsaccharimonas. The sequence continues at coordinate 451,654 of JAEYUP010000001.1, read as the reverse complement.
TACCCTTGGCAACAGTTAGCACGACCACGAACATACCTTCGTTGCTCATGTGTATGCGGTCTTTAAGGACAACTTCAGAAACAATCGCGCCAGAGTCGTCGTACATGATACCACCGACCGGTACACGACCGGCTTTTTTGGCACCCTCGTGCGTAAACTCGATGACGTCACCACTGTCGCAAACAAAGATGTTGTCACGCTTCATGCCGCACTCTTTTTCGGCTAGCTTGGCGTTGTGCACCAACATGTGGAACTCACCGTGAATCGGCAGGTAGTATTCTGGATTTAAAGCATTGATAAGCTTAATGTGGTCATCGTAGTAACCGTGTCCCGAGAGGTGGAGCTGACCGACGCCCGTTAGGTGCGACTTGCCGTTTTGGATGACTTCACTTCCCTCTCGCATCAAGCCGTCAACAGTCCGAACAACATATTTTTCGTTACCAGGGATAGGGTTAGAGCTAAAGACTACGACATCAGAGTTCTTGATCTTGATGTGTCGGTGGGCGCCCGTTGCCATACGGTTCAAAACGGCGCTAAACTCACCCTGTGAACCCGTACAGATGATGGTAACCTTACCGTCAGGCATTTTCACGATGTCTTCCATCTTCATGATGACGTCTTTTGGCACATTGATGGTACCAGTGCGAAGTGCTACTTCGACGTTCTGGATCATGCTGTAACCGGCGAAAGCAACTTTACGGTCATGCTTCTTAGCCTCATCGAGGATCAGTTGCATACGGTGAATCTGGCTACTAAATGAGCTCATGATGAGACGGCTGTTTGGATAGTTGTCCATAATCTGACCCATGCTCTGCTGAATGTCAAACTCACCGTGGGTGTGACTACCCTCAGACTCACAGTTGGTCGAGTCGCTCATCAACATCAAGATGCCCTCTTTGGCGGCGATTTCAGTAAGGCGCGGTAGATCGAATTTCTTACCGTCAACCGGGTTTTCTTCAAAACGCCAGTCACCAGTGTTAACAAGTACGCCGAGTGGTGTACGAATAACGACAGCGGTCGCGTCAGGGATCGAGTGGTTAACTCGCGCTAGCTCGATAGAAAAGCTGTCACCAAGCTGGACGCGCTCGTGGCTGTCTGGATCCATTACGTGATACTCAGGCTCAAAGCCGCTAGTCGCCTCACTCATGGTCTTTTCGACCATCGCTAAGGTGAATTTGCTGCCGTAAACAGGCGCAGGGATCTGGTGCGCCAAGTGGCGAAAAGCACCGATGTGGTCAAGGTGACCGTGGGTAAAGACGATACCGCGAATCTTGTGCTTGTTCTCTAACAGGTATGTGATGTCAGGAATAATGTAGTTAATGCCTGGATAGTCGGCACCTGGGAACAGGAAGCCGGCATCGATAACGATGATGTCATTGTCATACTCGATCGCCATCATGTTCTTGCCGATACCCATTTCGCCGAGACCACCGATAGGAATAACCCTAAGGCGCGGGCCAGGGTTGCGTGGCTGCTTCTTCATGTCAGCCATACTGAACTGACGGCCTGCATAGCCGTTAAATACCGACTTGTTCACCGGCACGTTAATAACGTGCTGTGAAGCCCGAGCGTTCACATCGTCACTAGTGCGACGCTGAGCCCGGAAGACTTCGCCACGACGGGTTTGGGTGTTAGCGAGAACCGTATTGTTCTGCTTGTTATGATTGTTGTTTCCACGCTGATTATTGTTGCGTGTCTGCTTCGACGTATCATCTGGTCGAGGCGTAGAGAGTCTTTGTTGACCCATAAATAGATTTTCTCCTTAGAAACACTTTAGGTTTCATTTTTTATAATTATTTTCTATTACTAAAACCAAGTGGTGATTGCGGCGGTAGCATCTGGATGCAATCAATACGTACGCTTAATTATAGCAGGTTGCGGGGTGAAATGGAAGAGTCAGGCATGGTCATTGCCTGTTGAGAGATTTATTTACCTTAACAAAATCATCCTTCAGCGTCTGCCGCAGGCTGCCGTTGTAGAGTGCGGCTGCTGGGTGATATAACGGCACTACGGTCAGCGAAAGATCGTCAACGGTGACGTCGTGTGACTGGCCGTGGACCTCGCCGATGACGGCGTCAGGCAAGAAATAGCCCATGCTGTGACGACCGAGGGTGATCACAACGCGCGGCTTGATGATCTGTAGTTGGCGAACTAAGTATGGCCAAAAGGCGGCTTTTTCGGCTTTTGAGGGGTCGCGGTTGTTCGGCGGACGGTACTTTACGATGTTGGTAATATACACATCGCTGCGGTCCATACTGGCGCTCTCGAGCATTTCGTTCAAGAACCGGCCAGCAGCACCCATGAATGGTAGGCCGAGCTCATCTTCTTTCTTGCCGGGAGCCTCGCCGATAATGACGATGTCGGCGTCGGCCGGTCCATCGCCCATCACTAGCTTGGTCGCCTGAGCGGCTAGCTCAGCGCAAACGTTAGTAGAGATGATTTCAGCCGCCAGGGCATCAAGTTTTGCCTGTTCTGGTGATGGCAAGGTCATGTCGGTAGGAAGATTATGACTCGTTCATCTTCTTGTTCAGGAAATCACGGAGAGCGTCAGCGGCATCCTTTGGACTAACTTCTTTGTTACGAGCAAGGTTGGCAGAGCTGTAGTCGCTCCTTACGTCGTTGATTTTGGTTTGAGTCGCAGTGCGCTGTTCACGCAATGTCTTGTATTCTTCGAACTGATCACCGTAAGGGTCGTTCATTGCGTTAATCTTTTCCTGTACGTTGGCGTAGTTAGAATACTCCGTTGCAAGCGCAGTTATGTATGTTTTGGCATTTGACTCAGAGATCGAGTCTTTTACGCCATCGAGTGCGGTTGCACATTCTTTCAATGCAACAACTCGAGCCTCGGCTTCTGTTGTCTCGTTAACTTTATTACACACAACCATAGCTGGTCGCATCGCCTTAGCTGACGCTATCACCTCCTCTGCGTATGCGATGAATTCGTTAAGCTTTTTGTCAAACTCATCGTAGATTGTCTTACCCTCACCTACATTAAAGGCCTTTTCTTTGCCAAACTCTTCGTTCTTTGTCTTTAGGTCTGCCAGAGCACTTTCGGCATTTTGATATTCTTCGTTAAACTTAGCGTCCGTATCTGTTCCAATACCACTATTTAAGATCGATATATTTGTGTTAGCAATTGAGTTGGCAGAGCTGACCGATGAGTAGGTTTCTCCGGCCGAGATGTAGTCCTCTCGTGACGCTGAACCAAGTTGGCTGAAGGCTAGAACCGCCGCAACTATTAACAAAATAACTGCTCCTGCGATAACGCCAATCTTGATAAGAAGCTCTTTGCTAAACTTTCCGCCGCCTGAGACGCCTGAGCCGCCGCCCACAACGGGTGCTGGCATATCTGCTGGTGAATTGCCCTGTGTTGGGACTTGATTGTCTGATTGAGGTGTGCTGGAATCCATTTATACTCTCCTTAGCGGTAACATTTACCCATATTATACAGACCCCGCTCGGTACAGTCCAGCTACGGTATCTTACTACAACTGCACGACCGTGCCACCTAAATGTTTTTGAAAATAAGTATCATGTGAGATATACAGCACCGCGCCCGAGTAACGCTCCAGGGCCTGCTCAAGCTCTTCGATACTTGGCAAGTCGAGGTGGTTGGTCGGCTCGTCGAGAATGAGCAACGATGGTTCGTCGGCTAGCATCGAGATCAATTGCAATCGAGCCTTCTGCCCGCCGCTCAACTGCGATACTGGTATATTGGCGTCGCCAGCAGTAAACAGATAGTCGTTCATAAGTTGGCGTATCTTGGTGTCACCAATCTTACGCCCGCGCGAAATATAAATGTGTTCAATGGCGCCAGCCAAGGTCATCTTTAACATTTCTTTCGGCGCTTCTTGCTCGTACACTCCGACCCGTATTTTTTTATCGATGTCGATCACGCCATCGTAAACAGTCGCCGAAAACGGCAGTCCCGTAACGGTCGACAGAAGCGTTTTGACTAGTGTTGTCTTTCCGGTACCGTTGCGTCCTCTCAGCTCAACCACCTCGCCTTCGCGTATCTGAAATGAAATTTTCCTAAACAAAGGCTGATCATAGCCAAGTGAGAGGTCGCGAGTATCGACAAGAAGACGGCCAAAGCCTTCTTCGCCGGTAACACCGCTCAGTCGGATGTTCTTTGCTTTGTATTTCTGATACTGCTCGCCGGTTTTAAGACCCATGTCCTGGACCGATTCGCGATCAACCCAAAAAGTCGGCTTCTCGGTCTTCTCTAGTTGAGCCAGCTCCTCGCGAGATTGTTGCTCGAGCCTTTTGAAGCGTTGAATCGTCGAAGGATGACGAGACTTCTCTTTGTAGCGCTGGTATTCAATCACCTTTGCCTTTAGGTTCACAATGCGACGCTGGGTTAACTCGTACTCGTTCATCTTACTGCCAGTAGAAGAGGAGTTCTGCTTAAGGTACTGTTTGTAGTTGCCTTTGTAGCTCAAGATCTTTTGGTCTTTTACCTCTAAGATGCGATCAACGTTTTCTAGCACATCCCGGTCGTGAGTGATGACTAGCATCGCCTCTTTGGCAGATATCATCCACTGCAGGAACTTGTCTTTGGCTACGTAGTCCATGTGGTTGGTCGGTTCGTCTATGAGAGCGATGTGCGCCTTAGACAGCATCACCTTTGCCACTTCAATCAGCCGTTTTTGACCGCCCGAAAACGATCCAAGCGTGTCATTTACCCGATCGCCCAGCTGAAATGAATTAAGAATCTTCTCGACTTCGTTCTCGATCGAGTAGTATCCGAGAGTATCGAACTGCTCCAGGGCCTCAGAGTACTCATGGATCAAGCGCATATTGTCACCCATAGTCTCTGGATATGTGTCGAGGACGTGCTTCAACTTTGAGTATTTCGGCAGGTCGCGCAAAATGTACTCAAGAACCGGCAGGTCTTCAAATCCGTGATGCTCCTGTCGGGTTGCGACCACCGCATTCCCCTTTCCGACCACCAATTCACCTTGAAAATCAGTGTCTTCACCCATCAAAATTCGGAACAAGGTCGTCTTGCCTTCACCGTTGCGCCCGATGACACCAACCTTCTCGCCATCATCAACAAAGAACGAGGCGTCTTTAAAAAGCAGCTTATCGCCGAATGACTTTTCTTCGATTGATGCTGAAATTATCATAAGTTTCTATTATAACAGAGGCGACTCTTTAATTTGACTTATTAACTTAAAATTGGTATAAAATACATATACTTATGTGTACGCAGCCGCGACCACAGAGTACGACAGATTGGAGCCGAAATGGCCGCCCAAACCCCCTTTCAGTACCACACACCTCGAACCGACGTCATCGACACCGAGTCGTACGAAGGAATTGAGGTCTTCCCTTCCGCATTCGAGAGCGTAGAGCCCGTAGTTTCCGGGCCTATTAAGGCCTGGGCAGAGCTAGAGCCCTTTCTCGACTACGTAGAGACCGGCGAGCACCCATACTTTTCCAGGGTGGCGAGGCTGGAGTTTGTCAAAAAAGGCCTGCTTCAAGGGCTGATAATGATCGACGGCTTCGGCCAGATCATTGTTCATGTCACCGAGGCTCGCATTGGCTACAACGGCGACAAGACCGCCCTCTCGAGGAATATATGTAACCTTTTAGGTGTCCCTGCGGGCATGTTTGAGGCCGCAAAGAAGGCAGCGCACCAGCTGGAATCTTTCACGGTAATCTTCACACGCGAAGACCCAGACTCGCTCGAGGAGTTCGTCAGCGGCAACCGACCGCTCTTGGCGCACTGGAAGATGCTGCCTTTTAATTAAGGCGAGCTACGTGGTCTAAAAGGACTATCCCCCGAGGTCTATCTCGGGGGATTTCCAATTTTGCTACTTAGCAGCCTTTAGGCTGAGGCTCATGCGGCCACGTTCGTCGATACCTATGAGCTTGACTTTAACGATCTCGCCTTCGGTCAGAACGTCTTCGACTCTCTCAACGCGCTGGTCACTGAGCTCAGAGATGTGAACCATGCCGTCTTGGCCAGGCATGATGTTCACAAATGCGCCAAAGTCTTTTATGCTAACGACCTTGCCCTCGTAAATCTTGCCAACTTCAGCCTCTTCGGTGAGACTCTTGATCCATTCTATCGCCCGAGCGATACCTGCTGGGTCAGAGCCGGCGACCGTTATTAGTCCATCCTCTTTGATGTCGATCTCAGCACCGGTTTCAGAAGTAATTTTGTTGATCACCTCTCCGCCCTTGCCAATAACAGCACCAATCTTCTCTGGGTTAATCTTAATCTTCTCAATGCGTGGAGCGTATGGGCTAAGCTCCTTACGTGGCTCAGGCAGTGTAGCGATCATACTCTCAAGAATGTGCGCCCGGCCGACTTTTGCAGCCAAAAGCGCTTCGCGCAATATCTCAACCGGCAGACCGTGAACTTTCATGTCCATCTGAAGTGCAGTAATCCCCTTTGCAGTACCAGCCGACTTAAAGTCCATATCACCCGCAAAGTCTTCGGCGTCAGCGATGTCGCTCAAAATGTTGGCTTTGTCGCCGTCCATAATAAGACCCATGGCAATACCACTAACTGGGGATGTTATAGGCACGCCGGCGTCCATGAGCGCCAAACAACTTGAACACGTTGCAGCCATAGATGTTGAGCCGTTCTGGCTCATAATCTCGGTGACGCTGCGGATTGCGTATGGAAAGTCCTCTTCTTTCGGAAGTACTGGTATCAGGGCGCGCTCTGCTAAGAAACCGTGACCAATTTCGCGTCGTCCGGGACCACCAAGGCGCTGAACTTCACCGACGGTGTAGCCTGGCGCGTTGTAGTGATGCATGTAGCGTCGCTCACCATCATTAACTTCCATGGTATCAACCATTTGGGCGTAGCTTAGTGGTGCGAGCGTGACGATGTTGAGGGCCTGAGTCATACCACGAGTAAAGATAGATGAACCGTGCGTTCGCGGCAGAACACCAACTTCGCTGGAAAGAGGTCGGATCTCGTCAAACTTTCGGCCATCAGGACGGACTTGGTGCTCTACGATACCCTGACGAACGTCTTTATGAATTGCCGCCGTAAATGCTTCGTCGTATTTGTCGCGAGCGTAAGATTCGCCTTCAGCAACTTTGGCGGCCATTTCTTCGTGGAAATCCCAGCGAAGCTTGTTTATAAGCTCGTTACGCTCAGGGTATGGCTTGCGGATCGCCTCGCCAAGCTTACCATCTACCCAGGCGTTCGCCTCTTCTTGAAGAGTCTCGTCTGGTAGGACAAGGGTGTATTCTTGAGCGACAGGTGCGATTTTAGCAGCAAGTTCTTTTTGAAGCTTAATAGCTGGCTGGTAGTGCTCGAACGCCCACGCCAAGGCATCAGCAACAACCTCTTCGGCAACTTCATCGGCACCGGCCTCAACCATCGTGATGCCGCTTTCGATACCAGCAACCACGAGGTCGAGGTCACTCTTGGCGCGCTCTTTAGGGTCTAAGAACGCCTTGAATTCGCCGTCAACCCGGCCAATGCGTAGACCAGACACGGGACCATCAAATGGTGTGCCTGTAAGCATCAGGGCGGACGACGCTGCGATCATTGCAATCATATCTGGGCGAAAAGACGGATCCATAGATAGAACGCTAGCTACAACTTGCACCTCTTGGCGGTAGCCTTTTGGAAACAGCGGACGGATCGGGCGGTCAATTATGCGACCGATCAAGATCGCTTCGTCGCTAGGACGACCCTCGCGCTTGATGAAGCGGCTGCCGCTGATTTTGCCAGCTGCATAAAATTTTTCCTCGTAGTCGATGCTTAGCGGGAAATAATCCATTACAACCGGTCGAGTACCAACCTGAGCTGTTCCGAGAATGACCGTGTCACCGTAAGTAACCAAGACAGAGCCGGTACTACGAAAACCTACTCGGTTAACCTCTAGCGTAAGTTCACGCCCGAGAAAATCGGTGCTTACTTTAATAATATCCTTGCCATAAGGGTTAATTGTTGGCATAAGGAACCTCCTTTTTAAAACTCGCTGTTTTCTTTATGGCGAGTAAGTAACGGGTACAGGAACTTGGGGAAATGATTGGCCCAAATTGCTCTATCCAGCACTTAGACGCGTGCGAGCTGCCTCTATTATACTACATTTCTCCCTTAATTTGCGGCGATATCACGACGCGGGAAGCATACAAACGCAATGATGAGCGACACCACTATGGTTACAACATAGAACATGACGTTGCTCCACTCTACCGCACCTTTGGCAATATCGGTCGCCGGGAAGTAATGCAAGAACGAAAGCCAATCGTAGTCTTTCAGCCAACTCACCGACTGGGCAAATGTCGTCAACAAGAAACTACCGATAGTTATAATGATTCCAGCCGAGGTTGTTATTGACCGACGACCAGTAGCCAGCCCGACCGCAAAGATCACCGTGGCCAAGGCAGTTACCATCAACCAGGTAAACAAGCCTAGTCTAACTAGCACCATCCTGTCTATAGTCTCACCCGTCAGCGGAATACCGATTTCAACACCTAAGACCGTCGCCAGTGAGGCTATAAAACAAATCGTCACTATCGCCAGCCACTTGCCGAGTATTATCTTTGCTCGACTAATCGGTAAAGAAACAAGCGTTCGAAGCTGACCGCTATTCTCTTCTGCAACAGTTAGGCCAACGGCCAACAGAATCGACAGAATGCTTATAAAGATCGGTAGTCGAATATCAAAAATCTGGCTCCCGATATAACCAGAAAGCTGCTTCCAGTCCTGGAGGTCTCCCATCAGCCCCTCAAAAGCCGGCGGGAGGCTAGCAACCAGCTCGTCGATAGCGCCTCCACTAAAAGATGTAAACATTGCCACCATGGTGAAGCTAAGAAAAGCTAGTCCAATAGACCATCCCATGATAAAAAACCGCTTGTCGCGAAGTGTTTTACGGTAAAGATTAAACATTATCAGGCTCCTTCACATCATACAGATCGTCAAAAGCGGCTTCGGCGCTATGGTGGTTAACGGAGAAATCTTGAAGATTCGTCAGAGACGATAGCCACTTTTGTAGCGACTCGGCAGTGCCTTTGAACACAAATTTTAAAACATGAAATTCATCCCGCTTGTAGCGTTCTACAAGTTCAGCTGTTTTTGGTGGAGTTGACTTGTTCTTTGTCACCACCTCGACCATCCTGCCGCTAGACCGTTCCAGCTCAGATGACGGTATATCCTTCACAATCCTTCCGTTCTTAATCAGCACAATCCTAGTGCATACATCAACAACTTCATTCAGGTAGTGTGACGACATGAACACAGTTGTGCCTTTTTTCATTTGGCTGCGAACAAGATCAAGGAAGCGCTGCTGCATAAGGGGGTCCAAACCACTACTCGGTTCGTCCAAAATCACCAGCTCCGGCTCTGTCATAAATGCGGCGATAAGAGCAATCTTCTGTTTATTGCCCCGCGAGAGAGTATCGATTTTCTTATCTAACTGTGGCTGAAATACCTCCACAAGCTCTCTGTAGGTGTCGCTATCGAGGCTGGAGCCGTAAGCGCGAGCAACAAACTCATGGTAGCGTCGTCCAGTCATATCCTCAAAAAGACTCATGTCACCCGTTGCGTAGCCGATGTTCTGATGGCTAGTGGCAGCGTTCTGTAAAGTAAGCTCTTTTCCGAATAGTGAGATGCTGCCTACTTTTGGTTTAATAAAACCAAGCAGCATGTTTATGGTCGTAGACTTACCGGCACCATTAAGCCCTACAAAGCCGACCACTTCTCCCCGCCTTACAGTCAGGGAGACATTATCAACAGCCGGCACCCCAGCATAAACCTTTGATATACCCTTAGTCTCAATGACGATAGCGGTCATTGTCTTATTTTACTACAAAAAGAAGGTGTTAATAAAAGGACTCCGCTATTTGCGGAGGCCTAGTTTTGCGACTGTTGCCTTGTAGGCTTCGAAGTCTTTCGACTCAAGATACTTAAGCAGCTTCTTGCGGCGGCCAACCATCTGAACTAGGCCGCGGCGAGCCATGTGATCGTGTTTGTTGACCTTTAGGTGCTCGGTAATCTCTTTGATTCGAGTCGTCAAAACTGACGCTTGGGCCTGAGGGCTGCCAACGTCTTCTTTGTGGGTCTGCGTAAGGGCAAATGCCTTCGCTTTATTCTCTGCTGTTATCATCGAGGGTGTATTGTACCAAAAAAAGTGAAGTGTTTCAAGGGGGAAGCCCTAGCTGCCATATTTTAAAGCATTAGCATTGACTTTTCATCTGTTAAATGATATAATGAAAAGGATATGGACCGAGTGAGTTCACTTCGGACAGAGGGTTTATCTGTGCGAAGCATTTTTACATTTGCATTAGTCGTGGTGGTCACGGCATTTTTATGGGCAACCTTCGGCTCTACCACCTCTGTAAGTGCCGCTGACGCGGGCTGGAACGGTAACGCCCTAAGATATCAAGGCAGCCCTGAACAATTTCAAAAAATTGGCACCGCAGAGGCTGGCGAAAGTCACAACATACCGGCCGGTTCGGCCTACTACATGCGCCAAGAAAAAGTCGGCGCCCACTCTTCAGACCAATACAAGGCCTTCGTCATCTATTTCGCTCCTGGCGCCGACCCCCCACAAGAAACCACCGCGACTTACGTAACCTACGACTACAACTCAAGAACCAAAGTATTTTCAAACCCGTCTAGCCCCATCGCCATAACCGTTGACGCACAAAGCGCCAGCGATGCCGTGGCGCAGTGTACCATCGATGGACTCGAGGGTATGGGCTGGATAGTCTGCCCTGTTAGTAAATGGCTGGCTGTTGGTATGGACTCGATCTTTGGCGTGCTGGCCGGCTTCATGGAAGTTCAGCCTATTAGCGTTGGCGACAACACCAGCGGTCTATATATAGCCTGGGATATAATGAGAAACTTCGCCAACGTTGCTTTCATCATTGTCTTCATCATCATCATATACTCCCAGTTAACCAGCCAGGGACTATCTAATTACGGGTTAAAGAAAGTCCTGCCCCGCCTCATCATCGGTGCCATCTTAGTTAACCTGTCTTATGTAGTCTGTGCGCTAGCTGTCGACATCTCGAACATCTTAGGTTACGCCATGCAGGATCTATTCATGCAGATACGAAACCAAGTCCTGCAAACCTCCAGCATGAACTGGTCTGATTCGATGACCAGCTGGCAAAGTATGGTGGAATTTATCCTTACTGGTGGTGCGGCCGGACTAGCAGCCGGAATAGCCCTTAACTCTGCGGCCGCTTCCAGTGGCCCATCTATCGGCCTATTGTTTATCGTTTTACCGGCACTTGTAGGTCTGCTCCTAGCCATCATAACTGTCATCTTGGTGCTAGCAGCCCGCCAGGCAATCATCACTATATTCATAGTCATAGCTCCACTTGCTATTGTCGCCTATCTACTGCCTAACACCGAAAAATGGTTTAGTAAATGGCGCGAAGTCCTCACGACAATGCTGATATTCTTCCCAGCCTTTTCGGTCGTTTTCGGCGGCTCTCAGCTTGCTGGCGCCATTATCATCCAAAACGCTAACTCTATTAATGTCGTAATCCTAGGTATGATCGTCCAGATCGCCCCTCTAGTTATCACGCCGCTACTGCTGAAGTTCAGCGGTAACCTACTCGGTAAGATCGCCGGCATGGTCAACAACCCCAACAAGGGTCTTATAGACCGAACACGTAAGTGGTCGGATGGTAAGCGTGAGTATCACCGTCTGAGGGCTGTCGGAAATCTCAAATTAAACGGTGATGTTCGCAAGAATGGTCGCTTCTGGTGGCTTACAAATCCGAACCGATACCACGCCCAGTCAACAGACCTGCGACGACGCCGACTTGAGTCACGAACAAAGAACGCAACTACAGCGGCAGACAACGTATTTCACGGCAGTAAAAGATATGAAAAGATCCATAAAACCGCTTTTGGGCTCGACTTGGACAAAGAGCGCATTGAGCTGAGCCACACTAAGCACCTCCACGACGAGGTAAATAACCCGGATTCAGGTCTGCACGAAAGGTTTATGGGTACGGAAAAAGCTAAGCATTCCGCAGATGTAGCGAAAGCGGGCACGACCCGTATGGTGGAGAGATACAAAGATGGACAGACCAACTCTAGGTCGGCGAAAATGGCTGCCGTTGCTCAGCAGATGGCTGCTGACACAGCACGACTAGCTTCCGAGAGCCGGGGCGCAGTAGCAGCGCAGAACGCTCAAAAGGTCAGTGTCGCGAAGATATACAGACAAGAAGAGGCCACTGGAAGGTACGATCTCCTCAATATTGCCGGTAACAACGATGAGGTTGGCATTCAGCGCGCCCTGGCAGACGCCCTCAATGTTATCACGAAGAACAGCAAAGAAGCGGTCGACAATGCTCTGACCGTCATTGACTACAACAACCTCACGGACGACGAAAAAGCAGACCTCATGAACGGAATTGACACCAAGGGCATTAAGGCGACCGTCGATATGATTAAGGCTGCAACTCAGTCCTTAATTAGCGCTGGGTCACCAAAAGTCATTGACGAAGCCCTTAAAAAAGTTAATTACAACAACCTTGGCCTGAGCGATGAGGACCGAGTCGACCTATACGCGAACCTCGGTGAGACTATTGGCGCAAGCAAGATGCGTCCAGGCTACTTCGACTTTGGCCGTATCGCCAAGATGAAGCAAGGTCTCGATATGAACGGTGACCCTATCAGTAGCGCATTCGGCGAAAGCGGCTTCGAGGACGTCATCATTGCGTCCATAAACAAGGGAGGCCTTAGTGTCGAAGCGCTTCAAGGTATGTTCCCGCCTTACATCGACTCGATGGTTAGCGCAGTTCGAAACAAGCAAAAAGATATCACAGCTGGGGGAAGGGCAGAGCTCAAGAACACTCTCGCCATTCTACTTGATGAAAAGCGTCCTGGCTACGACAAGCTTACTGGTGAACAAAAGGGCAAATTCGTCACTCTCCAACGGCTGCTATAGGTCGATCGACTACAGGCCTTGCATCCTCAACGCTCCACTCCCCAACCTTCGTACGACGCAGCCGGGAGCAGTATGCGCCAGTGCCAAGCGCCTTTCCGATATCCTCGGCAAGGGTACGAATGTATGTACCGCTGCCGACATGGGCTCTGATGCGTATTTCTGGGTAAGAATAATCAAGCAGCTCCAGCGAATAAATCGTCACCTGCCTCTCAGGGACTTCCACCTCTACTCCTTTGCGAGCTAGTTTATAGGCGCGCTGACCGTTGATCTTGATGGCGCTATAGACAGGAGGGCGCTGAGTAATAACACCGACGAAACGGTTAAGCGCCGCCTGAACCTGCTCCGAAGTTGGCATAGCGTCGGAAATATCCGTCAGGTCCCCTTCTGGGTCGCCTGTCGTGCTTGTCTGACCAAGTCTAATAATCGCCTCGTAGACCTTGTCTAGCTTACTGTAGTTGCCTGCCTCACGACACTTCTTGCCCGTCACGATAATCATCAAGCCAGTTGCGAATGGGTCAAGCGTGCCGGTATGGCCAACTTTAGCTTTTTTGCCAAGCTGCTGGCTTAACTGGCGTCGGACGCGTGCCACAACGCCAAAGCTCGTCATGTTAGCAGGTTTATCAATTAATAAAATGCTGTCTTCTTGCATGAAGGCTATTATAGCGTACCTAGACCTAGAGCTGGCCGGGTATCTTGAACTGGGCAGGGCCAGCTGGTGCTGCTGGTGTCGCTGGTGAAACCTCAGGCGCTAAAATATCACCCAACCTGTCAGGCGACTCAGAAGGCGGCTTAATCGGTAAGGCTGGTGGCGGTGTCGCTACTGCCGAAAAGTCAGGCAGCGGCGGTGGCATAGGCAGGCCCAGGTCTGCTGGTGCCGGTACAATAGGTGGCGGCGCGACTGGTGTCGGCTCAGGAGCAGGTGTCACTTCGGTAGTTGCCGGCGCCTCTGGCGCATAGGCATCGTGTACTAAGCTAGGAGACAGCGAGGGGTCGTTAACGCCCACGGAACCCGGCGCTACTTCAGGCGTCCCAGGGAAACCTTGCGGTTGGTTAGTCGCTGAGTCGTCAAGCGCATAAGCCGATGTAGGCTGTGTTGGTGCTATGTAGGCTCTGTTAGAAGTATCCTCCTCGACCGGTGTATCGACAGCTTGAACTACTGGCGTAGTTTCGGCTGGCGTAACTGGCGCTTCTGCCTGTGTCGGCTCAACAGTTGCTTCAGCATCTAGACCGTAGGCATTAGTGACAGTTATAGCGGGTGCTTCGGTAGCTGGGGCGGCCGGCTGTGACGCGACGCTAGTCTCGTCGTGATTAATACTAAGCCCGTCTGCGGTAGCAGTAACGTCTTCGCTTGGGGCCTCGGTGGGAGCAGCCGCATCTCCACCACTGATTTCATGGGATTGCTGTAATTTGGCGGCTATTAGCTGTTGATCAGCGCCAGCAGCCATTAGGTTGGCCGCCACCGTCATAACCTTAGAGGTGGTGTGGGCATTGCTAAACCTATCTGTCTGCGCCACTATACCCGTCAAAAGAGCAGTTGCCACCGGGCCGTCTATAAGTGTAGCGGTCTTGTCCGACTTCAGTGCTTCAGCTAATCCAGTAACCATTTCACTAAGCGAGCTGACTTGAGTGTCGTGCCAGTCGATGCCGCCTAACGTACTAGTCTGGTCGCCAGCAGTCATCGTGACCACTGTCGCATCGTGTAGAATTTGACCCTGGCTAGCAAGCGCCCCGTCTAAATCTTCTTGGTTGTCGACACCTAGCGCGATTATCAGCTCAACATTAAAATCACCCTGACTAAACTCCAGGTCTTCTGGCTTGATAGTAGTCTTGTATGGGGTAATGAAAATCTTGACATAGTCGCCTTCTGGCTTGAACCTCAAGTGGTCCGCCTTCTCTTTGTTAAGGGCAATGATAAAATCCCTTAGGCTGTCGATATTGTTCTCAAAAGTCTTCTCTGGGGATAGGAATGATATTGCAGGAGGTGTTACGCCACTGTAGATAGCTGTGGCGTACTTATCCATTTTGTCCAAAGCGAGCGTTAGCCCGAGCGCCGCCGACAAAGCATCAACCGAGGGGTCCTTGGAGACAGTAATCAAAATATTTGCCGAACTCTGTATTTTTTCGACAACTTCTTGCTTTATCTTAATATCGTCCATGTTTTTACTCTTTGTTTTAAGACTATTTTGATTTACTATACCATAAGTGTTTTTCAACCGTCAACAATCGAGAGCCGACCCTTTACTTTTTGCAGTTTTTACTCTATAATCACCCCTTGACGAATATAGCATTTAAGAGGTAAAGGAACTTCATGCCAATTATCAAATCCGCTATCAAGCGAGCCAAGCAAACAATTAAGCGACGTGAGCGAAATGTCGCTACCAAGCGTACCCTGAAAGAAGCGGTTAAAGCTTTTCAAGCCAAGCCATCTGCCGCTACGCTGTCAGAAGCACAGAGTGCTATCGACACGGCTGTTAAGAAGAACGTTCTAAACAAGAACACCGCCTCAAGGCGAAAGGCCCTACTGGCAAAGGTCGCCAAAGAAACAGGCGTGAAGCTTGCGCCAGCTAAAAAGAAAGTTGCCGCTAAGACAAGTGCAGCACCAGCAGCCAAGACAACCGCCAAGAAGCCAGCTGCCAAAAAGCCAGCTGCAAAGAAAGCTCCAGCTAAAAAGCCTGCGACTAAAAAATAAGTTCTCAGTGTAACAAAACCACCCTTCGGGGTGGTTTTTTATTGGGCTATTTTGATTAAAGTCGTCTCCACTAACAGCCACGGGTCACCAGACAGTGTCTTTAGGGCTATGTCTGTCTCTGCGACTTCTTTAGCTATTGATTCAACCTTGCGAATACCGAGCCGACGAGCTTGTTGACGCAGCTTTGAGGCCACAAATGGATGAATAGCCAAGTCTTTTTCAGGGCTGCTGCCTTGTGGCGCGCTCGCTATGGCTAAAAGTTGCACGGCCTGGCCGACGATCAAGGCAAACACCGCATACACTTCCTCTTGCAACTCTAGCGTTTTTATAATTTCCCGGACCCTATCTGGCTTACTATTTAACGCCGCCTCAAACAATTCAAAGATGTTCTCAGAAGCTGTCAGGACTATAGATCTGTCGATGGTCGCCTGGTCAATCGGCGGCTCAGCCAGTGATAAGATGTCGATGGCTTGAGACAGGCGCCATTTATCAGCTCCGACCCTACTGACCAAATGACTTAAGGCGGCACCGGTCATGTCTAGGCCAGCGGCCTTGGCGCGAGTCTTTGCCCAGTCTACCGCCAAGCCGGTGTCTCGCTCACTCCACTTCGCTAGTTCTTTGATGTTGGCTTTCTGGTTTAGCTCTTTGTAGACCAAGGTCCGCTTATCTAGTTTTGCCTCCACCAGAACCAGCGTGATGTCGTCCGACAAACGGTCTATCCACTCCGACATCTTCTGCCAGACAGCCGCGCTCTTAGATAGATCCTGGACTATAACTAAACGCTTGTCGGCAAACAAGCTACTACCCATCAATAGGTCTGGTAGGTCTCTTAGCTGCAGCGACTCGCCATCAATACGTTCGGCCACGCCATCAAAATCAGCCACCAAACGAGAAACTTCCTCAGAAATTGCAAAGTCATCATCTCCAGTCAGCACCGTTATCATAAGTCTAGTATACCTGACACACCCGGCAGATGTGAGTTCCCCTACCGGCCACCCTAAGCTTTTCTATAGTCGCCCCGCAACGCGGACACGGCAAACCGTTTTTGCGAAATACCCGCGCAAATTCCATATAGCTACCCTTTTTACCCTCGGCGTTAACATAGTTCTGGTTTGACGACCCGCCCTTCTCGATAGACAGGTTCATGACAGCTCTAACCTCTTGGTATAGTTTTTCAACCTCATCAACTGTAAGACTACCAGTTTTACGCGCCGGGTGAACCTGCGCTCCCCAAAGCGACTCGTCGGCATAAATATTGCCAATACCGGCCACAACAGTTTGGTTTAGTAGAGTTGCCTTTATGTTCGCTTTTGGATGCTTATTTAGGCGACTGGCAAAATGCGCCGAACTGAACGAGTCCTCTAGCGGCTCGGGCCCTACAAGGCGCATAAAAGTAAGTTCCGCTATCGCCGCCGTGGGCATCAGCTTCATCCAGCCAAACTTTCGTTGGTCGTTGAAGAATAGCTTACTGTCGTCTGTAAATTCAATGATGACGCGAGTAGACTTGTCTGGTAGTTTTTGGACCAAGCTGTCGCTGGGGTGCCCAGCCCCAAACCTTTCACTGCCATCGTAAACAAGCTGTCCGGTCATCTTAAGATGAATAACCAGCGAATAACCACTCGACAAGTCGATCATCAAAACCTTAGCCCGTCGCCTAACGGCGGTAATTTCAGCGCCTATCAAAAAGGCGCTGACTTCTTGTGGGTCGTTTGGAAATGATTTAGCAAAATCGCGCTCAACTACTCGGACCTGCTTACCGACTATTCTCTCAGACAACCCCCGCCTAACGGTTTCTACCTCTGGAAGTTCTGGCATAACAGCCTACAGTGAAACGTTACGGATAAGTTTATTGGCATCAGGGATCTGGTTCACAAATAAAGCTGTCAGCTGAGACGCACTAGCCTTTAATGAACCAGGCGAACTCTGACAAGTAGAGGTCCAAAGCATCTCTACCGGCGTGCCATCTTTAAGTAGACTATACTCAGACACCCTACCGGTGGCGCAAATGCCCCGAACATCGTTTTTGTCGCCTTCAAACTGAACGCCCCGAGTAAGATTTGCTCGGTTCAGGGCGTGAACAAACTCTTCGTAAGCTCGAACGTTGTTTCCGAGACGTTTTGACTCTATCTGCTCGCCGAGATAGCCCTTAAATGTCTGGACGTGTCGTTCGTTCGGAGAAACTGTTATGCGATATGAACGAAAGTTTTCATCGGCAACAATAGGACCTCGCACCACCAAACGAACCGAGCGGTCGGCCGATGTATCTAGCAATGCTTGCTGTGTGCTGTCGATTTTGTCCAGCGTCCCTTCGGACTTAGGTGGAAATAGAACCGCTCGCATAATAGATACCAATAAGATAATTGCGATTGCAATCGCCACCACAATAAGTGCGACCGGCAGAAAACGACGAGTTCGATAAGAGTAGCGTGCCATAAATATACCTTAAACCTTCTCTCCACCCCTGTCAAGCAAGAGCGATATATCGGCCATGGCTTGGTCGGTTGATAGGAACTGAATAGCCTGCATGCCAGCGGAAACAGCTCCGGCACAAAACTCCTCGATGTCGTCCACCATAAGGCATTCGCTAGGATCAACGCCCAGACGGCTTGATGTAATCTCATAAATTTCAGGCTCAGGCTTTATAAAACCCTCGTCCCCAGAGGCGACTACGACCTCGAACAAATCGTCTAGCTTGTGAGGCCGAAACCTGTTCTCCAAACGTTCCCGTCCGCTAACGTTGCTTAATAACGCTAGCTTATATCGCCCTTTTAGGCTTTTGGCATATTCGACCAGCCGTTCGTTAAGAACTTCGCCCTCATCTTGTTCTCTAGCTAAAACCTCCGGCGCCATACCTAACGTGTCGGCCATTTCTACCAGCGACTCCTCGCGCGAAAGCAGCCCTCTGTCGGTCGCCCTATTTAGTGCCCGTACCTGCTCGGCGAGCTTTGGGTTCTCTTTGTCTAGTATCGCTACACGCTCTTTGTACGGGTTGCCAACAAATACTCCGAAACAGTCAAATACGACGGCCTTTATCATAATTCCCCCCAATTCTCACCAATTGAAACGTCCACTTTTAGCGGTATCTCAAGCTCTGGTGATATCGCCTCCATCTCTTCTTTCAATATAGCCGCCACCTTTTCGGCGTTAGCCTTCGGGCACTCTACGAGTATCGAGTCGTGTATTTGCAGTATCTGGTCTCCGAGCCCATCAATCTTTTCGTCAATTCTTAGCATAGCCCTTTTCATGAGATCGGCCTCGGTGCCCTGAATCGGCATATTAGCAGCAGCTCTCTCGGCACCGGACCGCACCATGTAATTAGAGCTGGTTATGTCTGGTGTCGGTCGGCGGCGACCATAGTATGTCTCGACATATCCATCGGTTCTGGCCTTTTCTAACGTCGCATCAATAAACTGGCGTATAGGAGCGCGAAGTTCGAAATACTGGTCAATGAATGTCTTCGCTTGGACAAACGACATACCCGTGGCCGCAGCCAGGCCGTGTGGGCTCATGCCGTAAAGTACGCCAAAGTTGATTACCTTCGCGGCACGGCGCTGATCTTTGGTTACAAGATCGAGCGGTATACCATAAACCTCAGACGCCGTCTTGGTGTGAATATCAACCGTACCATTGAAGTCCTCAATCAGCCCGGTGTCGTTTGCTAAGATTGCCGCTAGTCGTAGCTCGAACTGCGAATAGTCAGCACTAACCAGCACATTGCCGTCATCCGCAATAAATGCCTCTCTTATTTGACGGCCCTGTTCGGTGCGAATCGGTATATTCTGAAGATTTGGGTTGGTACTGCTTAGTCGCCCGGTGGCCGCAACATCTTGGTTAAATGTCGAGTGTATCCTACCCTTGGTATCAGCCAACTTAGGCAAAGCGTCGGTGTAGGTATTCTTGAGTTTTGCTAGCTCGCGGGTTTTTTCAATTAGCTCAATGATGGGGTGCTGGCCGCGTAGTTTATCTAGCTCCGCCTGACCTGTACTATAGCCCGTCTTACCCTTCTTTACTCCGGTAGTTGGCAGTTTTAGGTCTGTAAAAAGTACTTCGGCTAGCTGCGTTGGGCTAGCGATGTTGAATTCGCGCCCTGCCATTGCATACATTTCTTGTTCAAGAACCTGACGCTCTTTCTCCAGAGAGTCACTTAGGTCCGCCAGTTTTTTAGGGTCAATCTTTACGCCCCGGCGCTCCATCCGGAAAAGATTATAGGTCAGAGGAAAGTCTAGTTCAGTCGCAATTTTGGCTATGCTCGGCATTTCTCCAAACGACTTCAATTGTTCAGCGTACGCACTAACCAGACCCGCCAAAACCTCGCTCATGTCGTCTGTATCGCCACCCACGAGACCAGCCCTAGTCCGGTCACGCGCCAAAGGGTCGATCAAAAAAGCCCCTTGTCGAAGGTCGTGAACGGTCTGGAACCTAGGAAATACGCCAAACTCCGCCAAACCATGGTAAAGCGCTTTTACGTCATAACTGACAATAGTCGCCCACTCCAGTGAACGCCAAACTACGGGCTCAACGTCCTTAACCGGTCGTGAAATTACTTGTTTGCCGTCTACCGACAACCAGACTTCTTTACCAGATAGTTCGACAAAAACAGGTCCGTCTATGGTGAAGGTATCGGGCCAATCGGCTTTTTCCAAAGCCGTAAGAGGTGGTCTTTCAATCAATTCGACCTGTTGTTGCATATATTTCGGCAAGCGCTTGGTCAATGAATGAAATTGAAGGCGCTCTAAGATAGCGGCCACCCTTGGTATATCAATGTCATCAATACTAGCCACGTCCCAATCAAGATTGGCCGGAGCGTCTGTCCAGATACGGCCTATCTCTTTGCTCATATAAGCCGACTCTTTGCCCGCTATCAGCTTCTTGGCAATAGTTGGTTTGATATCATCAATATGCGCATAAACACTGTCTAAAGTGCCGTAATCCTGCAAGAGCTGGATGGCAGTCTTTTCGCCAATACCGGGAACACCTGGAATATTGTCGGAAGCGTCGCCTTTTAGAGATTTTAGGTCGAGGAACTGCTCTACCTCGATGCCATACTTAGCCTCGAAAGCCGGTATATCGAACTCTTCTAGATTGCTAAGGCCATTTTTAATGGCGTAGACCTTAGTAAGTGGTCCGACTAGCTGTAAAGCGTCAAGATCGCTGGTTAGTAGATAAGTCTCCACTCCCTTGTCTGTCGCCTGCTTGGCAAAAGCGCCCATAATGTCGTCAGCTTCGTAATCGTCGAGCTCATAAAACGGCCAACCAAATGCCTCCAGCAGCTCCATAAGAAGTGGTATTTGGGCATAAAAGTCGGCTGGTGCGGGTTTGCGACCAGCTTTATACTCTGGGTATATTTCGCGGCGCTTGCGAATATTTGTCTTTGGCTTGTCCCAGGCGACCGCCACGTAGTCTGGCTCTAACTTTTTTATAAGTTCTATGGCGATCGAAGCAAACCCATAAACTCCGCCGGTCGGCGTACCGTCTGGCAGCGACAGGCCTGGCATCGCATAGTAGCCGCGATAAAAGATAGATTTTCCGTCGATGACTGCCAGTTTCTTCATCTCCTTAGTATACACTTCAGCATCAGATGAAGCGACCCTCTGATACAATGGACCTATGAATCATTTTCACAGTGCAAAAATAATCGCTTTTGTCGGCTTACCCGGCTCCGGCAAATCAACCGCCGTTAATTTCTTTACTGAAAAGGGCTTTCCCAAGGTCTATTTTGGTGGAGTTATCCTGCAAGCGATGAAAGACGCAAACCTAGAGATAAACCCCGAAAATGAAAAAAAATTCAGGGAAGAGTTTCGACTCAAGAACGGCAAGGAAGCCGTAGCAAGAGAGGTTATAAAGCAGATACAGAACCTGATGGCGGCTGGCCAGCACCGCATCATAGCAGACGGACTGTACTCATGGACCGAATATAAGGAGCTCAAGCACACCTTCCCTGGTGAGCTTACGGTTGTAGCCATCCTGGCCCCAAAACAGCTGAGATACCAAAGGTTGGCTCACCGACCAGAAAGACCTATGACCGAGCATCAAGTTACCGAACGAGACTGGAAAGAGATCGAGAATCTTGAAAAAGGTGGTCCAATAGCCATAGCCGACTATTTCATTCTCAACGACAAAGACGAAGCCGCCCTTAAGAAGTCTCTGACCGACCTAGCTAACGAACTACAATTCTAGTTAATATACTCGTGAAGCTTCTTGGAGTCTTTGTGCTTGCGTAGTTTTGCCAACGCTTTGGCTTCAATCTGACGGATACGCTCGCGAGTAACGGCAAACTCTTGGCCAACTTCCTCGAGCGTGTGGCTCTTGCCGTTATCTAGCCCAAAACGCATCCGAATAATCTTTTGCTCGCGGTCGGAAAGCGACGATAGGATGTCCCTTACCTGCTCTTTAAGAAGCTGCGAAGAGGCCGACTCTTCCGGGGTTGAACTGTCTTCGTCTTCAATGAAGTCTAGTAGAACGGAGTCTTCATCGTCGCTATCGCGGCCGACACCAGCGTCGAGAGAGGTAATGTCCTGCTTGATCTTCATGACGTATTCCACTTTCTCTGGCTCCATCTCTAGCTCTTTAGCTAGCTCCTCGATGGTCGGCTCGCGGTTTAGCTCTTGGGTCATTCGGCGCTGGGTACGAAGCAGCTTGTTAATCGTCTCAACCATGTGTACCGGAATACGGATAGTTCGGGCCTGGTCAGCAATTGCTCGAGTTATTGCCTGGCGAATCCACCAGGTAGCGTAGGTAGAAAACTTAAAGCCTTTGTCTGGGTCGAATTTTTCGACGGCGCGCAACAGTCCAGTATTGCCCTCCTGTATAAGATCGAGAAAATCTAGCCCACGACCGCTGTAACGCTTAGCGATTGACACCACCAAACGCATATTAGCCTCGGCCATCTTGTCTTTGGCTTTCTTTTCACCGGCAACGACTCTTTGGGCCAAGGCTAGCTCTTCCTCGGCACTTAAAAGTGGAATCTTACCGATTTCACGCAGATAAAGACGGACGCTGTCATCGCTAGCATCGTCAAAGTACTGTTCTTGGCTCAGAAGGTCTTCGTCACCATCAACTTCTTCCTCTTCGAGTTCTTCGGCGTCAGGGCCGTCAATGTCGATAGCGTCAACCGACACAGTTGCAACTTCGGCCACTTCTTCTTCACTTATAAGATCGTCCGCAATAACGGCATCAGCTTTCTTCTTACCTTTTGGCATGAGGTGTCTCCTTTATGAGTTTGTTTAGTTCTTTTCTTAAACGAGTAGCGGCTTGCTCATCACCATTATCTTCAGCAATGCGCAAATCGGTAGTCAGGGTTTCTTTTTGAATTTTTCTCTGTTCTGATTTGGTTAGGCGGACCAAGCGGGTTGCCTCGAGGAGTCGATCTTCGTCTCCCCACTGCCCGTATCGTGCGTCGGCCTTTAATAGTAATATTTTGACATAGGTTTCAAAATCTTGCAACTTTTTGGGGACCTCTACAACTATTTCATCAGTCTGGTTTATGTAGGCAAACACGTCGCGTCGTTCATCGGTCTCAAAACAATCCACGTCTAACTCCGCCAGTATGCCTCTGACGGCAGGGTCAATCAAGGCCAATGCCAACATATTGTCTTGGTACGCCTGTGGGTCGCTAGAATGTGACGAGGCCGGTTGCGCCTTTCTCTTTTGTGGCTCCTGTTCGTCCGACTTTAACTGAGCAAATTTATCGGTCACCGCATCGAAGGACACGCCCGTATCGCTCGCGATCTTGCGTAGATAATGGTCCTGTTCTACCTCGTCGGTCAATTTAGCCACAACTGTTAAGGCTACAGTCGTAAACCGTCGCTTACCAAGCGCCGAAGACATATCCTCGCGCTTGCTGTACTGTGCGAAAAGCCAGTCTACCACCGGCTCCGCCGACTCGATGGCCTTTTGCCAGAGGCTAGGGTCTTTTTGGATTAGTTCGTCGGGGTCTTTAGCTCCATCTGGCAGTGTGACAATGGTCAGCTCAACACCAACTTTTTGAGCGATTGGTATCGCTCGCTCTGTCGCCGCTAAACCAGCCGCATCGCCATCAAACGCCAAGCGAATGTTTGGCGTCAGGCGCGACAAAGCCTTTAGGTGAGCCTCGGTCATAGCCGTGCCGGCTGTAGCAACAACCTCTCTAACATCAACCTGATGACTGCTAACTACGTCGAGGTTACCTTCAACAATTACGGCGTAATCGCCCTTACGAATACGCTCCTTCGCCTGACTGAGACCAAAGACGTGCCGTCCCTTGTCATATAAAAGAGTCTGGGATGTGTTGAGATATTTTGGCGCATTTGGCTCATCCTCAAGGATCCTACCAGTAAAACCAATTACCTGCCCCGAGGCGTCCATGAGCGGCACCATCACTCGACCTCGGAAAAGATCGCCACCGTGGCGATTGGTCATACCGCCCTTGGCTAATTCTTCAGATGTAAAGCCCTTCTTTTTCAAGAACTGGACAAGCGCGTCCGAAGAATTTGGTGCATAGCCTATCCTGAACTCCTGTACAACTTCCTTGCTGAGTCCGCGCTTATGGAATACATACTCCAAGACCTTGTGGTTCTGAAGCAGACTCTGCTGATAGTAGCGCGTTGCTAGTTCGTGAGCCTCTAGAAGGCGTCTTTTTTGAGCTGCAATCGCTTGCGCGCCCTTGGTGTCATAAACCGAAAGATCAACACCAGCTCTTCGGGCCAGAAGCTCCAAAGCGGCGCGAAAATCTAGGCCCTCCACCTCCATCACAAAGCTGAAAATATCACCACCTTTGTTCGACGAAAAGTCGTGCCAAATGTTTTTGTCAGGACTAACATAAAAGCTGGGCGTTTTTTCGCCAGTAAATGGACTTAGCCCCTTGAAGTTGCGGCCGGCGCGCTTCAACTGGACATACTCACCTATAACGTCTTCAATAGCCAGCCGTGCTCGTACCTCTTCTTTTGCATCCTGCATGGCCTCATTATAGCACCCTTTACCTCTGTAAATGATTATGGTTAAATGGAGGCATGGATCCTAATCAGCCACTGCCGCCCAGTTATCTCGACCAGATAGCCGCAAAGCCTCAGAAAAAATCATTCCTGACCGGAAACCCTAGAGTTATAGCAATAATCGCCGGCGCACTCTTACTACTGACGATTGCATCCTCAATAACCGTCTCATTGGTCAACAACAGCCGTAAAGAGCCTTGGAATGTTTTGGTTGTGCGTTTGGAAACTGCCGAGAAAGTTGCCAGTTCAGCCAGCTCTAATCTCAAAAGTAGCCAGCTTCGATCATTAAACAGTGAGTTAAAACTTTTTCTAGCTAACACCAACCGAGACCTTAAGGAACCTTTAGCCACACTAAAGATCGACAATAGCACCATTCCGAAGTCCGTCATAGAAGAAGAGTCAGCTGACGGTATCTTGGAAAGACTAGAGAGCGCTCGCTTAAACGCCGCCTATGACCGGACATACGTACGCGAAATGACCTACCAGATATCACAAGTGTTGTTGTCTCTACAACAGGCTTATGAAGTTTCGAGCAAAGTAGAGACTAAGGATTATCTAGACAACACTTATAAAAGCTTGCAGATTACCCATCAGTCTCTCTCAAACTATTCTTCTACTAATGACTAGGCGTCTCCGGTTACCAGACGGTAACTAAGGCGCGCTAAGTCTTTTATCTCGTCGTCGGTAAGCTGACCAGAACAAATAATAGTATTCCAATGATTCTTATTGAGATGATACCCGGGCAGAACTGATTCATAGCGCTCTCGCAGGGTCTTGGCAAGCAACGGGTCGCACTTCAGGCTAACCCTGAGCGGTTTGCTTCCATCGGCGATAATGGCAAAGAGCTTGCCCTCGCCGGTCTCTTTGTGACCAACCTTGTAGACACTAGTCCCCTCTCCAAAAGGAAAATCGAGCCAAGTGTTGGGAAAACTCAGTAGGTAGTCTTCAAGTTCTTTGTGATTCATAGCACTATTTTACCGAGCTTCCGAAAGATATGAAAGCAAAAGCGCCGTCAACAACACGGCCACTAGCGGAACAATTGCTCCGATAATTATCGGCAATAGTAGTTTTCGCCGTTGGCGTCGATGCTCTGATGTCGGTTGGAATTCCTTAAAACTTGGCTTTGGCAAGATAGTACTTTAGCTCCTCTATGCTACCGCGAATGTCGTCAAGCGCTCGGTGAGCCTCTTGTTTAGAAAACTTTCGACCGTACTTTCCTTCCAAGACAACCTTCCAGGCGCTAACATCTAGCATCCGGTAGTGCAGCCGCGCATTCAGACGCGGCCATTCGTTCTCGATAAACTTTCGGTCCTGATGAATAGAGTTGCCGGCTAGAATGACCTTGTCGATGTCGGCGAAGTGTTCGTCTAGAAAGGCCAATAGCTCATTTTCAATCGTTCGGCCAGATCGACCGCTTTCTTTATTCTGAGAAATTAGCGCATCGCGAACATGCGGGATGCTATTCCAGAACGGCGCCGAAGGGCCTTTGATCATGCGTTTCTCTACCAAGCGAGGACCAACCCTAATTGCCGCCTCATACTTGGCCAATTCTTTGAAATCCCAGTCGGTGACAATAGCTCCAACTTCTAAAATTCGATCTTCAACTGGATCTAGCCCGGTCATCTCGAGGTCTATCCACAGGATATTGCCGGGTCGTGGAGACGGTTTACCCATCTTACTGCTTCTTCTTGTCGAGCTTATCGAGCTTCAGAACATTGACCACCCAGTAAATGACTAGTGCCGTAGCTAAAAGTGTAATCGCCGATGAAACAAACGCCCCCCAAGCGAAGTCAGCCGAGCGCCCAAAAAGTTCTAAGCGCCACACCGACCCGGTGAGAGCATCTTGTGAGCCTACCAAAAACTGGACGACCGGACTAATGAACCCCTCAACAAGCTTTTTGACGGTGTCCCCTGCCGCTGTTCCGATAGCCAAACCGACCGCAAGCCCAACGACACCTTGAGTGCGAATAAAATTAACAAATCCTCCGAGGCCACGGCTTCGTTCATCGGCTGTTTCTTTGGCTGGTTGTGCAACTTTCTTGGTCATATTATCTCCTTTTTTACATACGTTCTGGTATTGCTATGCCTAATAGATCGAGCCCATGGGAAAACACCTGGCTAACTTTTGCGAGTATACCCAGGCGAGCCTGTCGTTCGTCGTCGGTCACAGTGTCTGTGGCCACCGGCGTATTCTCATAGTATCGATTTAGCTCACGCGCTAACTCATAAACATAGTTAGCCACGCGGTGCGGCTCTAGGTCGCGAGCGGCCAGTCTAACAACATCAGGGTACTCGAGAAGATGCGAAATAAGCCCCTTCTCGGAGTCGTAGCCATAGCCATCTACAAAAGGTAGGCCTTTACCGTGCTCGCGCAAAATACTATTAACACGCACCCCGGCGTACTGCACATATGGCCCGCTGTAGCCGCTCAAAGCAAATATAGTATTCCAGTCGAACAAAATGTTTGTCCGACGGTCAGAAACAAAGTCGGTAAATTTAATCGCGCCAAGAGCAATCTTTTTAATATCTTCGTCTGAAATGTCTCGTCCTTCAACCACCGCTCGAGCTTTTGCTTCAGCCTCATCGAGCAGTTCCTCCATAAGAACTACGCCCTTTCGGCTACTCATTTTCTCGCGAGTGCCATCTTCGTTTAGCTGGTCGATAGTACCGAACCAAAGATGAATTAGTTCAGTAGTGATACCCAGCTTCTTAGCCATCGCAAAGAGCTGCGAAAAGTAGAACTGTTGCTCGGCACCAACGGCGTAGATTACTTTGTCGGGGTGCCAATTCTCTTCACGGTACAAGATAGTCGCCAAGTCAGTTGTAGCATAAAGAGCTGCGCCGTTACTTTTCTGTACCAACAGAGGCACGTCGAAGTCGTAGTCGTCCAGCGGTACGATAATCGACCCGTCCTCATTTTGTGTCGCCACACCTGAATCCAGCAATTTCTTGACTGCCTCTTTACCTTTGGTGGCAAAAAACGCTTCGCCTAACTCATGGTCGGTCGAAATGCCGAGACGGCTCATTACGCCGTGAATGTGTTGCATTGAAATCTCGTTAAATCGCTTGCTGTAACTAACGGCCTCTTCATCTCCGGCCTCAAACTTCAGCAACCACTCCTGAACTTGCTCAGCCAGCTTTGACTCGCCCTTCTCGGCTTCTTCTTTTAACGCCTTCTTTGTCTCAATATAGACGCGACCGAGCTCGTAGACGCCGTCTTTTTGGAGCGCCTCTTCGTTTGAATAGGTCAAGAAGCCAGTAATCCAAATGCCCAGAGGAGCACCGTAATCACCGAGGTGGTTGTCGGTTATCACCTTCCAGCCTGTTGCCTTCATAAGGTTCTTAGCCGCCCAACCTTGTGTTCCGGGCCTAAGGTGGCCAACACTGTAAGGCTTCGCCATGTTTGGACTCGGATACTCAACTACCACAGTCTTGCCAGCGCCGTCTTGGTTGGTGCCGTAGCTATCACTCCATGAGTCATTTAATTGCCCTATAAGCGTCCCAGCATCAACTCGAAGGTTAATAAACCCGGGTCCGGCAACCGAAACCTCACTGAAAGCTCCTAAGCCACGTAGCGATCCGGCGAGTTCCTCAGCAATCTCTCGAGGGTTCCTGGCTAGCTGCTTAGATAGTTGCATGGCAACATTAGTAGCATAGTCACCAAATTCAGGCTCAGGGCGACTAAGTTGAACATCAACCTGAAGATTGAATTTTTCGTATATAATGGCGCCAATTTGTTCTTTCATCTGTAGGTATTATATCAGAGGTGGTCGTCGTGCCCCTATTGATTTATGTGCTATATTGTAGTATAATAAAAAGATAGCGCCTCGAACCCCGAGGCCCTTAACAACTTGGAGTAAGCATGGTACTTACAACTGTCGCATCCATCGTGCTTTTTGTAGTTGCCCTAGCCTGCCTGGGATCATTCCTATACTGGCTAGTCTTGATGGAAATCGATGATCCCAAAGGCGACTTAGGTCTATACAGGGGTCGAACAGCGTTGTCATACAACCTGTTTTTTGTCATCGGGACCACCGCTGCCTTTTTACAAGGACCGCGCTTTGGTGTTGGCTTCATTGTGCTGGCGCTGCTCGTTTTTGTACTTGCCGCCGTCCTGGTCGGTGTCTGGCGAAACCGTCAGCTACCCAAGGGCCCTGAGTGGGCGCCCCCCTGGCCACTTGCCATTACGTGGGGCCTCATCATAAACATGTTGCCAGAGCGACGCTCCAAGAGATAGCTCCCGCTGCGGCGCGCTGTGTTACCCGAATGGGTAAATGCGGCGCGCCCGGCAGGGGGCTTTTAAATTTACGGTTATTTTTTGGCAGCTTTTACAAGACCAACAAACAACGGGTGCGGTCTGTCTGGGCGAGATCGAAATTCTGGGTGTGCCTGAGTGGCTATGAAATACTTGTGGCTCTTAGCCTCAACGTACTCGACTAATGATCCGTCCGGTGATGTACCCGAGATTATCAACCCGCCCTTTTCTATCTCTGGAAGGTATTTTTGATTTACTTCGTAGCGGTGACGATGACGTTCCACTTGCTCGGTATTGCCATACAATTTAGCCGCCAACGATCCCTTCGCAAGATGTGCGACATAATCTCCAAGGCGCAGCGTTCCACCGGTGGACTCTTTGCCCTCCTGACCATTCATAATGTAGATCACTTGATGATCAGCCTTGGCATCAAATTCATGACTATTAGCACCTTTTAAACCAGCCCTTCTAGCGGCCGCTATGACCGCAACTTGAAGCCCGAGGCATATTCCGAGATAAGGTTTGTTGTTTTCAAGCGCGTACTTGGCAGCGGCAATTTTACCTTCACTGCCCCTTACGCCAAAACCTCCGGGGACCAACAACGCATCGACGGCTGCAAAATCTTTCTTCGAAGCCGTCTCGGCATTTATCCAAACAATCTCAAAATCAACTTTCTGGTCCCAAGCGGCCGCTTTTATAGCCTCAACTACAGAGTAATAGGTGTCAACGTTGTCGATATACTTAGCCACAAGCCCAATAGAAACAGACTTCTTGTGCTCTGCGCGATGCTCCGATACTATTTCGTGCCACTTACTAAGATCGGCTGGACCCTTCACGCCGGCAAACTTTGCTAGAAGATTATAAAATCCGTTTTTGGCTAGGTTGACCGGCACTTCATAGACAGTATCAATATTTGGCAGCAATTGAGTGTGCTCAATCGCAACACCACTGAACAAGCTGATTTTTTCGGCAATAGACTGAGGCGCCGGGTCATCCGTTCGGATCATGACAGCGTCAGGCATAATACCAAAACCACGTAGGTCACTCAGGGCGTTTTGAGCTGGCTTGGTTTTAAACTCCTTGCTCGTACCCAAAAACGGGACATACACCACGTGCACGAACAGGCAGCGATCGCGTCCAACTTTTTGCGAAAACTCCCGGATAGCTTCTACAAAGCTCAGGCTCTCATAGTCGCCGACCGTTCCACCAATCTCGACAATATGAACATCGCTACCCTCGGCAGCCTCAAAAATAGCCTCCTGGATAGCGTTAGTAAGGTGTGGTACTAACTGAACGGTTTTGCCACCAAATTTACCGGCTCGTTCATCGGCGATAAGGTTAGACAAAAGCCGGCCGGCGAGTGTAGCGTTCTTTTGGGTAAGCTCGATGTCAAGAAAGCGTTCGTAATGCCCTAGGTCAAGATCTGTCTCAGCACCGTCACGCGTCACATAGCATTCACCGTGCTCTGCTGGATTAAGAAGACCCGCATCTACATTGAGATACGGGTCACACTTCTGGATGGAAACTTTAACTCCTTTGGCTTGGAGTACAGCACCAATACTTGCTGCTGTAATACCCTTACCAACCCCCGAAAGCACACCTCCAGTTACAAAGATAAATTTTTGTTTTGCCCCCATGTTTGTTTTCACCTCCATGGGGTTTCATTATAGCACCGACATTTAGCAAGGCGCTATAGGTAGAGTGTTGTAGTATTGTCACTACGCTATATGTGAGATTTCACCAGTAGTGTTACCGTGTTATCATTAGTATATTAGTTATGGTTAATAAATTGTTCCTAAAGACAAATGGGCGCACCGCCAAAGGCTTCACTATTGTTGAGCTGCTGATTGTTGTGGTTGTAATTTCTATTCTGGCAGCAGTAAGCCTTGTTGCCTACAACGGGGTCCAACGCAGCGCCAACGAGGCCCGACTAAAGTCAGAGCTAAATAGTGCCGCGAAGCAACTTGCAAATCACAACACTATAAATGGTCAGTTTCCCTCAGACACAGACGACGTACAAAAAAGCGACGGTGTGACGTTTCAATACACCTATACATCAGGATCAAACTCCTACTGTCTAACGGCGTCACTAAACTCAATGTCGTTTTTTATAAGTTCAGATGACTCCAGTGCGCAAGTCGGTGCTTGCACTGGTCACAGCTTGCCCGGGGCCGTAGCCGACGGAGACTTCATCCAGACGATTGCTGCCTCAAATTGTCCGACCGTACGCACAAGAGCAGTAGACGCTCGCGACAATCACACATACTGGGTACAGGAGCTTGCTGACGGCAAGTGCTGGATGCTGACTAACCTAGCCTACGCCGGTGGTGGAACAAATACCTACAGCGACACCAAAACACTCACTAATGGCACCAGTGGCTCAACCACGTACACAACAGCCAGCTACTATGTTGTTCCCAATACAACAAACTTTACTACCGAGCCAACCGAACCTAGTACGTCTACTGATGGCAGTGGCCAGTACGGCTATTTATATAATTGGTGTGCCGCAATGGGTGCACAGGCCACCGCAGCTTGCGCCAACGCGACAACCCCAAGCACTGATGCGGGTGTCTCTATCTGCCCGGCGGGGTGGCGACTGCCCACGGGTGGATCTGGTGGCGAATTTACCGACCTAAACACTTCGACGAACGGTGGACTAACTAATACCGATGCGGGCCTACGCTCTTCATGGCTTGCACAACGAGCTGGTACTTGGAGCGGTGGCTTTTTCCAACAAGATAACTCTGGTGTTTATTGGTCGTCTTCACCAAGCGAGTCGGCTACGCACTCCTATAGCATGTTCATCAACAGCTCCGTTCCGGCCGTCTATCTTACAAGCAGTAGCAATAAGTATGCAGGCTTTGCCGTGCGTTGTATTGCGGAGTAATAACTAGAGTGTTAAAACTCGCCAACTCGCCAAAACCTCGTCCGAAGTGGTAAACATAGCTCGTTCATTTCCAATAGCCGCCAACAACACGTGTTCATAAGCGTCTTTAAGGCGGGCATTGTCTTCATAGACAACCTTAGATTCGTCAAAAACGTCTTCCGTGCCGTCGCGGTAAACCACTCGAATATAAGTCCGTTTCTCGGGCATCTTCTTGCCGGTTTCAAGAATAAGCGGCACGCCTTCCCAGCGCGGGTCTTCGCTATAAAGGGTCAGCCTAGCGTATGTCTCGGTTGCCGAGTCAAGCGTCCCTACCTCTTCTTTGTAGCCATCGTACTGCGAAGTCACACAATTCTCAGGCTTCACAGGTTCTAGCTGCTCCAAGGCGCGCAGACGAGCTGTGGGAAGAGCCTCAAACTCTTTGGGCGGTTCCATCAAAACAAGTGACAATAGCTGCATTAGGTGGCCCTGCACCACATCTCGGATAGCACCAGTTTGTTCGTAGAACGCTCCCCTACCTTCAACTCCTAGTGTCTCGTGAGCCACCACTTCAACGCGCGAAACCGACGAAACGCCCCAATGACGATGTCGCCCCTCAGCTTCGCTCCTCAGCGCTATAACTTCTCGAGCTATTTCTTTGGCCATAAAGTGGTCAATTCGAAATAATTGCGATTCATCAAAATACCTCGATGTCCGCTCTATGAGCTCCAACGCGCTGACATAGTCGTACCCAAACGGTTTCTCAAATAAAATCTTTTCGTGCGAGCTACTAAGTCCTGCCAGACCCAGAAAATCGGCTATCGTCGTCGCAGCTCCTGGTGGTACCGACAAATAGTAAAATCTCTGCACGCCTTCCGGCAAAGCGCCCAAGTGCTTAGCTAGTCGCTGATACTCACCTAACTCATCAAGCGACATTGTAAAAATAGAGGTTTTGCCAGCCAAAACCGGCCACGCTTTCGTAAGGTCGGCGGCATCTACATCACGGCGACTAACGCCAACGATTTCAATATCCTCATCAGTCTTTGACATGATGGCATCAAGCGCCGGCAACAACTTTCTACGAGAAAGGTCACCGGTTATTCCAAAGATTATTAACTGTGTCTTCACCTAAATAAGTATACGCTACGCAGCCTGTAACGCCTTTAGTCCAGCAACAGT
Source organism: Candidatus Parcubacteria bacterium (assembly GCA_023432445.1). Classification (GTDB taxonomy): domain Bacteria; phylum Patescibacteriota; class Saccharimonadia; order Saccharimonadales; family Saccharimonadaceae; genus Microsaccharimonas. The sequence goes on along the minus strand of JAEYUP010000001.1, from coordinate 418,806 downwards.
CGCCATCTCAAGACTAATCTTTTGGCGATGCGATTCCAGCTGAGCGTTTAGCTCTTTTAGTCGCTCAGTCTCCAATGCGTCTAGCTCGTGTAAGAACTTTTTTCGATCAATCATTATTCTATCATCGCCAGTATAGAAGTCTGGTTGAAGGATATTGTTGTCAATATCGTCAAGAGTCCTTGCAAGTCCTTCAATCGTTTTAGGTTTTTCGGGCACAAAAAACACTCCTCAGTATCTCTCAACTTTTATTTATAAATACTCTATCTTATTGGCAACCGAAACATATAGTAAGATCGGCTGGGTCGAGTGGCGCGTCTGCACTACCAGATGCCCCACCTTGCTGTGACTGGACAACTGCTGAGGCCATCGCAGCGTCAATCGCGGCGAGCTTCTCGTCCAATGTCATATCGTCTGACAGAATCGTTTTTGAGTTCATTTTTGTCCCCTTTGCTTGTTTTTGTAGTGCTTATGTTTAGTTATTATACGCCACATGTAGCGCGTGTCTAGACATTTTTAGGTGTAAAAATACCAACGTTTTTCAGATGATCTAGCCTCGTCCAGGCTCCCAAGGGGTAGCTTGTAGGCTTGAGTATTTTCAAACACGGGCGGTACCGAACCAAGCGTGGCTGTTACTATTTCCAGAAGTGGCCCCTCATCAACAACCTCGACCTTACCAGATATATATGCGCCTTTTGTGCCTTCACTTTTCGACCAAAGCGCTAAACAAACCTGCGGATTATTGGCAATATTTCTTGAATGCTGTGTCTGTTCTTTAGAAAACCAATACAACGCCTCGTCGTCCGTAAATATGTGCAGTGGTGTTGACCACGGAGAACCATCTCGGTCTACAGTAGCGAGTGTTCCTATTATGTTGTCTGCGAGAATTTCTTTTATATTTTTCATAATCCCTACTTTACGCTATTAACTTCATAGCTAGTGTTGGTGCTCTCAAAGAAGTTGACGAGCTCTAGGGTGTCATTGGCGGCCGCCATCCATTTTGCCGGGTTGCTGACGTTGTACTCCGGTTCAAAACCAAGCTCGACAAGACGACGATCGGTCATGAATTTCACATACTGGTTGACGTAGTCGGCATTGAGACCCAAGATTCCCTTTGGTAGCATGTCCTTGTTGTAAGCCTCTTCAAGCCGAACGGCCTCAAGAATTAGCTCGCGAATCTCGGCCGCAAACTCTGGTGTCTGTAGCTCCGGATTTTCGTCCAAGATAGTAAGCAGTAGGTTAATACCAAATGTCAGATGCAAGTTCTCGTCGCGTGTGATCCAGTCCAAAAGCGAACCGACGTTGCGAAGCAAGTTTCGCTGACGGAAGCTCATACCGACCATGAAGCCAGAGTAGAACCAGATACCTTCGAGTACGATATTGTAAGCCACGAGACTTCGAACGAAGTCTTTTTTGCCCTCCAATGTGTAGATGTCAAGGTCGGGCGAAAGCATTATTTCAAGGTGTTTATTCTGGAAATCCGCCTTGTCTGCCAGCGACTTCTTGCCGAACCCCGCCGCGTAAATCTCTTCCCGGTCAAACGGAAAGGTTTCAATAATATACTCAAAGGTCATAAAGTGATTAGCCTCTTCCCACATCTGTTTGCTGAGATAAAGCTGGGCTTCGGCGGCGTTAAGATATGGATATATGCCAAATGCAAGCGACTTATTAATAAGAAGTTCGTTCGGATTTAGGTAGCTAATGACCGTCTTAAGAGCGTGTTTTTCTTCATCGCTGAGCTTCTCGAAGTCGGCCAAGTCCTGCACAAGCTGCACCTCGTTCGGAAACCAGGTGTTCGCTACGGCCTGGTTATAAAGGTCGTAAGCCCATTGATAACGAACCGGCTTGAGCTGAAGCCCATCCCTTAAGCCTGAGCCTAAAATTCCAGTTGATTGTTTAGGTGTTGTATCTGCCATGACCCTACTCCTTACCCAGTGGTATATTATTTTTTGCTATAAACGCATCGATTCTCTCTAAATGTACCTCCAACCGTGTGATCTCGTGCGCCGCACGATTTACCTGGCGCTGCGCCCGATGAAATTCCAACGTGGCGTCGTGCAAACGGTCGGTGTATGACTGCCTCAGGCTGGTGATGATGTTGTGGATCGCTTCGCGGTCCATAGCATCGAGTTCAGTGTCTTTTAATGATGCTGTTTTCATACTAAATCCTCCGTAAAAAATGCCCTCATCGTTTTATCGCCAATAACCGGATGTTCATACATGCGTAGTTCGAGCAAAGCACCCTGACCCATCGCTTGATCTCTTCGTTTTACTACCTGAGTATAGTACTCAAGAACTCTTGGGTTTCTAGCTTCTGGCGCGTGTCTTTCGGCCATGCCCTGAAGCATATCTATAAACATTTCATCAGGACCAACCTCAAATTCGTCTATTCGCTCTTGGGATTCAACGCTCATGATAATGACACTCCTTGCTCTACAAATGGTAAATAAATAACTTGTCCCATGGCTTCCGCTCCTCGCCGCTTCGCCTGCTCATATTTATCGGCAATCGCTGGATCATCCAGCACGTCAGACCGTCCTCTGTCGATGAGACCTTCTATTACCTCTACAAAACCCTCGTCTCGCGCTCTTGCTATCGACTGTTCACTCATATTATTTCGCCTTCGCAAAGCCAAAGCCAACTTTGCGTCCACCGCTCTCTTGTTGAATCTTCTCTGCTTTGTTCGCGCTCACAGTCGTTTGCTCTGACTGGTGTCGTGGTTTCACGTGCAGATAGTAGGTTGTCTTCAAGCCACGCTTCCACGCTTCGGTGTAGATCTTAACATACTCATCAATGTCACGTGTCTCGAGATACATGTTACGGCTGATCGCTTGGTCCACCCACTTTTGTGCTCTCGCCGCGACTTCGATGAACGCGTACGGGCTCAACTGGAAGCTTGTTTTGTACACCGCCTTGAGGTTTTCTGGAATTGCCTCGATGTTCTGAATGTCGCCCTGGTTAATCAGTAGGTCGTCTTTGACCTGGTCCCAGATACCCAGCTTTTTGAGGTCGCGCACCAGGTTTTCATTGACCTCCAGGAACTTACCGTTGAGAGTTGAGCGACTAAAGATCTGCGAGAACTGCGGGTCTAGGCCCGGTGTCGTACCAGCAATGTGCGCGATGTTCGCTGTCGGCGCGATAGCCATCAACGTTGCGTTACGCATTCCCTTCTTGACCTTCACGCGCAATTTTTCCCAATCGAGACGAGTCTTTCGATTGATATCTACTTTGACTTTTCGGTTGGTTGCGAGCGTGTCGATGGTGTCGATCGGCAAGATTCCCTTGCTCCAGCCACTACCCTTAAACGCTGGGTAACTGCCGCGGGTCTTAGCCAACTCGGCCGACTCATCGATAGCGTAGTAACTAATGAACTCAGTTAGCTGGTCGACCAGGTCGTAGGCTTCTTCGGATTCGTAGCTATAGCCAAGTTTTTCAATGACGTCCGTGAAGCCCATAAAGCCGAGGCCAAGGGCGCGTGTGATCGAGTTGGAGTTCATCGCTTCTGGTACCGGTAGTTCGGTGATGTCGACAAGGTTGTCGAGCTGACGAATCGCGCTGCGGGCGCTGCTCTCAAGGCGCTTCCAGTCCCACTTGCCGTCGGCACCGAGGTGCGCCGAAAGGTTGATGCTCACAAGGTTACAGACCGCAATGTTTTCGTTGTCTTGCGGCAATGTGATCTCGGTACAAAGGTTCGAGATGTGGATGGTGCCAGTGTTGTTGTTGAGCGCCCGAACGTTAATGGTGTCCTTCCACGTCAGCCACGGGTGGCTGGTGGCCTGAAGCTGGATCAGAATCTGGCGGAATTGCTGCCGGGCCGGGAGTTTGTCAAACTTGCGGATTTTACCTGCTTCAGCTAACTTCACATATTCTTTGTAGCGCTTCGAGAACTCCTCGCCGTAGAGTTCGGTCAGGTCGAAAACGTCAGCCGGGTCAAAAAGATACCAGTCCTCGTCCTTCTCGACGCGGCGCATAAACTCGTCGCTAATGAACGTCGCCGTGTTAGCAAAACGGGTTCGTAGATATGGGTCGCCGGAGTTCGCCTTAAGGTCGAGAAACTGCGGAAAGTTCAAGTGCCAGTTTTCCATATATAAAGCGGCCGCTCCAGCCTTCTTGCCCTTTCGGCTAACCGCAAAGAGAGCTGTGTCGATCATCTTCATGAACGGAATCGGCCCGGTGCTTTCGGTATTTGTGGTCTTAACGGGACTCCCCGCCGCACGAAGCTTGGTAAAGCCGATGCCGATGCCGCCAGTTCCCTTGGCGATCCACATCGTGTTTCGAACACTTGAAGCAATCGACTCCATGTCGTCGTCGACGTTGATGAGGAAACAGTTGGAAAGTTGCGGGTACGCTCCGCCGGCGTTTACCCTCGTTGAGCCCCCGGGAACGTAGTCGAGGCTGCTCATATGGTTGTAGAAATCGAGAGCGGCTTCGGTCGGGTCCTCAGCGTTGATCGCCAAGCCCATCGCGATACGCATATGAGTGTACTGCGGCACCTCGATCGGTTCGCCGCTCCCTTTGCGCAAGGCATAGCGATTTTTGTTGGTGATTACACCGAGGTATTTCGACAAGTCGTCCTTGGCTGGGTCGAGCGCCTTAGCCAATTTTACGAGGTCAAAACGGCCATCAACCAGTCGCTTGTCGAGCAGGCCGCTTTTGACACCGTCTTTCATGTACGGTGCGAAGCTCTTTTCGTGCAAAGCCTGAAGCTCCTCGGCGGTGTCATAGTCGCCGAGCGTGTTTTTGTATAAGTTCTTAAGTAGGAGTCGGGCGGCAATTTTGTCGTAGTCCGGGTCGTCCTTGACGTTCTGGAGCGCCGTCTGGATAACCGCTTCATCGAGTTGCTCCGATGTAATGCCGTCGAACAAGGTTAGTTGGAGCTGCGAAGCAACTTCGACCACTTTTGCGATCTGGTCTTCAAGTCCCTCGCTGGCCTTCACAAGCGCCAAGTTAATCTTGTTCGCGTCAAATGGCTCCCGGCTGCCATCGCGCTTTACCACGGTAATGTTGTTTGTCATTTCCCCTACTCCCCTTTTCTTTTTAGTGCGCCCCATACCAGGATTTTGAGGGTCAGAAAAGAAAGCTATCCCCTCGTTTGCCCATTCTCCCAATATGTCTGTTTTGTTCTCACCACCTTATATGTAGTGCTTACATTTGACTATAGACCGCTATATATAGATTTTCAAGGCTTTTTGTGGGTATTTTTGACTACACTAAACTTAGAGCATCTGCCGGGTTAGCCTGTATTTTGCGGAAAACTTCGTCATTTACGTAATACCTCTCCACGCCCAGTTCGTCCATTGCTTCAATTGAACTCTTGTAAACCATTTTCGAGATGGGCCTTACAGCCACTTCGCTATACCACTCAACTTCACCCATGCCGCGGCTAGCGTCTGTTTCGAATGTTTCGACAGGTAGAGTGTAGATCGCGCCGGCTCTGTCGGCGGCCTTATGATTTTCTTCCGTGCCGTTGATGAATATGACGTAACGATCGCCATAAACAGCGATCTCCTTAGCAAAATCGTCGGGCGCCAAAAACATCGCGGCCAAAGCTTTGTGCGGAGTTGCAAAAACCAAATTTGGCTCGCCAGGATAGCGAGGGTACTCGTTGCGTGGCTCAAAAACCTCTACGTCTACAACCGTCGAAGCATGGTAGAGTTCTTTCGGTCTATTCATACCAAAATAATATCATGCCAAATAAAAAAGCCCGATCGACTTTTTCAAGTAGATCGGGCGGGGCGCCGGAAGAACCAAGGGCCGAAGCCAAAAGGACCTTCCGGACACCCAGGAACCGAGTACTTAGCACTCCCTGACGACAGGCGACGACCACCCGCCAAGGGCGTAGCCAGCGTCGTCGGAGAGGAGGTTGAACTTGCGGCCCGAGTCAACCCAGCGGCAGACGTACGGAACGTCCGACCAGTCGGCGTCCCAGTAGAACTGGAGCGCCGACATGTTCGGGTACGGTGACTTGCCTCCGTTCCAACTCGAGACCCAACCCGAGAACTGCGCTGCGGCCATCAAGACCTCAGCGTGCGCCAGAGTAGTGCCGTCGTTGGCAGACTGAGTGAGCGCGTCCCTGGGGGACTTGCCCTGGTAGGCGTTCGGATCGAATGCCACCCAGCGGATGCCGGGCTTGTATTCGACACCTGGTGCCAACCTCAAGTGCTTGGAATCGCTCTTCAGCGCTTCCCAGCGCCACTTGGTCAGACCAGCCGGCGGGACGATGAAGTCCCACCAAGCGTCGAAGGTGCGACGGAAGCCCTTTACTCGTCCCTTGTCGGGAAGGTAAACGGCGAGAAGCAACACCTCCGTCTTGGTACGGGGGATGAAGTTGGGTACAGCAGGGATGTCGGAGACTCGGAAGCCTTCCTGTCCACCACCGTGCAGTTCAAGGAAGGCCGAAACCCTCTCGATCTGCGCGTCCACCGAGCTGTACCACGAGGGGGTCGTGATAAGCGGGGTGGACTTGTCTTCGATGATGTCCTGGAGCGCGCGTCGCACAGCGACCGGGTCGAGGGTTCCGTTCAGGAACCGATCCTCGATTAACCGTAGCTGCTTGATGCCGCGCTTGACATCGTCAGTGACGAGCGACATGATGTTTCCTCTTTGCCGTAGACTGCACCGTACGATCTGTATCGGTGCCCTCAACTTTCATTGAGAACGGCGTACCATATTCAGTTTTAATATCAATACAGAACGCCGTTCTCAGGGGAATGCTAAATTATTAAGGTTCGTTTATTTATTATAGCACAAAAGCGCATGTTTTACAACCAGTGGCAACCTTCACATTTTGGCGGAGAGGATGAGATAGAGCAAGCAATCTTGCTCCACTTCGTGAACGCACTCACGGTTTGCGCCAAAGGATTGGCGCCCGTGAGCCCGAGCCATGCGTTCAACAAAATATAAAAACGACCGCAAGGGTCATTTTCATATTTTGGCGGAGAGGATGAGATTCGAACTCACGGTACACATTGCTGCGCACACACGCTTTCCAAGCGTGCGCCTTCAACCACTCGGCCACCTCTCCGTACCAATTTATTCTACACGGTCTACTTATCGAGTTCTACTTTAAACTTTTCGATTAACGCAACTGGTGTTGGGTCTACACTATTTAAAATTGCAGCGTAAACGCTGGCGAAGTCAGCCAACATTGCACCCCAAAGTAGCTGAGCCAAGATAGTTTCTCCCTGAAGCTCGATCGTCTTGGCGCGTGGACGCTTACCGCTCAGCAGCTTGTCGGAAAGCTCAAAACGCTTTTTTACCCTTGGGTGGTCGAACGAACTCTTAATGTCGAACACCACAAACGGCTTTTCAACCGGATGAGCCGTCCAACCCATAAATTCGTTGTGGTTAAACTCGGGGTATTCATTCCAAAAGGCAACGTTCTTAGCGGTTTCATTCCAGCTAATCTTCCACTTGTAGGCTAACGGCGCGGTGACAGGGCTGCCATAAAATACTGGGATTTTGCCAACCGCTTCATGCGCCAATTGCTTGGCGTAGTTGGATTCAACAGTGTTATCTGGTAGCCAGGCCTGAGACTCGCGACCCAACCAACCGGACAACTTCTCTAGCTCTTCTAGTAGCGCTGGCTTGATAATTCCAAAAGTCGCCAGCAAGCTAACTAGGCCTTTCAAAAGATAAAAAGTTGCCATGCGAGGTTGCGTACCGCTTGGTAAAGTAACGTGGGCTATGTTGTAGTTGGTAGCAGCGTCAACCAACTTTCCGCCGGCGGTCAAGATAGCCAGCTGAGAGCCGCGTCTTTCTGCCTGCTCCAGGGCCGAAAGCGTCTCTTCGGTGTTGCCAGAGTAGCTGCTGAGGATTACTAACGTATTTCGACCAACATAGGCCGGTAAATCGTAGTTTCGGATAATGTCAAAAGGTATTGATAGCTTGTCGGCCAGAACTCGCTTCAGCAGAAGCGCCGAAAGCGCCGACCCTCCCATTCCAGCCAGCACTACACCCGTTATTTCACGGTCGTCATGGTCACTATTCCAAACCTTGGCGTCAAAAAGCACTTGTTCGTATTGTGATCCCAAAACAGACAGCACATCGCTGGGGTCGCGCTGTTTTCTAATATTAGCGTCGTCTAGTATGTCTACCATAGTCTTGTCCACCTATCTCAGTCTATGATACAGTATTAGCAATAAGCATAACAATATTCCGAGGTGGGCAATGGATATTACTCCGCAAGACACAACACAACCAATTACTGACGACCAAGAGCTAGCGAAGGCATTAGCCGGCGTTCTTCCGGACGAACCAGCCGCCGCATCAGCTCCGATTGACCTTAGCGCTCTATCTCCGACCAGTGACGCGACCGCTACAGCCCCTTCAGAACCGCTCGAGACACCAGCAGCCGAAGAACCGGCGCCCGTTGCTCCAGTGCCACAGCCTGTTGCTCCGCCCGCACCAGCGACACCGCCTGTAGATTCCGGGCTTGAAAGCATCAAGAAAGACGCCTTAAACGAACTACGCCCTCTTGTAGACAAGGTTAGTTTGCCAGCCGAAGAGAAATTCGACATTTACCTTATGTTGCTTCGAAGTACCGATGACTCCTCCCTTATCGGCCCGGCTCACACAGCCGCTCAAGGCATTGCAGATGAAAAGCGTAAAGCTGAAGCCCTCCTAGAAATCATCAAAGAAATCGATTATCTCTCTCGTAAAGATCAACCGGCGGCTTAGATCTAATTTGCTACAATGGTAGCAATGACCGCACGCTATGCTACACCCTCTGAAGTTAAAAGCTGGAACAGTTTGATTTTGTCCAATCCAGACGGCGGCAACGTATTTTCAAGCTCTGACTATTCTGAGCTTAAAAAAATGAATGGCTACAAGGTGCGTTTTGTAATAGTTGGCTCTTTAGCCGTAACTGTTCTGGAAAAAGTAACCCCGCCGTTCGGTAAATTGTGGTATCTTCCTAAAGGCCCTGGGGTAACTAGCTCCAAAGAGTTATTCTCTACCCTCAAGGCGCTAGAAGTGCTGGCTCGCAAGAAAAATGTTTTTGCAATTCGGATTGAAAGCGAGCTACCCAGTTCATCTAAGGGGGCGTTAACTCGTCGGGGTCTCATGCCGGCGCGAGCTATAATACCAAACCCGTCCACCATAACTCTTGATCTCTCCCCCTCCCTAGATCAAATACTTGAGAAACTACCGCAAAAAGGCCGACACGCCATCCGTCGGGCCGAGCGAGACGGCGTCACGGTGGAACAGGTCAAAGCGAACGAAAAAAACTGCCATAAAATGTACTCTCTGCTTAGCGAGACAGCCGAAGGCCAGTTCGGCCTCCGGAGCTACAACTACTACAAAACGTTCTGGCAAAACTTCGAGAAGGCTGGGTTGGGACAATTATTTTTCTCGTACTACGAGGGGAAAGTTGTAGCTGGTGCTTTCGTGATGGTTTTTGGCAAAAAAAGCACCTACAAAGATGGCGCTTCGGTGCGCAAGCGGACCGCCTATGGCGCCAGTCACCTGCTGCAGTGGCGCGCTATAGAGTGGGCCAAGTCTCACGGCGCGCTGGTACACGACTTTTGCGGCTCACCACCGAGCGACGAAATTTCCAACCCAGAACACCCTCATTACGGTATCGGACTTTTTAAAACGTCATTCAATAAACAGGTAACTGATTACATCGGTTGTTATGATTACGTGCTGTCAAAAAAACGTCACCAGGCCTGGAGTAGGCTTGGTGAGCGAATCTACCGCAGCCTTTACTACCGACGGACCAAAGACTTTTACTATTAAGCTATTTCTTTTGAGATTTAAGCATGGCTCGGAGAGCGGTTCGGGCAACCTCTGGATCACTCCAAGGATGCTCGCCATCAGCGCGTTCAATGGTTTTTTCGTGCCCCTTACCCAGAAGTACAACGGCGTCTTTTGAAGAAGTAGCCAAAGTCATAGCTACAGCAATGGCGTTTTCTCTATTTGGTTCAAGTATAAGGTTCTTGCCAATTTGCTTACCAGATTTCCTGGCACCTTTAGCTATCTGCTCCAGAATCATTTGACCGTCTTCGTCTCGATCATCCTCTTCTGTTGCAATGACTATATCAGCATATTTGCCAGCAATTTTTCCTTGAACTGCTCGCTTCTTAGCATCGCGCCGACCAGCTGAACCAAAAACTGCTATGAGCTTGCCTTTCACAAGAGGTCGCATACTCTCGAAAAACTTTTGAAAACCATCAGGAGTACTAGCAAAATCAACAATGACCTTAAACGGCTGACCCTCATCGATAACCGTCATACGGCCCTCTACACCCTTAAGCGCCGCAATCCCCTTTTCTATTTGCGCCCTACTTAGCCCAATCTCTCGGCCAACAAGCACGGCCGCCATGGCGTTACTAACATTAAACTCGCCTGGTATATTAACCTTTATCTTATAGCTGTCATCTTTAATGTGAGCCTCAAACGTCGAATGATCGCCCTCCAGCTTCATGTCCTTTGCGCGCAGATCACCGGCTTTGATCCCGTATGTTGCGGTGCGCTTTATAGCTTTTTTGAACTTGGCCGCCGATGGATCGTCAGCGTTAATCACCCCAAAACGACGACCGTGACGGTTGGCTATCTTAAACAAGCGGCGCTTGGCGTTTACGTACCTCTCAAAAGTACGGTGATAATCAAGATGATCGTGAGTGACGTTTGTCATCACGGCTATCTCGTAAGGTACGCCCCAGACTCTATGTTGGGCAAGCGAGTGACTAGATGTCTCAACAACCACCCACTCAACACCGGCGTCGGCAAACTGTTTCAGTCGACGTTGAAGCACGCCCGCTTGGGCGGTTGTAATATGCTCGGTTTGAGAAGTTATTTCTGAGCCAAAACCGTATCCTACCGTTGTGGAAAGCGCAACGTCTAATCCAGCCTCGTGTAGCATGCGATGAATCATAAACGATGTAGTTGTTTTGCCGTTAGTGCCAGTTACACCTATAACGCGAAGGCGACGCCCAGGAAATCCGTATCGAATGTTCGCAATAACCGCCTCAAGTAGATGGCCGACTGGCTCAATAGCTCGAAAAAGACGGGTTGGTATGAGTTTTTTAACTACTTTTCGTATATTCATGCGGCTCATTATACCTGTCCTTTGGCCGTATCGATACAGCCAAATAGTAAGGATGAGGGCTATGAGTGGTAAAACGTAACCAAGATAGTCTACTTTTGGCTGCTGCAAGGGTTTATTCTCGAAAATATCTTCAGGGATTTGCCTGCCCAGAACGCCAGTGCTGTATAGCTTATTAATATTTGGCCGACTTGAGATGTTTTCAGGCAAATAGCTCTCGTCTGCGGCCAAGTTTTCGTCCAAGCCTTGCACTGTCAAGCCTGAATATAGCTCTATCGGCTCGCCGGCCGGCGAAACACCTTTTAGAACAATGCTATGAGCACCACTTTCTACTGATGGTACATTTATCGTGGTAGCAACAGCGCCATTTTTATCGGAAAAAACTTTTTGGATTAGCTCAGGTTCTGAATTAATCCAAATATCAACAGCTGTTTCCGGCATAAACGTACCCGAACCCACAGAGACGCCTAGGCTCTGGTGCGGCAATGCTTCAACAGAAGATAAAAAGTCCACGTGTAGCAACTGCGGCAGATTCGATAAGTTATCGGTTGCGCCCCAATAAGGCGCCAGTTTGGGATGTAAAATCTCGTAAGGTCGCGCTTCTAACGGGTCACCTAGGGACTTTGCCGGTATTCCTCCTAGTTGTTTAGCTATACTTTCGGCCATCAAGGTGTGTCCATAGGGCGTCGGGTGAAAAGACTCGGTCCCGATCAGTTTTAGAAACGGTAGCCCGACAGCAATATCGTCGCCTAGTCTTATATCGTTCATAGTTGGCGTACCGACCCCAGAACACAAGCCGTTACTCCTAAATAACTCCGACGAATCGACAAAATGAGTGTGGGTTAGTGAGGCGGCCTGCTCCATAATCTGATTTAGATAGCGAATAGTTTCATTAAGATACCTCCTCTCCTCTCGATCAAGCAATGTATCGATAAGCCAAGAGCAGTTGTTTATAGGCGACGACGGTAGCGGGTAGCCAATAGCCACCACGGACCCGCTCGGAGAAGCCTCTTTTATAGCCGTCAGCACATTGATGTATTTTGGCAATATAGCCTGAAGTTCTTTGATTGTTTGACGACGTTTATCGCCTGGTTTGGCGGCCTCGCACGTGCCTGGCATCAAGCAGGCTTTTAGTTTTGCCATTAAGCCAGCGTCATTACCGCCTATCCCAACCGTGACAAAAGCGGGTTTATAGTAGGAGATAAAGTCTAACTGTGGTCTGCGACCCGGAATCATTTCGACCAAAGACTGGATTGTTGCCGCTGTAATTTGGGTTGCGTCTAACCTAAGCCCTGCTCGACCGAGCCTGCCACCTTGCCCTAGGTAGCTTGGTCCACCTAAAATATCTCCCGTTACTGCACCCGAACAAGCTACGCTGGCCGCTCGCATATCCCACATCCTTGCTAGTAAGTAGGGATATGACCTTAAACTTAAGTGGCACTTCTCGGCCGAGACATTGGTGCCCGGCTGATAGAAGCTGTCATCCGTCTCGCCTTCTCCGCTAGAAAAAGAATCTCCGAGAGCTATGTATGTTGGCCTGTTGCCTGTGGTCGTCTGGGTCGTAAGTGCCATTAGCCTAGGCATCGACCAAAGCACGTCCACCTCCGTTAATAACCATTTGTCTTCAGGGGTAAAACGAAGCTGAGAGACATTCCAAAGACCCGAAGGCAATGACGTAGCTGGAGAATAAGACCTTCTGCAGGTCATCGTTTCCTGAGGACAGTCCAAGGTGTCAACTATCGAGAGATCGTCGTAAGCAATAAATATAGCCAAGTATCGACCGTCACTAGAGGGAGCTATCTGTTGCCGAACGCTGGTACCGTGGTCGGATTGAGCAACCTGGCGGGCAATGCCTTTGGCGACATCAATCATGAAATAGCCCTCTTTCGCTACGTGAAGTCCAGCCCAACGACCATTTTTCGACAATGAAATCTTAGGCGGCCCATCTTGATCAAAGGCGTTATAGATAGTTTGCGGACTGCTTGAAAGACTGAATTCAGACTTAAACAAGTCTGAGCTGGCCCGCTTAAGGACCTTTGTGACATTGCGGTGCAAAGAAACCCGACCTACCCCAACCTCTACGAACGAATCTTCGGACGGCGAGTAAGCGCAACCCCAGACGTTTTCGCAAACTTTTAAAGGGTAAAAAACCGGCGATGATGGAAATGAGACGGCGTAAAGCGACACATCGAAAAAATCTTTATAGTTAACGATCTGAACCCCGTCGCCGGAACCAAAAACGCAACCTTTCTCCCAAGAACCATCGGACAGCTGGATGTGTTGGTAGTCAGCGTAGCAATAATCCCTGTAGGTATAGGTCTTATATGTAACATCGAAATCTACCAGCAGATCGCCCATCCAACCCGACGCCGCCAGCACGTTACCAGTAGATAGGCCTTGTAGCGAAATCAAAAGCATAGCAAACAGACAAGCAATAACGGCCTTCACGTAACCTCCGGTTGAAAAATTTGTTGAACTTGAGATCAGTTTACAGAGACAGCCGTTAAGCTTCAATGAAATATCAAGGTGATACAATGGTGTTACATGAGAATTTTAGGAATTGAAAGCAGCTGCGACGAAACCGCTGTAGCTATAGTCGAAGATGGACGCAACCTTTTGTCGAACGTCGTTAAGTCGCAGATAGACATTCATGCGGTCTACGGGGGTGTTGTACCAGAGGTGGCCGCTAGAAGCCATATTGAGGTCATTAATCCCGCGATCGACCAGGCACTCAAAGACGCCCAGCTTTCTTGGGATGACATCGACGCTATTGCCGTTACGTACGCCCCAGGACTACTCGGATCACTCCTTATTGGTACTCTGGCAGCCCGAACTCTAGCCATTCTCAAAAATAAGCCTTTATATCCTATTCATCACGTCGAAGCACATGTCTACGCCAACTTCATTACAAAGTCCAACCCCGCTCTTAATCTTAATCTCCCATCAAAACAGCCGGCTTTTCCCATGCTAGCTTTGATCGTAAGTGGCGGGCACTCTCAGCTGGTGCTTTTTAGGGATCATGGAGACTTTGAGCTCCTGGGTCAAACTCAAGACGACGCCGTTGGCGAGGCGTTTGATAAGGTTGCCAAGATCCTAGGACTCCCCTACCCCGGTGGGCCATCGATAGCAGAGGCGGCTAAAACTGGTGACCCTCTCGCCTACGCTCTACCAAAAGCAAAATTACAAGGCGCTTATGATTTCAGCTTCTCTGGGCTTAAGACGGCCGTTCTGAGGGCCGTTCAGCGCGAAGTGGGTGTTGACGTGTCTTTCCCTTCATTTGAGCTTGCAGAGCGCCTAGACGACGCACAGAGGGCAAACTTTGCCGCTAGCTTCCAGCATGTAGCCGTTGAGACGCTAGTAGACAAGACCCTCCAGGCATTTCGCGACCACTCCCCCGCTTCGGTCGTTATAGCAGGCGGAGTCGCCGCCAATCAAGAGTTGAGACGCCAACTTGCCGAGCGCTTACCCATTGCGATAGATTATGCCCCTATGAGCCTCTGTACCGATAATGGCGCCATGATAGCCTCACTCGCATATTTTTATGCCCAAAAGCTTGAAAAGTCCGACCCTTTATCTCTAGAAGTCACCCCTAGCCTGTCGATGTCAAAAACCGCCTGGGCAAAAAACTAGCGCCTTTTTCGAATTTTTTGAGCCGTCTTTTTCGCCAGAGGTAGACCTCTGTTCCAAATTACATAGAATTTCGAAAGTGGTTTGTCGTATGTTCCCACAAACTCCGTCTCAACAGAGGCCCACCCCTGTTTGAAGATCGAAACCCCGCCTGCGACCATTCCACCAAAATCGTAGCTAGAAATTCCCCATTCTTTCACTTTTCGAATAGCGTGCCATTTCAAAGCATAGTTTGCTCGAAGGGTTTGGCCGGTTTCGTTCACTCCTCCATAAAGCTCGTAAGAGGTGTCGGCGCTTATAGCCAGCCAGAGGAAGGCGACGATTTCACTGCCACTGCGGGCGATGAAAATAGGGGAGTGATCTTTAAGCTGCCCATAAATATCTCGGTAGTATTGATCGCTGTGAAGGTTAAAACCGGCCCGTTTTCCAGTCTGCCTATAGAGCTCTAGACAAGCCTCAAGCTCTTCACTAGAGCGTACCTGGCTAATAGACACCTCGGCGGACGATTTCCTGATGTACTGCCTAGTTTTCTTAGCCATATATGCTAAGAGGTCACTTTCGCTTTTAGAGACGTCTAGCAATATCGTCTGAGGCGAAAGAATATTATTCGCCGCCTTTACCCAGCCATTTGGTAGCGCCGGGGCGCCTTCACCAGGCTCCACCGACAACACAACCGCTTTGTGCACCCGCTTCATGCGCTCAGCGATAGTTTCTAGGACATTTTCAAAGTTTTCATCTGAAGCCAAAGGCCCGCGCGGGATGTAAGAAAATGCTTTCAGCGGAAAGGGGAGTGGCCTGATCAAAACCTGCGCACCGCCTAAAATAACCCCTTCGTCATCTTCCACAAATAGCCTTTCGACGCTCCAACCGTGAGCCTTCTTTACTTGGCCCCACCCCCAAAGCTGAAGGGGATGACCCCCGTGCTCAAGCACGTAGTCGTCCCACTCTTCTTTATCTCCACAAATCCTAAGCATTGTCATACTCTCATTATACATGGATTATCTTTTCAGCTATCCTCTGTTACCGTGGTACAATAGTGAATAGAAAAACGATCAAAATCCAGCATTTCACGTGAAAGTTTTCAGAGCTAACGTGAAATATAAATGCTCAAGGAATTCACGTGAAATTATCCAAAACCTATAATCCGAACGAATACGAACCGATAACATACGCCCTTTGGGAAAAAGGTGGCGCCTTTAAGCCGTCTGGGGTCGGGGAGCCCTATAGCGTCATCATGCCCCCACCGAACGCCAATGGCAACCTTCACATAGGTCACGCTCTAGACCAGACCCTAAAAGACATTCTTGTTAGGTATAAGCGAATGAAAGGCTTCGACACCGTCTACATACCTGGCGCTGACCATGCCGGCTTTGAAACCTGGGTTGTTTACGAAAAAGAGCTTCAAAAAGAAGGTAAAAGTCGTTTCGATTTTTCGCGCGAGCAACTCTACAGCCAGGTCTGGGACTTCGTTGAGAAGCAGCGCGGCAACATGGAGCTCCAAATACGGGCCCTAGGTATTAGCGCCTCATGGGAAGATTCGTATTTCACCTTAGACAAAAGAGTGGTTGATACTGTCTACGGGACATTCAAAAAGCTGTGGGATGATGGACTTATCTACCGCGGCGAACGGATCGTTAACTATAGCACCAAATACCAAACAAGTTATGCAGACATCGAGGTGGACCATAGAACCGAAAAGGGGACTCTTTGGCACATAGCCTACCCGGCATTAGATAAAATTGATGAAATTATCATTGCTACCACTCGGCCAGAAACTCTTTTCGGCGACGTAGCTGTGGCCGTTCACCCAGACGACGAGCGCTACAAGCATTTAATAGGGACCAGAGTGATGCTACCTCTGACCGGTAAAGAAATCCCGGTCATAGCCGATGAGTATGTTGACCAGACATATGGAACTGGTGCTGTAAAAATTACACCAGCACACGATCCAAATGACTTTGAGGTTGGCCTCAGACACGACCTGCCTAGAGTTCAGGTCATAGACTTTGATGGCAAGATGATTAATGTTCCACCAGAGTTTACTGGTCTTGACGCCGAAGAAGCCCGCAAGAAAACCGTGGCAGCCCTTCGAGCAGAACAGCTAATAAGAAAAGAGGAGACCATCGAGCACTCCGTCGGCTACGACTACAAAAGCGATCTGCCGATTCAGCCCCTCATCAAAGAACAATGGTTCTTAAAGATTCAACCTTTAGCAGAGAAGGCGATTGAGGCCATCGAGCGCGGCGATATCAGCTTTTATCCCAAAAACCGCAAACAACACTTAATCCAATACCTCAAGAACGTTAAAGACTGGAACCTTTCTCGCCAGATACCGTGGGGTATCCCTATACCTGCTTTCCAAAACATTGCTGACGACGGCGACTGGATTTTTGACGAACGGGTTG
The DNA here is from genome assembly GCA_023432445.1 of Candidatus Parcubacteria bacterium. Classification (GTDB taxonomy): domain Bacteria; phylum Patescibacteriota; class Saccharimonadia; order Saccharimonadales; family Saccharimonadaceae; genus Microsaccharimonas. Next base: position 401,730 of record JAEYUP010000001.1, on the reverse strand, counting down.
ACGAAAAGGAGGTCCGCGTAGGGGGTAAAACTTACCGACGCGAAGAAGATACACTCGACACCTGGTTCAGTAGCGGTCAACTGCCCTTCGCGGTAACCGACGCTCTGACAAGCGGTCCTCTGTCGAGATACTACCCAACGTCTCTACTAGAGACCGGTTCTGACATTCTGTACCCATGGGTGTCACGAATGATTATGCTCGGAATTTATACGACAGGAAAGGCGCCGTTTAAGGACGTCTACCTTCACGGTATGGTCCTGGCTGAAAACAGCCTCAAGATGAGCAAAAGTAAGGGGAATGTCATCAATCCAATGGAGATGGTCGTAGCTCACGGATCCGACGCTCTAAGGCTTGGGCTAATCGCTAGTCGAAGCCCGGGACAAAACCAGGCGTTCAGCGTCGACCGAGTAATATCGGGAAGGAACTTTTGTAACAAGCTTTGGAACATCGCCCGGTTTATAGAGGCCGGCCTTGGCGATAACTTTGCGCCACAAACACCAGAACTACGAAGTCTTGCCGATCACTGGATCGTTCAGGAGCTCTCTGAAGCCTCAAAAAGTATCGAAAAGTCTCTCGGGTCGTATCGCTTCGGCGAAGCCAGCGAGAGCGTCTATCACGCCGTCTGGGATAGCGTAGCCGACTGGTACATTGAGCTCTCGAAGGTCCAACCCAACCCTGACCTGCTAGCTTGGGTGTTAGACACCTCTCTAAAAATCGCTCATCCATTTGCGCCTTTTGTAACTGAGACTATCTGGCAAACCCTCTCATGGCACGACGGCCTACTCATAAAAGAGTCTTGGCCAACCACACCTGAATATGATGAGATAGCAGCAGCCGAGTTTAGTCGAGTTCAGGCATTGGTGTCCGAAATCCGCTTTGTAACCTCTAGTCTGCCGGGTAACGAACGTTATGCGTTGTTATACGGGAACGACAGCTTGATAGACGACAACAAGAAACTGATTAAACAGGTCGCAAAGCTGCCAGACGTTTCGCGCACAGACCAACCAAGAGGTCTTCGTCTAGCGGTTGCTGGTAGGGAAGCCTGGCTTGATGTACCGGAAAATATTCTATCGGAACACCGCACAAACCTTGAAATGAGATTAGCCGAAACCAGGCGCGAAGCCGACATTCTAGACCTTCGGCTACGCAACAAGGGTTACGTAGAGAAAGCGCCGGAAGCGCTGGTCGCAGAGAGTCAACGCAACCTACAAGAAAAGCGCGAACAAATTTCGCGCCTTGAAGCAGAGTTAGAGATTATCTAGACCGATGGCCAAAGGCTGTAAAGCTCACCGCCACCAGTCATAAAAACCTTTTTGCTCTGTATGTAACGACGATCATCGTCGCGCGGCTGCACCTTTGGCAAATTAGCACGCATGGAAGTGACTGTATGTTTAGCAAAAGCTGCTCGCTCGACGTGCGTATGGTCTGATTTCTTTAATAGGTTGTCCACCAGCCCATAAGTAGCCAGTGCCGCCGGGACGCCTATAGCAACCGTGGCCATACGGTCTAGATGCATGTCATGAACCAAAATACCAAAGCCCGCAACGACTGCGAGAGCGGCTAGTGATGGTTTAAGAAATGTTGGCATTTTTATATGAACTCTTTTTTGTTTTAGCATTTTACTACTGTCAATGTTAACACAAGCTTGATGAATTGTCAAGCTTGGTCTGTAAAAGTCTAGTTTAAAAGTAGTCGTGAAGCTAATTCGGCTAATTGGGCGTGATCGGGCTCGCTATTCATATCTTGCTCTTTATGTATGTCGTCGCTGCGCTCAAAAGGAACGACGTGCACATGGGCGTGCGGCACGTCTGTTCCAACAATAGACAGGTGAACGTATGGTAGACCGGTGACTTCACGTAGTCGCCTGGCGACCTTCCTTGCTGTCTCCATAACCGCCTTGTAGTCCTCGTCGGGAAGATCCCACACGAACTCCACCCCAAGCTTAGGTATAACCAGCGTGTGTCCAGGCAGAAGGGGGTGAATATCCAAAAAAGCCAGCGTCTTGTCATCCTCGTAGACCTTATGGCAAGGTACTTCGCCTTTAATTATTTTGTTGAAAATTGAATCATTTGTCATTATTACTCCTTGGCGGAGAGAGAGGGATTCGAACCCTCGAAGGCTTTCGCCTTACCGCTTTTCGAGAGCGGCCAGTTCAACCACTCCTGCATCTCTCCAGTTACTATATTTTACCAAACTAACCGATACGGCGCTTGTTGGTTTATAAAGCTAGCGATATACTAAGGCTAAATAGGAGACCCCATGACACACCAAACACACCCCAAGAGTAACGGCATAGCTATTACAGCCCTAGTTGTAGGAATCATCGCCTTTCTGAGTGGCTGGATACCGGTATGGGGGCTGCTCGTTGGTATAGCGGCGGTTGTGTTTGGGATTGTCGGTCTCAAGAAATCTCAAAACAAAGGCATGTCCATAACGGGCATAGTCACCGGCGGGCTAGCTCTCCTGACTGGGCTCATGGTCACCGTGACAATGCTGTTCGCGATAGGCAGTCTGTCTTTCATATGGAATAGTTTGTCTGAGATAGTGGGTCAAACCGAGGCTGACACCGAACGCCAGATTGAGTCAAAAAAGACGTTTAAAAAGGGTGAGGCCGCCTTATTTGATACTTTCGCGGTCAGCGTTGACTCCGTAAAAAGAACGCCTACCAGCGCCGATGATAGCTACAAGGCTCGTGAAGGCAAGGAGTTTGTGATTATTTCTATAAAGATTAAAAACACCAGCGCCACCCAAAGGTCGCTTGACACTAGTCTTTTTGGCTTAAATGAAGACGGCTTGGTAGTTGAGCCTTCTTACGGTGCTTCTAGCAATGAGATTAGTAGCGGAATGCTCAACCCAGGCGCCTCTGTCGACGGAACGCTGGCCTTTGAGGCTACCAAAGGCGCCAAGGACCTAAAACTTCAGTACACTTCGACCGTCTATACCCTCACCGACAACCCTCGAATTTTTGTGTATACGCTTGAGATTTAGCCGGCCAGCTAAAAAGAAAAAAGACGAGCCTAAACTCGTCTTTCTTCTATGGTACACCCGACAGGATTCGAACCTATGGCCTTCGGCTCCGCAAGCCGACGCTCTATCCAGCTGAGCTACGGGTGCATATGATATAACCCGTTGTCTTAAGAACAACGGGCCGTATCAATGTAACTAGAAGGTGCTTCCATCCCCAAAAGGACGAACAACGGCTATTGTACCACAAGAAAAGGGTTGAATCTAGAGCCGCAGTTTTCGTATCACGACATCGATAACATCGAGTTTAACGTCTTCCATCGGCAGACGCTTGCCAAGAATGTCGACAATTTTTTCACCAGCCTCTTCCGGAAAGTACACAGACACGCCCGGGCTGAAACGCTTGCGCGGCAAAAGCAAGATCGAATTGTGCCCGTCATCGTCTATTAGGCCGAAGCCGCGAAACTCATCAAAATGATAGAGCTTCTCGCCGATATACAAGCCTTGTTTAGGGCTAAGGCCATAAGTTAACGTACGAGCCGGGCGGCGGGCGTACACCATGGTAGAAACCGCCATCACTATAACAAGGGCGCTAAACGTCCACGATCGTAGTAAAAATACATCAACAGCTATAAATGCCAGGACAATGACAGCGAATATGACAAACCACAACGGGCCCTTATCTAAGTCGATGTACTCCTGAGCCTCCCAAGTAACTGTCGGGTTTTCAGTAGGGTTATTTGACTTATCTTCCATCGATTTTTAGTATAGCACGAGCGTTTCGGGGTAAAAAGAAAACCCCATCGGGTTTCTTATGAATAAACTTGGCGGAGGAGGGGAGATTCGAACTCCCGCTCCAGGTCTCCCCAGACTAATGATTTAGCAAACCATCCCCTTCAGCCACTTGGGTACTCCTCCGTGTTTTGCGCAGAGCGCTTGGCTGTATTTGGCGGAGAGGGAGAGATTCGAACTCTCGGTGAGTTGCCCCACGACGGTTTTCAAGACCGTTACCTTAAACCACTCGGTCACCTCTCCATGTTTTTGTGGGCGACTGAGTCATTTTAACAGATTGACAGCTATTCGTCGAGTGGTTGACGAGCTAGGGCGCCCAGCCAAATAGTCTGCACACCCGCCTGCCGCAGTATGTCGGTCATTCCCGAAACAGTTGCGCCAGTTGTCACGATATCGTCAATTATGAGGTGGGGTCGGGTAGGGTCAAAGGGGCCGGTGGGATAAAAAGCCTGTTGAGCCTGGTCGAGTCGTTGCTTTTTGTCAGAAAAGTGTTGAGCTCTTTTGGCTCTGGTGGCAATTGCCCCGGAAACCTCTAGGCCGCGTAGAGCGGAGAAGCGGCGGGCAAGTAGTAAAGAGTGGTCATAGCCACGTTGTCGAACGTGTGCCGGTCGGGTGGGAACAGGGACGACAACAGTATCAGCGGGTAGTTGGGGAATGCGACGAGATAGTAGTGACGCCAAAGTGTAGGATGCGTTTTGCTTGCGTTCAAATTTGTAGGCATTGATTAGCCGCTCCAAAGTTTCTCTCCTCCAGCCAACTATCCAGGACGCCTCGACATCAACCGTGTGCTGCGGGCAGACTCCACTGCTGGTAGGCAAAAAACACACCATGCACCCATAAAATGGTTCGTTGTCGATGTTGTATGCACAACACTCACATAACATATTGCCTAATTTTCCACACTCTAAACAGGGGTGGGGAGCTACAATTTTCAGTAGTCTCTCAATCATTGTGTTTTTTACATTTTTAGTGCCCATTCAGTTGATTATACCGTAACATCTCGCTATAATACGAGGGACTATTTGTCAAATGAGCCAAGAGAAAGTGGAGGATATCATGGCCCGCAAAGCAAACGAAGACCTACTCATTGAAGACGAGCTGACAGCAGCTTTCTTGAGTGACGACAACCTATCAGCAACCGATGACACGACCAATGACGAAGACAACTGGGACGACTCACAAGAAGACTTCCTAGGACAACTAGCCGTTGACGTGTATGAAACCGACGAGAAGCTCGTCGTTAAAGCGCGTACAGCTGGCGTAAACAAGGAAGACCTTGACGTAAGCATCAGTGACGGTATTTTGACGATTAGCGGAACGCTCAGTAGCGGCGAAGACACTGACGCCAACAACTGGCACATCCAGGAATGCTACTGGGGAGAGTTCAGCCGAACACTTGCGCTCCCTGTAAGCGTTAAGGAAGATGACGTCGAAGCTGTTCTAAAAGATGGAGTATTGACTGTCAGCTTCTCAAAGATCAAGCAAGAGCAGGCTAAGCGAATCACCATTCAATAGAAAAGTAGGCAATAAAAATAACCCCCGCAGTCGGGGGCTATTTTTTTGGTCTTATATCTACTAGGCGTTTGGTTGAAGAGCGCCAAGGATCCAGTTAACAACAGCGAATGCTAGGAAGGCAATCACGAGACCGATGATGGCGTACATGATAGTGTTCTTAGCGGTTGTAATGTGGGCTGAGTTACCAGCTGATGTCGTGTAGCGAATACCGCCATAGATCAGCATGATCACGCTGATGGCACCAATAACGAACAACAAGGTGTTGACAATAGTTGTGAAGATTGAGTTCTGACCGAATAGGCCAGTCTCTTCTTCGCCAGGACCTGCTGGGTTAGCACAGTTTATTCCTCCCTGAATGCCCTGTGTTACGTCACAGTCTTGTGCAGAGACACCGGTCACAGGAACAAGAGCTGCTCCGATAACAAGTGCGAAAACTGCTACGACACCCGCAATCTTCTTTAGTGATAGTTTCATATTATGTTTTCCTTTCTTATGTAGTCTAGGTTTATTTATACCAGATTGTGTTGATCTTGTTAAGGGGTCGGTTGGTATTTTAGAAAAGAGTCATGATCCAGTTAACAATAGCGAAAGCGACCAGCGAGACGACAAGCCCCACGACTGCATAGAGAATCGTGTTCTTTGCTTCGGTAATAGAGTTTTGGTTACCTCGAGAGGTGGTGTAGCGCAAGCCTCCAACTATTATCATGATGACCGACAAAAGGCCGGTGATGAACAGTAGAGTATTAATGACGGTAGTTACAATATCGCCTTCTTTTTCATCTTTGTTCTGACACACGACATTGTTTGCGGCCTGCTCATCGGTACACACACCGTCAAACGCGTTGACGGCACCAACAAGCTGTACGGGTACAAAAAGAAATCCCAAGAATATTAGTGGTGTTAATAAATTTCGTATTTTTTTCATTTAAATGCTCCTGAAACAAAATTAGTAATAGCAAAAGCGCTCATAACGACAATAAGTCCAATTACGGCATATAGAATCATGTTCTTGGCCTTTGACAAAGATCCGGCGTCACCCCTTGAGGTGGTGTATGTCATTGCGCCAACTATGATTACGATAACTGCAGTTAGCCCGGCGATGAAATAAAAGATATTTAGTGCGTTTACTAATAATTGTTCACCCGTCAGAGTAGGAATGCCGTCCGTTGGTACTTTCTGGGCTAAGTATATGAGGTTGTTGATAGCCATGCTATTGAGTAACTCCAAAGATTAGGTTGGTTATTGCAATTGCGCCGATTGAAATCGCCAAACCTATAACTGCGTTTAGAATAGTCTTGCGCGCTTTCTCAATCTGGGCAGCCGTGCCGCCGCCGACTATAAACATAAAGCCGCCATACAATATAAAGAACACTGCTATATATACAACTATGACAAGGCCCATCTCGATGACGTTCAAGACTATTGTCCATATAAAGTTAGCCAGGCCACCTTCTTCAGAGCCTGGTGCGGCTATCGAACAGTCGTCGTTAGTAAGTCCTCGATACCAAGGTGGTATGCCTAATAGCCGATTTTCACAATCAGGTCCAGCAGCAACCGTTGTAGGAGATACAACGGCCAACGCGGGTGAGGCTACAAAAACTGCAAACAATACAGCTAAAAAGATATTCTTTAGTCTTTTCATTAGAAAACTCCTCCCGGTATAAGGAATTGGAGTAGGGCATACATCCCGGCGTAAGCAACCACGCCGATAATAACGTTCTGAATTATACCCATAGCTTTCTTAACCTGCTCCGGGCTACCACCGGCCGAGGTGTAAAGAATCGACCCGTAAACTATACCCGCCAAGGCGAGAACTCCGATACCGGCCGTTAGGATATTTATTACCATTATGAGCAATCTCCAAACTGCAGTGCCCTCGGCACCCTCAGCGTCATTCTTCTCACAACTAATTATGGCCGTGTCTACGCCGTCGCACTCGGCTGCAGCCACCGGCGACACGAAGCTAGCCGCAAAGACAAACACTAGTGCAGAGGCTAATACTGTCGCAACGAATAGCTTTGTTTGTTTTTTAATTTTTTGCATATCTACTAAGAAGAGTACGACTTTTTTGCAATTTGCGCAACTCCTTCCATCTATAAACTGGTATACTATAAGCGTAATGGCAACTTACAAAGTACCACAAGATGTTGAAGCCGACGACAAGTTGATCGGGCCATTTAGCTTCCGCCAGTTTGTATACTTGATAATCGTCGCTTTGGCGGGCTTCATAGCATGGGGCCTGGCCCAAATTTTCATCGGCTTAGCTATTATACCCCTACCTATTATTGTTTTTTTCGGCGCCCTAGCTTTACCGCTACGAAAAGACCAACCGATGGAAATTTACTTGGCGGCTATCGTTTCTTTTTACCTAAAGCCGCATCGTAGGCTTTGGGACCCAGAGGGGGTGGAGTCGTTAATAGAAGTTACGGCACCGATTTCCGAAGAAGAAAATCGCACCAAAGACCTAAGTAACGCCGAGGCCGAGAAGCGACTTGGCTATCTCGCTAGTATCGTCGACTCTGGCGGTTGGGCGATAAGGGGCGGAGGAGCAAGTCCTGACAGCGCAATGATATCTGACGTCTTTTACGACGCTCAAAATGTTCCCGACGTTCTTGATACCGACAACACGGTCGCCCAGTCTTTTTCATACTTGATGGACCAACGTTCTGAAAAGAGTCGCCAGGAGGCACTGGATAAGATGCGACAAATTCTCACCGAATCTTCACAACCAGCTCAACCACCAACCCAAACCGTTGCTGCGGCGGCGAGCCCAACACCGTCGACGAGTGACGCTCCAGCGCCCTCTATCTCGCCGTACCCTACTGATATGCAGCAGAAAGTAATCCAACCTCTCAAAAGCACTAGCGATACACCGGTGTCGGCTGATATAATAAACCTTGCAACTAATAATCCCGATTTGTCTGTGGAAACGCTAAGCAAGGAGGCGCATCGCCTTCATGACAAAGCCGCTTCCCAAGATGAGGTATATCTATCTCTAAGATAAATCGTTTCACGGAGTGGGAATTAAAGAAACATGCCGCCATTTGACCCTTTTTCAATGCAGAACCCGTCGGCTGGACCGCCGCCAGATCCTCAGCCCGTGGCCGCTACTCCAGCACCCGCACCAGCTCCTGCCGTCTCTACGGCCGTTCAGCAACCCGTAGCCGGTGGCGACAAGGCCGCTCCATCTCAAAAGCCAACGCCTAAAAACTCCAACTCTACCCAAAGTTCACTACAGTTTTCAGAGATTAGAGACAGCATGATGATTATGCTTGATGGTTCTTTTCGTGCCGTTGTAGCCTGTAAGTCAATTAACTTCGACCTTATGAGTGATAAAGAGCGAGAGGGCGTTGAGTTCAGTTACCAGAATTTTCTCAACTCGCTTAACTTTCCAGTTCAGATATTAATACGCTCTCAACGAGTGGACATCGGCCCTTATATAGACAAGCTTATCGAAACTCGTCGCACGCAAGACAACATGCTGCTTGGAGTTTTGATGGACGACTATATTAACTTCATCGATGCCCTGGCTCAGGAAGCCAACATTATGGAAAAAACTTTCTACGTGGTAGTGCCGTTCTTCCCTCAGGGAGATATCGCCAACTTCGTTGAACAAGGCAAGGGCTTTTTCGGCAAACTATTTGCTCGTCCGAAGAACACGATTACACGCATCGATGCCGACCAGTATCAAAAAGCTAAGGACGAGATTAAGAACAGGGTGGACGTAGTTATGTCGGGTCTTTTCCAAATAGGCGTCCAGAGCGTTCAGCTAGACACTAAGTCGATAGGGGAACTGCTGTATAATGTTTACAATCCCGATACGGCGCTTCGTCAGCCCTTGGGCGATTTTAGTGGCGTCGCATCTACCTACGTAAAAAAAGGCGAGGGGGCCGCTCCGGCACCAAGGAGTACTATTTAGATGGCTAAGCAGTCCGCAGTCGACGTCGCAGCCCAACAGCGAGCCAAAGAGCAACTCGAGGTCGAGCAGGCTTTCTTGAAGGGTATATCAACCCTCCGCGATCTTATCGCTCCAAGTAGTTTAGACATCCACTCTTCACACTTCCGCTTAGGCACCAAGTATGGGCGAACTCTGTATGTATACGGGTATCCTCGCCAAATCTATACTGGGTGGTTGAGCTCGCTCATCAATATCGACGAAGTGCTTGATGTAAGTATGTACATCTACCCAGTTGAAAGTCAGGTAGTGTTAAACAACCTCCGTAAAAAAGTAACTCAACTTGAGGCCAGTGCTTCTATAAATAGCGAAAAGGGTCGGACTCGTGACCCAGCACTAGAGGCGGCCATAAATGACGCCGAGGAGCTACGCGACCAGATACAAGTTGGGGCAGAAAGGTTCTTCCGCTTTGGCCTATACGTAACGCTATATGCAGACAGCTTGGATGAACTTAACTTTGTGCAGCAAAAAATAGAGACAATGTTCGGCCAACAGATGGTCTTTAGCAAGGTGGCTTCGTCACAACAGGAGCAGGGTCTTAACAGCACCATACCACAACTTAGTGATCAGCTACAGATCCGTCGTAACATGAACACGGGCGCCATTAGCACCAGCTTTCCCTTTACCAGCGCTGACCTGACCGACAGCTCCGGTATACTATATGGTATAAACATGCACAATAACGGTCTGGTTATCTTTGACCGCTTTAAACTTGAGAACGCCAACCTAGTTGTTTTTGCCAAGTCTGGAGCTGGTAAGTCCTTTACTGTGAAGCTGGAAGCGTTGCGTAGTATGATGCTAGGCTCAGAAATTATAATTATCGACCCTGAGAATGAATATCAAAAGCTGGCCGAGGCGGTCGGTGGAGCTTACATAAGGCTAAGTCTTAACTCTCAGACTCGCATCAATCCGTTTGATTTACCGCGCGTGATAGATTCCGACGAAGCCGCAGACGCCCTCCGCGCCAATCTTGTAACATTGCACGGCCTGTTCCGCTTAATGCTCGGCGGCTCCCAGGTGTCTAGCGGTGTACCAGTATCGGCTTTGACACCAGCCGAAGAGGCCGATCTCGACCAAGCCCTTATAGACACCTACGCTAGGGTTGGTATAACTAGTGACCCGCTAACCCACAACTCAACACCACCAACTATTTCCGATCTTTATGACACGCTGCTTCACATGGGCGGGAGTGGCCCAGCGCTAGCACAGCGCCTTCGTAAATATACGACCGGAACGTTTGCTGGCATATTTAGTCAGCAATCAAACATAGACATCAATAACCCAATGGTCGTCTTTAACATTCGCGACCTCGAGGACGAGTTAAGGCCCGTAGCTATGTACATAGTACTTAGTCATATTTGGAACATTACCCGCACCAACCAGCGCAGGCGCATGCTTATAGTTGACGAAGCTTGGCAGCTGATGAAATACGACGACTCTGCTAACTTCTTATTTAGCCTTGCCAAGCGCGCCCGTAAATACCACCTTGGGCTTACAACTATCACCCAGGACGTTGAGGACTTTATGAGCAGCAAGATGGGTAGGGCAATTGTGGCCAACAGCTCTATGCAGATACTACTGAAACAATCTTCCAGTGCCGTCGATGTTCTTTCCGATGTCTTTAAACTAACTGAGGAAGAAAAGAAGCGTCTTGCCAACTTTCCAATAGGTCAAGGGCTGTTCTTTGCCGGCCAAAGCCACGTTCATATTCAGATTCAAGCCAGCGCCACAGAGACCAAGCTAATTACAACTAATCCAAGAGCGGCCGAGGCCGAACAGCCTCAAACCAAGAGCCTTCTCTCTGATGTATAATAGGTCTATATGGCCGACACCTCTCTAAAAGAAAAAGAAGACGCGCTGAACCCTGGTGAGGTCGACTACCGACGCAAGGTCAGTAGTAATTCCGCTTATGCCACCCACGGGCTAGATCAATTAGAGGCCTACGCTAATGACCCAGCAAATAAAACAGATGTGTCTGTTGCGGATAGCGAAAACGACCCAACCTGGGAAGACAACACCGCCCAAGAAGACGGGCGCCAGCAAAGCGGTAGGGTCGCTCAAGCGGTTGGAGTACTAAAAAAACGTAAGGGTCTTTTGGGTTTGATCGGGGTTTTTGGAGTAACTGGCGGTCTACTAGCAAGCTTTTTTGGTCCCGCAAGTATGATCGTCAGCTTGATGGAAAACCTTACTTCTAATAACGACTCCGCGTCAACATCTCTAGAGCGGCGCTTTATGAAAGCTTTTGGCTACGCTTCTACGGGAGACCCGATATGCGCTAAAACGTCAAAAAATATCAAGTGTAGAATGGGGAAGATATCCAACAAGGCGCTTACTAAATTACAAAATAAGGGCGTCGTTGGCGTAACGGACGGCACCCAACACGATGGCAAGCGCACCGGCTATCCAGCCAAAAACCCCACACACTACGACATACTAGATAATGACGGGAAAACGCTCCATAGAATAGAGTCGGGTAAGCTAATGTCCTTTTTGGCTCAACCAGAAAATAGGCGTCTGGCATCAAAAGTTCTTGGGGTTCGTGGTGCTTTTAATCTACGGGTAACAGCCTGGACCGGTAAGTACCTCAGTAATAAACTTTACAAGAAGTTTGCTATTAGTCGAACGGGCGGTTTGGCTGACGGCAAGCACGAATCAAGCGAGGGTAAGAATCGCTACGCGTCTTCAATGGAAAAGTTGCGGGCAAAGATTCCGCCGCTTGGTCAGCTAGATGGTATAAAAGACGGGCTTGGCTCTAGGGTTACTAAAGACACTAAAAAGGCTGGTAAAGGTGGTATACCTTATACTTTAGCCGTGGCTGGTTGTATAGCAGTCAAAGCGCCTGGCTACATAGCGGCCGGTGTCGCGGCGGCCCAACTTGCACAAATTATGCCTATTGCTATGGACACCGTCTTGTCGCCAGGAAGCAAAGCAAAGGCTATGGGGGCCGGCTCTAATTTCTCGGGTGATGATATGGCGGCAGTGGGCGCTACGCTAACAAACCAAACGAAAAGAAAAAGTGACGGCAAGCTAACGTCTGCTTTAGACTCTAAGTACTTATTAGCTGCGATGGGTGTCAATAAATCTGCACCACCCGTCTCTAAGGAGTTTACACCTGGTTATGGAGTATTAAAAAACGGTTTTATTCAGGGTTCAAACAAAGCCGCTAACGCCACTGATGCTCAATGCAACGTGATATTAAGTCCGGCCGCTATGTATACCGCAATGGCGGCACAAGCAACCGCCAACGTGGTCCAAGCGGGAACCGGTGTAGGGTTAATAACGGCTGGTATAAATATTGCCGCTTCGCTAATATTGTCCGAGGTGGCGGCTGTTGTCTTAAAAGAAGTCGTTCAGGCTGTTGGTGACGACGTAATAAAAGCGATTGCCGAAAACAAAGCAATTCCTCAGGCCGAGGGTGAGGAGTTGGGCGACATTATCGGCATTGGCGCGACTTCATTTTTCGCCGTTGGTGGTATGAGTAGAAACCTGCCAACACTAACACAAAGTCAACTTGTTGGCTTTAACGAGTTAAAAAGAGAGAGTGAAAATTTTCAAAGAGAGATGGATATTGCCTCGCTCAGTCCACTAGACATCAGCAGTAAGCATACCTTTATGGGGAGTATTGTTCACAACCTCCGATTAGGTATGGTTTCAAATGGCGCCTACAATAATACTTTTAGTTCTATTCTGAGTAATATTTTCTCACTACCAGCCACGGCTTTATATAATCCCGTAGGGGCAGCCGATAGTTTTTCGAGTGAGTACTGTGGTTATGCTGATGAGTTTGAAATGTCATCAGGAAACCCCGAAACCGACCCGGCTATAAATATGGCCGGACTACCTTGTACAGGAATAACTCAGAGCCAGGCTAATATGTCGACCGAAGAAGCAATAAAGCTGATTGAAGAACAGGGCTGGCTTGATGAAAGTGAGCCGATTAGTGACGGCGCCACTATTGATGATCTTGTTTTAAGTGGCTACATAAAAGCCGACACGCCGCTTAGTGACTATATAGAATCTTGTGGCAACCCAATTTCTGGTGATTATATTTTCAACTCCGGCGGGTGTGTCATGGACGATGCGACTCCTCAGAAAAAAATAACAGATTTGTGTGTTGATGGTTTGACGGACTTAGAAGGAAATAAAAAAACCGTCTGTAATGAGCCTATTATAGAGGTTTCAGGCGAGACTAGTGTAAACTTAGTATCTTCACAGACACCTAGCCAGCGGGCGTTGATAGCCATACCGGTCTTTCTATTAGACTATCAGTTAATTCAAGCTGTTAATGGTGAGGATGATGAAGAGGCTGTTAGTCAAACAGTTAGCGCTAGTTCTAAGATAGATTATGCGGCACTCTACACAGACTCAACCTCTGTGATGTGTGACTCTCGAACAACCGACGCTGGTGTCGAAACCGGTTACCGGAAGGGAAGTCCGGTGCAAGTTAGACTGTGTATACCAGAAGGTTTAAACCATAAAATAAACTCCCGCATATCAGCTCCGTTTATGGATATGTTAGAGGCCATTAAGGCCGAGGGGTTAACATTGGGCACGACGAGCGGCTTCCGCGACAACGAAACGCAAAAAATACTTTGGAATAGATATAAAAACGGAACAGGTAACCCGGCCGCAAACCCTGGATACTCTAACCACCAAATGGGATTAGCGATTGATCTTGAGCTTAGGGATAGTTCAGGAACAAAGATAAGCAACAACATCGGTAACTGTAAAAAAGTTAGTGGTGTTTGTCAGCCAAAATTCAACAGTCCTTCTTATAACTGGCTGTTAGCAAACGCTTCGAAATATGGTTTTAGTCAGTACGAAGAGGAGTTTTGGCACTGGGAGGTAGAGGCGCCATGATAAAAACACTATTGGGACTTTTCTTGGTTGCTGTCATTACTTCGTTTTCACAAAACGTTTTAGCTGTTACTTACGACCAGGAGTTTTATAGTTCAAACAATATAATGTTCTACAACCCTGACAGCACTATCTGTGATGCGTCTGTTACGGTTGCTAGCAAAGACAACATAGAGACTGTTTTAAGTGTCTTAACTAAAGCCGGTTTATCTTTTGAGCAGGCGGCTGCGGTGGCTGGTAATTTTATAGTAGACTCTGGTTCATCAGAAATTAACCCTAAGGCAACGTCCTCTGCGTCTGATTTTTCGGGTGGCTTCGGGATATCTAGTTGGTCGGGCGAAAGGTGGAATGGTGACGATGGTCTTAAAACGTTTGCTGAAGCGAATGGCAAAAAGTGGGACGACCTGGCGGTCCAGCTTGAATACGTTTTGTGGGATGTTGGCGCTGGTGGTTCCTGGGGTGGGCGAGTAGGCGGCAACGAGAGGGCTGCCTGGTTGGCGCTGTTATCGACCGAGTCTCTAGATGAAGCTGTGGAGACCTGGATGGTTAAATATTCTAGGCCATCGTCTGCTGATATATCTGGCAGAAATAAAAAAGACCGTCTTAACGCCGCTAGTAATGTCGTAAGCGCCTACAAAGATAAGGTTTCAGAAGACGCCTCATCTGGTGGTCCCGCTGGATGCTCGGGGAGTGCTGTAGCGGGAGACATAGCTAACACCGCCAAGAATTTATCTTGGCCACACAGAGTAAAAATACCAGAAAGCTCAAAAACCGGTTATGGCCGAGAGGCCGCAAAACCAGAGTTTGTAGCTGCGGCTGAAAAATTAACAACCGACTATAGTACGGCTTATTTCACAGACTGTGGTGTCTTTGTGGCTACTGTAATGCACGCCAGTGGTGTTGATGAGTCTTACCCAAAAAGGGGAACATCTTTACAGATGAACTATATTCAGTCGAGCCCAAAATATGAGAAGTTTATAGCCTCTAGTGAAGACCAACTTAGACCGGGTGATATATTAATCAGAACAGGTCATACATATATATATACCGGTAAGGTGTCGGGTACCGAGGGTGGTGAAAGTTATGGTTCGCGCGGTGCCTCTTTGTATACAAGACCGCCATCTGGTCACTATACATACCTTGGCGGCGCTGGTAGTGGTGACATATCAACCAATGAGCCATTTACGGTAGCGAGGTATATAGGTGGATAGTTCTCATCAAAAAAGGGTACGTCGCTTAATGGCTATTGGTGGTGTGTTATTTATTGCTCTAGTTGTTTTTTTAATATACACAGCCATAGACAACAGTACTAAGATTTCATATACGATCCTCACGTCTCCAATAAACACACAAGTAACTATTGATGGTAGAGTGCATAAAAACAAAGACTCCGGATCTACCTTTGCTTTACATGAAGGTGAGTATGAGGTGGTTATATCCCGTGATGGTTTTTCGAGTTATTCGACTAATATAAAGGTTGAAAACGGTGGCGATAATGAACTAAAGGTTATACTTGAGGCTCAAAGTAATGAAGCAAGATCACTTCTTTTAAAAACAGATGAAGATGCTAATCTTCAGCTACTAGTTATGGGTTCGTATTCAAATATCGTAGAGAGTATCCAGGAGTCTAACCCGATATTAACAAAGTTGCCTTTTTATGGAACGTATTTCACTATTTCTCAAGGTGTTAGTGTTAAAGAAAATAAAAACCCTGGAAGTTTCGCGCTTTATATTGAAGTTTATGATAAGTTTGAAAAACGTGGAAAAGAAGACGCTATGAAGTGGTTTAGTAAAAACAATTTCAACCCAGATGATTTTGAAATTATCTACAAAACAACCAAATACACAACAAGGGACGAAGAGAAGTCGGTTGATGAACAGCGGGTTCCTGGCGACTAGCGAATTTTTATAATTTTAGCGTTATCAATATTTTCGTCTGTGACGGCGGTGGTAGTGATTATAGTTTGATAAGGGCTTTGTAGGATGTTTTTTTGTCTTTGTTCGTCCAATTCACTAAAAACATCGTCAAGTAAAATGATTGGTTTTTTGTTTGTTATTTCTTCAATGATTTCTGCTTCTAAAAATTTGAGAGATAAGACGATTGTGCGAACTTCGCCACGTGATGCTGTGGTTGAGGCGGGGGAGTTATTTACCAGGAAGTTAATATCGTGGCGGTGCGGACCTTTTGTGGTGTGTTTAATTAATAAGTCTTTATGAAAATTTTCTTCCATTTCTTTCAAAAGCTTGTCGGTGGTGTCTTTTTTAGAAGAAAATTGAGCTTCAATAGTTATATTATCTTTATTTTTAGCAATTTTTTGATATTTTTTGGTTATTTCTTTATTTATCTTATCTATTAAACGCTCTCTTCTAGTGATAATAGAGGCGCCGTATTCACTTATAACAACCTCCCAAGGGAAATAGCGGCTTCTATCTTCAACTCCTTGTTTTAGAAGACTATTTCTTTGCTTTAAGGCTTTTTCATACCTCAGTAAAATAGTTCTGTATTGAATGTCAATTTGCGATATTATATTGTCTATATGGTCGCGTCTTTTTGATGGTGGGCCATGAAGTAGTAGTAGGTCGTTTGGTTCAAATAAAACAATCGGGCATCTGTTTTTGGTTGGTAATCTTTTTGTTTTTTTGTCGTTAATTATAAAGTTTCTGTTCGATGAATTAAGTTCTGTAGTAAAAGAAACTGATTGTTTTGTTCCGTCGAACAAAACAGTGTCTGCTCTCCACCAAACATCACCCTTTTTAAGAATATCTTCTTCGTTGCCTTTAAAAGACCTACCTTGAAGTGATATGTATAGAGCCTCTAGTAGTGAGGTCTTGCCAGATCCATTCTTACCTATAATTATGGTTGTGTTTGGGTGGAAGTTAATAGTTTTTTGCTGGTGTGATCGGAACGACTGAACAGACAGTGTTTTCGCGACAGACATATCAACTCTTCAAAGGCATTATAACGTGATAATAGTTGGTGTTTTTTATGGTTGATTTTAGTATACATGGTGATAATTTGCCTGTAAAACCAATTTCTATGCTGTCTGTATCAAATGCGTTTAAGGCCTCAGATAAATACCTAGAGTTAAGTGTTATTTGGCCGGCGCCGGTGTTTTTTGAATCAACCTCCGAGGTGTTTTCGCCAAGTTCAGAGGCTATTGAGTGTAGTGAGGTGGTGTTATTTTCGTTAATTGTAAGTACGATACTGCCACCTGATTCACGGGCAAACAAACTAGCTATTTTAGTTACTCTCGTAAACTCTTGTCGATCTATTGTGGCTGTGTTGTCTGATTTTGTTGGTATAAGTTGTCGGTAGTCCGGGAAGTTACCGTCAATAAGTCTACTTATAACTTCTGCTTCGTTTATCCTAAATCTAACTTGATTATCGTCAAATAATATATCTATAGTGTCAGAGTCATCTGTTATTGTGCGAAGCACTTCTTGAAGAGTTGCTGTTGGAATTATGGCAGCAACTTCACTTTTTGTTTCAACAAGTTTTCTTTCTGATAACCTATAACCGTCAGTGGCAGCAAGGTATATAAAACCGTCGTGAGAATGCCAATAAACACCTGTTAATACCGCCCGAGTACTGTCGTTACTGGTTGTTATTATTGTTTGGGAGACGGCTTGTTTAAATTCTTCTGTATTTATAGAGTAGCTAACTAAACCATCTTCGGCGATTGTTGGTAACTCTGGAAAGTCATCTGCAACAACACCGTTAATTATTGATTTATATTTACCACAAGACAGGTGAACATTATTATTAACTACCTTAATATCAATACTTTCTTTAGGTAAGCTGCTAATAAACTCAGATATCAGGCGGGCCGGTATAGTAATAGCTCCTGGTTTGGTAACTTTCGCACCAATATACTGTGTTGTTGCAATCTCTAGGTTTGTTGCAGCAATAAGAAGCCTTGTTCCGTCGGTCCTTAATAATATATTACTTAAAATCGGAAGTTGAGTTTTTGTACTTGCAACCCTACCAACAACTGATAAAGCCCTTGCGAAGTTTTCTTGAGTAACAGTTAGTTCCATATAATACCCTTCCTGTTATTATGACTTATTCTTAATATTTTATTCGTAATAGTTATAGTAGGCGCTGTGGAAAATGGGTATAAGTACTTAAATAACAGATTAAAACCAACATAATTTTTAGGGGATACCAATGCGGATAAAACTGTCATTTTTTGTGGTATAAATAAACCTTTTCCTCTTAAATCTAAAATGCGCGAACTAATCTTATACTCTTCTGTGTAAAACAAAACACACATTTTACCGTAGTATTTTCCCAGATAGTACACATTTTTTACCCAATAATTAAGCATATAAACGCCCCCTAATAGCTTCAACTTGTTCACGTACTAAAAGGTCTAATTTTATAGCTTTTTCAATTTTTTCAACTGAATGAATAGCTGTCGTGTGATCTTTTCTACCTAACTCCGAAGCAATTTTAGGAAAACTTAACTTTAACTCGCTTCTTAACAGATACATCGCTATCTGGCGTGGCACCACGATATGTTTATCTCTCTTACTACCGCAGATCTCATCAACTTTTAACTGAAAGTGTTTAGCAGTCGCGTCAATAACTTGTTTACTGTTTAGGTGTCTTGGGCGCGATGTGCGGATATTACCAACCACACCCTCAGCCATATTAAGGTCGGGTTCAACACCATATAACTCCGCCTGCGCCAAGAACTGGTTAAGTAAACCCTCCAACTCACGAATATTGGTTTTTATATGAGAGGCGAGATATTCAACAACCTCTTGTTTTAAAGAAACACCTAATAAACTAGATTTGGACGATATAATTGCACACCTTGTTTCAAAGTCTGGCATCTGTATATCTATAGCCATACCCATTTCGAAACGACTTCGAAGCCTTTCGGTAAGAGTCGGAATACTACGAGGTGGTTTATCGCTACTTATTATAATCTGTTTGTTGTTCTGGTGGAGGAAGTTGAAAGTGTGAAAGAACTCCTCTTGGGTTTTTTCTTTTCCAGATATAAACTGCATATCGTCGACAATTAAAACATCAGCGTTACGGTATTTTTCAGAAAAACCCTTTTTCTTAAAACGAATATATTCTAAGAACTCATTACCAAAAGTCTCCATTGAAACGTAAATAACCCGTGCTTTTGGATTGTTTTTTACGATCTCATTACCAACCGCCTGCATAAGGTGAGTTTTACCAAGTCCGACACCACCATAAAAATAAAGGGGATTGTATTTAGAACCAGGATTTGCGGCAACGCCCTGGCTGGCAGCATAAGCCAAGTCGTTACTAGAACCAACCACAAAGTTATCAAATGTATAACGCGGGTTTAGGCCGCCGTCTGAAAGAGGGGAGGGAGTTATACTTCTTTGAGCGCTAGGGGGTGTAGAAACCTTCGAGCTAAACTGGTTAACAGATTCGTTAGTAGTCTCACGACTAATCCGGGGTTTGCTTCCAGAAGATTGGATAGAGAAGGTGAGTTTTTTGGGATTAACACCATTTTTAAGTAAGAGCTCACGAAGGTAAACGTGCTCCTTCTTTTCAAACTGTGTTTTGGCAAAAATACTAATAACTTCAAAAACAGCCTCATCCTCATCTAGTTGGACAAGCTTTAACTTCGACCAAAAGGCCCCAAAACGAGCATCCGATAGCTCTACTTGAGCTTCACCAAGCACGCTGTGCCATAGCGCATCGACGTTCTTTTGCATGATTTCCCCTCACTCTTTTTTTGAACGATAACAATACCTACTATAAGCCATCGAGAGGGTTTTCCACAACCATAACAGTGATAGTATTTATTAAGTGCATTTGGGGTAGACTTATACACAGCTAACCACCACCACAGTTAATGATGTGGAAAAACAGCCCTAATCTGGGGATATTATCAAGCAGGGGTTGATAGAACAGGGGTAAATAGGGTATAATGACATAGATATGCCAAAGCGAACATTTCAACCACACACAAGACACCGTGCTCGTACTCATGGATTTCGTGCTCGTATTTCATCGAAAGCGGGGCGAGTTGTCCTGAAGCGCCGCCGGCTAAAAGGTCGCGCGCAGCTTACTGTTTAAAGTAAGCAAATCACGCAGAAAACTAAACCACCCATCAAGGGTGGTTTTTCTGTATACTAAAGAACAGTATGATTTCATCGATATTTCGTTTTCACGGACACAATAGCCTTAGATATGTTTATGCTAACGGCAAAGCGGTTCGTTCAAATATGTTCACAATAAAGTGGACAAAAAATAGCCACAGAAAAAACGCCAGAGTTTCGGTAGTAGTTAGTAAAAAAATCTTTAAAAAAGCCGTTAGTCGCAACCGAATCAGAAGAAGAGTTTATGAATATGTCAGGACAAACCTAGAAAAACTAAACGACAACTACGATATCGTTGTGATTGTTACATCACAAGATCCAAAAACTGTTGAAAGTGCTGAATTATTTAAAGAGCTTGACCAACTTTTTATAAAAGCAGACCTGTATAAAACCTCCTAGAGCTGGTATAATTAACTCTAGTAAAAAATGCGGGGAATAAAGTGAATATCTTTGAATTAATAATCGTGCAACCAATTTTTAACCTTCTTTTGGGTCTGTATGGACTTGTGGGCGATTTCGGCGTGGCGGTTATTATCTTTACAATTATTGTTCGTTTCGCGCTCTGGCCAATGGTGGTAAAACAACTTCACCAAGTAAAGGCGATGCGTAAACTTCAGCCGGAACTAGCGAAGATTAAGAAGTCAGCAAAAGGCAACCGACAACTAGAGGGTATGCAGATGCTGGAACTTTACAAAAAGCACGGCGTTAAACCTTTCCGATCGATCCTTATGCTGCTCATTCAACTACCTATTTTTATCGCCCTCTTTCAAGTTATTCAGATCTTCACCTCACACCGCGACAAAATAGAATTTTTTACTTATGAATTTATGAAAAACTTTGCCCCAGTTAAGGAGTTGGTCGATAACCCTGACAGTTTCCATAGCTATTTCCTCGGTTTTGTTGACCTGACGAGCCACGCCATCGGACCCAACGGCATTAGTGTGTTCCTAGTGCTATTAGCTGTGCTGGCCGCCGTCACACAATACATCATTTCTAAACAAACAAACCCACAACCCTCTTCAAAACGACTAAGGGACGTACTTTCTGAGGCTGGTGAAGGCAAGCAGCCAGACCAAGCTGAACTCAACGCTGTCATGATGGGTAAGATGATTAAAATCCTACCAGTTATGATGTTCTTCATTATGATGAGTTTGCCTGGCGCGATTGGTCTTTACTACGTTACGTCAAACATATTTGCGGCCATTCAACAGCACTTTTTGCTAAAGAAAGATGTTGAAGAGCTTGACCAAATAGCCTCTAGTCCAGTAAAACAAGGGGGTAAAAAGGCTACAGCTAAAGCTCGAGAGCGTCAGGCTCGTGAAGCTCAGACGACCAACGTGACTCGCATTAAGGCCAGCGATACTCGTCGTAAAAAGGAGAAGTTATGAATAAAGAACAATCAGTAGAATTTGCGCGTAAGTACGTGGCCGACCTACTTACCTTTTTTGGTATAAATACAGAAGTCTCCGTAAGTGTCGAAGACGATGTTGTTGAGATCAATATTCCTTCAACCGAAAGTAATAGCTTACTAATAGGTCGTAATGCCGAGACACTTAGGAGTATCCAATATATTGTTTCGACAGTTCTAAGAAACAACGATGCGGCCCTAACCAGGGTAAATGTTGACATAGCCGACTACAAGAAACAACGCGCTGAGCGCTTGGCAGAACAGGCTCGTGGCTGGATAGAAGAAGTACGAAGGACGGGCGATTCTCACGTAGTTGATCTTAATGCCGCCGACCGCAGAGTGGTGCACCAAGTAGCTACAGAGTATTCAGATATCCGAACTTTTTCTGAGGGTGAAGGCCGCGACCGCCGCCTAACAATAGCCCAAGCAAGCTCTTAGTTTTTTAGAGCTTTCATATAAATGGCGTGGGTTTCTTTAGCCATCTTTTTCCAAGAATACTTCTTTACTTGTTTGAAACCGGCTCGTGCTAGGCGGGCACGGAGCTTTTCGTCTGACAATACTTGGTCTATAGCCTCGGCCATATCACTTGTGTCTTCGGGGTTAAAATAGTGAGCTGCTTGGCCATAAACTTCTGGCAGACAGGTGGCATTACTACTAACAACCGGTAGACCATGTTCCATCGCCTCTAGACCGGGTAAACCAAAACCTTCCATGAGAGATGGAAAAACATATGCCTCGGCGTGGTTGTAAAGCCAACTAAGCTCGGCGTCACTGACAAAATCTGTAAAGGTGATGTTTTGGTATTTTCTTTGGTTGAAATACTTTTCGTTAATTAAAGCGGAGGCATTTTTTCTACCGACAAAAACAAGGCCAAGCTTAGGGTATTTACCAAGCAATATTTGATGGGCGTCCCCAAGCCTTTTTAAGTTTTTGTAGTCAGATTGAGCGCCAACGTAAAGTAAATATTTATTATAGGGAAGTGGTAGTTTTTTAGGTCTGACGGTAGTTACTTCAGAGGCGTCGTAAACAACTGAAACTTTCTTGTCGTCTATAGGGAAGTGGGCTAAGATGTCGTCTTTTGAGAACTGGCTACAGGTGATAATGTGTTCATTTGTTTCGGTGACTTTCTTAAAAACCCGCTTACCAACCAGTTGTTTAGCGTGAAAGATTAACCAGTTTTTATCAGAGTTGTAGGTCTTAAGAAGTGTTAAGTCGTGAATAGAGGTGACCTTTTTGCCTTTATACAAAACCGGCTGTTGTGGCATACAGAAATGAACCAGGTCGGGCTTTAGCTTTTTTAAGAAGAAATAAAAACCGGTTTGCTCAGCGAAAGAGTATTGATCATAGTCGGCTATAACGACTGAAAAATTAGGCCTAGATGGCTTCCAAAAATCCTTATCTTTTTTCCAGACAAGGATAGAGTAGGTGTTTTTGGTATCGATTTCTTGTAGGTAGGTGATAAGCCGTTCAACGTATCTTCCGGTTGAAGAGTTGATGATGCGGGCGTCGATTGCGATATGGGCCATATAAACAGTATACTACTTCCTAAACACCACTCGACTATAGAGTGCATAGTTCCAAATAAGGCTAGCCACAGTTGCAATAATCTTGGCCACAAACAAAATCACCTGATCAGACCATCCAGTGGACGAAAACAGGCCGTCAACACCGATGATAATTAAAGGCTGCAAAACCCATAACCCGAATAGTGTTACTACTAAGAATAGGCCGAACTGTTTGCGCACCCTACCGCCCTTTGCTTTAAAAGTAAACGACTTATTAACA
Source organism: Candidatus Parcubacteria bacterium (assembly GCA_023432445.1). Classification (GTDB taxonomy): domain Bacteria; phylum Patescibacteriota; class Saccharimonadia; order Saccharimonadales; family Saccharimonadaceae; genus Microsaccharimonas. The sequence goes on along the minus strand of JAEYUP010000001.1, from coordinate 378,364 downwards.
AAGAAGCTGAAAACAAGGGCTGCTCCGGTAGAAATATAGTTAGCTGGGATCTTATGAAGACCGAGACCGGTCAAAACAAACAATAGGCCAAAATCAAGCACCGTATTGGCGCCACCAACAACAGCAAACCTATATTTTTCGGCGTGTTTTTGGAACCGGGTTTTTAGCAGGCTTTCCATTATGATACTCCTCTACCAGATACAGTGGACGCTGTTTGGTCTCGTTAAATATTCGACCGACATACTCACCTATTATACCGATAGAGAGTAGTTGCATACCGCCAAGAAAGAGAATGGCGGCCATCATTGACGGGTATCCAGCCAGGTCGGCGCCAAAAAGAATTGTTCTAATAATCAGATAGACTAAGTAAATAAAGGCCAAGCCAGAAACAGCCACCCCCACTACTGTAGAAATACGAAGAGGGGCTGTAGTAAATGATGTAATTCCGTCAACAGCTAGATTGATAAGCTTCAAGTAATTCCAGGAAGTTTCACCAGCAAAACGAGGATCACGGTTATAAAGAATTTCTTTTTTGTTAAAACCGACCCAGCTAAACATAGCTTTGGTGTTACGTTGAGATTCTCGGAACTGTTTCAAAGCCTCAACGACGCGGCGGTCGAGCAGGCGAAAGTCGCCGGTATCCTCCTGAATAGGTATGTGGGTGACTCTTTGCAGGGACCGATAATACATTTTAGAGGTAAACTGCTTCAACCAAGTCTCGCCTTCACGAGATTCCCTTTTGGCGTACACATCGTCATAGCCGTCCTCCCAGTAACCGATCATTTTAGGAATAAGTTCAGGCGGGTCTTGCAGGTCGGCGTCTATAACGACCAGTGCATCACCTTTGGCGTGATCAAACCCAGCGATCATGGCGATCTCTTTACCAAAGTTGCGTGAAAGGTTGATGTAGCTGACTCGATGGTCACGCTTGGCGTAGTCTTTAATGATATCTAAAGTCTTATCTTTACTGCCATCATTAACAAACAAAAACTCAAAAACATAGTCCTTTTGTTGGTTGGCCAGGTTTCCCAGCCGGACCATAAGGTGTTCAAGCGACTCTTGTTCGTTGTGGGCTGGGATGAGGATGGTGATGGTTTTCATTGTATTAATTGTATCACCCAAGGGGCTTTATTGCGCGAAGAGCCGGTGGTATTATGGCCATAATACCTAAGTAGGGAGAATAAGCTATGAGACTGCCAGTTGTTGTTTGTGATCAGCTTCCCGAAGACGCTGTGGAGAAGTGGAAACGACAATTTGTTGCACTTGGTCGCCGAAGGCACGAAGGGATATGGAGACGAACTCAACAAGAGCAAACAAAGAGACAGTCCGGTTATGTTGACGAAAAAGACGCCCGATGGAAAATAGTTCATTTTATCGATTCATATAATATACAAAATCATGACAACTCTCTTCGGTTAGTGATAGAAAAGCCCTATCTATGGCTAAACACGGCACTTCCTGCTGACGAGATGGATAAGTACTATCAATCCATCGTCGAAGCTTTAAATATAGGCCGCTGGGCGATCACAGTAACTGCTGATGGCTTGTGTGCCGAAAGAGGTGATATCAATGCCAAACTTCGTTATGTTGAAAACAAAGAAATTATGGAAAAATGGGGGCGTGAAGTGCCGCCTGGGTACATAGTACTAGACGTGGAGATATGTCACTCAATAGACGATGTGAGCAAAGAAGAAAGGGATCGTCCTTGGAATATAGTTAAAAATGGAATAAGGAAGCCGCTTCAGCCCGGGCGACCGACGGTAGTTGGCGACGGCGATAAATTTAACCTTAGCGACTACGCGCCGTTTCATCTTGAGCTCGGCTGTGGCCCGTCGATAGAAGCAGGTGTTCCTCCCTTGTCTTTTCTACATAAAACCTATGCGATATCTAACCCAAAAACACATATGTTTAAGTTCGGCGCAGACGACGATCTTCTGAAGAGGTATTTTGCAAACCCTGAAGAGTTTTACAAACAAGCTTCATTGATCTATTCATCATCTCTAGTGGCGCGCCCAACCACGTCATTTTATAAAAACATCAAAAAGGCATATAACGCAGGAATTATTAAAGGAAGTATCTTTACTAATAACTACGATGGATTAGTTGCCGACCTTGGTCTTCCAGAGAAGTATATGAGACGCTTTGAAGAAGGACATCAATATCCAGATGTTTCGTTCGATGAGTCGGCCAAGGCTCTTGTCGTAGTCGGATCCCACGCAGATAGGAGAAAGCTCCAAGAGCGCGCCCGGAACAGTGGACTAAAGGTTATATACGTTGACCCTCAACAGTATATAGATATTGAAAATGGTGACACGTGTCGCTATGGAGTTGAGTCTCTTCAAGATGAAGATATCCTTTTTGATATGACGGCCGAAGTCTTTGCTGAAAAATACCTCGCAGAACTGTTATAATTGACCATAGACCATGCTGAAAAAATTGCAGAGAAAATATCGCTATTCCTTCATCCTTCTCAGAGAGTTGGTGATTACCGATTTTAAGTTGCGTTATCAAAACTCAACGTTAGGTTATTTATGGGCGCTACTTAGGCCCATGTTCTTATTTGCCATACTATACGTATTTTTCGTGCACATACTTCACATTGGAAGAGAAATTGAGCATTGGGGGGTTTCTCTTCTACTAGGCGTCGTTATGTGGACCTTCTTCTCAGAAGTTGTTAAGCAGGGCTTGAAGTCCGTAGTCTCCTCTGGAGGGATAATTAGAAAGATTAACTTTCCTAAGTACACGATAGTGGTGGCTACTAGTCTGTCGGCCTTCATTAACCTTGCGATAAATCTGGTTGTTGTGCTGATTTTTGCAGTTGTTAGTGGAGTAGAGTTCAACTCAGGCATGCTTCTGATACCGGTGTTTATCATTCAGCTTTATGTGTTTGCTCTCGGGCTCGCCTTCTTATTGTCAGCTATTAATGTAAAGTTTAGGGATATCGACTATATATGGGAGATTGTTAGCCAGGCGCTGTTTTATGGATCCGCCATCATGTTCCCTATAAACAGGGTGGCAGAGATGAGCGCTGAGGTGGCGCAAGTGCTTCTACTCAACCCGCTAGCTCAGACCATTCAGGATGCGCGATTCTTTGGTATATCACAAGGGGTATATACTTCGCACACGCTAACCGACAACCTCCTGGTTATAGTTGCACCATACGCCATATCAATATTAGTTCTATTTGTCGGAGCGCTTTACTTTAAAAAGAAATCTCCTTATTTCGCGGAGGAGGTGTAAGATGGCTAATAATATTGCGGTTGAAGTCCACAAAGTTAAGAAGAGCTTCTATCTACCGCACCACAAGAACAACTCACTTAAAAGTGCGATAACTCAAGTCTTTAAGAAAAAGGATAAAGGCTCAACTACCTTTAATGCTCTAAACGGTGTTTCTTTCACCGTAGAAAAGGGCGACTTCTTCGGAGTATTGGGCAGAAATGGCTCAGGAAAGAGCACCTTGTTAAAGATTATTTCAGAGATATACCAACCGTCTAGCGGCTATGTAACGCATGACGGCAGGGTTGTGTCTTTTATCGAGCTTGGTGTCGGGTTTAAAATGGAGCTATCTGGCCGTGACAACGTATACCTTAACGGCGCTCTACTGGGCTTTTCTAAAAAAGAGATGGATAAAATGTACCATGACATCGTCGAATTTGCCGAGCTCGAAAGGTTTATGGATCAAAAGCTTAAGAACTACTCTAGTGGCATGAAAGTTCGACTGGCGTTTTCGGTAGCTATTCGAGCCAAGGCGGACATACTTATATTAGACGAAGTTCTTGCGGTCGGAGATGCTTCATTTAAGAAGAAGTGCAACGAATATTTTAAGAGCATAAAAGGCGACAGCGGCAAGACCGTCATTCTAGTCACGCACAACATGAATGATGTGCGTCAATTCTGCAACAAGGCCGTGGTGATCGAAAAAGGAAAAACTCTTTTTGAGGGCGATGCAGACAAGGCGGCCGATACCTATCTAGACCTATTTGAGAAGAAATAATAAATGAAAAAGCCACTTCTTTCTATCATCATACCCATATACAACGTCGATAAATACATCACGCAAACCGTAGAAAGTGTATTACATCAAAACCTTAGTTTTAATGAAAACATCGAATTAATTTTAGTTGATGACGGAAGCACCGACAGGTCCTCGACTATTGCCAGAAACTACAGCGACAAGTACCCGAAAAACATCGTATATAAAAGGCTAAAGAACGGTGGAGTTAGTCGGGCAAGGAACGTAGGGCTGGGTCTGGCTCGCGGTAAATTTGTACACTTTCTCGACGGCGACGATATGATTTCCAAGAATTTCTATACGGAATCGATCAAATTCCTTAACGATCAACCCGGAGAGGTAGATTTTGTCGCCTCAAAACTTATGTTTTTTGACGATATTATAGACAGCCACCCACTAAACTATAAGTTCAAAAAGACCAGGGTTATCGACGTAAAAAAGGAGCCTGATAGTCCGATATTGCATGTAACGTCGTGCGTTTTTCGACGCAGCTCTATTCGCGAAAAAGAGTTTAATACGAGATTGAGTATAGCGGAAGACGCCGTCTTTTTATGTAGTGTATTAGTGGCAAAAAAGAAATACGGGGTGCTGAAAAAGCCCAAGTATTACTACCGAAAGAGAGCAGACGCTAGTTCGGCGCTTGGTGGAAGGTTGCGCAATAAGGACAATTATCTAAGCGTTGCAAAATACGCTTACGCACAAATGCTTGATCTATGGGAAGAGGGTGACGCTTCGACGGTAGAGCACACAATTCTGTATGACCTATCTCACAGACTAGATCAGAGGGAGCAGTTGGTGCTGACGCCGGAGGAGGAGGCAGAATATAAAAAATTAATTTTATCGATAGCTGCTGGGTGTGGCGGCGATGTGATTGCGTCGAGCCGCCACCTGTCCGTTCACCAAAAACTGTACATATTGAAGAACAAGTATGGTGACGAGCTATTCAACCACATAAGAACGACTGGCGACAGAACCTATTTTGATGAACGCTTACTTTTTAACCATCAAAATAACCTAGTTTACCTAGACTTTTTTACCAAGCTTTCTGACAACAAGTACAAAATTGAAGGCTACATTACGGGACTTAGCGATGTCCCCAACGCGACATGGGCGGTTAATGTGTCCGGCAAAAGAACAGAGCTGACTTTTGTGCCGCGCTTTCAGCTAGAGAACAGCTTCCTGGGCGACGTATATGAAAAAGGGGGTGCGTTTGAGGTAGTAGTTGATGTTGCTTCTCGTGCTGAAATTAGCTTTGACTATGTACCCAGTGGAGTGGCGCATACTTTACGCATTGAAACGGGACCATTTACAAAGTTCGGGGCGCTAAAATTAACTTATCGTCGCGACTCGGACAGACTTTTTAAGCGAACGAGAAGATCGCTAAAAAGTTATCCATATAGCAAAATAAGGCACGCCATTCTCGAAGCGCGTATGATTATACAAATTATACTGAACTGGAGGCTTAACACGGCCAAAGCTCAATTTAAAAAACTGTTGTCTAGAAATCTAGACCAACTAAGCGTGAAGGCTAAGATGTTCGAGGCGCTGAAACCTCTGCTGTTTATACTCGAGGCGGTGGCGTTGATACCACGAGCATTTATCCTTCGCACGACTTACTACATAGTTAAACCGTTTAAAAAACGCCCGATATGGCTAATTAGTGACCGCGGTACGGCCGCGGGCGATAATGGAGAGGCTCTGTTTAAATATATTGCCACTAGAGACGATTGCCTCGCAGATGTGTATTTCGTTATATCAAAAAAAGCCAAAGATTTTTCTCGACTTAAGACATTCGGGAAGGTCATGCCACAAGAAGGTTTGCGTTATAAACTAATGTTCTTGTTGGCAGACAAGATTATTTCGTCACAGGCAGACGTTGAAACGACAAATCCATTTATACGACAACAAGATCATTACGTAGATTTATTCGATTTTGATTTTGTATTCTTGCAACACGGTATAATTCGACATAACTTGTCGAGCTGGCTAAACCGATTTAACAAGAACATAACCCTATTCGTCACCAGCGCGCAAAAGGAGTACGACTCACTATTTAAGAACCCATACTATTACAAGAATGAACAGGTTATTTTGAGCGGACTTCCTAGGTACGATTATTTAGAGAACAAGCCTGCCAATAAATTGATTCTTGCCCCAACATACCGAAAAAACCTAGTTAAAAAGAAGACCGACAGGCTTGGACGACGGGGTTACGACTCGTCATTTATCCATACTTTCTATAGAAATTTTTATAACAACGTAATGAATGATCCGAGATTGGTTAAGGCGCTTCAAGACAACGACATGACCGGTGAGTTTTATCTTCACCCTGTCTTCTCGGCTCAAAAGGAAGATTTTAATGAGAATAGCGTATTTAAAGTGATGCAGTTCCCCTATGACTACCGGACGGCATTTAGTGAGGGCAATTTACTCATTAGCGACCATTCTAGCGTCGTTTTTGACTTTGCTTATCTTAAGAAGCCAGTTGCCTACGCTCATTTTGATGTTAGAACTTTTTTCCAGGGTCATTCATATGATAAATCAAACTTTTTCAGCGATGAAGATGATGGTTTTGGGGGTGTGTACTACGATTATGACACGTTAATTGAGGGAGTGGTTGATAGCATTAATTCTGGCTGCATTATGGCAGACAAATATAAAAAACGGGTCGACTCCTTTTTCTACAAAGTCGATAAGAATAATTCGAAGCGCGTCTACGGTGCTATAATAGGCTTAGACAAACCACAAATATAAAGAAGGCTCTATGGCAAAGATTGCGGTAATAACTCGAACAAAAGACAGGACGCATTTTCTGGCACGCGCCATTGAGTCGGTGGCCAGTCAAACGTACAGTGACTATCAACACGTCATTATTAATGACGGCGGCGACAAGAACGTTGTAGATCAGGTATTGGCTGAACTAAACAAGTCCGTTCGTGAGAAAATCACCCTGTTTCATCGAGAAGTTTCAAGCGATGCACCAGACACGATCTTAACAGAGTCGGTTGATCGAGTTAAGTCGGAATACGTTGCACTTCACGACGACGACGATACCTGGCACCCGGAATTTTTAGAAAGAACTATTGCCCTACTGGATAGTGGCGCGGCCGGGGTTGCCGCCAGAGTCGACAATGTTGTAGAAGAGGTAGCCAAGCGAGGCTTTAAGCTCGGCAAGACATGGCCGTATATGCCAGATCTTCGTGCGGTAAGCTTGTACAGACAGTGCCTTGACAACCAGCTGCCCACGATTGGTTTCGTATATCGACGAGATGCATACGAGGCGGTTGGAAAATATGACATCACTCTGCCTGTTGTTGCGGACTGGGAATTTGGCATTCGCTTTATGCAAAAATACGACGTTGAATACTTAGACCCAGGCTTTACGCTTGCCTTTTATCATCACCGAAAGGCCAAGGACAACAGCTTTGCGAGACATAACCACCGAAAGTACATTACGAAAGTTTTCAACAAATACTTACGCAAGGAATTAGACGAAGGTAGGCTCGGGGTTGGGTACATCATGAATGATCTTAGGTATGAGCAGGATATGATTACGAGAACGGTTAAAAGCTTAGTGCCTGGCGTTGTGGCGAAGGTTATTAAACGTAGGGTCAGGTAAATATAGCCCCGCGGCTCTCCAATGCTATAATGAGAATATAGCAACTATTAATATTCTAGGTTTTCAAATCACCACAATCTATGTATAAAAAACAAAAGAAGCTCTCAGAGTACAGCAATATAAAAGCTTCACTACGAGAGAATACACTAATGGTTTCGTATGAGCGCGCGAGAACAAGTTCTGAGGACCTTGTTGAGATAGATATTAGCGCCGCACCTATAAACACATTGCGCAGTACCGCAGTTAAACTAAAAAGTCGTGCTATGCGCCACAAGGTGCTTCTGGTAGAAAAAGTTCCCCAGAGTGAAGAAACTTTGGTGGTATATACTGACGAATTCGAAGTATTATACTACAGGCATAAACAGCAGGACGTGCATCCACTTACGAGGCTAATGATTGTAAAGTCGAGGGCATTTTTTGTAAGGATAAACAAGCGAGGCATGCGTCTTATATATACTCTCGGCATAGAAAACAAGTACGGTCTGCCAGTTAAGGCTGCATATCTTACGGTAGGCGAAGATGTAAAAATTAAGAAAAATTACCCGGTGTATAAATATTTACCATCAAAACTTAAGATGATTATTGGCGGGACATTTCATGATCACATACCTATATCTTCGCTTCTTGGAGATGAGCCCTCTATCAACGAGCCGATACGTGTCTCGCTAGACATGGGCGGAGAAATCGCTCATCATAGCTTAAGCCGAGGTTCAAAATACATTAAGTCATCAAAGTGGTTTTATGCCCCTCTTGTTCAAACTCGAGCCAACGGTTACTCGCTGAGCATCAGAAGGGGCGCTTGGGGTGGCCTGGTGTTGGTTCGTCGCCAACTTGAGGACGTTGAGAATAGGATGTCTTTTAGGATACTTGAATCAAAAATAGTTTCCTTTATGATTTACCACACTGCTCATATAGTACGTAAGATTTCAAAAAAGAAGGTGAATATATTTTTTGAAAAAAATGCTAATCAAGCCGAGGAGGGGGCGATCGATATATTTCGAGTTATTCGTCGGCAGCCTGGAAACACAAAAAATTACTTCATAATTAATAGTATGTCTAGTGTGTACAGCTTGATTCATCGAGAGCCGGGAATCGTGAAGAACTACACACTTAAAAGTTACTGGGTTATATACAGAGCAAACAATGTGATTGCTACAGAGGTGCCACAGCACGCCAATATTCTCAGATCGGGAAACAAATACGTACGAAGGGCCCCTTATAGTCAGAACTTTGTGTTTTTACAGCACGGTATTACGTATCTTAAGGCGCAGGAGAAGAACTCATCTTTTGTGAAGGGCAGAGAAGGCGAGCCAGACTATATGGTGGTGGGTAGTAATAAAGAACGAGACGTTGTGGCCGACATGCTTGGCATTGAGGAGGAAAGAATTTTGAATGTAGGCTTGCCAATTTTTGACAAGATTAAGTATGGTCACATAAAACAAAGCTCGGATGACATAGTCACGATAATGCTGACGTGGAAGCCGTATGAAGAGCACCTCAAGGACTTTTCTAAGTCTTCATACTACAAGACCATCATGGAGCTATATGACACACTAGAACCGCTCATCGGCGGTGATAGGTTGCGCATAGTTGCTCATCCAAAGTTCACGAAACTACTCTCGAGTACGGATATCACAAGCGTTATATGGAAGGGTAAGGTTGAAGATGCCCTAAGAGAGACTAAACTTTTGATAACGGACTACTCGTCTGTTTGTTACAACGTGTTTTACCAGGGAGGGGGGGTAATATTTTACCAACCAGATCTAGAAGTATACGAAGAGAACAATGGGAAGCTTATACCGAGCAAGGATGAATATATTGGGTATCGAGCATTCACCAACAAGGACGTGAAAACATTCCTTAACAAAGTAATTAAAGGCAGAAAAATTGAACTATCAAAAATCAGAACTAGTCATCACGAGAAGATCTACGCCACTATTAATGAACACAGAGATGGCAAGAATATTGATAGATTAATCGCTAAACTACATAAACTCAACATTATCTAAAGGATAATATGAAGGCGGAAATTATACGTTCTTGATGATTATATTTTTTCTATCAAGACTTTTTATTAATGGAAGCGTCTCGTTTGACGTCACAACTATAATATTCCGACCATGCTCTGCCAGCGCGTCTGCGCACTCGGCTAGCTTTTTAATGCGTACTTCAGTGGTGTTGTGTACTGATGTAATGCGGTAAGAGCAGTTGGTGCGTCGGTGTATGACGCGTGATTCAAACTTGCCGTTGTCGTCCTCGTATGGCTTGTTAGAATTGTTACGGAAAACTATAATGTTTGAATTGTTGTGGTCTCCATATTTAAGGTGGTGAACAAGCTCAGAAGCAGCGGGGGTGGTTATGCGAGCGTTTCTTTCTAATAATTTAGATAATCCGAAAAGTGACTGATTACTAAACAACACGACTAAGCCTAAAATCAACACGCCAGCACCGAATAGTCCAAGTTGTGAGGTGTTAAGCGGTCTCAATAACCTTTCGTGTACCCACGCCGTAAATGCAGGGGCGAGAAAAATGCCGGTTACAAATAATGACAATCCAAGTAGCTTTGGTAGATAATAGCTTGTCGCGCCTGCTGTAACCATTTGATAAACAAACAGACAAATTGAAAGAGCAACCATGGGAAGAATTGCCAAAAAAATTGAAAATGGCCTAAGGTCACTTTTTATTTTTACCAAACTTTTTAACCAGAATAACAATGTGAATGTAGTCGCAATCACAAAGAATACTTGGCTGACAGGAAAGACTCCGTTGACCACTCCTGTGGCTTGGATTAGTACGCCAGCGTTCAGTTGTTCAGTACCTTCGGTAGTAGAGTACAGTATGAAAACGGCTACTTGTATAGCTGTAGTTAGCAGAAGCAAAAAAGACAGGATATAGTACGTAATATTTCTTATGTTTGGCTTGAGTGCCAGACCTAGCTCTGATCTATTGGTTAAAACCGGAATTGTCAACAAGCTCATTAATAAGATAGCTGGAGCGGGTAAAAACCACATGAGTGCCGCCATGGTGCCGAAAAGGATACTAGCAGTAGCTAGGGAGAAGCGATTTTCTTTTTTCTGATCTATCAGCGTCGCAACCACTATACACACGTATGCCAGCATTGCTATGTAGTTACTGAAGCCCGATGCGAATGAGGCCCAGACAACGATGGATAAAATTAATACAGCAACCGTTGAGAAGGTTAATGCCTCCGGCCAAGCCTGAGCTTTTCCATTTCTAAGTCGAACCGATGCGTACAAAGATATTTTAACGAACACATAACAGGCGATTACCATCCATAGGGTAATCGCTGCGACGTATCCGTACATAACGTGAATTGGCTTATCTGAGCTGAATATTTTATATCCGAAACCATCTGATATATTAGCGGTTGCTAGATGCCAAGCTTGTGGGTACGCATTGGACTTACTCACCAGGTCATCTTTTACGGATTCATAGGGGCCGTATAGGTATCTGCCTTTTTTGCTTGCATCCTGAATCATAAGAACATGGGATCCATTATCCCAGCCCTCTTGTGCTATTTTAAAAATACCCATGCTTGAAGTGCCGAACGAGGCAACTAGCACAATCGGAGCAACGATCGATATCCCTATAGCCAATAGATCGCCACGGTCGGCTACCGTAAGCTCAGGTACGGATTTGTCTTTTGTATATAACATTATAATTGTTGCAAAAACAGAGAAAAACAGCAGCACTATGGATGGGTGAAGCGAGGAGCCAAACGGCAAAACCGCAAACCCAGAAATCATAACACTACCCGACAATAGAAGGCCGGATAAAACAATTCGCGAAAAGTAAGTCGAGAATGAGCTCAGAAATGTTAAGTGCCTTGCGGCAACCATAATAAATATTATATATCCAATTCCGTAATGCGACGAAAAACTTAAAGCGACGCCGCACGCAAGGGCGAAAAGAGAAACAACATAAGTCCATTTAGTATTTAGCATATTTATTCAAGGTATAGGCCTGGGCGACACTCTACCTCTCTATTTAATCATAGTTAAGAGCCGAAGACAAAGCGGTGCTGAGTCCGAAAAAACGCTTATAGTACACATTCTTACATAGTCTGCACTAGGCTGTTATAGTTTATAGGTGATGAGTCGAATCTCTAGACTAAACTATTTTTGGAATACAGTTGGTGTATTGTTACAGAATGCGATATCTCCACTTCTGCTTATAGCGGTAGCCCGAATTAATGGAGTGGACGATTCGGGAATATTTTCCTACGCACTCGCCATCGCTCTATTATTTTGGGCAGTTAGCATATGGGGTGGGCGCACGTATCAGGTTTCAGATTCGAAATCCGAGTTCACAAGCGAGGGCTATATCGTTACTAGAGTTATCTTATCTGCCAGCGTGGTTTTTGCATCGTTTGCATTCTGTTTATTAAACGGATATGAGCTTCACAAGACGGCCATAATAATGGCCTTGGTCATTTATAAGGTGATTGAGTCGATTGCGGATGTTCTTTACGGGGTAATGCAGATAGACGGAAAGTTATATTTATCGGGTGTATCGTTGGCACTGAAGGCGGTACTGGGCTCAGCTGCATTTATCTACCTAGACAGTGTATACGGTGATTTATTTACTAGCGTTCTTGGGTTGGTTGCTATTAATTTAGCGGTTATTTTGACTTTTGATGTGCATTTTACCCGAAAGGCAGGGGGCATTTCATTGTTCAAAAAAGCTTGTTTCTCAGTGTATTTAAGAGAAGCGACAGCTATTATTAGGGTATGTGCGCCGATAGCGAGTGTCTTATTCCTCTCTATGTTTTCTCTAAACATACCGCGCTACTTTGTGGACTCATACCACGGTGAAGAAATTGGATATTTTGGTATATTGGTCATGCCTATCACACTGATCGGATTACTAATAACTTTTCTGCTACAACCAAACATAACTCAATTAACAAACGATTTTGTGGATAGAAATTTTCAACGATTCGGTAGTGCGGTTCTAAAAATATCTTTGGTAATTTTCGGAGCTGGTATTCTTGGTCTTGTCATCTCTGTCGTCGCGGGCGTACCAATACTAGAGTTCATATTCGCGACCGAGTTTAAAGGCTATGAAATCGCGCTTGTAATTATTGTCATCGGAGCGATTGCAAATGGTATAGTTACGCTTTTTGTTAATGTTTTAACAGTGATGAGGCACTTTAAGACGCTTTTTTACACTCTTGTATTGACCAATGTTTTGCTTGCGATCGTTAGCGTACCCATAGTAAGTTCTTATGGCTTAAAAGGTGCAGTGTCGCTATTTTCACTTATAAATATAGTTCAGTGTATAGTATTAATTAGCAACTATAAGAAATTGCTGAGATACTATAGGGAGAGGTATTAATAAATTGATATGACTGAAAGAATTTTAATTACTGGAGCAACGGGACAACTAGGCCGAGCGCTGGCGGAGAAATACCAGGAAGCTACAGCATTAGATAGGGCTTCATTGGATATATCAGACGCCAGCCAGGTAGATTCAGTTGATTGGTCACAGTTTGACATTATTTTAAATGCCGCGGCTTATGTGAACGCCGATGAGGCGCAGACTCCCGAAGGTCGACGCCGCGCGTGGGCGGCCAATGCCGTCGGCCCGAAGAACCTTGCAAAAGTCGCCATTGATAACGGAATTCACCTGATACACTTCTCTTCAGAGTATGTATTTGACGGGCAGACTGAAAACCACGATGAAGGCGAGAACTATAGCCCACTACAGGTGTATGGCCAAACAAAGTCAGCAGGGGATATAGCGGTAGGGCTTGTTGAGAAACATCACATACTGCGCACTAGCTGGGTTGTTGGAGACGGACATAATTTTGTTAAAACAATGACCCGTTTGGCGGATATGCGCATAGATCCCTTTGTGGTAGACGACCAATTCGGACGACTAACGTTTACCTCTGAGCTGGTCAGGGCTGTCGACCATCTCATATCCAGGGATATTGAGACCGGAACCTACAATCTATCAAATACTGGAGTGGTCAGGTCCTGGGCTGAGATTGCCGCCATGACTTTTGATAAAGCGGGGCATGATGACCGGAGGGTGCGGCCAATATCTACCGACGAGTATGTAGAAAAAATTAAACCGGGCATGGCACCTCGACCTAGAAGTAGCGACCTGGATCTAAGTAAAATCCGAGCTACGGGCTTTAAGAGCAATGATTATGAAGATTTACTAGGTGAATACATCGGAACTTTGGAGAGGGTTAAGTAAAAACAGATGCCTAAACGAACACTCCACGTTCTTTATCAGAGCGATGATAACTATGCAATGGTAAGTGGGATATCAATAACTTCACTTCTGGAGAATAATCGCCACCTAAAGAGGATAGTAATACACTACTGTGGCTATAGGGTTAAGAAAGTAAACCGCCTCAGGCTTACAAAAATTGTCTCTTCATACCCCAATGCGTTTATTGAATTCATAGATGCTGAACCGTACCACAGAGAGCTTACAGGTCTTGGCGTGAAAGCTTGGCACGGCGTCTATGTAACTTGGTTTAAGCTGTTGGCTTTTGGGGATGTTAAGGTGAGAGATAGTGACAGGTTGCTATTTATAAATGGCCACACCATTATCTGCGGGCAACTGGACGGTATAATAGACCTAGATCTTGGTGATAATTTGATGGCACTTAGCTACGACGCTCTAATAAATAGCCACAAAAGAGTCATCGGTTTTAGTCCTGGTGATAAATATTATAATTGCGGCATTATGCTTATTAATTTAAAAAAATGGCAAAAGAATAAAGAGTCGGAAAAGATAAGAGCAAGTCTTGCCGAGAGGAGTGATTATATGATTGCCGATCAAGATTTTTGCAACTTATTTTACAAAAATAAAATAAAGACTTTGGGTGTTGAGTATAATTTTTCTAGCGCATACTATTCTTATAATTTAAGAATATTCTTAAAATTCAACGGTCTTCAAGGAGGGCACTTTTATTCGTACGACGAGTTGATGTCAAATTATTACAGCCCAAAAATAATCCATTCACTATATGGGGTTCAGGGCAAGCCTTGGGAAAGCGGCAACATGCATCCCCAGCGGTTCTTGTGGAAAAAATATAAAGCACTTACACCCTGGAGGAGTGTTCGTACGAGCGAGGCGAAACGTACGATTGCATGGAGCTTGTTTAATACCATGCCTCAATGGGCGTTTCTGTGTATATACTGGGTAATGGTTAGTCGTAAGTTTGGGACTTTGCAACTATCTAGAAATAAACTCATTAATCCTAGAAGTAACCCTTAGCTTTGCTGTTCTTGATGCAGTAAGCCAACCCATTGATTTAAAATCTTCCGAAAAAAACTTGTAAACTTCAGCCTCCTCTTTGAAACGTACTCCATTTTTATCTCTTTCTCTACTAGACAAGGAATTTTCAAAACGACGGTATTGAAAGGTGATTGTGTTATCCAGCGATAGAACCCCACCGTTCTTAATTATATCAAGTTCGACGACAACGTCCTGGGCGATTATGTAATTGTTGTTAAAAGAGTGCTTTTGTAGAACCGATGTTTTCCAAACAATCGATGGGAAATAAAGCCAGTTCCCTCGACAGAGAGATGTTGCTAGACGCTCTCCTGAGTAGTAACCTTGAGATTTAGGGCGCAACACTTGTTTCACTCGATCGGTAAGAGGCTTGTAGCTTTTCCCTGAACCGTCTATTATTTGGACACCGGGTTGATAGAAATCTCCGTCACCTATGTTGTTTAAAGCTGACTCAACATAGTTTGGTAGGAGAACATCGTCGCAACCCATGAAGCTGCAGTACTCCGACGAGGCTTTCTTTAAAGCGTAGTTGAAGTTATTAGTGATACCGAGATTGGTTTCGTGTCGATAGTATGTGACCCGTTCGTCAGTTATACTCTTGAAGTATTTTCGCGCTTCGTCTGAAGGATAGCAGTCATCAAAAACAAATAGACGCCAATTATCGTCCGACTGAGCCAAAACAGATTCCACGGCTTTCTTTAACAAGCCGAAATCACCCCAGTAAGTAAGCAGAATATCAATCCTTTTTGTCATGCTCTTCTGACTGTCTTATAGACAGCTCCTGATGGAGGTCGTGCAGACGTCTATCTATCCGCTCACCTTTTTGCCGTTGGCTGAAGACCATGTATATTAGGCCGATTATTACTGTGGTTTGTGCAATATCGAAGGCACTTAGTTCATTCGAAGAAAAGACGCTGTTACCCGCCAGTAGGTTATATATCGGAAAGGAAGCCAGCAGAACTATCAGCATAAGAGACCACAATACCAGCTGTGAACGGAAGCGACGGGGAGGTACCTGACCTATTTTATACTTTGTAAATAAATTGACAAAAGCGAGCAGAATAATAGGCAGGTTTAGCAGTATAAGAATTAGGTACCTCATTCAAATATTTCTACCAGCCGACGCTTAACAAGTGATTTTATAACGTTAACAGCGTTCCAGTTACTTTGGCCCTTACCTAGTGAGTGTTCGGTATAGATGGCCCTTACAGGATACTCGCCAACCTTAAGCTCTAGCTGACTAGCTCTCCATAGCATCTCGGAGCAGAATTCATATCCGTTAGTTGTCCAACTTAAATCCTCGAGCGCCTTGCGACTAAATATGCGCAAACCCGACTGCGAGTCGGTCGTGTTTATACCAAAGAGCAAGTAGGTAATGAAAGTGAGCCCTTTGTTGCCTATGACCTTCACCCTAGACATGCCAGTGCTGTCGATGAGCCTACTGCCAATAAGCAGATCATCCTTCGACTTGAGAATCTTTTCTATACCTTTTAATACATCTTCAGGAGAATGCTGTCCGTCAGCATCCATTGTCGCCGCTATATCATAGCTATTTTTTCTAGCGTAATTCATACCAGTTGCTGTTGCCCCTCCCGCGCCAGTGTTAAGTATGTGACTAACTATCTTTGCGCCGCCTTTGCGCGCTTCTTCTTCGGTATTGTCGCTAGATCCATCGTTTACAACCAAGACATCAACACTATGTTTTGACTTATTAAAAACTTTTAAAGAAGAGCGAACAACACCCTGAATGACATCACCCTCGTTGTAGGCGGGCATAATAACACACACACGGATACTCATACTACTATTATAATAACACGCACTGAAACTTTAAGGTGCGACCCAGGTAGTGCTGGGGGCTTGTAAGTATATTCTGTTTCGCTCGTATTGTTGGTAGGTGGTTGACGAGTTCATTTTTATTATGGGACTCCTCGGATACCCAAGTGACCCATCTTGATAGCCAAGGCTAGCCCAGCGCTCTCGAATTGGCCCCATACTCTCCCAGTATCCAGTAGACCTCTTACCGATTATGTAGCCCTCCTCATATTGCTGATACCATCCGCCATCGGAAGTTCTTTTCTCGGCAGCTACAGGGTAGCCTAAAGGCCCATTTTCGTAACCAGTAGTAGCCCAGTATCTCCTTATGCTACCTGTTGACTCCCAGGCGCCTATGGGTTCGGCCCATAAAATTGCGCCGTTTTCATAACGTTGGTAGCAGCCATCGTCTTTGATCGTGCAGAATATTTGACTGGTAGGGTAGCCCATTTGTCCCTCTTGATAGCCAAGGCTAGCCCAGCGCTCTCGAATTGGCCCCATGCTCTCCCAGTAGCCGATTGCTTTTTTACCAATAATGTAACCGTTCTCGTATCGTTGGTACCAGCCTCCACCGCTCAGCGGTCTCTCTGGACCGGTGGGGTAGCCCAGGTTACCATTTTCATACCCAATTGTTGCCCAATAGCGTCTTATGCTACCGGTGGATTCCCAGGCTCCTGTAGAGTTTTGCCACAATATTGCACCATTTTCATACCGCTGGTAGCAACCACTCCTGACAAGACTGCATCTTAGTTCGCTGGTGGGGTAGCCGAGCTTTCCTGCTTCGTAACCCATTTCGCCCCACCTATCTCTAGTAGGCCCATAGCTCTCCCATGCTCCCGTATATGGAGTCCAGATGATGGCGCCATTTGCGTATTTTTGGTAACAGCCGTTGCTTCTTAGGTTGCACCTAATACTATTTACTGCAGCTCCAAGCGCAGCCCTTGCGCTATCTCCTAAAGCATCGTAACGAGCACTTATAGCAACCTCATGGGGTTTTGTAGTGCTTCCAAACCAATCAGTAAAGAGTCGCCAGAAGTTGCGATTGCCGTATGAGCTACATGAATCTCCGGTGCCATATAGGTTGTTGAGAGCCGCCTGGTTCGGTCGGTAGGGGGTATATATATACAGTGCGGCTGTAGCCTGGTTGTCTATGTAAACCTGCGAGCTTCCGCAGCGCGATAGATCAGGATGCCAATATATTCGATTTGTTCGACCAGCTATATAGTTATAGTCGTTAGGGTACTTCTGGTAGACCTTGAACTGCCTAGCAGCGTAGTACACCTGATAGAAGAAGCCAGCGAATGCCGGGTCGCATGGCGCCGTATCGGGACAGTCAAAACCGGTCGCGCTCCGATATTGGCGCGTTAGTGGCCAAGAGTCGGTGACCAGGCTTTGCTCTTTTTGAAGCAACACTATGAGAACCTGGGGGTTTATGCCGCAGGCGGTAGCGATGTCTTTTATTATTTGAGCAGAACTTTGGTTTGACTTAGCAGACAGAGCTTCACATAAACCGCTAGCAGCCTCCATTTGAGGAACGTTTTGTGTGTAGTCTTTTAGACATACGTATGGAGGCGCGTGGAAACCGCTATCTTGCGTATAGCCGTTGGTGCCATTGCGTTTATAGCTCGCTAGTTGAGCGTGGGTTATGTCGGGCCGACCCCAGTCACTAGCTGGTTGCGTTCCGTCTGTATCGCAATTGGGGTTCTTAGAATTTAAAAATGTTTGGATTTGAGATGAAGACAAGGAGCTGTCGTTATAGAACACTACGTCATCAATAATATTGCCGGCGTTGAACTTGCTAGCATCGGCGGCGTGCACGGAGTTGCCAGCTATCGAGCTTACAGACAAGGAAGTTGCAAGTGCTAGCGCCAATAAAATGGTTTTCTTGAGCCATTTACTCATAACACTGACACCTCCACTACCTCGGAGTTGCCTTCATTTTTATCTGAGGAGTATTTGACGGTTACCTTCCAGATACCGGACGACAAGCTAGACTTGGAGATGTATATAGGTCGGCATTGCGAGGAAGATGCGTCGATGAAGGCCTCTGACGTCTTTGTTATGGTGCTTTCGCCCTGTTTACTCACTGTCGCGGTGCATGTACCCTTTCCGTCGATTACGCCATTTGTAAAGGCACGAATTTCAAGATTGTCACCGTAGATATCTGCATACGATATGCCAACCTGAACAGTGCTTTTGACGTCACCTGTATTATCGGAGTTCTCGTCTTTGGTGGCGGCGCTATTTTTCTTCCCATCTTGACTCTCTGCCAGTTCTTGCTCGGTTGGTGGACTATAGTTCACAATAGTATAGGGCGTATCATCTTGTAATGGGGGATCAGCCTGGGATGCTTGCCAAAAGTACAATGTAGCCATTGACCCACAAAAAAGGAAAGCGGTCGCTATCAGAATGACTTTTTTTCGGTTACTTACTTGTCTTTGTGTTTTTGTCTTCACTAGGGCTCCTGGTGGATATTACACCCCTTATTATAGCATAGGCACTTTAGGCCGGCGAGCTGTAGCCGTTGGGGTTTTTCGATTGCCAATTCCAAGTATCACGGCACATGTCCTCGATGGACTTGGTGGCTTTCCAGCCTAACTCTTCGTTGGCTTTCTTTGGGTCGGCGTAAAACTCGGGTAGATCACCACTTCTCCTGGGGGCAAATTCGAATGCTATCTCTTTACCCGTAGTATTGGTAAAGGCGTTTATTAGCTCGAGCACAGAAGTAGGTCTTCCGGAACCAAGATTATAAATTGAAACGCCCTGAGAAAGTCTGCTCAAGGCAGCGACATGTCCTTTGGCTAGGTCAACAACGTGTATATAGTCTCTGCGACAGGTTCCGTCTGGTGTAGGGTAGTCATTACCGAAAATAGACAGCCTATCTCTCTTTCCCGCAGCAACTTGAGCCACGTAGGGCATGAGGTTATTTGGTGTACCTACAGGATCTTCTCCTATTAGGCCGCTCTCGTGCGCTCCCACAGGGTTGAAATATCTTAAGATGGAGACTTCTAGTTTTGGATGGGCGATCGCAAAGTCGCTGATGACCTTTTCTATCATGTGCTTGGTTTGTCCGTAAGGGCTGGAAATATTTTGGCCAGTCGGCAGCGATTCGGTGTAGATTGGGGTCCCAGGTTCACCGTATACGGTTGCAGAAGAGCTAAAAACAAGTTTGTTTACCGCATACTTTTCCATTACCTTTAACAGGCAGATTGTTGAAACGATGTTGTTGTCGTAATATTGGAGCGGCTTTTCTACTGACTCGCCGACGGCCTTCAGACCTGCAAAATGTACGACGACGTCAATCCTGTGTAGCTCAAATATCTTTTCTAGCTCGTCCTGCTGGCGCAGGTCAATCTGGTAGAAATTTACGGACTTGCCCGTTATTTCCTTGATGCGCTCCAAAACAGTTTCGTTACTGTTTACGAGGTTATCAACCACCACCACAGAGTGGCCGTTCTCTAATAACTCAACTGCAGTGTGTGATCCAATGAACCCTGTGCCGCCCGTAATAAGAATTATCATGAGTCCAGTATATAATAGTCCTTATGATCATCGTTATTATCGCCGGGGGGTCGGGGACGCGGCTGTGGCCGCTTTCGACCAGTGAATATCCGAAACACCTATTAAAACTAACCGGAGAACGGAGTCTTCTTCAGTCGGCTTATGATAGGGCAACCAAGTTGGGTGAGACCGTTTATGTTGTGACAGAGGCTAGTCACGCTGACCACGTGAAGGCTCAACTGCCGGAACTGCCGGAGGATCACTTTCTTATTGAGCCGGGTAGGCGGGGGACGGCGCACTGTATTTTGCTGGCGCTGGATTTTATCGCACGCCGTCACGACCATGACGAGCCGATCGCGTTTGTTCATTCTGATCATCACATTAGAGACGTTGAGGGGTTTGCTCGCTCGTTCTCTATCGCTGGTCGGGTATCTGGTGAACGTAGAGAGATCAGCTTGATAGGTATCGAGCCGACGTATGCGGCAACTGGTTTTGGCTATATCGAGAAGGGTGATGTGCTTGATGCCGAGAGCGGTGCGTCGCTGGTGCAATCATTCAAGGAGAAGCCGGAGTATGAGACGGCTCAGAACTATCTAGAGTCTGGCCGATATGTCTGGAATGCCGGGTATTTTGTTGGTTCGGTGCGAACATTTCTAGATGAGATTGCAGCCAGCGCGCCAGATCTGCAGGTGAGCTACCAAAAACTAGCTGCTATTGCTGAGTATGGCGGGGATGACTACGGCGCCACCTACCTTAGCCTTGATAATCAAGTCATAGACATCGCTCTTATAGAGAAGGCACGCGGGTTGTCGGTGGTAGCCGCCAGTTTTGACTGGGTAGATGTCGGATCTTTTAAGGACCTCCACGACACGGTTCATCAGGATGAAAAGGGCAACCACACTCAGGGCAACAACATTCACGCTATTGATGTCGAGAATACCTACGTTCGCAACGAAACAGATGTGCCGGTAGCGGTTATCGGCCTCGACAACATTGTGGTGGTCAACACATCAGATGGTGTACTAGTAGCGCGCAAAGACGTTAGCACTCGAGTGGGAGAGATTGCCAAGAAAATAGCAGCCGAAAAGGAGAATTCATGAAAAAATTACTAGCTTTTGACCTCGACGATACATTGGCGGTTACTAAATCACCAATTAGCGACCGTATGGCGGAGTTACTCGGTCTTGTTCTGGAGCACTTTGATGTCTGTATTATTTCTGGCGGACGCTTTGAACAGTTTATGCTTCAAGTTGTGGAACAGGTAGACTTTAGCCCCATCCAGTTGCGTCGTCTTCACCTGATGCCAACCTGTGGAACTCGATACTACCGATACAACGAAGTTCAGAAAGACTGGGAGCTGCAATACGCCGAAGACCTGTTGCCTGCCCAGAAGAAAAAGATCAAAGAGGTTCTAGAAAGTGCGGCAAAAGAGGCTGGCTATTGGACCGAAAACCCAGCCGGCGAAATAATTGAAGACAGAGAGAGCCAGCTGACCCTTTCGGCACTTGGCCAAAAAGCCACCCCGGCCGATAAGTACGCCTGGGACCCGGATGGAAAGAAAAAACAAGCGATCCGCTCGATAGCAGCCAAGCAGCTTCCGGAATTTGAGGTTCGAGCTGGCGGAACGACATCGATTGACGTTACCCTCCCAGGTATCGATAAGGCCTATGGTATGCAAAAACTCATCGACATCCTCGACATCTCGCGTGACGACATTCTGTTCTTTGGCGACAAGCTGGAAGAGGGTGGTAACGATTACCCGGTGAAGGCGATGGGAATTACGTCTTTGGAGGTCTCTGACTGGCAGGACACGGCGGCGCGCCTAGAGTCTATACTGGCCGTCTTATAACTTGGCGTTGTCAGCCACAATCTTGCGCATCTTGGTCTCAAAAAGTGAGACCTCGAAGCGTTTTGCCTTGCGGTGGAGGGTAGCGGGGCGGAACGACATGGTTTCAAAGCGCTCGATGGCCTTGATGAGGTCAGCGACGGTTTGTTTCTGGAATAAAACGCCGGTTTCGCCGTCTTGGACAATGTCGAGCGCACCACCTTTGGCGTAGGCGATAACAGGCAGGCCGGCGCTGATAGCCTCGGCGGCCGAGATGCCGAAATCTTCCTCGTTCGGGAACAGGAAGGCTTGGGAGCTATGTGCACACTGGACTAACTCTCTATCACTCACCCGCCCAGGAAAACTAATAGTTGGACCAGCTATTTTTTTGAGTCGGGCGGTGTCGGGGCCGCTGCCGATGACCGTCAGGGAAGCTCCTAAGCGGTTGCAGGCCTCGATGGCGAGGTCGAAGCGCTTATATGGTACATGGCGCCCCCAAAGTACGTAACCGCTGCGTGCGCCGGTTGGTGGCGGCGTGAAGCGAGCTACATCGACTGGTGGATGAATGACCGTGCTCGGCTTTTTGTAGTACTTTTTAATTCTTTCTTGAGTGACTGTTGAGTTGGCTATAAATACGTCGATGTCTTTGACCGACTTCAGATCAAGTTGGCGCATCCAACGAACGAAGCCAGGTATGACCGGGCGGATTAGCGGAGTTAATAGGCCAAACTTAAATTCGCGCTTAAACTCTTCGTAGTGGCTCCAGTAGTAGCGGATGGGGGTGTGAATGTAGGATATGTGTACTTGGTCTGGTCGAGTTTTTCTGACAGCCTTAGCCTCGGCGCTAGAGCTACTAATGATGATGTCAAATTCTGACAAGTCTAGTTTACGAAAGGCAAAAGCTCGTAGAACCGGCCACAAAACATGTTTGTAACGCAAGAATTTGGGGAGACGTGTCTGCAGGTAGGTAGTGCGGACGTCTATCTTGTGAAAAGCGGGCATATTGTCGCGGTCATAAACTGACGTGTAGATCGGCGCATCAGGGAAGATCTTATGCAGAGCGAGCACGGTTGGCTCGGCGCCACCCATCGATGTCAGCCAGTCGTGGACAATGGCAACTTTGGGACGAGCCATTTACTTTGCTCCTTTACCGAAGAAAACCACCCGAACCGTTTTAAACAAGATCTTAATATCTAGCCAAAATGTCCAGTTTTGGGCATAAAAAAGCTCCAGTTCGATACGGTCGTCGAAGCTAAGCTCAGAACGACCCGAGACTTGCCATAGACCAGTGATTCCAGACTTAACGCTATGCAGGATAGAGGTTCGACCCTTCGCCATCTTCAGCTCGGTCGGAAGGATTGGTCGTGGACCGACAAGGCTAAGATCGCCCTTTAATACATTAAAGAGCTGCGGTAGTTCGTCGAGTGAACTACGGCGTAAGAAGCGGCCAAAGCCATTAACGCGGGGGTCATCGCTAACCTTTTGGTTCTTTTCGTATTCAGTTGCAAGGTCTTCGCGTCCCATAGCGCGAAACTCGGCTGCGTCATCAATGAGCTTTTTGCCTTCAAACTGAGGCAGGTGACGCATTGAGCGGAACTTCAGCAGGTTAACTGGCTCTGAAAAGCGAGACAAGCGTTTATTTACGTAAAAAATCGTGCCTGGGTTAAGGACTTTTTGCAGAATCATGAGGATAATAAATATAGGGGACAAGACGATAACCAGGGTCAGGCTAACGGCAAAGTCAAAGATCCGCTTTATGATGGCACCCCAGCCCACCAGGGGTGTCTGGTAGACGGTTATCATTGGGTACCCCAAAAATACATCAACGGTGTTCTTGCCTGAGTAGAACTCGCTCTCTGACGGTATGAAGCTGTAGTCTATGTGGTGTTCTTGGGCTGCAACAAGAATCCGCTCGTTGCGCTCCTGGTTTTCGTACAGATCAGTTTGGATTATCGCAGATATGCGCCTCTTTTCGATGTCTTTTAGCGCAGCCTCGGCATTGGCGTAGTGGATTGACTTAAAGTGTTCGGGGAGTATTCTTTTTGGTCCCGCAATAGCCACGATTTCGTAGCCGCTTTTTGCCGTGTTAGCGAGACTGCGGGCAATGTCGCTAGTTGCACCAGAAGAGCCTATTAGCAGAACGCGCTGTACTCCCCGACCCGTCCGGAACATGCGGTTACGGATAAGGCGCATTAGTTCGCGCGCAAAGACTATCAAAAAGAACGACCCGATGAGGGCATATACAGCAACCAGTCGCGCTGGAAAGATGTCTTTTTCGCTGGCGTATTCCCAGCCGATGACAATTAGTATGCCGATAAACGAGCCGACGCCGATCTTAGCCCACTCTATAAGCCGACGAGTATAGGTTTTTGGCTGATAAAGTCCAATAAGGGCGAAAACGGCTATCCAGATTGGAACGATTAGAAGGAATGACGCCAAGTAGTCATAAGCGTAGATGTTGTGCAGCAGCGGGCGAGGGTCGTATTGAACTCTGGCGACGTAAGCCAGGACAAAGGCGCTAATTAGCACTAGGGCGTCAACGATGATTAGAAGGAAGCTGTAAAACTGAGAGTTTCGGCGAGTCATAGATAGAGTTAAGTATATCATTTTACGGTACACTGGATAAGAGATGACAAAGAAACTCACCCTACTTAGTCTCGACGAAAAACTGCTGGTCGGCATACTTTTGCTGGTTTTTGGTGGCATTGTCTTACATGCACCTTTGTCGGTTTGGCTGGGGTCACTGCTTTCGGGCAACGAACTACTGATTAAATCTTGGAAAGAGATGTTGCTTGGTTCTGCCCTGATACTAATGATGGTTGTGGTGTCGAGGCGCCAGGCGTGGGACATATACCAACCAAAACTTTTCTGGCTCATCGGTACGTACGCGGCTCTGCACCTGCTTTTGGTACCGTTTTTCCCGAGCAATTTAGAGCAGATCGCTGCCGGGCTGTTGATCAACCTCCGTTTCTTGCTTTTCTTCGGGCTTGTTTACGGGGTCCTGAGCCTGTTTCCGCAACTACGGCGGCTTTTTGTGACAATCTTTTTTGCGGGTGCAGTGCTAGTCGTAGGTTTCGCGCTGCTGCAGGCGACTGTTTTGCCGCCTGATCTCCTGCGTCACATTGGCTATGGACCCGAGACAATCATGCCGTTTTTGACGGTCGACCAAAACATGGACTATATCAGGATAAACAGCACGCTACGCGGCCCAAATCCACTTGGTGCCTACGCCGGTATTGTTCTGGCGGTAGTCACAGCCTACTGGTTGCTGCGTAAAAGTAGTCTGAATAAGAAAACGACATGGCTTTTGGGTGCGTTAACCATCGCTTCGGGGGTGGCGTTATGGGCCAGCTACTCAAGAAGTGCGCTAGTGGCGGCGACTGTGGCTGTTCTGGTTGTACTCGCGCTGGTTTTTGCCAAACGTTTATCAAAAGTGGTTATTTTAGCGCTAGGGGTGGTGGCTCTAACATTCAGCGGCGGTCTCTATGCTGCTCGCGATAGTGACTTTGTCTCGCACGTTATCTTGCATGAAGATCCGACTGAAGGTAACGACGTTAACTCCAACGACGGGCATGTCGAGTCATTGATAGACGGTACCGACAGGCTACTTCGACAGCCGTTTGGCGCCGGTGTAGGTAGTACTGGCTCGGCGTCGCTATTGGGTGACAAGCCGCTAATTATCGAAAATCAGTATCTTTTCACAGCTCACGAAACGGGCTGGTTGGGTCTCGGTCTGTTCTTGGCGATCTTTGTCGCTGTAATGCGACGATTGTTTGCGCGTCGTAAAGATTGGCTGGCCTTAGGCGTGTTTGCTAGTGGCGTTGGCCTGGCGCTTATTGGACTGCTGCTGCCTGTCTGGGTGGACGACACGGTGGCTATAATCTGGTGGGGCTTAGCGGGGGTGGCGTTGTGCTACTATAGAGGTAAGCATGGGTGAACGATCGACTAGACGCCAGAAAGAACTACTAGACTTCGTCGACAAGTTTATAACCGAGCATGGCTATGGGCCAAGTTATCGTGAGATTATGACAGCTTTAGGCTATAAGTCGGTGTCAACGGTCGCGATTCACATCGACGGGTTGATATTAAAGGGTTACCTGCGCAAAACGGACAACTCGGCTCGCTCACTTGAGGTTATCACGACGGCCTACAAAGCTTCAGGGGCGGCTGCGCCATCGGGAGCAACCCCAGCGCGCGAGAAATGGTTAGTTGAAGTGATCTCGGGTAAATTTAGCAGCTACAAATCTCAAAAAACCCAACAAGGACTAGACGAGCTGTACGTCTTGATCGGGGCTTTAAAGGTCCTCGGGTTCGATGGGGCCTACGAAGCAATGCGCGCCCGACTAGCAGAAGTGGTCAAGCGATAGTATAGTAGTGAATATGCAAGTAAAACCACGACGACCGAGCGGATTCCAAGAATACACCACAGCTGAGCAAATTGAGTTTAATCGACTTCTCGACATTATCCGTCGCACCTATGAAAAATACGGCTTTGCGCCGCTTGATACGCCCGACATCGAGCTCACTGAAGTGCTGCTCGCTGGCTCTGGTGGTGAAACCAGCAAGCAAGTCTACCGCTTTAAGCGCGAAGGCTCTGACACCGACCTGACGCTCCGCTACGACTTAACGGTGCCACTCGCCCGCTATGTTGCCGAACACCAGAACGACCTTGCGTTTCCATTTCGCCGCTACCAAATAGGGAAGGTGCACCGCGCTGAACGCGCTCAGGCCGGCCGATTCCGCGAGTTCTACCAGTGCGATATTGACGTGATCGGTTCATCGAGCCCAGTTGTCGATGCCGAATTTCCTGCAATTATTAACGAGATCTTCGAAGCCTTCGAGTTCGGTGAGTTCGTTGTTCGACTCAACAATCGTATGATCCTTAATGGCTACTTTGGTTCGATAGGGGTAAGTGACAAGGCTGCGGATGTCCTTCGCATCGTCGACAAAATAGAGAAGATTAGCCACGACGAATTTGTTGCCGAGCTTCAGAACCTTGGGCTCTCCGACGAGCAAGTACATGGTGTTGTTGAATTTACGTCAATCACCGGGACTACCGATGAAGTAATGGCGAAACTTGGTGACATGGCTGCGAGTGTTGGGGGTGTGTTTGCCGAAGGGGTTGAAAAGCTCCGTATAGTTATTGAGACCCTCCGCATGCTGAAGATGCCTGAACACCGCTTTGCAGTTGACCTACATATTGCGCGCGGACTCGACTATTACACCGGCACCGTTTACGAAACGTTCCTCACCGAACACCCAGGTCTCGGCAGTGTCTGCTCTGGTGGTCGCTACGACAACCTCACGAAATTTTATACGAACGGCGACTTTCCTGGTGTTGGTATTTCGATTGGTTTGTCTCGCCTCTTCTCACAGCTGCGGGAAATCGGCGTGGTGAAAGCGGTGAGCCAAAGCCCAGCACAACTCCTCGTTCTCCCTGTCGCACACGAAGATCTTGCCGAGAGTATTGCTGTCGCTGCGCAACTCCGCGAGGCAGGAATCTCCGTCTTACTGTATAGCGATATTACATCGGTCGGCAAAGGACTCGCCTTTGCGAACAAAATGGGCTTTGCAAAAGTCGCCCTAATCGGCGAAGCAGAACGCGCCGCGGGTAAGGTGTCACTTAAAGACATGCAATCTGGCGACGCCGAGCTTATTGCCGTTGCGGACGTTGTTTCAACCCTCCGCTCATCTTGACTCCAGACAGAGGTGGCGCTATAATAACGCAAGCTCCCTATTCCGGCGTAGCTCAGCGGTAGAGCAAGAAGCTGTTAACTTCGAGGTCGCTGGTTCGAATCCAGCCGCCGGAGCCAATTTGAATTTTCCGCACAGAAAGCCATTGTATCGAATGGCTTTTTGTATTTCCACCCCAGTTGATCTCCGTCTAATGTAAAGTTCGAAAGTACAGTTTTTATCATTTTTCTTTTTTGCTGTATATCGGCCTTTTCGAATAATATAGGTGCGTCTTTTGCTAGCTTTAACAGATGAGATACTGTTGCATAGTATTCATCGTCAACGAGTTCTAGGTTTTCTCGTCGATACTGAAGTATTTTTTGCTTTTCTCTGAATTCGGCAAACTTTCTGTTGTAGAAGGCCTCATCGATCTTCTCGTCTAAATAGTCATCGTATACACGCTCGATTCTTTTTTGATACTTATCGATTTCAGTCTGTATCGAAGCTAGTGTTGCAACTTGAGCGTCCTTCTTTGCTTCGTGGGAGGCACGAAGGACGGAGCTTATCTCACCGAAGATATTTTCTGGGATTTGTATATTTTCGAGTATTTTTTGAACTTGGGTGAGTATTACATTTTCATTAACATATTTTATAGAGTGTTTATATTTTGACTGCGTACAGTGACCGTAGGTATACTTTCCCTTTTTAGTTTCGAAAGTTATTCTACATCCGCATACTGCGCACGCCATTAAACCTCTTAGCGTGAAGGGTAAGCCCGCCCATCTATGGGGCTGTGTATTGAAGCCTTTTCGTACATCATCTACTCGCTTAAATAGATCTTCAGAAATAATAGGTGTGTACTTATGGGGATATAGTTTGCCCTTAACTCTCATTTCCCCATAGTAGAACGGGTTATTCAGGACTTGATCAATCTTGCTTGAACCAACTTTCAGGCCGTATTCGCTCTGCCACCTCTTCGCTATTGTACGCAGAGACTGCGTCCCTGCAGCGTATAGCTCGAAGGCATCGCGAACAGCCTGTGCGTAATAGTCATCAATCTCAACCCATCTCTTTCCTCCCGAAATAATAGTGTTTTTGTAGCCGATAGGCGCTTTGCCGATCCACTCACCGTCGCGGAGCTTCTGCTCAAAGCGACGCTTAACGTTATCGCTGACCGAGTCCGAATAGTACTGTGCAACTACGACACCCATTCCAAGGCGCAAAAGGTCTGTAGCGGGCGAGTCCTTATGGATGAAGAGGTTATCAGAGGGGAAGTGTAGCTCTACCTTTCCTGCTTTACGTAGTTTGTCTAACGCGCGAACCTCTTCCGAAGTAGAGTCGCGAGTATAGCGGTCGATTTTGTCGAATACCACGATTGATTTTTCATCAAGCGAAGCAATGCGATTTACCAGTAATGAAAAGATGGCTCGGTTATCTTTATAGGCGCTTTCGCTAATTTCCGTTAGCTCATAGTCATAGCCACGACTCCTTGCGTATTCTGTAAGTCGGTAGCTTTGCGCGGGTAATGCGTCTTTCTGTTCATCTGTAGATACACGGGATACTAAAAATGCTTTCATATTTCTCCTACTTAAAATGGACGGTTGTGGCTACCCAAATCCGACATCCAAAAGGAAGCTTTTCTGGCACAACCGCCCATTAAGAGCAGAAATATAATATTCCTCTTGGTTGTTTGTCGATATTGGGTAGCCTTTATATTATACATCTTGATTAGTTTGCTTCTCAATCTCTAGAAGAATCTCAAAATAAATAATCAATTGTTCGAGCTCACTTTTATTCATTTTGATGAGCCTCGATGAAAATATCGATTAGCTCATGTTTGTTTTTGTCGAACTCAAGAATGGTTCCGTGGTCTAATACGTAGTGTCGATCTG
Source organism: Candidatus Parcubacteria bacterium (assembly GCA_023432445.1). GTDB lineage: Bacteria > Patescibacteriota > Saccharimonadia > Saccharimonadales > Saccharimonadaceae > Microsaccharimonas. The sequence continues at coordinate 348,749 of JAEYUP010000001.1, read as the reverse complement.
CCTCAAGCTGTTTATAGAAGGGTTGCGGATTTTCTTCAATTTGTGGACGACTAAGGTTTTTAGATGCCCAATAGCGATTCTTTCCGAATTCTGTGATATTCTCCTTCGTTACGTATTTAAGAAGGTACAGAACCGATCGTATATTGTCTGTTATTTTTTTGACTGTGGTGTGGCCGAGTTTAAATTCGACTAGGTTGTAAACGTAGTCGCCTCGACCATCTGGAATTTTGTGGCCTGTATGTGGGTTGATTGCGTATGTAAGTTGACCTTCATATCCTCCTACTAATCCATGAAAATGCAGAGCGCCATTCTTATGTCTTTCTGCAACAATCACATATCTGAATTTTCCATTTCGCTTTCGTTGATTTCGAAGCCATGTTGCCATTTTTTGCCTTGATCTTTTATCGTTAAACCTTTCGGTAGCGAAGGTAAACGTCATAAACCAATCGAAGTCGTTCATGTGAACGTAATCTTTAATAGTTTTCTTTGTTCTTCTCAATGATCTTTCTAGATTTGTTTCGTATAAAATAGTATCTTCATCCGAATCTATACGGGTTGCTACTGCGTTTCTTGGCTTCGATTCAATACCTTCAGGTATGTGTAAGTATGGTTGATCTGGAATCCAGATTCTGACAAAATCTCTGTAATAAGTAGCCTTCGCTTTTACTAGGAGTTTTGATTCTTCGGGGTTATTAACTTTCATTTCGTGACCCCATTTCTGTCCTACATATCAAGTAGAAGTAGGTGAATTTAACTTTAGGTATCTTTAAGAATCCGATTTGTTCGGTCATATAGCTTTTCCTCTTTAAAAAATTGAAATTAAAGAGAACCACTTATTCAGTGGTGCTAATAAAAATGGGTTCTCGGCGACATAGTTAAAAGCACTCATTGAATAAATTCAAATTGTGCCTTTATCTAGGATGCCCTTTGCTGGGTTCGACATCTTCCTTTTCGGTATAGTCAGGGACCTACTCAGTGCAAACGATTCTTCCCCCTACCAGCGGCTCGATTCAAGATCGAACTCTCACATTAAGATACAAGGCTAATCTAATTTTAGCGCCTGTCAGAGTAATTGACAACAGTTCGGAATTATGAAGAATGTCTACATATGACTAAGAGGTTTTGGGTCCAACTGGATAATCCATTAAATATAAAGAGCGAGAGTCGTGTATAAGCCTGGACTTTTATGTAAAAACTGTGTACGATTAGTATTGTATGAAATATGTAGACTTGTTTGCAGGGTGCGGTGGATTGTCACTTGGCCTAGAGAGGGCTGGATTTGAACTTGTGGTCGCTGTTGAGAAATCAGAGATGGCGGCTGAAACCTTCTACCATAATTTTGTTAAAAGGCTAAAGAGCAAAGATGAGTGGAAGCAATACTCAGAGTCGTCTATCGAAAATCAATTTAATAACAGAGTAGTAACCAAAGAGGTCGGTGAGCTACTTGCAAACGATGACTTGATGAAGCGTATACGGGATCTGGAGATCGATATTGTTGTGGGTGGACCTCCTTGTCAGGGATTTTCTCTTGCAGGACGAAGGAATCCTGACGATGTAAGGAACAAACTGCCATGGCAGTTTTTGGAGTTTGTCGAAAAGACCAATCCAAAGGCGGTTGTAATCGAGAACGTTGTAGGTATTAGTCGTAATTTCAAAAATGGTGAGCCAGCACCCTTCGATCAACTACAAGAGGCTCTTAGGGAAATTGGAGAAGGGTATGTAGTTCAGCCAGTGCATGTAAATGCTATGCACTATGGAGTACCAGAGCATCGTCCTCGATTGATGATTTTAGGATTGCGTAAAGATATTGCCAAGAGTATGAATATTAGTTCTACTAATAAGTTGTGGTATTCAGACTACTCGGATCTAGTGAAAGATATTCCAGCCTTGGCGCCAATTCCTAGCATAGAATCTAAACATGCACGGACGGTTCTTGACGCAATATCCGATCTTAGCGATATCAAGCCTAAGAATCAAAGTCGGACATCGAAAAAATTCGTAGAAGAGATGAAGGATGCTAGACTATGGAACTTGAAACCACTAACAGAGAATTCAGTTCCGAATCAAACGCCTCGGAATCATCAAGAGAAGGCCGTGAATCGATTCCGCCTTTACCAGTACCTAAGGCTACAAGGACTTGCGTCGAAAACGCTAAACATTCCTGACCAGTACGATGCAACTCTTGCCCGTGACATACTCAACGACCTATATGCGAATGTTCAAATACCTGCGCTTGCACCGGATGGAACATTGTTGGCAAATAGCAGGGACGAGTTAATTGATTTAACGTTTGAGCTAAAAACAAAGAAGCATTCTCAGCGATCTCTACATTGGGACAAGCCGTCACCAACAGTGGTCACATTGCCGGATGACTATATTCATCCCTCTGAACCTCGGATATTTACTGTACGGGAGTTGGCTCGATTTCAAAGTTTTCCTGATGCGTTCGAGTTTAGGGCTAAAGAGACGACTGGAGGTACGAATCGGAGGAATGAGGTTCCGCAGTATTCTCAGGTGGGAAATGCAGTAGCGCCATTACTTGCATTAGCTGTTGGCCAAAGGTTTTATGAGATACTAAGTAATAATGAGAAAACTAACTAGCTCAGAACTAGACAAGATTCACTTTTTAACCTCTAAAAGTATAGAGGTGGCCTTGATTGAGCCAACATCTACTGGATTAAATAAGTCCATAATGGATGCAACTTTAGGAGTTCGAGATTTCTTAGACAGGAAACATGTTCATAACTACGAGTCTCAGAAGCAGGGTCCTGACTACAAGGTTTTACTGAAGACAAGTATTATTACTGAGAATGAAGTTAAGAAGACCCAGACATCACTATATAGACCTAAGACAAAAAAAGGTGACCCTAGAATATGGGTATCTGGTATACGAGAAGTTTGTAAAGCAAATGACATACTTGCGATTGCTTATCTGGATATGCAGCTATGGGTATTCAACCTTACAACGCTGAGCGTGATAGATTTAGCTCATAGTGATAGTCATTTTGCTAATTTCGTAAAGACTTACACCAAGGAAGAAAGTGCTATCTCTGTTGAATTACTGGAGAAATTAAGGGCTATAGCGGCACGCGGATATATTGAGTCTCCTTATAAAGGTGATACCAGTGTTGGAAGATTACTCGAGACTGAGCTTGGAATAAAAATGAATTCTAGTAAAAATCCGGATTACAAGGGTATAGAACTTAAAACGGCTAGAAGTAAAAGAAAAACTCGTAACGGGCTTTTTGCTCAAGTTCCTGACTGGAGTATAAGTAGGCTTAAGTCTACTAGAGAGCTTCTTGATGAATTCGGCTACTATGATAGCTCTGGGGTTAAAAGGCTTGAATGTACATTAAGGGCCGGTTCATTTATTCCACAAGGATTGAGCTTGGAGGTTGATGACGATTCTGGACTATTGAATGAGATTTCAAACAAATCACCGAGAAACGTAGTAAGTTGGAAAATCAGTAAGCTTGAAGAAAGGCTTTTGGAGAAGCATGCAGAAACTTTTTGGATAGAGGCTGATGTAAAAGTCGAGAATGGTATCGAGTGGTTTAAATTTACAAAAGTTAAACATACTAAAGATCCAATGGTAGCTCAATTTACCGTATTATTAACGCAGGGTAAGATTACTCTTGATCATATGATTAAAGAAAGGGGAAGAACAGCCGTAGACAAGGGGCCAGCATTTAAGCTAGAAAAGAACTCTCTCCCCTTGCTTTTCCCTCCGGCTGAAGAATACTCACTTGATGTTCATTCATAGTTCGAAGTGCGTCCACTAGGGGGAGCCAGACTGATCACTAACAGAGGTAGACCGAGTTCCTAGACCGGTCTTCCTTTATTTTTTAGCACACCTCTTTGAAACTCCACCCCTGTTGTCGAGTTCGAGTCTAGTTGCTGGTACCCTAAAATATGTTGGAACCGCCCTAAAGTGCTAATCATCTTAACCTACCCCTGTTATTTGGTTCCAACTCTGACCAGTCGCCCTGTAGACAGTTGGAAAGTTGAAAAAGCGACCGGGTTCCATGACCGACACCCCTGGTGAAAAGCTTACGCCTATTGTAAAAAGTACGGCTTTATGCTATAATCCATCAGAACCTTAATAATTTAGTTACTCCCTTGAGATCGGCGTAGTTTATTTATTAATTTACTACTGAATACAGTACGCCGTTCTCAACTCTCGCTCTAGCGAGACTACCGCACACCGTGTGCGACTAGTGTACTAACGGCAGAAAGGCGGACTGACCGATGGCAACATCGACACCCGTCTCACAGAAACAAGCAACCAAGTTCGTCGTGGACGCGCTCGGTGATCCGAGTGGCGAGAGGATGCAATACCTCCTCGCCAACAGCGCTCTCTTCAAGGAATTGGCTCAGGCTGATTTCTCGAAGATCGATCGTGCCGCATTCACAGCATCGCTCACCCCGACTCCCGCGCCCATTGCGTGGCGACCGGTCAGTGAGTACGCCGACAAGATCAACGAGTGGAACAAGCTGCGTGGCTGGGGTCTCACTAAGACCCAGATCATCACGTTCGCCAAGAACCTCGTCGACCACCTCGACCCGCTTCACCCGACTGGCATCAGCCTGTGGCTAGGCCGCGATCTCTCGTTCAACTGGGAGGAAGTGATGGCCTGCCTGCAGATGGAAGTCGAAGCACTGGGTGAGAAGTTCACCCCGTACGTCGGTGTCGAGCAAGTCTCGTTTTTCCCTGGAAGTGAGCAGGCTGGTGGGCGCAAGCTCACCGTCGCACTACTCGACCTCCAGACCTACTGGAACCCCACCAACGGCGTGGTTCCGAACGAGGTTCGCAAGATCGAGAAGCGGCTGCCCGGCCTCGAAGTGGCTTGGCTGCTGGCGCTGAACCCGCAGGTGTACGTGGCCATTGACTACGAAACCACTCCTGGTTTCATAGCAGCTGGGTTGGTCGTCGACTCCGACGGCGTGCCGTGCTTCGGACGCGGTTCGGGCGGGTCCTTCGTCTACGGCGGCTGGTCCGGCGGCAGGTGGGGCGGCCGCTCGGTGGTTCGTTTCAGGTAGTAACTCGAATCTCGGTTCCTTGGTGTCCGGGAGGACCTTGTGGTTTCGGCCCTTGGTCCTTCCGGCGCCCCGCCCGATCTACTCGAGAAAGTCGATCGGGCTTTTTCATTTGGTATTATATTTAAGGACTATGGTTATTGAATGTATGTTCACGGATATACATCACCTTGTCTGGTATTTTGCGCCTGACTGAATTCTTGTGTCTATGGATACAAAAAGCGCGCAAGCAAACTATCGAGTACTCCGTGCTTTTGACTAGAAACATCTCGTTTCGTATAAAATACAAGATTTGGATGCGTCTGGATCTGGTGACTTTTGATGGTCAAGAGCGCTATAACTGGGTTGGTCGTCGACTCCGACAACGTGCCGAACTTCGAACACGATTCGGACGAGTCCTTCGTCAACGACAACTGGTCCGACAACAGGTGGAACGACAACTCGGTGGTTCGTTTCAGGGACTGCTCGATAAGGATTTCAACCAACCTCCCAGCATGCGTCCGATCTCTGATAACTTAGAATCGAGCTGCTGGTAGGTTTGGTTGGAAACACAACGACAATCTTTGCAGAGGCTAAGGAGTAATCGTAAAATGTCTAAACTAGCCGACGCTTTACGTAAGAAAATGGCTTTTTGCTCCGAGTTGTTTATACTAGCTGCTTGCAAGCATTGTTTAAGGATATCAAGCAATTCATTCTGGCAAGTCGCTCCTAAATTGTAGCGTTCGGATTTGGGGAATCGGATTAATTCGTCGTGAAAGGAACTATAAAACTGGTACAAACTCACAATGATCGGAATGTTTTGAAATTGCCCAGGCAACTTGAGTTGAGCCTTGACTTTAGCGTCAAGGCTGTCGGGGGGGGGTCGAATTAGCAGAAACGCTCTTCATTCCTTCGATTTTACTACAATCTCTTCTGAAAAAGCACTGCGAACAGCTTGGAAAAAGTTCTCTGCAGGAAAGAAATCACGTCTTGATGTAGCGGAATATCAAAAGCATTTAAAGATAAACATACCGAGTCTGCATACAGATCTTCTAAGCGGAACTTATGAACATGGCAAGTATCAGCCGTTCACGATTTGTGATCCGAAGCAACGCCAAATTCATAAAGCAACCGTAAGAGATAGATTAGTGCACCAGGCGGTTGTCTCGGCGATCGAATCACTATTCGAAAAGAGGTTTATTTACGATAGCTATTCGTGCCGAGTAGGCAAAGGCACGCATGCGGGTGTTGCGCGACTTGGTCTATTTCTGCGCCAAGCGAGCCGCAACAATACTGGAAAAGTGTATGTGCTGAAATGTGACGTGCGGCAATTCTTTGCTTCAATTGACCACGAAGTTCTCATGCAACATATCGAGTCTAGAATTGATGATGAACAGACGCTACAACTGCTTCGGACTATTCTTTTAAGTCATAACGCTGAAACGGGCAAAGGGATACCGCTAGGTAATGTCACCAGTCAGCTATTCGCCAACATCTATCTTCATGAACTGGACTGGTTTATGAAACAAACGATGGGCATTAAATATTATCTTAGATACTGTGATGACTTTATCGTTGTTTCGATGGATAGGAGGTATTTAATATCACTGATTGAACCAATTAAACAGTTCTTGGCAGAAAACCTAAAATTGGAACTACATCCGAATAAGGTCACGATCCGTTCGTGGAGTCAGGGGGTTGATTTTCTAGGGTACGTTTTACGGCCTCATGCAACAACTCTTCGTACAAAGACTAAGCACCGAATGTTGTTGAGGGTGAACGGAGACAACGTCAGTTCGTATCTTGGTATTTGCTCGCATGCTAACCAATATGAACTGTCTCAAGTCGTGAAACTTCTTGCGTGGAATAAACAAGAAGAATAGTCGAAAAAAGCTTTTACAAAGGGTGGGTGTAAGCTAAACTAAAGCGACTCGTTAGATTCGAAGGTGTTATTTGGTGTCTGGTTCGAGTCTAGTCGGGGGAGCCAAGATTATCAAACTGCAAAGTTGTTAAACTATCCAGCAAGCATTCAAGCTGCTGGATTTTTGTTGTATCATAAGTCTATTACATAGATAGACAAGGAAGTTTATTGATATGGCTGAAATTGAAACATACGTTACGAAAGAAAATCCGAATGAGCAAGATTGGTTGGACTTCAATAATGATCTATTCGCCTCATTAAGAGGAGAAGTTCCGCAAGAGACTCCTCAATATGCACCATTCGTAGATGTGGATCAACATGCTGCTGAGTTGGGAATGAGTGTTGAAGCGTATTTTAAGCAAATTGCTGACAAAGTCGGTCCATTGGGTCAAGCTGCTTTGCGACTCGTGCATTCTGATATGGATGATGCATGGCATATTACTGTCGCTCCGAAGGAAGAAGTTCAAGACCTGTAAGCTGAGCCAAGCATAAACACTGTGATGAAAGTCATGGTGTTTTTGTTTTATGTAATAATATACCTATGACAGAAATTCACGTTGGTTCCAAAAACCAAACTAAAATTCAAGCAGTAGAAAACGTCTTTACCACAAGCGACCTTTTTGAAGGAGCGGTTGTCACGGGTATCGATGTTGAAGTTGAAGAATTTGGTCACCCAAAAACAATTGCAGAAACTATACGGGGTGCCAAAGAAAGGGCAAACCTTGCATTTGAAGGTAGTGATCTCGCCGTAGGGCTGGAAAGTGGTTTACTTGAAGCGACCGAAACAGAAACAGGATACCTGGAGACGACAGCCTGTGCACTATACGACGGACATCGATACTCTATCGGCATGGCTCCGTCTTTTGAATGGCCCAGGGAAGTACTGAGATTGATACTTGATGGGCGTGATGGTAGCCAGGCTTTCAAAGAAGTGGGTCTCACGGATCATGAAAAGTTAGGTACTACTGAAGGGGCAATACACACATTAACTCACGGAGCAATAAATCGCACCAAACTTAATGAACTTGCAATACTAATGGCCTTAGCACAATTGCAAAACCCCGAACACTACTAAACTTATAAATTTGCCTACGTTGGTAGGGCTAACTATCTGAAAATAAGCATTACGTTAGCTTTTTGCAAATAGTTATAACTACCTCTATCGTTGTGAGCCAAGAGCATATTTTACAGGTTATCCAGTAAGTATTCACACTACTGAATAGCCTTTTTGTTACTATAAAACTATGCATAATAGATTGTACGATCTACTAAACGAAGGTGATAAGCGCACCGTCAAGAACGTTGATGAAGCAGTTCAATTGCTTGTATCAAGTCCGAGTATGATCGTAGACTTGCTAGAAATTATACAGAGTGAGCCTGAAGCTGTATCTATGAGAGCCGCTGATTGTCTCGAAAAATATAGTAGGCGGAACACACAACAACTAGAAGAACATGCAGATACCTTGATGCACATACTGGAGAAGGTGTCGCAAAAAGAGGTACGCTGGCACCTCGCACAGATTTTGCCGCGGCTACACCTATCCATGTCCCATCTAGCCGCAGCTTCGAAAATCTGGCTTTATGATTACTATAATTCATCCAGTAGCATTGTTCGTACAGAATCATTACAAGCGCTTTTTGATATAAGAAATGATCATCCATCAATAGGCTCGGAGCTGAGGACCGCGTTGGTTTATGGGCTGGATAGTGAGTTTCCCGCTGTTAAGGCGCGTGCGTCATCTTTATCCCGTGACCTATAAGCGGAGCCAGACCAAGAAAGAGAAAGTCAGAACCGTTAATTCAGTTCTGACTTTTTGTATGCCCACAGTAGAGATGAAACTATTTCGTGACTTTAGATACAATACGAATAATCATATCTTCTGCTTCTTTATCTAGACTGGTTATATACCATGCACTTGCGGTAAAGGACTTACCCTCACTAAGTTGACCGATATCCGCAGACTCAGTTACGCCAATAGATATAAGTGTGTCTTTTCTGAAAAAGCAGAGAACAGCACCGTCTTTTGTCTTTGCATAACCCGGCATGCCATACCATAGGCGTGGGCAAAGTTCAGGATTGGCTGTCATAATGAGTTCATGAATCCTGCCGGCTTCCGGAAAGTCTTTGTCCTCATATAGTTTTATTTTTGAGAGGACCTCATTTTTTAGTTCCTCACTCGTAACTTTTCTTCTATTCGTTGGCATAGAAGTCTCCTTTTTTGAGATTAGTTTGTAGTGTGGATCAGGAAGAGGATACTCTACTTAATCAGTGGAAACTATTATAGCATTATTAATTCAAAATAGCGAATGCGTTTTAAGTTCCGAGACAATCGTATTTTATTAAAGTTATAACTTCCTCTATTGTTGTGAGCCAAGAAAATCGTCAGACCATTTGGTCTGGCGCTTTTCATTTCTGGAAGCGGGTATGCATCAGCGACCGCAGCGCGAAGCGATGCCTGGTCGCGGTTCGTTCGTTAGTCTCATGCCCGAACGTGTTCGGCGCATAGAATAACGGATTATCCAATATTAACCCTCGGGTGTCGATTGCGACTGGTAAATTAGCCGTCGTTGCCTATTCAACTTCGATTACTCTAGTGAACGATTTTTGCTTATAATCGCTAGTTTCATTTGCTCTGCGATTCTTTCTATAACTGGCACCGATACAGAGTTTCCAATTTGTTTATATATATGTGAATCAGCTAATTGAGGGAACTTGTAACTATCTCTATAGCCCTGCAGTCGGGCACATTCACGAGGAGTAAGTTTCCTTATCCCCTTGGAGTCTTTAACGATGGGGACGTTGTGGCCGCCCATCCCCATGTTTGCTGTTAAGGTTGGACAGACCCCCTTCTTGTTCTCACGCACGTACTGACGCCTCCATTGGTAGACCCGGTTGGTCTCAAATGGATAGTCCTTGAGTTTCTCGAAAAGTGGTTTGCCGTTGTAATAGTACTTCTCGTCTATGGCGCTGGGGTCGTCTAGTAAATCGACGATGGTTTTTGTTAGTTTTATTTTTTCAGGGAATGCAAAATTATATATAATACCACTATCTTTGCGAAAACCAACAATGTAGATACGTTCGCGGTTTTGTGGTACATTTCCGTATTCCATAGAGTTGAGGACGGATGTTTTTATGTCATAACCGATTTGATCTAGGGCCTCAGAGATGACCTTAAATGTGTTGCCGCCATCGTGGGATTTTAGGTTTTTAACGTTCTCGAGCAAAAAACCAAGAGGTTTTTTCTCTTCCAAGATACGGACAATATCAAAGAAAAGATTCCCTCGACCCTTCTCGTCTTCAAAACCTTTTCTGTACCCCGCAATTGAGAAGGCCTGGCACGGAAAACCCCCAAGTAGTAGGTCAAAGTCGGGTAGGGATTTTTCATCAACTTTTGTAATATCTTCGAGATGTAGCTTTACATCTGGGAAGTTGAGGTCGTATGTTATGCGAGCGTACTTATCGAAATCGTTTGCATATACAGTAGTGAACCCGGCTGAATGAAACCCTAGGCGGATGCCACCCAGCCCGGCAAATAGATCGATTGTACGAAGTTTTGTCATCTATATACTAGTATATCGCAATGCGACAGTAGTGGACGCTGCGGAATTTGCAACATGCATCTGTTTTATATATATTTAATAATCAGTGAGTACTCTATTTAATTCTCTCGATCCAACAAAAGTCGAAAAATACATAAGCCTCCTTTCTGCCGTCGGGTCACTTTCCCGTCTTTTTTCTGAGAGCGAGACCCCCTATCTGCACTATAGGGCACACGAGAACATATATTGCCTTACCCTCGACGCAAGTAACGAGTCCCGTGGGGATGTTTCTGTAGACGCGGTTATTGAAGGTGTGGGTATAGGCCTGAAAACATTTCTTTACAGAAACACCCAGTATGAAAAGGTGGCTGAATTCAACAAGCTCATAGGATCGTACAGTAATCTTTCTGGTCGGGACTTGGCGTTAGTAATTGCTCACGCAAGAAACGATCGTATTAATACAACGAAACGAATGTACAACCTTGACTCAATTATTTATCACTGCATAGCTCGCAAAAAGGACACCTTCATTGTATATGAAGAGGCGATGGATCTTATAAATACCGGTTTGCTAGAAGTTGACGCTGAGACGGATAAGCAGATTGACTTTCACGATGACAAAAATAGCTATAGGTTTTACAGAGCGAAAAGCACCCTGTTTAAAAGATTTGTGCCGGGTGAAAGTATTGAATTTTCTGTTGAGATAATGGACGACCCGTATTCATTCATACTTAATAAAGCAAGCGTGCGACCACAAATTAGAGATGTTATTGCACGACCTGATGAGGTGGAGCGGGGCGCCTATGTCATATTGCCATTGTATTCCGACAGGTCGGCGCCGGTTGTTCACGAAAGAAGTGCGCTTAATCAATGGAACGCAGGTGGCAGGGCTAGGTCCTCAGATGAGGTGTATATACCGATACCATCGTGGATACATCAAGCATTCGAGGATTTTTTCCCGGGACGTGATGTTCCCTTCTCGCTTGAGCTTCCGGGCGGCGCTAAAATAGATGCCAAAGTGTGCCAGGAAGGTGGAAAGGCACTAATGTCGAACCCTAATAGTGACCTGGGTGATTGGCTATTACGAAAGGTTCTCGATCTTGATGAGGGAGAACTACTAACATACGAGAAACTACTAACTATTGGGATTGACTCAGTCATGATAACCAAGAGATCACCAGAGCTGTTCGAAATAGACTTTAAGGCGGTCGGCTCTTATGAGGACTTTAAGCAAACAAACAAGCCTACTGTCTAGCAAACTCGTGCTAAACTATAGAAGTACATTAAACAATCAAACGTATCCAGAGTGCAGCGAGAGAACTAGCTCTATGACCTGCCGGCAACCAGCAACAATGCAAAGGTGCCCCTTCTAGCCCATACGGGAAAGATAAGAAACCATACACTCCTTTATCTTTATCCAATGCGGGCGGAAAGATACGTGAAAGGAGTATTTTTTATGCCAACTTTTAAAACCGCCGAGAGTGTATCACCAAAACACCCGGACAAAATCTGCGACCAGATATCAGATGCTATCCTCGACGCCCACCTGAAAGAAGATCCGAATGCTCGGGTAGCGATCGATGTCGCTGGTGGCCACGGAAAAGTCTTTGTGACAGGTGAGGTGACATCGAAAGCAAAACGAGTCGATGTGCCTGCTATCGTCCAACGCTTGGCGGGTGATGTTGAGGTCATCGAACACATCACCAAGCAAAGCCCAGAAATTGCCCAGGGAGTAGACAACGGAGGCGCAGGCGATCAAGGGATAATGGTCGGCTACGCCACCAGCGAGACAAAGGAGTTGCTGCCACTTGAAGTCGTTTTATCGCGCGACCTCAACCAATATTTATACGATAAGTGGCCATTCGACGGCAAAACACAGGTAACGACTCTCGACGGCAAGATTCATACAATCGTGGCCAGTTTTCAGAATGCACCCAAGGCCGAACTCGAGCAAGCGGTTCGTGACTGGAAGAAAACGCAAACTATCGCACCAAGCTATGCACGCGAGATTACGTACCACATTAATCCTGCGGGCGACTGGCACGTCGGTGGTTTTGATGCCGACGCTGGCCTCACCGGACGAAAGCTTGCCGTCGATAACTACGGACCCGCAGTGCCAATTGGCGGTGGTGCGTTTAGCGGCAAAGACCCGAGTAAGGTCGATCGGTCCGCCGCCTATATGGCGCGTAAAATCGCCGTCGATTATCTGAATCGCTTTCAGGCAAAAGAGGTATTCGTCACCCTCGCCTATGCGATCGGGTATGACCAGCCGCTTCAAGCAACCGCAACGGTTGACGGTAAAGAGAAGGCAATCGAAGGTTACGATCTGTCACCACAGGGAATTATCGGTTTTCTCGATCTCCGACGTCCGATGTATGAAGAGACGGCGAGATACGGTCATTTTGGTCACCCGAGTTTCAGTTGGGATGAGGGAGCAAGGATCGATGGAGTAGGCTACAATAGCAAGTAGCCATGAGTACTACGTATCAAACTTACCAATCTCGCAACTGGACCCTCTACGTACTAAGACTCCAGGACAACAAGTATTATGTAGGTATTACCACCAAAACGCCTCAGATCCGGATGCAAGAACACCTAAGCGGTATTAGGGTTGCCTACTGGACGGCAAAACATAAGCCTCTCGAGATTATTCTCGAAGAAGACTTAGGTCGTGTATCAAAAGCTCACGCCGAGAAGTACGAGAATAAAGTCACGCGTGATCTAATGAAAAAACATGGAATCAATAACGTTCGAGGAGGGGACCTAACATCGGTCGAAGATTATATTAAGAGGTTTGGTTATATATGGGATAAAGATGGTTGGCATCTAATTACTGTAATGACTATGCTCATAGCGGTAATTATATTATTGCTGTTCGACAAGTTATTCTTCTGAGAAACTTCCCTTTGCTATACTAATCCCATGACCCCAACCCTCTACCTCGACATCGACGGCGTCCTCCTCGCCAACGAAGCCAACCTCTCCATCGGCGCCGCCGACTTCATCAAGTATGCCGCTGACAACTTCGAAGTATATTGGCTGACGACGCATTGTACGGACGGTACAACTGACCATGCCATAGAGTATCTGCAGCGCGGCACCAATGAAAATCTTAGACCTTGGCTAGAAAAGTTCAAGCCCGTAACATGGAATCTAAAAAAGACCGAAGCCATCGACTTTTCAAAGCCATTTTTATGGTTCGACGACGACTGCTTTAGCGGTGAAAAGCAAGACCTTCACGAACATGACGCATTTAACTCCTGGATCGAAGTTGATTTAGCAAAACATCCTGACCAGATGGTTCATGAACTGAAGTTACTGGAGTCCTTCGCTGATCCTACATAACAGATTTAAACGGCGCCTATTAGCCTATTTAGCGCTGGCGACACCAATAAAAATCCCAATGAGATAAGTTGCAAAACCGAAGATAACTACGGGGTAATCTATATATGTAGTTGCAACTAATCCTAGGTATGCGCCAATGCCAATCCAGAACAGAATAATGGTTGTTTTTGTCGGTTTCTTACTCTCGGTCATCGTGATTTGATTGTAACATGATTAAGGCGCAAGATGGTCCTCTGGGCTGAGCTAAGGCATAATCCATAGCACCACCTTCCTGCTACAATAACCCTATGTCCTTCCAAGCCTACCTAGACAACATCGAGCAAAAAACGGGCAAAACACGCAACGAATTTATCGACCTCGCCAAAACCAAAGGATTCACCAGCGACACCAAAGCCGGCGAGATCGTCGCCTGGCTAAAAAGCGATTTCGATCTCGGCCACGGCCACGCGATGGCGCTCGTTCACGTTATCAAGAACGGCCCAAAGATCAGCGCCAAGCACGTCGGCTCGACCGGCCCGCACACCGATGAAAGCGACACACTTCGGCTTGATGGGGTGAAGGGCTAGGCTTCTTGCTATAATCACCATATGACCAAAGACAACATCGCCGCCTTCTTTCTCGACGACTGGTACGTCTTCGACAGCTACGCCCCATTCCAAATAGAGTGGCGAGGCAAGCAATATCCAACCGCCGAACACGCCTTTCAGGCGGCGCACTTTTTTAAAACCAACCCCGAGCTCGCCGAGCAGGTGCGCCTCACTAGGTCTCCAAGAGAAGCCGACGACCTCGCAAACGACAACAAACAGTATGACGATCCAAACTGGCGTGCCAAACGCATCGTCATCATGGAAGAAATCGTCCGAGCCAAATACGACCAGCACCCACTGGTCCAAGAAACGCTGCGCAAATCTGGCGACAGGCCGATCGTAGAGACAAACCCCAACGACGCCTTTTGGGGCTGGGGCCCTGATAGAAAGGGCGAGAACATGCTTGGTAAAATCTGGATGCAACTCAGGGCTGAGCTTAGCTAAAACTTGCCATTTGCTATACTGACTGTATGAACACCAGCTCCAGCAAATTCAAAGATGTCGACGATTACATAATTAAAGCTAACCCTCGGGCGCAGGGCATATTGAAGCAACTCCGAGCCATTGTGCACGAGTCCTCACCGCGTGCAATCGAGAGCATAGCCTACGGCATGCCGGCCTATAAGTTGAACGGCAAGCCACTCATTTACTTTGCTGCATTTGAAAATCATATCGGGGTGTATGCGACACCAGAATCTCACAAGGAGTTTTCCGAACAGCTCGCTCACTACAAACAAGGCAGGGGCTCTGTGCAGTTTCCGCTAGACCAACCAATTCCCTATGATCTCGTTAAAAAGATGGTGGTGTACAAGTCGAAGCAGCTAAGCGCTTAGAGTAGGCTTACGACTTTGAATCAAATGCTCGTAGCACCCCAGGAAGGGTGCTCTGCAGATATCCGTCTGAGAAGTTAACGACTGGAGCTCTACGAGACGAAAGGAGACTGCCAGGCGCAATCCATCGATAGTCAGTCACTTCTTGTCCATCAACCATAATCTCTGGACGGTTTTCGGGAACAACCGCTACTGGAATGATATGGATTTCCCCGTTTGTTGCAAATCGAGGCTCCGCGAACAAAGCGTGAAGTTTGTTGTCACCGAGATTCGTCGCTACAACTCAGAGGCAGCTCCACGGGAAGTATTCGCAAGTTCGTCTGGTACGCATCTTAACCTAATCACCTGTGAGGGTGAGTGGGACTATCAGCGCAATACTTACACCGAGAGGCTGGTTGTTTTTACCGATAAGCAGTTGACACCGTAAGCACGTTCAGAGTATTCTATAAGTAACACATTCAAAAAACAAAAAAAGGAAAAATATGTCTGAAAGACGTGGCTTCACGAAAATATCATTGATTGGCTCTCTATTTGTGTTTGCAGTCTTATTGTCACAACTTGGTTTAAGCCAGTCTGCCAGTGCGGCGACGCTTACTTGGACCGGTGGTGGGGGTGCATTTGATCTTAAGTTTAGTACAGGAGCAAACTGGAATACTGGGAGCGCGCCGGTAAACGGCGACGCGGTGATACTCGACGCAGACATCACTACTGACTTTTATAACGACATAGAGAATCTAAGTCTTGTCGGTATAACCGTGATTGGTGACCCTTCTCCCGGCAGTACCGTCGGCTTGCATCAAGGGTCTCCAGGCGATTCCACGCCCAGCTCTTACGAACTGCTGCTAAGCGGTACTTTCGATAACCAGTCTTCAGGGTTAGCCTATTTTGGGGGAAGTCTGTCGCTTACAGGTGATACGACGTTTGTAGATATATATAGGATAATAGGCCCTCTGGACGTTAATGGTCATAATCTGTCGGTTGAGAGTTCAATGGCTGTTGAGTGTACGACAATAGATGGGTTGATAGGGGCTGGTGGTGTGACGGTGGACGCCACTAACGCAGCGGATATACGAGGAGCATATAGTGTAAGCGGTGAACGGGTGTATTATACCGGCAGTATGGACATATCGGGCGGAGATGTGCACTGGGACTTCGGTGCGGGCGGAGTAGCTACAACTTTAAGTGACGGCGTAAACCTTTACTTGTCTAGTTTAGGGGATAGAGAAATCACTGCGCCGCTTAATATAAGCGGTGTACCTTCCATCCACAGCGTAGGCGTACAGAGCATATCTTCAGGGAACTGTGGGTTTATGAGCATTGCTCAGTCGCATAGAACGCTACACACCTTTTCTGGAACCTTGAACCTTGGGAGTAACCTTGTGCACGAAGGCCCGTCACCTGTCGCCTTCACCGGCCCGATCTCATACAATGGATACACTATTGAAAATATGGCGGGTGACTCGAATGCGTCCGCAGTTATAGGTGCGTCTGGTATTGCGTCAATTCCTCTCTTATCCACTGCTTATGCGGATAACCAACCTAGCGCAGGCTCGTTCATTGGCTATAACGAGACAGTAAACTTGTCAGGATCTCGCGGAACTCTATACTTGTGGGGAGATAGATCTCGCATTGTTGGTACGGGCATAGCCTCCACGCTGATTGTTGGACTTCAGAGCGCCTTCATTAATGTTTATAACCTATCCGTGGGCACTTTCACGTTAGCACCAGGTAATAGTCCAGGGACTATTACGGTGTTAGATACACTGGGCTTACTCTATGGCTCTGTTTTGGAAGTTGAGCTACAAGATACCGAAGCTTACGACCAAGTTATTGCAGGTGAAGACTACGAAGGGTCGAGCAGTGCGGTCATAATATACAGTTCTGGGGACGACGCAAGCCAGCTTGACGTTCAACTGTACGGTGAGTGGGTGATCAATACAGGCGACCAGTTCACGATAATTGACAACCGCAGCGATACGGCTGTGAGTGGCCACTTTAGTGGGTTGGATGAAGGTGATCAGTTTACGGTTGACGGCATGATCTTTAGTATTACCTACGAAGGTGGCGATGGCAACGATGTTGTGATAACGGCGTTGAACACCGGCTCATCGGTCAATCCTCCTAACACTGGATTTGCAGAGATGGCAAAAGCCAACCCATCTGCATTGCTCGTCCTCGGCCTTGTGAGTGCTGTGATCATATTCTCTGCAGCTAGCCGACTAAAAACCAACAGATAAATAACCATGAACGACATAACACCCCCGCGCCATACTTCGAGGGGTCGGATACGGCCCCAGTCGAGACCGCACGCGGTTGTTAACCGGTCCAGCCCTGTTCGAGTGCAGTCACGAAGCGTGTCCGCTGCTCACGCGTTGATGGTTGAAGAGGCGCCAAAGCACCCTGTGTCGCACAGTCACTCGAAGCTAAGCGAAGCGCAAAAGACGAGAGTGTTGGAAGAGGCGCTGAAAAAACACTCTAAGAAACCCCGCAGATCCCCAAAGCTGGTGTTAAACAAGCGCACCTTGCTTAATGGTGCCGCTGCTCTGGTGCTCGTCGTTACTGGTTATATCGGGTTTGACGTTTGGCTGACCAACGATCAGTATAAGCAGATTGCTGGTTCTGAGGTGGCAGGCGTAAGTCAGCTTGGCGGTGATACTGTAGCTGAGGGAAGGGATGAGACCGCATTGCCAGAGGACAGTCTAAAAAACTACGAAGTCTCAGCGGACCTGCCCAGAGCCATCTACATTGACAAGATCGGCGTCGAAGCACGCGTTTTGCCCATGGGTGTGAACCTGGACAACGCCGTCCAGTCGCCAATTAACATTTATGATTCTGGCTGGTATACAGGCAGCGTAAGGCCGGGTGAGATCGGAGCGGTGTTTATAAATGCTCACGCCTCAGGACCGACTCGAGAAGGTCTCTTCGCAAATTTAGACACGCTGAGCGTAGGTGATGAGATTGTGCTAGAGAAGGGCGACCGCACCAGTTTGACTTACAAGGTCGTTGATAAAGAGGTGCTGGAGCTTGGTGAGGTTGACATGAAAAAGGTCTTGCTACCGAAAAACGGTGTGCTTCGCGGTCTTAACCTAATGACTTGCGCTGGTGAGTGGACCGCAGATGGTCGCACTATGGACAAGCGGGTTGTTATTTACACGGAGCAGATAACCTAGCCCTGGGGTATAGCCTCGACTGGCAAGTGTTCGCCGGCACGCTCAGACCATAGTTTACAGTCTGATATAATAGCGAGAATGAAACATTTCTACGGGGTCTTGGTTAACACGCTTATCGCAAATGTGACGACGAGCTTCCTTTGGTTCGGACTGACTTTCTGGAAGTATATCGAGACCGGTTCGGTTAGGTTGCAATAAAGACGCTCTGTCTTGTAGCCCTTAACAACTTCATAGCTAGCAAGCAGTATGGAGGTAAAAAATAGGTCGGAGACGATCGTTGCCTTAATAAAAGGCAACGCCATGACGTAGCACTCCACTAGTCCTGCAATATTTGGCGCGTACATACCACTAGATAGCCAAGTTCCAAAGTTAGATACGATATAGAATATCATGCTTGCACCGAGCGCTCCGCCCAAGATACGCCAGGTCATCTGCAGTCGTCTTATGGTGTAGCCAAATACGGTTATTAGTGCAAAGCCTAGCCATGTCCATTGCATGCCAGAGTATCCGCCGATAGCTAGGTCGGATATAGCCATTATTGTTAAGGTTATCGCCAAAGATTTGCGCCAACCGATTGTCATGCTGAGTACTAGTGCTACTGCGCTCACTGGTGCAAAATTTGGTATGTGAGGCCCTAATCGCCAAAATACGGTCAGCAATATCAACACTAGAATGGCTATTTTGATGAGGTGTTTGTTTATAATTTTTGAAATTTCCATTCGATCACATCTCCCTCATTTTGGATGTAGGCCCCAGCGCCAACCTGAGCCATTTCTCCATTCACGTAAAAACTCCAATACTTACCATCGGTGCCGCCTTTGTGCCCTTCGATGGAGTCGACTAATTCACCGTAGGTGCTAGTTTGTGTGACTACGTCGGAAGCCTCAAGCTTTAGCTGTTCCAGGGAAGTTATGCCCGGCGTACCTTTGTAGGTTATCTCCGTTCTACCTGTATTAACTATCTTTTGGGTATCTTCAGTATTGTTGGGCGCCGGATCGGCTGAAGGTTGATTCAGCTGGTACAGTGTTATTGATCCAACTAGCAAGCTTGCTGCCACAATAACTGCTAAAACCAGTTTTAAGGTCTTATTTTTATTTAATTTATTCATGATTACTTCTCCTTAATAGATTATTTAACTCATTTCACAAACGCCAGCCGAGCAAGCCAGCTCTTTCGCGCCAGTCGTGTTATCTGTCTTTTCGTAACTTGCAAATTTACTAAAGTCTATTTCTCCCAACTCTTTGGTGCGCTTATCAAACTCTTTTTTGTCGATAGCTTCATAGGGTGCTAATTCGTAGACGTGATCAGTACGGGGTAGAAACGATAGCCCTCCGACGATATTCCAGTTGTCGTATACGAACTTTGCAACTTCCAGCCACTCATCGTCGCCGACGTAAATCGTTACAGAGGGGTTGTGCTCGGTAAAGTGTATTTTGAGGCGCCTCCACTCTTCAAGCATTTCTATGGCTGAGACTTCTTTGCTAACTATGGCTTTTTCGGGTGCTTTAACAGGAAATTCTAGTACGAAAGTTGTGGCATTATCTTTTGTGCTTCCAACCTCTGGGTGATATGGAACTCCTTGGTCCACCGCGAACCTGAATAGTGGATCACGAGAACTAATGCGAACTCGTCGGATGTAGTACTTAGAGAACCAAGGATGCATGCCGGACCCGACTCCCAGTAGTTGACCGGAGTTGCCGTGGGGCTTGACGCACGTGATGGCGCTGGATGGGTTGGCGGAAAACCGTTTGGCGTATTTGGCATTAACAGTGACAGCCTCTTCGCGTAGTTCGACCAGGTTTTTGTTATTTCTTACTATCTTGTTGTCGTAGTAGCCTGTGATAGAAACGCCTAGAAGCTGTTCCTCTTCGCAGTTCTTGCGCCACTCATCGCCTAGATATCCAAAGTTAGTGAGTGTTGCCTGGTATGTGCCCAGGATTGTAGCAAGACGCATTTTGCGCTTAAGATCTTCCATGGTGTCATCTGGCCGCACCACGATTGATGTCAGGTTGCAAAACTGTTTGGAGCGAAGATAAATTTCACCACACGGGTTAACGCCAATTTGGTGTTGGTTCTTTAACTTCTCAGCTCGCCGCGCCGGTACTTGGTTTAGTATCTCACCACGGTTAAAAATACCACGCTCACCGCTACCGGAACTAACCAGTGCCGACCACTCTTCCAGAAATTCGGCCATAGAAGGCTTTTTTTCGTACACAGCAGAATTGTTAGCCATGGAGCGTTGCGGGCTATGAAGCCAAAATTTACCCTTTTTTGAGTCACGTAATGCAGTGTCTGAAAGTTCTGACAATGATATTAGAGCCGAACGACGAACTCCACCAGCTACAACGATTTGCCCGATTTGGCAGATTATGTCGTGTAGGTCAAGGGACGATAATTTTTTGCCCTGACGAGATAGGATTTTTTCTCTCGTAGATTCCATTAACTCCATCAATGGTTTTGGGCCAGACGCCCGGCCGCCCATTGTTTTTAGCTTGGAGCCAGCTGGGCGAACTCTACTGTAGTTGATTTTAACGTCAAACCCCTCACACCAAGCTTGAGCAGCGGAGGAGAAGGCGTCACACCAACCTTCGCGGCTGTCATCGACAAAAATAGTGTCAAGTGTTTTGCCGGTTTGTTCTTTAATAGCAGGAAACTTATCGACATTTTCTTTTTCAACGGCAAACCCGCAACCCGCACCACACATCGATACATACATAATCTCTGCCAGATCCTGCCAGCTAGCCGGAGCTATATAGGCGCAGTTATATGCGGTAACGTTGGTTGATTCTGCCGCACTACCCGCTGACCACAGTAGGCGCATTGAGGGGCATATTTCGCGATTAAGAATTGCTTTATGGATCGACAGATACTCATCTTTGTTTAGATTAGAGCCTAACTTCTTTTTCATATAGTCCATGTAGCGCTGGACTGCCTCTTCCCAGGTTTCTCGGCGACCTAATTCTTCGTTCCAGCGAGCGTAAAACTGATAGAAAATAAATTGCTGATAAGGTGTCGCTTCCATACTTTGCCTTTCTTTTTGTTGGTGTGGATAAAAGTATAAAGGTAATGTGGGTCAGAGTATGTGACTACGATCACACTATATGTAGTGCTATATACAACTAGAATACGCTATATGTGGGATAGGCTGTTTAAAGTGATCTTTCCTCGGCTGGATTTTATATTCCCTTTTATGACAAGCCTTTTGAGTGTACGATTGACGGTTTCGCGAGCCAGGCCGGTTCGGGCAGCCAATTCTACGTCAGTGATGGAGGTTTCTTTACTAGATTCGGGGAAACGATCTCTTATTATTAATAACTCCTGCAAAATGCGCGCCTCAGCATCTCCCTCCATAGCTCGAGCGAGTCTTTGCATCATACCGTCTCCTCCTCTACTAAGACGACTTAAAGCATCAAGCGTGACATCGGGATTGTCTTTTAGGAAATCGTAAACGTCAACGGCTGGCGCTATGTTGACGACTACTTGGCCACCAGAGGCTTCAAAGAAGAAGCTTGACGGAGCATTATTTAAAATACAAGAGAGAGATATAAAAGCCCCAGGCTTATATGTGTTGACTACCAGTTTTTGACCATTTTTTGCTATGTCGTATTGCGAGACGATTCCCTGAACTAGATAGAAGGCTTGAGGAATAACGCCGGGTTGGACCAAAATATCATCCCTGCTGTACATGCGTGTAGGGTATTTTGAGAAAAATGATTGAACTTTTTGATTGATTGACACCTATAACTCCTTTTTGGAAGAGCGCCTTTATACATAGTAGCAATATCAACCAGTGACGTGCTAGTGTTTCGAAGTATAATGATACTATAAGTAAAAGGAGGCGGTATGGGCAAAGATCACAAATCAATCAGAATAGTGGAGAAGGGTCCCGGAGGATTTATGCTTTTCCTCGCATACATCGGTGCGGCGATTCACTTTATATCAGAGTCTGGCGGCGGTTTTTGGGAAGTCATCCTAGCCTTGCTACAGGCTATGGTGTGGCCGGTCTATGTTATATATCATGTCTTACAGCTACTCGGGGCTTAGGTTATGAGTAAGCTATCTTCAGATAAGCTGCATCGCTATAATGTAATTGCTGGATTTCTGCATTTAGTGCAGGGCATTGCAGTATTGGTACTTAGTAAAGACTTTCTATTGCCTATCACGGGCAACTTTTTGGCTTTCGACTCATCTTCTCAAGCTCTAGAGCCCGCGAACGTTACATTGTTCGATGTCTCGTTACCATTTTTGGTTGCATTGTTCTTCCTATTGTCGGCATTAGCCCATTTCATCATAGCCACATTCTATAGAAAGCGATACGTTAAAGAGTTAGCCCAAGGAATAAATCGAGCGCGTTGGGTAGAATATACCATCTCCGCCAGTGTGATGATGGTCGCAATAAGTCTTTTGGTCGGCATATATGACCTGATGAGTCTAGTGATGCTGTTTAGCCTCGCGGCAGTCATGAACCTGATGGGGCTTGTCATGGAAGTTCATAACCAGACCACAAAGCGAACCAACTGGCTGAGTTATTGGATCGGCTGTTTCGCGGGAGCCATTCCGTGGATAGCGATAGCTTTCTATATGTGGCTGGGTGCAGATCAAGGAAGTAAAGCGCCCGACTTTGTTTACTGGATATTTGTATCGATCTTCATCTTCTTTAACTGCTTTGCGATCAACATGGCTTTGCAGTACAAAAAGGTTGGTCCGTGGAAGGACTATCTATACGGTGAGTTCATATATATTGTCCTGAGTTTGGTGGCTAAATCTCTGTTGGCTTGGCAGGTTTTCGCAGGCACGCTGCGACCGTAGTTTACGGGTCTGATATAATAGCCAGAATGAAGCACTTCTACGGGGTATTAGTAAACACTCTCATTGCCAATGTGACGACTAGTTTTCTTTGGTTTGGTCTAACATTCTGGACATACATCGAAACGGGCTCTGTCATGGCGACGGCAATCATCGGCGGGTCATACATGTTGCTGGTGTCGCTTTTTAGCATATTTTTCGGAACGATAGTTGACCACAATAAGAAAAAACGCGTCATGATGGGTGCCAGCATCTTTACTCTCATCGCCTATGTGATAGCGGGCTTTTTGTATTTTGCTTTTCCTGAAGAGAGATTAGTCGACTGGTCTGGAGCGCTGTTTTGGATCTTTGCCAGCATCATACTTATTGGTAGTGTAGTCGAAAATATGCGCAACATAGCCTTATCGACAGTAGTGACGATATTGGTGCCAAAGAACGCTCGCGACAAAGCCAATGGGCTGGTGGGAACGGTTCAGGGCGTGGCCTTCATGGTGACGTCGGTCTTCAGTGGTCTGTCTATCGGTCTGCTGGGCATGGGGTGGACACTATCTATCGCGATTGTTTTTACGGCTATTTCGGTTTTACACCTTTTGTTCGTAAAGATTCCGGAAAAGACCGTCGTGCATGGACCTGAGGACAACCCTAGGAAGATTGATATAAAGGGTAGTATTGCTGCGATCCGAGTAGTGCCTGGTCTCGTTTGGTTGATCTTGTTCAGTACGTTTAATAACCTTATCGGCGGCGTTTACATGGCACTGATGGACCCTTACGGATTAACTCTGTTTACGGTTGAATGGTGGGGTGTGGTGCTAGGAATAACAAGCACCGGGTTTATTATAGGTGGTATTTTGGTGGCTAAGTTTGGACTTGGCAAAAACCCATTAAAAACACTGTTGTTGGTCAATATTTTTGGTGCCATACTCGGCATTTTATTCACGATCCGTGAATTTTGGCTATTATATGTAATCGGCATATGGCTATATATGTCGATCATACCGATGGCGGAAGCGGCCGAACAGACCATTCTGCAGCGAGTTGTGCCACTTAAACGCCAGGGTCGTGTCTTTGGGCTGGCTATGAGTATAGAGACGGCAGCGGCACCGCTGATGGCCTTTATGATAGGGCCGATTGCTCAGTTTGTCGTTATACCATTTATGAATAGCGCCGAGGGAGCTAAGGCGCTTGGCTGGTTGTTGGGTTACGGGGAGGCACGAGGAATCGCCCTGTTGTTTGTGCTCTCAGGACTGGTTATGCTGATGGTGGCGCTGCTCGCTTTCACCACTAGCGCCTACAAGAAACTTTCTAAATTTTACCTCAAGGCTTAGTTACGTGATGATACCTGACTTATCTCTTGAAAATACAAAAAACTCCATCGACGCTTTTTTGGAAGGCCTATTTGTGGAGCGTAAGCAACGCGCCGCCTCTTTGGGGCAGTCCTACGAAGCCCTATGGGCGACGATCGAACGGGTAGCGATGGCTGGCGGCAAGAGAATTCGGCCATACTTAACTTTTCTTGGAGCCGGGGCTTTTGATGCCAAGATGATGCCTGTCGCCGCCGCTCAGGAGCTCATTCACATCGCTATGTTGATGCACGATGACATTATTGACCAGGACTTTACGCGTCATGGTCATGATAACGTTGGCGGTGAGTATCAAAAACTGTACGGTCGTTATCTTGATGGAGTGCGTGCCCGACACTATAGTCAAGGTGCCGCCTTGTTGGCGGGCGATATTCTTATTTCCGAAGCTTATCAATTGATTTCTGGGTCCGACTACGATGAAAAAACGAAGCAAAAGTTGACGGCGCAACTGTCTCAGTCGATTTTTGATGTCATCGGCGGCGAACTCATGGATGTCGAAGCTGGCTTTGTGAACGACATCGAGATTGAACCAATGATGGTATATCGCTATAAAACGGCCAGCTATAGTTTTATTGGACCGGTTTTATCAGGCGCTTATGCCGCCGGAGCTTCGGCCGAGACGGTGGAGGCTCTACGAAGTTTTGCAACAAATGTCGGAATTGCCTACCAGATACAAGATGATTTACTGGGAGTATTTGGTAACGAACAACAGACCGGAAAGTCTACTTTGACGGACATTCGCGAGGGCAAGAAAACACTACTTATTAAGAACTATGAACTTAGCTTGAACGAAGAGCGGCGATTGTTCTTTGAAGCCGTTTTTGGCAGGGAGTCCTCTGCGACCGATGACCTTCAGAAGCTAAAGCAGGACATTATATCCTCTGGAGCAAAGGACACTACTAACGCTGCCGCCAAACGCTATTTTGACGAAGCTTGCGAGGCGCTGGAGTTGATAAAAGGAGACCCGCGCTACGATAGGCTTTTGGAGTTTGTTAATGGCATTAGACAGAGGAATTGCTGATGGAACTTTACGACAGGACAAGCTACGAACTGTCAATGCGTTTGACGAGGCGATATTCGACCTCTTTTTCCATGAGCAGCCAGCTGTTTCATGGGTCAATTCGCAAACATATTTATGCTATCTACGGTTTGGTGAGGATCGCCGATGAGATTGTTGACACCCATAAGTCCGAGACGGCCGAAGCAGACTTGCTGTCGTTGAAGAAAGATGTCTACCGTGCAATTAAAAGCGGCTACTCCGTCAACCCAATCGTTCATTCGTTTGCTTTGACGGCAGCGGCTTACGGCATAGGCAAAGAACTCATTGAGCCATTTTTTGAAAGTATGGCGATGGATCTGAGCCCGCGAAATTTTGACCAAGAAACCTACGAGCGCTACATATACGGTTCGGCAGAAGTGGTTGGATTGATGTGCTTGAGAGTGTTTGTTGGTGGTGATGACAACAAGTATCAGTCGCTCGAAGCTGGCGCTCGTTCGCTCGGCGCTGCCTACCAAAAGGTGAATTTCTTACGTGATATAAAAGCCGACCACGACGAATTAGGACGAGTTTATTTCCCTGGGGTAAAATTCTCCAAGTTTTCCGAAAAACAAAAAACCCGCATAATTAAAGATATTGAAGAAGATTTTAAAGAGGCTGAGAGTGCCGTGTCTCAACTCCCTAGAAAAGCCAGACGTGCGGTTAGAGCAAGCATTTACTATTACGAAGCGCTACTCGGTATATTGAGTCGGTCGTCGGTACAAGAGATAAAGAAGCGACGGGTGAGTGTACCAAAATGGCGCAAGCTTGGCCTGTTGGCAAAGGCGGCCGTGCGATGAGTGGACGAAAGTCGGCTGTAATAATTGGCGCTGGCTATGCGGGTATGGCGCTGGCTAATCTTCTTGGTAAGGCCGGATATAAAGTAGATGTTTTCGAGAAGAACAAGGCACCAGGCGGTCGAATAGCCGCCATTAAAAAGGATGGCTACGTTTTTGATCTCGGTCCTTCATGGTATTTGATGCCGGAGGTTTTTGAGCAGTACTATAAGCTGTTTGGTAAGTCGGCGAGTAAGCGGCTGGATTTAGTGCGCTTTGACCCCGGATATAAAGTCTTCTTTGAAAATCACGAGTCTGTTTTAGTAAGAGGCGATGTCGATGCAGATGTTCCACTTTTTGAGCAGATTGAGCCAGGGGCCGGCCAAAAGCTTCGATCTTATGTAGACAAAAGTTCGGCCGCCTACGAGCTGGCGGTTAAGCATTTTTTGTATAACAACCATTTCATGCCCAAGGATATTTTAAAAGCCGATATTATTAGGAAATCACCACAAATGCTAATGTTGCTCGGCAAGACGCTTGACCGTTATGTTAGAAGTAATTTCCGAGACAAGAGGCTGCAACAAATCCTGGAATACCATAGTGTTTTTCTCGGTAGCTCGCCCTTTGAGGCGCCAGCAATTTATACCTTGATGAGTCATTTGGATTTTCGGAGCGGTATATACTACCCAAGGCGCGGTATGTTGTCGCTGGCTTCGGATATGCGCGAATTAGGCCAAAAGTACGACATAACTTATCATTTTGATTCGCCGGTTGAGAGTGTCATCGTGGAAAAAGGTAGGGCGACTGGAGTTGTCGTGCGGGGCGGCATCAAACATCGAGCGGATGTAGTTGTATCGAACGCTGACCTTCATTTTACCGAAACCAAGCTTTTGGCTCTAGAACACCAAAGCTTCCCTGAGACGTACTGGCAAAAACGTCAAGCAGGCCCAAGCGCCTTGTTGCTGTCTCTTGGGGTGCGAGGAAACCTGCCAGAGCTGCAACACCACAATCTTTACTTTGTTGAGGACTGGCGCGAGAACTTCGATGCTATTTATGGGGATAAGAAGATTCCAAAGAGTGCCTCATTGTATGTTTGTAACCCAACTAAGACCGACCCGTCATTGGCGCCAAGGGGTCACGAGAACCTATTCATACTAGTTCCTATCCCGTCAGGACTTGCGTTAACTGCTCGCCAACAGGAAAATTTGGTCGACAAGACTATCAAAACGCTTTCCCGCGCTATAGGGGTGAATGATTTAGCAGAGCGAGTAACTACCAAAATAATTTTTGGACCAAAGGACTTTGAAGAGCAGTTCAACGCTTGGGACTATAACGCGTTCGGCGGCGAATCGCACATTTTAAAACAAAGCATTTTATTTCGGACGCCAAACAATAGCAATAAAGTAAAGAATCTTTATTACGTTGGCGCGGGTACTGTGCCGGGCATTGGCCTGCCGATGTGTCTGATTGGCGCGCAACTTACTTACAAGCGGATAGTTGGAAGCAAAAAGCCAGGTCCGTTGACGAAAGGTGAACTGCGATGAGCTTTTTTTACCTCGGCGCATTGTTATTTAGCCTAGCCGGTATGGTGATAATGGATAAGAAATATTCTTTGGCGTTTTTCTTTGACGCGCGGCGCTCGATCATAACGACTGTCGTGGGAGTGGTCGTGTTCATACTCTGGGATATACTTGGCATTGCTCTGGGAATATTCTTTAGCGGCCACTCAGCCTATATGACTGGTTGGTACTTAGCTCCTGAGTTCCCGGTTGAAGAATTAGTTTTTCTGTTTTTCCTCTGCTACTTTACCCTGATAGTCTATAGGCTGCTGGAGGTAAAATGGCAACGTACTTAGTTCTAAACTTGGTTTTTCTTGTCATCGTTATGGCTGGACTTCATTTACTAAAAGCATTGCGCCGTAACCGAAATGTTTTGATGACTATCGGTATTTTACTAGTTGCGACTGCAATTTTTGACTCTCTAATCGTTGCTTTTGGTATTGTTGCCTACGACGAAGCTCTTATTAGCGGTATTTATATTGGACAGGCACCGGTGGAAGACTTTTTCTATGCAATCTTGGCAGGTGCTATGATACCGGCGGTGTGGCAAATTACGGGGAGGCGACAGCATGGAGGTCGCTAAGGTTCTTTTTCGGACTTCTCGACCAGTTTCCTGGATAAACACCGCCTATCCTTTCGCTCTTGGGTACTTGATGTTGGGCGGCGACGTGGATTGGCGATTGATTGTCGGAACTATTTTTTTCCTGATCCCATATAACCTTCTGATGTATGGCATAAATGACGTTTTTGATTATGAATCCGACATTCGCAATCCGCGCAAAGGCGGCATCGAGGGCGCCATCACGGACAAAAAGTATCACTCGGCGATCGTTTGGTCGTCTATAACTATGAGCTTGCCGTTTGTGGTGGCAATAGTCGCTATGAGCTCTCTTTTGAGCTCGCTGGTGTTGGCGGCCGTACTATTCTTTGTGGTTGCTTATAGTGCCAAGGGATTGAGGTTCAAAGAAAAACCATTTTTAGATTCAATCACATCAAGCATTCATTTCGTAGGGCCGTTGGTCTTTGCTTATTCGCTTCTTGGAGTTAACCAAACAGGCTGGCTGTTAGCCGGTGCATTTTTCGCATGGGGTATAGCGAGTCAGGCGTTTGGGGCGGTGCAGGATATCGTCCCAGATCGCAAAGCACGGATCAAGTCGATTGCGACAGTTCTTGGCGCCAAGTATACGGTGTGGTTTGGGCTGGTTATGTATGGGGTCGCCGTAGTGACAACCCTAATGGCGGGCGGTGTCGCGGTGTGGGTTGCTTTGGCTGGCGTGGCGTACATTGCTAATATCGCGCCGTTCGCAGGCATTACGGATCGGACTTCAGCAAAAGCCAATAAGGGTTGGCGTAGATTTATCTGGATAAACTATGGTGTTGGCGCCGTCGTAACAATTTGCTGCTTATTAGCGCTTATTTAGCTTTGCCGTTCTTTTCGCGGTGTATGCAGCCAGGCCGCTAAGCCAGCGCCGTCGGCTAATAGCGCATTTCGAAGATCGGAAGGTAGTATATGGACTGTGCCGCCAGGTATTTGATTACGTCTCATGTATCTATAATATAACAATTGACTTTTGACCCAATCTGACTGGTTTGTTAAGATGGGTTCTAATGCTTTACTACTCCCCAAAGCTGATCTTAAAAACTATGCTTGTCTGTATTTTAATTATCAGCTTGCTATTTGTGGTCTCTCAAGCGATATTGCACTATTTGCCGCATACGGGAACCATTAAGAAGTCGTTCTTATTTTTGTTTGACATGGACAGGGAGCTGAGTATTTCGACATGGTTTAACCAGATGTTGCTAGGAACGGCGGGTTTTATTGGGCTTTTAGTTGCATACTGCTCTAGGCTAAAGAATAAACTCAGTCCAACGTGGGGGTATTGGCTCAGCCTTGGCTTGCTGTTTGTTTATCTAAGCATCGATGAGGGTGCAAGCATACACGAACTATTTATGCCGGTGGTGCAGCGATTTATGGGGGACCTGTCTGGTACTCCCTTGGCATTTAGTTGGGTGGTACTAGGTGCGGCGTTCTTGCTGTTGGTAGCGGCGGTCTATGCCAGGTTTATATTCCGGCTTCCTAACCGCACAACCTCATTGTTGTTACTTTCTGCGGCTGCTTACGTATCGGCGGTGATTGGTTTCGAAATGATTGGCGGGTTTTACGCGACAACGGTCGGAGCGGACTTTGGCTACAGTTTGATAGTTCTGATGGAGGAGTCCTTAGAGATGATTGGTATATCGGTTTATATTTACGCACTGCTAGACTACTCGCGCCAGCATGATTTTAAGCTTACTATAGCTAGACAACTATAGAAGACGCGCCTTTAATGGTATGCTATTAACAGATGAATATTTTTAGATTTTTCTTAATTACCAAATTGACGTTTGTGAAAAAGAAGCGCGAACATCGCGATATAACAACTTTTTATTTTGAGCCATCAAGGCCACTAAAGCACGTAGCTGGTCAGCACGGCATCTTTATATTGCCAGCTTTTCGTGGAGTGCGACCGTTTTCCATCTCGTCTGCGCCAGAGGAGAAATACGTTACTTTCACGACACATGTTCGTGAATCAAGTCGCTTTAAGCAGTACATCGATCATATGAAAAAAGGTGACCGCATAACCATGTTGGGACCGGTTATGAACTTTACTTTGCGTAAACGATCTCGTGAGCATATTTTTCTAGCTCAGGGTATTGGCATAACACCTTTTCGATCGATGTTGGTGCATTCTTCTGCTTTCGAAGAAAAAGACAAGATAACATTGATTCACGTCGATAGTCAGGAACACACTTTTAAAGATCTGACGTCAAAAAAGGCTTTTAGGGCGCGATACCCAAAGTCTCCTGAGGAGTATGATCTGGTTTTGAAGAATACTGTCAGCAAGAATGCCCACTATTACCTTTCTGGTGGCCCAAAATTTGTTTCAGCTAGTAAGAAAAGTTTAGCAAAGCTAGGCATAGACAAAAAACAGATTCACCTCGATAACTTCTGGGGTTACTAGTATAATAGGACGATAGATTATGGCTACACTACAAGATTACCGAAACGAACGTATCCGAAAACTTGCTGAGCTAAGAGAGCTTGGTATTAACCCATACCCAGCCAAAGCCAATCGCACTGTTAACGCTGTAGAGGTAACTGATAAGTTTGGTCAGCTTGAGGGCAAAGAAGTTACGGTTGCCGGGCGAATTGTATCTATACGTAAATTTGGCAAGATTGCTTTTGTGGTTATTCGCGATTTGTCGGGCGAGCTGCAACTTTTCTTGGCCGAGGGTAAAGTTGGAGACTTGAACGCGACTGAGGGTACTTTGGGAATTGCTCAGCTTAACCTGCTAGATACCGGCGACTTTGTAGAGGCTAGAGGTGTTGTTATCAAGACTAAAACAGGTGAAGTATCTGTAGAGGTCTCATCATTGCGCCTTCTCACAAAATCACTTCGCCCGATGCCGCTAGGGCACGAAGATTTCAGCAAAAAAGAAGAGCGCCTGCGCCGCCGTTACATTGACATTAATGTTAATAAAGATGTGCGCGAACGTTACATTCGCCGTTCAAGGTTTTGGCAAGTTACGCGCGATTTCTTGAACGAAAAAGGCTTCATGGAGATTAACATTCCAGTGCTGGAGCACACCACCGGGGGGGCCGATGCTAATCCGTTTGTGACACACATGGACGCACTGGACGAAGATTTCTATCTTCGTATTAGCCATGAGTTGCCGTTGAAGCGTCTTATCGGCGCTGGTTACGAAAAGGTCTTTGATATCGGTCCGCGCTTCCGTAACGAAAACTTCAGCGAAGAGCATTTGCCTGAACACATCGCCATTGAATGGTATTGGGCATATGCCAACTGGGAAGATGGTATGCGCCTGACGCAAGATATGATTCGCCGCATTGCCGATGAAGTCTGGGGCACTCGCAAGTTCACACTTGCCGACGGAATGTCGGTTGATTTTGGGAAAGACGGAGAAGATTTTCCGCGCGTTAGTTTTGTTGATGTTATTCAGAAAGAATTCGGCATCGATGTTTTCAACACCACTATCGAAGAGGTGGCCGCAAAACTCAAGGAAAACGGCCTCCAGGTTGAAAAAACTGACAGCATCCCTCGTGGGCTAGATAAGCTTTGGAAAAAGGTTCGCAAGACAATCGCAGGACCGGCTTTTTTGGTTGATATACCAGTGTTCTTGCAGCCATTAGCAAAGAAGCAGGCAGGGGACGAACGCCTAACTGACCAGTTTAACCTACTTCTTGGCGGTACAGAGGCTTGCAAGGCTTATAGTGAGCTAAATGACCCAATCGACCAGTACGAGCGGTTTATTGAGCAGCAGAAAATGCGCGACAGTGGTGACGATGAAGCTATGATGATGGACATCGACTTTGTGGAAATGCTGGAATACGGCATGCCACCGACGTGTGGCTATGGTCACTCGGAGCGAGTTTTCTGGCTCCTGGAAGGTGTTACGGCGCGAGAGGGTGTGCCTTTCCCGCAGATGCGTCGTGAGGTTGATCCGATTACTCGCGCTATCTACCCAGAACTCTCGTTGGACTAACTATGACTTTAGCGTAAATTAACTATTGCGCTTCTGTTTTTTATCTCGTATGATAAAAGCACAAGCGTCGCTTGCAGACGTCTATTCTTGACTGCCAAGTCATTTATTGGTACTATTGATGATGTGTCCCGCGCCAAAACTATAATTAAAGGTCGGAGTGCGAGGGGCTGTACATAGTACAAGGAGTGAGAAATCACATGCCAATAGCCATCGAGTTTGTGCCTTCTAGGCGCAAGAAGATAGCAGTTGATGTGGTGCCCGCCGAATGGCGAATCTTCATCGCGCATTAAACGCGATACTTAAACAAGCAAAAATCAAAAACACCCCAAGGCACCGGGGTGTTTTTTAATTGGCTAAAGTTTATTCTGCCAGGGCTTTATCAATAAGCTCTTTAAGTGCTGTGCTGTCGCCGTTTACAAAGCTGCTAGAGGCGGTATTGTCTATGGTTTTGCCGTTCAAAAAGAAGTTTGGTGTACTTTCGACTCCGTTGCGCTTGCCCAGTGATACGTCGAAGCTTATCTTCTTGCCTATGGCGCTGCCAGCAAAGTCTTCGCTGAATTTGGCTATATCAAGGCCGAGCTGTTCTGCATAACCCGTAAAGACAGTCGTGCGCTGGCTGCTGTCCAGAGGACTCCAATTGGCTTGGTTGGTAAATAACAGGTCGTACATTTCCCAGAACTTACCCTGTAAACCGGCTGCTTCGGCGGCACCACTGGCGGCCCGAGCATTGGGGTGGATGCTAGTTAGGGGGAAATTTCGAAAAACAAATGCAATCCGGTCGCCATATTCGTCCATGAGCTGGTCGACACTGGTGTGAGCGCGGCTACAGCTTGGGCACTGGAAGTCACCGTACTCTACTAATACCACCTTGGAAGAGGCGGTGCCCTTGACGTGATCGCCGATACCGCCACTGGCGTCACTCGCGGACAAGATTGACGAGGCGTCAACCTCGGATGTGTCTACTGGTGGGTTGCTAGTTCGGTTCCAGATAACTAGGCCGCCGAATAGTACTACGACGACTGCTACAAAAATAATCCAACTTGTTTTACTCACAAATACCTCCCTGACTAGTCTTATTATTGTATCAAAATAGAGTACAATATGGGTAATATGACGGTGTTTTTGATCGGTTTAACGATAATTATATGGTTGCTATACATAGTGATCGTTGCGATGCACCCCTTGCCGGCAGTAGAAAGTAGTTTTGAACTCAAACGCAGGGCTAAACATTCTAGTGCGGCGACCTCACAACTCAAGAGAGAGAAACGGTTGGCTAGTATCCTATTCATACTTCGGCTAAAGGCTGCTTTGTTGCTTTTGGTGGGTGTGCTGCTTTTGGTCAGCTTATTTCACCCTGTTGCAGGGGCAGCCTTAGCTATTTTAGTAGTGACTGCGTCACATGTGATAGCTAGTCAACCGCCACTGTTAAGTCTTAGCAACAGGCTCTACGAGATTATCGAACCGCCACTACTAAAACTTACAGGTAAAAAGCCAAAGATTTGGCGGGCTATAACGAGAGATACTTCGCATAGCACCGACCGTTATCGTCGAGTTGACTCTCGAGAGGACCTGATGCAGCTAATCGAAAAATCGGCTGGCGGCCTCCAAGAAGATGATCGGCGTGTTATTACGGGAGCGCTTAATTTTCGTCAGCAAACCGCTGCCTCGGTGATGGTGCCGCGTAGTGAGATTAAATCGGTCGACCGTAAGGAATTTCTGGGCCCACTAGTGCTCGACGAGCTGCACGGCTATGGCCACAAGCAGCTGCCGGTTACAAGTGGGGACATTCACCACGTAGTTGGAGTGCTTTCGCTTGGCGACCTCCTTTCGCTAGACGTCAAGCGATCGGTTACGGCCGAGAAAGCAATGAGCAAAGCGGTTGTTAGGGTTAACAGGCGCGATGCGCTGGAGGATGTGTTGCATGAACTCGTTTCAACGCGGCAGCATTTAGCGATAGTAGTTAACGACAATAAGCAGACGGTTGGGCTGTTGACGCTCCGTGACGTGCTGACGGCTTTAATCGGCTCTGGTCGTTTCGCACCAGAGGTGGTAAAATATCCACAAGATGGAACGAACATTACTTAGTGAGCTCGCTAGTCGAGCCGGACAAACTGTCACCGTAAAAGGCTGGCTTCACAAAAAAAGACTAATGGGCGGCCTGAATTTTATTACTCTTCGTGACCGAAGTGGAATTGGTCAGAGCTTGGTAGATAGTGGAGAAGAGTTAGAAAAATTGCGCGGTCTTCAAATAGGGACCGTACTAGCCCTGACTGGCACCGTTTTTGCGGACGAAAGAGCTCCCGGCGGTGCCGAGCTTCACGACGTTACTATTGAGGTAATTGTTCCAGTTACCGATGAGTCCCCAGTCGAAATTGACAAACCGCTCGATCACAAATCTGAAAATCTAGACACGCTGTTTGAGCACCGGGTTGTTGGATTGAGGAATTTACAGGAGACAAGTATCTTTAAGATTCAGGCAACCGTCAAAGAGGCGGTGAGGCAATACTTACACTCCCAAGAGTTTACCGAGTTCAACTCCCCTAAGTTGTTGCCTGGTGCTACTGAGGGCGGCGCTGAAGTGTTCAAGCTGGACTACTTCGGTAAGGAAGCGACTTTGGCGCAGAGTGCGCAGTTCTTTAAGCAGATTATGGTAGGCGTTTTTGAGCGAGCTTACGAGATTAACCCGACCTATAGAGCCGAGCCATCAGCAACCACTCGTCACATGACAGAGTTCATTCATATAGATGTCGAGATGGGTTTTGTGCACTTTGAAGAGTTGTTGGATGTTGTTGGCGGTATGCTAAAAGCTGTCACTTCTCAGACTTGGCAGAAGCACGAGGCCGAGCTAAAGCGCTGGAATGCTAGCCCTGTCCTGTTAGCAGATAAGATACCGAGGATCCCTCTACGCGAAGCTCACGAGCTTTATAGTCAGGCAACCGGTGAGGACTCTCGCGGTGAAAAAGATATGCGACCCGACGAGGAGCGTTGGATTACAGAGTATGCCAAGAAGAACCTCGGTAGCGAAGCGGTTTTCATTGTTGATTGGCCGGTTAGTGATATGAAGTTCTACCACCGCAAGTCGGACCAAAACCCTGAGCTTGTGGAACGAGCCGATCTGATATTTAGGGGTGTAGAGATTGCCACTGTTAGCATGCGGGAAAACCGTTATGGTGTGTTGCTGTCACAGCTGAAAGACATCGCCGGTGGTGACCCAGAAGCTGACGGCTTCCGATATTACCTCCAAGCCTTCAAGTACGGACTGCCGCCGCACGGTGGATTCGGCATGGGACTAGAGCGTTTGACGCAAAAAATCATCGGGCTTTCCAACGTCAAGGAAGCAACCCTGTTTCCTCGCGATATAAATCGCTTAAACCCGTAGTTCAGAAAACATCGCCTGTTTGCTTATAACAAAGTATAATAAGTCGGTATGATACGACGTCTTATCTTTTTGTTAGCATTTAGTTCACTTGCGCTGTTGGGTATTTATGGCGCATCTTCAGCCAACGCTCAAACAGTAGTTTTAACTGACACTGAAATAAATCTTATAAAAGAAAACTGTCATAGCGTTAAGAACACTCTAAACCAACTACATGCCAGTGATGCTCTGTTGCGTGTTAATAGAGGCCAGGTCTATGAGGCTTTGTTGGTTAGAATGATAGAGCCTTTTAACTCTCGTCTCGGCAACAACCGGCTGGATAATAGGGCGACTTCAACAATCGCCGCGAACTACAAGTCGGCCCTGGATACTTTCCGAACAGACTATAGGCTTTATGAACAGAAGCTGTCTGATGCCATGCGAATCGATTGTGTCGCTGAGCCGGCAACTTTCCATCGGCTTTTACAGGAGGCTAGAGAGAATCGCAAGCAGGTAAACACCAGCGTTCAGAAGCTACATAGGGTGGTGAACGATTATCGGTCGGCTGTGGAGGATTTCCTAATTAACTACAAGGATAGGGTTTAGACATGGACGATGATTTGCTTAAACAACCCGAACAGGTTGACACAGCAGTAAGCTTTTGGAGTCAGCACCGCTTATTTCTCCTCATAATAGTGACTGTTTTTTTGGCTGTCGTCCTGACAAGTGTAAGTGTGGCTATCTACAACTATAGTGGTGCGGCCCAACTCGACCTTAGCCGGCCGGGATACCAATCGGTTGCCGATCAGGTAGATGAGAACATTGGAATTGATGGTTACAGCGCTTTCGGTCCAGTAGATGAGAAGGTGATTGTTGATTTCATTGAGCTTTACGATGAGCAGTCAAAGAAAGCAACTGCCGTCGACGCCTTTAATGGCGATCCATTAAACCCCGAGCTTTTGCAATTCGCACCAGTAAGCCAGTAGCACCTGCTGTAAATGTATGCTATGCTTTGTTTAAATATAATTTGACTCAAATTTGACTCTAATGACATCTATAAATCATCGCATAAAGAAACACATCATCGACCAACTCAGCAGCGTTAAATTTGCTCGTTTTACAGATATAAGGCCGCCAGAGACGGACACCAACCTTTTTAGCTATCACCTGAAGTCTCTCGTCGGTGATGGGCTGGTCTTAAAAACCGACAAAGGCTATTCGCTGTCGGTTGCTGGAATGGAGCTGGTAAATAAAGACAGTGTTGTCGCTTCGGAGACCGCATTTAGACCAAGAATACTTTTGATGTTTGTAGTACAAAACTCTAGTGGTGACATTTTGCTGCAACGTAGGCAAGAGCAGCCATTTATAAATAGTTGGTCACTACCTTACGGCGAGTTGCGGAAGGAAGACGACTCACTTATGGAAGCGGCTCAGCGCCAGATTAGCGAGCGTATGGGCGTTTCTGTGAGCAGTCTGGTGCATGCTGGCGACTGCTATATTCGTACTCGTAGTAATGATTCTAGGATAGTTAATATGGCCCATATTTTTAGGTTTAACAGTGATTATATAAGAACCAGTGTTGATTTAAGGTGGGCCAGACCACACAAACTTAGCTTGCTTGAACTAGCCCCTGCGGTTGAAAAGATAATGGCTCGGACTTTTTTCCAAGACCCGTTCTACTTCGAGGAATACAACGTTGATGGACCTGAGTCGGCCAGTTGATCCCTGACCCAGGAATCGATCGTACCAGCCCCCATGCAAATAACTAGCCGGCCGGCCGCCCTTTCGCGTTGGATGGAGTCCCAAAGTGAATCATTTAGCTCGGCGAACTCAACCGAATCTTTATTCGTGAGATTGGTGGTTAAATCTTGTGGGGTAAGAGTGACTTGATTTGGATCTTCCCGAGTGAGATAAGTCGGAACCCAATAGACCTTCTCAGCTAACTCAAACTGGTCGCGGTAGAGGTCTTTTATCTGGTGCTGTCGTTGGTTTTGGTGCGGTTGGTAGACCAGAACCACGTGTTCAGATAGCTCGCGAGCTAGCTCTAGGGTGGCGGCAATTTCTACCGGGTGATGGCCGTAGTCGGTGAAAAGATTGTCGGCTAGTTTTTCAAAACGACGGCCCGTACCCGGAAATAGGGCTAGCGCTTGCTTGCTTTTGGCGTCGGAGCCCAGACCTAAATATTCGACAACCTTTAATACCAGCGTGGCATTGCGACGGTTATGAGCACCGGGAAGTGCGATTTCGACAGCTTCGTCGTCGCTAAGCAGCCAGCGGTTGGGTGCAGACTCTTCGCCCATCGCCGATGCATCTTTTTGCCACAAGATGACATGCTCCGCCTGACTTAAAAATTGCTTAAACGCTTCGGAATATGATTCTTGTGTCGGGAAGGTGTCCGGGTGATCGTAGTCAAAAGAGGTGATAACCGCAACGTCGGGCTTGAACTCAAGGAAATTTCGGTCGTATTCATCGCATTCGTAAATAAAGTAGTTGCTTTGTGGGTCGTAGGCGCCAGCCGGAGCAAACGACAGGGTGCTACCAACGGAATAACTGACGGGGACCCCAAGTTCTTTGAGGGTCCACACTAGCATGCCGGTGGTGGTGGTTTTGCCATGAGTTCCGGCAACTGCGACAAGCTTAAGGCTTTTCTCCTTAATAAGTGCCGCCAGAAACTCATCTCGCTTAGTGGTCTTGAGCCCAAGTTTTTTGGCTAATAGGATTTCAGGGTGACTGGCTGGCAGGGCAGAGGTGTAAACAAACCAATCTATTGGTGTATTTTGGTGGAACTGTGCCATAAAAGTGCCATCCTGACCGATGTTTACAGCTAAGCCGGCCGCTTTTAACTCTTTAGAGACTGGTGATTCGACGGCGTCGGAGCCAGCGACAGTATAACCAGCGTCGAAGGCGATTTTCGCCAGCGGTCCTATACCAACGCCACCAATGCCCGAGAAGTAAACATTCATGCCTAATAGTATATCACTTGTGCTTTACCCTCCGTGATACAATAAAGACGAAAGAAAGAGGTGGGAAGCGTCTTCATGGCAGAAAAAGGTCGACTACAGCGCAGGCTAAAGGATATTCAGCGCATTAGAACGTGGCAGCTGATAGTGCTTTTGATTTTGGTCGGTTTTTTGGCGGCAACTTTCCTGCGCATGAACAATGTAGGCATGGTAGAGCGTCGCAATGCTGTCATGAACGCCGATCAAGAAGGTAATGAAGAGGTGATAATTCAGCGCCTATACGACCTTCAGCGCTACGTTAGCGGCCACATGAATACCGATTTGGGTCGAGGGGTGTATTTGGAGGCCAGTCACGGTAGG
Source organism: Candidatus Parcubacteria bacterium (assembly GCA_023432445.1). GTDB lineage: Bacteria > Patescibacteriota > Saccharimonadia > Saccharimonadales > Saccharimonadaceae > Microsaccharimonas. Next base: position 309,582 of record JAEYUP010000001.1, on the reverse strand, counting down.
GCGGTCGAGGAGTGGCAGCAGAAGCAATATGGCGACAGTAACCCTAATGGCAACATATTTAAGAAAGCTCAGAATGTCTGTGCGCCACGATTCAGCTCCTGGTCACCATCCTATGTTCAGTGTGTGAGTGATGAGTTGGCTAAGTATCCTTCTGCTGACGAGGTTGCCAGCCAGTCTAGCCGGCCGCGCCAGGAAACTTACATCTATTCTTACGCTTCGCCGCTGTGGTCGCCAGACTTTGCGGGCTGGACTGTAGCGATCGCTCTGTCTATTGCTGTTCTAATTTTTGTCAGACTTTTGACTATAGGGTTGCTCCATCTGATGCTCCGAAGACATTTTAAAAATATTTGATATTGACAGCACCCCTAGAGACGAGGTATGCTACCTCTGTATAGCACTAATAGGAGGTATATAATACTATCATGGCTTACAGTCACACTAACTCAAAGGGCGTCACATATTACTTGCACAGCACCGAAGTAACACTTCGTGGTGGCAAGCCACAAACAATCTACTTCTTTGCTAAGGTTGCAAAGAACGCTAAGGGTACTCCAGTTGAGCTACCAGCAGACCGAATCGTTAAGGAAAACCCACGAAACGGTTTCCTAACAGTTTCTAAGAAGAAATAGTAGATTAAATACTATTGCACCGTAAGCGGTTTGACCATATACTAGAGTCAAACAAACAGGTGCTAGAGATACCCCCCTTCCCCGGGGGTATTTTCTTGTTTCGAAAACAATATTGGTATATCATTGGAGAAGTGAAAAATATTATCTCTGTTAAAAAGCTTACGAAGCGTTACGGCATCACGACGACCGTTGACTCCATTAGTTTTACCGTTAAAGAGGGCGAAGTTTTTGGCATACTCGGTCCTAACGGAGCTGGCAAAACAACCACTCTTGAGATGATCGAAGCCCTACGACCAATTGATGGCGGGGAAGTAACTCTCGACGGCATTAATGTCAAAAAGAACCCAGATGAAGTTAAGAAGATTATAGGTATTCAACTGCAGTCAACGGCATTTTTCGATAAACTAACTTTGCGTGAACAGTTGCGACTCTTCGACGGACTTTACGATGAGACCACCGACCCAGACACCCTACTGGAGTATGTACAGCTAACCGATAAAGCAAAGAGCTACGTAGAGAAGTTGTCTGGCGGCCAAAAGCAGCGCTTCAGCATCGCGGCCGCACTTGTTAACAAGCCTCGAGTACTTTTCCTTGACGAACCAACTACCGGCCTCGACCCGCAAGCTAGGCGTAACCTCTGGGAGTTGATCGAAAACATCAAACAGCAGGGCATCACGGTGGTATTAACAACTCATTATATGGACGAAGCTGAACTGCTCTGCGACCGGATTGCTATCATGGATAACGGCAAGATTATTGCTATCGATACCCCCAAAAACCTCATTAAAGGCTTGATTGGCCGTGGTTTCAAGAAGCCGCAAATTGTAGAGCAAGCAAATCTTGAGGACGTATTTATCGATCTGACGGGAAAGGACCTTAGAGACTAATGAAACGCTATCTGACGGCTGTTTATGCCCTTACAATGTCCTACCTAGTTCGCTTCTTCCGCGACAAGACGGCCATGTTCTTTACGTTTTTGTTCCCGCTGCTTTTCCTGTTCGTTTTTGGCTCACTTTACAGCAGCAACAACAATACGGTTAGCTTTAAAGTAGCGGTTCTAAACCACTCTGAGACGGCTTTTGCTGGAGAGTTCGCTGACACCCTAAAGAAAACCGAGACGTTTAAGGTCAACGAAGACATAACGACTTTTGATGATGCTCGTGAACGTATGGGCAGAGGAGAGATCGACTCGATCATAGAGCTACCAGACAGCTTTGGTGTGACCAATAAATCCAATCAACCAACTGGCTCTGTGACAGTTTATTACAGTGAGGCTAGCCCTCAGTCTGGACAGACGATTGCTGCCGTAATGGAAAAGGGAGTCTTGGGCTCTATTAACGCTCAACTGGGTCAGCCAGAGCCGCCGCTAACAGTGACGCAAACTTCGACGGCTACCAACAACCTGTCCACTTTTGATTATGTTTTTGCCGGTTTGCTAGGTTTCACCATATTGTCACTTGGTATCTTCGGTTTAGCTAACCAGATGCCAGCCGAGAAAAAAACCGGTGTATTTCGTCGCCTGCGTGCCTCACCGATAAAGAAAAGCCAACTCATTTATGCCAACATGATCTACTACCTATTCGTTGGTATTTTGAGCGTCGTATTGATGTTTATGGTCGCAACAATGATATTTGGCTTCGAAATGCAAGGAAATTGGCTCGAATTGTCGCTGTTCATCATTTTAGGTATCATAACGATGTTCGGCTTCGGTCTAGCTATCGGTGGCTGGGCAAAGAACGAAAATCAGTCCGCCGCTCTGACGAACCTGGTGGCGTTTCCGATGATGTTCCTTTCTGGCGTGTTCTTCCCGCGCTTCCTGATGCCAGAGTGGCTACAGGGCATTACGTCGTTTATTCCTCTTACGCCAATAATTGATGGTATCCGCATGATTGCCACTGAGGCAAAGACACTGCTGGACCTCGGGCCAGAAATTGCCATGACCGTCGGCTGGGCGGTTGTAGTATACGCCATTGCTATACGCATCTTCCGTTGGGAATAATTGACTTTTAAAGCGTAAGTGCTATAATAAGAGAATATGACAACAGTTCAACCTGAACGACAACATTCTATACCCGACCGTGCTGCGGGAGCACTTGAGGGAAAGGCCCACGAAATTGCAAGCAGGCAATGGGATAAGATTCCTGGAAGCTCCTACGAAGAAGAGCTAAAGACTGCTATCGCCAAAGTAAGCACCGAAGCATATCAACGGGAAGTATGGGAATCACAGATAAGACAAGCGTTTGAGTATGCTGGACTAAGCGCGCAAGATCAACAGCAACTTATCGATGATGGACGAGATATAAATGCGGCCGCCGCCCGCATTATAGCGGCGATGGAGCTCGACAGGCCACCTGAGGAAGTCCGCGAAATGATTCTTCGTCCACTACTTGCTAAAGTTGCCCTTGGCACTCGTGACCCTGCGTGGGACGCACGGTCCGGTCACCAAAAATCAATTCCACGAATACGACCACGGCGAAATCGACAAGACGATTCAGAGCCGACACTCTTCTAGGACTTTTTGGGTAAAAGAAAGACCCCTGAGGGTCTCCTTTGTAGACGGGTCTACATGAAACTCCAATCGGGGTCGCGTGAGAAGGATTTACTTTCGCAGATATGCTCTGCCGGGTGTACTTGGGTCGAAACCGTCGCGTTCTGCGATGCCGACGATTTGCTTGTCAGCTTCCTGTGTCGGGTCGACCAGCACGAAGCCGATTGAGCCAATCGTGTCGGGGGTGGTGTCAAACTTCATGCGGAAGCCCTTACCTTCGAACGAAATAAGCGCGCTATCTCCGTCGATTTCAGCTTTGATGCCGAAACCAACTTCAAGGGCGATACATTCGCGGAACGTGTTGCCATGCAGGATCACAACTCTGTTGATCACCGAATGAGCAATGGTCATCTGCCTACCTTTCTCTAGAGGAACAGAATAAGTATATTATAACAAATAAGTGTGAATAAGTCAATTAGTAATGATTGTGTATTACATAAAAACACCATGCTATTGCATAGTGCTTATGTTTGGTGGGGCTGGATGGAATCGAACCATCTACCAAGTGGTTATGAGCCGCCTGCTCTAACCGATGAGCTACAGCCCCTTAATTGACTATTATACCGTAATCTCATCGGTCAGCATACTAGGGGCGTGATATAATAACAGTGCTTTATGCAAAAAATAAATATTCGTAAAATTATCTACGCCATTAGGCACCGTTATATGACGCTCAACAACGTTGTGATCGCCGTAGCGCTGCTTATTGCCGCAAATTGGATGTGGGGCGCACTTGAGATGATGCAGCGCAACTACGCGCTCCAGAAGGAGGTTGACGGACGGCGTCGAGTTTTGCAACTTACTGAGCTACAGCGCGATAGCCTAGCTCTAGAGAAGCGCTATTATCAGACAGAGGAGTACCAGGAGCTGGCCGTCAGGGAGTCGCTTGGGTTGGTGATGCCAGGAGAGAGGGTCTTGTTGTTGTCGACACCGGGTTCCGTTGGTGATGACGACGGCCTAGACAGCGTGACGCCGAAAGAGGCGGCAGCAGCCCAGCCGAGCAATCTGGAGCAATGGCTAAATTTCCTTTTTGGTGGAAATAGTCGGAGCATTCGCGGCGAGTAGCGGGCGAGTCTCTTCACTTTTCTATACTTTCATGGTATAACATAATACAAGCTTTACGGGAGGCGCGGATCGCCTCTCGACCATTTTGTGGGTGCTTTTGACAATTCGTTCATGAAGAAGGTTATCTTGAGAAAATCAAGCTCTACTGCACGCCCAGGCCTCCGTGGTGACGCCCTAATTCAGTTCCACCTTCCTTCTCAGAAGGATCAGGTGGCCGTGATGGACGCGCTTCGCCACAAGGTCAGAGGTGTGCTGCTCGACGGAACCCATCCGAGGGTTGGTCAGCAACCGCACTACGCCGTTGAAGGACTTTTTGAGGTAGGGGACGGGTCGGTGACGACGTTGTCGCGACAGGTCTCCAAGAAGGTTGCGTATCGCAAAGGTGGCGACCGGTTGCTGAAAATGCTGCCTAGAGGCAGACAGGAGCGCGACCGGTTGGTTCAAGCTTTGGCGCTTGCCATACTGAAAGACATGGCCGAGGCCAATGTCATCAGGTACAACGCCAGGAAGGGTGCTTGGACCATAACCCACGCTGTTCGCATGGAGCACGTTGCCGCAAAGACGAGGTTTCTTGAGAGCCCACCGATCAGGCGGCAAAGCAACAAGCAGTATCCCGTGCGTCGTCCGCAAGGGCGCGTGAATAAGGCTGCTCCACAACAGGCGGACCAGCGCCTTCGAAACGCTTCATGAACAATCCCGGCGAGGGGTGCTGCAAAAGTGTAGATGGGAATAAGCATGCCAGGCTGACCCTACTACCAACAGCGCCCCTGCCGGGGTATTCTTTCGAGTTGGTTAGGGAGTTTTTTTAGCTCCTTTTTATAATGTTGGAGTGATGGAGCTGTCGTAATTGAACCTGGCCTGGTTTTCTATTTTGACTATCGCTTCTCTTATAGCTACCATTCCAAACTGCTTAGTTAATTTACGTAGTTCTTGCTCTGGAGTGGGCTCTAGTGGTGCAACTGATTCTGGCACGTCAGAAAATACTTCTCCAAAGACCTTTCTAGCCTCATCACCATTGCCGACTCCGAGGACTTTAAGGTTTCTAGTCTCAACCCAATAATCTTTATTGCCATCTTTTCCCATATTATCAATCATTGTACTATCTTTTTTCAGAAATAAAAAAGCCCGAGTGAAATACTCGGGCACTTTTCTTGGTAGCGGGGGCAGGATTCGAACCTGCGACCTTGTGGTTATGAGCCACACGAGCTGACCGGACTGCTCCACCCCGCGATACCTATCTATATTAACAGATGTGGCGAGGTTTTTCAAGTGGTAGCAGCGTGGTCGCCATATGGCCACGACCAGTTTTGGATTTCTGGCATGTCGGCGCCGTGCTCGACGATGTAGTTGCTGTGTTCGATGAGTTTCTTTTGCATTGCTTCGTAGAGGGCCTGGGCGGGCTGGCTGTCGAGATGGGCCCGTTTGATTACATCCATGACTAAGTGGAAGCGGTCCATGTCGTTCTTAACGGTCATGTCAAAAGCGGTGGTGATGGTTCCTTCTTCTTTGTAGCCACGAACGTGAAGTCGTTGGTTGGCGCGGCGGTAGGCGAGACGATGGACCAGCCATGGGTAGCCGTGGAAGGCGAAGATAATTGGTTTATCGGTGGTGAATATGGCGTTGTAGTCGATGTCGCTCAAGCCGTGAGGGTGTTCAGTGTCGGGCTGCAGGCGCATCAAGTCGACGACGTTGACGACGCGGATTTTTAGCTCGGGCAGGTGCTCGCGCAGTATAGAAGTTGCCGCCATAATCTCAAGCGTAGGAATGTCTCCGGCTGCGGCCATCACGACGTCTGGGGAGCCGCCGTCGTTTGAGGCCCAGTCCCAGATGCTAGCGCCTTTAGTGCAGTGTTCGATGGCCTGGTCCATAGTGAGCCATTGCGGTGAGGCGTGCTTTCCGGTGATCACCAGGTTTACGTAACCACGACTATCCAGACAGTGGTCCATAACACTGAGGGTTGTGTTCGCGTCCGGCGGGAGGTAGACGCGAGCGACGTCTGGCTTCTTGTTGACTATGTGGTCAATGAAGCCCGGGTCCTGATGTGTAAAGCCGTTGTGATCTTGCCGCCAGACATGCGAGGTTAAGAGATAGTTGAGAGATGCGATCGGTTCTCGCCACGGTAGCTCGTCGCACATCTTCATCCACTTAGCGTGCTGGCTCATCATCGAGTCGACGATGCGTATAAAGGCTTCGTAGCTGTGTAGCAACCCGTGACGACCAGTCAAAAGGTAGCCCTCTAGCCAGCCTTGAGCCTGGTGCTCACTAAGCTGAGCATCCATTACCATGCCATCCGGGTCCATGTAGTCATCACCAGGTTGGATGCGTGCGTTCCACTGCCGGTTGGTCACTTCAAAAACTGGTTCAAGGCGGTTAGAAATTGTTTCATCGGGTGCAAAAACGCGGAAGTTTCTAGTTGGTAGATTGAGCTTTATGACATCTCTTAACCACGGGCCAAGAGCTTCGGTATTTCCACTGTTGATGATACCAGGGTAGTCTACTTCGACGGCATAGTCGCGGAAGTTTGGCAGGTTAAGTTTTCGGAAGAGCTTACCGCCGTTGGCATGAATGTTGGCGCCCATACGTCGACCGCCTTTTGGAGCCAGCTCGGCTAATTCTGGTATAAGTCGTCCAGTTTCATCGAATAGTTCTTCCGGTCGATAACTACGTAGCCATTCTTCAAGCATGGCGAGGTTTTGGCTGTGTTTTTCGTCCACGGCTATAGGAACTTGGTGGGAGCGGAAAGAGTCTTCGTTAGGCTTGCCGTTAACTTCTTTGGGCCCAGTCCAGCCTTTTGGTGATCGCAGGATTATCATTGGCCAGCGTGGTCGGACCATGTTGCCGTGTTCGCGAGCTTGAGCCTGGATGTGTTTGATCTCTTGTATGGCTTGGTCAAGCACCTCTGCCATACGAGCGTGCATGTATTCGGGGTCGCTGCCTTCGACGAAATGAGGCGTCCAGCCGTAGCCACGGAAAAGTTGTTCGAGTTCTTCGTGCTCGATGCGGGCCAGCAACGTCGGGTTGCTGATTTTGTAGCCGTTGAGGTGAAGAATTGGCAGGACGGCGCCATCAGTTTTGGGGTTCAGGAATTTATTGGAATGCCAGGCGGTTGCTATCGGACCGGTTTCAGCTTCGCCGTCGCCGACGACACAGGCGGCGATAAGGTCAGGGTTATCAAAAACGGCACCAAAGGCGTGGCTGAGAGAGTAACCAAGCTCGCCGCCTTCGTGGAGAGAGCCTGGAACCTGTGGTGATACATGACTAGAGAGTCCACCCGGCCAGGAGAACTTACGAAAGAGCGTCCTCATGCCTTCTTCGTTTTGCGGCATGTCTGGGTACACCTCACTCCAAGTTCCCTCGAGGTAGACGTTGCCCATAAGGGCGGGACCACCGTGGCCAGGCCCAGACAAGTAGACCATATTGAGATCGTTCTCTTTTATGACGCGGTTGAGGTGGGCGTAGATGAAATTCTGACCAGGAGTTGTGCCCCAGTGCCCAAGAAGCATTTTTTTGATGTCGCCAAGCTCGAGCGGACGACGCAGCAGGGGGTTATCGCGAAGATAAATCTGTCCAACAGATAGGTAGTTGGCAGCTCGCCAGTAGGCATCGATTTTTTTCATTTGGTCGTTCATGAGGCTCCTTGCTTTACGCGGGCTAGTGTTTCGCGCGCAATGCTCGACTCTTCGCGAGCAGGTATGACATGTATGCCGACTTTGGCCCCGTCAACGGATATCAGGCGGTCGCCCCTAGCATTTCGTTCGTCATCCAGAGCTATGCCCATAAAGTCGAGGCCAGAAAGTACCCGCGCACGTATCTCGGCCGACCTTTCACCGATACCGCCGGTGAATATGATGCTATCGACCCCACCAGCAATAGCCGCAAATGCGCCGAGCTGTTTTTTGATCTTGTCGCAGAAGAGCTCTACAGCCAGAGCTACATCGGGGTTTTCCTCTTGGGTTTGCAGCAGGCTGTACATTTCGGCGCTAGTTCCTGAGACTCCCAACAGGCCAGAGCGGTGTGTGACTAACTCGGCGATCTCCTCGGCACTCATGTTGGCTTGTTTTTGTAGAAACGTCAGAACGCCTGGCTCAATGTCACCGCTTCTGGTGCTCATCATAATTCCGGATACAGGAGTGAACCCCATGGTCGTGTCGATAGGACGACCATCGACACAGACTGTCATACTGGCGCCACTACCAAGATGCGCCATGATAACGCGACCTTTGGCTGCCTCTTCACCCTCGTGCTGGCGGAAGTTGTTTAACAATGATTCGTAGGAGAGGCCGTGAAAGCCAAAGCGACGAATACCATGCTTTTTTTGTAACTGGTAATCGATTGGCAACACGACAGCCTTTTTGGGTAGGTCATGGAAAAAGCTGGTGTCAAAACATGCTACATGAGGTACGTTTGGGTAGGCGGCTTGAAAGGCTGCTATGGTCGCTAACGTAGCCGGCATGTGATTGGGGGCCAGAAGAGTAAGGTCGGTGAGACTTTCAATGACAGACTCGCTTATAAGGGTTGGGGCGTTAAAAATTTCACCACCGTGAACAACCCTGTATCCAATAGCGGTTATCTCTGATGGTGATATCGACAAATCATCTAGTAGCCAACTGCTGACTTTGACGGTAGCGTCTTCGAAGGACGTTACTTGCTCGATGTTTATGCTGTTTTTTGGTACTTCAAGCGACGAATCGTCGAATACGGCCACTTTTAAGCTTGAGGAGCCGGCATTAATAGATAGTAGTGTCATCGTGCCACCCTTTTCATACTGCTTATACTATACCACTTCTCATCAGCTTTTGGGCAGTCAATCGAACGGCTTCGGACCACGACAAGAAGACGTGGGGAGTGTGCGCCAGGTCGGTGGCGGTCAGTTTATTTTTAACAGCTAGACTAATCTCCTGGATAACTTCGCTAGCTTGAGGCGCCATAACCGTGCCGCCCCGTATGACTCCGCGACCGTCAACTACTAGTGAGACAAAGCCTTCGTTGCTGTTGTGAACGTTGCTGGCGCTGATGACACTTAGCGGTGTGGTGGCTTGTTTGACGGCCAGCCCAAGTCGTTTTGCCTCTGCCACGGTTAGCCCTACCTGAGCTATTTCTGGCATTGATAAAACAAGCCTGGGCATAGCGTCGTAGTCTGGCCGTACTTTACCGACCTGGGTTAGATTATGAGCAACTATACGACTTTCCAATATTGTGGCGTGGGCGTCGCGTCTACTTCCTAGGCAGTCTCCGGCGGCGTAGATATGCTTGGCACTAGTGCGGAGGTATTGATCGGTTTCGATGCCTTTGTCGGAGTATTTTACGATAGCATTATCAAGCCCTAGGTCGACATTTGGCGTCTCTTGGTCGGCGACAAGTATCTCGTCGACAATTATATGTTTTGGAGCACCGCCACGGTACAGCAACACTCTTATAACAGAACCTTCTTTAACCACAGAGTTTATCTGGGTGTCGGTCATTACAGAAAGCTGTTTCGAAAGGGAAGAGGCCAGGTGCTCACCAACCGCTGGGTCAAAAGAGGGCAGTAGGCGCTTTCCAGACTGTACTAGATAAACTTTAGTCCCAAAAATGGCCATTAGTTGAGCAATTTCAACAGCTTGACGACTGCCGCCTATAACAAGCAGGCTTTTTGGCGGACGTATCGACTCTAAGATGGTGCGGGGTGTGTGGTATGTCGCTTCTTTCAGGCCGGGAATGTTGGGTATTTTCCATTCGGCGCCAGATGCTACCAGGAAGTGACGGGCCGAGAGATGACGACGGTTTACGGTAATCTCATGAGGTGTTAAGAAGTGAGCTTTGCCTTGAAAAGTGGCTATTCCTTGTTTTGTATAGAAGCTACGGTCGTCGTCTACGCCAGTCCGCTTTACGACGAGTTCTTTCCAGGCGCGAATAGCGGGGTAGTTGAAGCCCAGGGTGCTTGAGCGTAGTCCGAAGGCCTGGCCGTCTTTGGCGCGTTGGTAAAGGTGGGCGCTTTCTAGCAATGCTTTGGTAGGAATATCTCCCCAGTTGGATAGGTCGCCGCCAAAGGCCGACTCTTCGATGATGGCCACTCGCCAACCTTCGCGTGCCACCATAGTTGCGGCCACGCTTCCGCCAGCACCGCTGCCTATAACAATCAGATCGTAGTCGAAAGTATGTTCCCTAACTACTTTTTTCATAGCGTAATCCGATGCTGTTGATATAAATAGCCGGCGTCGTGATGATGCCTCTCTAGATGCTTACCGGCGACGCGGCGAATATCGTGGCTGGTGACTTCAGGGCGATCCTTTAGCCATGTCTCGACTTCTTCGACAACTTTGCGAGCAATGTGCTCGGCCTGACCGTGACTAGCGCGAGCACTTAGGCAGGCGGCAACGATGCTTCGGTGAAGTTTGTCTGGCTGGAAAGACTCCGTTGGCCGGCGTCCGTCGCGCTTAACGATATGTGGCCCACCCAAACTCATCACAGCCCGCCTGTCGATTCGGTGATTATCTTGGTAACGTAAACAAAAAGTCCAAGGATTATAAGGCCACTACCAGCGGAATACTGTATAAATTTCTTGTTAGCTTCACGCCATTTTTGGATGCGGCCGAGCGAACGTCCGCTGCCAATTAGCACCCAGACTATCAGAAGGCCAAGCAATGAAATCACCGTGTATATTAACAAGCCGATTAGCTGTATATAGCCGGGTAGCTCTATTAAAATCAACGCCGACAAAGCAATGGTTGGGAGGATGAAAACAATCTCTGCCACGACAGAAGTGAGGCCTAGACTGAAAGCTTCGACGCTTCGAGTAGTCTCTTTGCTGCGGTCATTAAGATGTCTAGCGAATGAGCGCGAAATCCACAGGGAGGTGCCTTGACCCTTGCGGTAGTAAAATAGCCAGACGGCTACACCGATACCAAGTACTATGCCACATATCACCGCCCAAGCAATAAGTGGCGTGGACGTACCAAATAGGTGCAGAAAGGTAAGTGAAGCTAGCGATAAGAGGAGGAGAGTCATGACCCCGGCCCCAATAACGAAACTGGAGATTAGCCGAGAGACTTTACGACGGGGTAATTTTGCGCCGATTGTATGACCGCCCAGAAGTGTTAGAACGCTGACGCTCAGTTGAAAGCTGGCGTGGATAAGTGCGATGAGCGCGATGGTTGCGAGTGACGGTGGAATGTCCATGTTTCTTTTTTATTTCCTCTGTTCTTTTATACCATAAGCGTAGTACTACCGTCAAAGTAGGGGTATTGACTTTATATAACGTTTATGCTAACATAAGAATATAAGACAACAAAAACAAAAAAGGACAAAAGTACTATGCAAGTCATGGACGAAACCAGCGCCAACATCGAACCAGTAACAATGAGCGACGTGCTTGGACTCGCTACCTGGGACAGGCCACGAACCGACGAAGAGCTACAGAGTTTTATATCTCAACGCGAAACACTTGTCGGACTTTAAGAACAAATCAGTTCGGGCTACTTCATCGAAAAGCTATCAAGGATAGCAGAGATGATAGAGTCTGAAGCAGAAGGGCCGCTGATCAGTGTGCTGGTGACCTTTCCGGTCGAGCTGTATAGATTGCCGGTGTGAGGGATAAAGTAAATATCGGTAGATATGCCAAGTGAGTTTTCTGAGACAACTTTGGCGGCTTGGTTGCCGGCCACGGTAAGTCGCTCTTCTTTAAGGACTTTTGCGCCAGTCGCCTTTACTCTGTCGACGAAATTATCTACTGAAGAGTCTCCCACTTGGGAGCGAATTGATATACTGGTGGCCGCCACGCCTGTGGATGTCCCGCTCTCTTGTCGTATCTCAGTTTGGCAACTAACAGAGTTTGGCGACAAAATGTAGCCTTGTGGCATTTCGAATGTCCAGCAAGCTGAGTCTACTGTCGAACCACTTAAGCTTACGGGTGTTCCATTGACCGACTCAACCGAGTTGCCGTCCTCATCTTTAACTGAGTCGTCTGTTACTAGCGAGCTTATGGCGTCAAGTGTTTCACAGCTGTAAAGCTTACCTTCGACAACGACTGAGCCTCGGTCGGTGGCTAGACATTTTTCGAAAGCTTTACCTTGTGGGCTGGCAAGCCAAGCGGATACAAGTATCAGGCTGATAATAGCGGCTACCGTAATGACGGAGCCGACGATAATACCGGCTAGAGCAATACCGTTTTTGCGACCAGCTTTTTTCGACTGCATAAAGGCGATGACACTGATGATGACACCGATTGTACCAGTGAAGAACGACAGGATTAGGCCTACGATACTGAGGGTTTTGTTGTCGCTAACAGGAGTAGGTGGGATCACCGGGTTTAGCGGAGGCTGTCCGGTTGATTGCTCTTTAGGTGCGTCGCTTGGATTGTCGTTCACTTTTACCCCCTAGGTATTATTTCGGATAATTTTTTGGTAGCACCGACAGGGCTTGAACCTGTGACCTCGAGCTTATGAGTCTCGCGCTCTAACCAGCTGAGCTACGGTGCCGCATAGATTAACTACTACAGAGATGATTCTACCAGATTGGGGGAGATTTTTCTAGCTCCAGTATGTATACTAAAGATAGCCACGCGATACACACTGGCGCCCTCGGCGCAAAGCGTCCCTCGCGAATCGGTCATTCATCGTCTTCGGACACTTGCTAGAAACGGGCAAGGGGACGGGCGAACAAATCGACAATCGTTTCTCTAATAACTGCTTAGAGGATGATAATGATATGAATGACGAATTTTTTTTGAATGAACGGGTGCAGGTTGTGGCGGTATTTTTGGCTGGTCATCAGCCGTGTCGCCCGGTGAGATTTAAGCGGGCGAGTGGGCGAGAGGTGGAAGTGAGAGAGCTGGGACTGCGCCATCCCCTGCCCCAAGGCAGTAGAACCGTTCATGTGTTTGAGGTCACCGACGGCGGTACCGACTACCGGCTTGAGTTTGACAGCGAGCGTTTGACTTGGCGTCTGACGATGGAGTCCGATCATTATGGATGACCACAACCAAGAGCGGCCTCTCATTATGCATATTGACCTCAATAGCTGCTTCGCTAGTGTCGAACAGCAGGCTAGACCGATGTTGCGAGGCAAGCCTGTGGCAATTGTTAACCGACGCACCGAGAAAACGGCAATTGTGACCGCAAGTTACGAAGCGAAGGCAAAGGGGGTGAAGGTGGGAATGAAGCTGCGCGAGGCGCGGTTGCTATGCCCGGACATCGTGGCGCTAGAAAGTGACCCGCCAAAGTATCGCTATGTTTATCACAAGCTGTTGGCGATTATGAATGATTACTCGGCTAAGGTTACTATGAAGAGTATAGACGAGGGAGTAATTGATTTTCACCATGCGCCTGAAACGATTCGGTCGCGTGGTCTAGAAGTCATCGGGCATGAGATTAAACAACGTCTAAAAGACGAAGTGGGAATTTGGATGCGTTGTAATATTGGCATTAGCACTAATCGTTTTTTGGCAAAGACGGCGGCCGGACTTCATAAGCCAGACGGTCTGGACGTCATAACGTCTGAAAATATACGACAGGTGTTAGGGGAGCTTAAGCTCACCGACCTGACGGGTATCGCCCAGCAGAACGACAAACGCCTCAAAAGCGTTGGCATCACCACTCCCCTACAGTTTCTTGATGCCGATGCCCTAACTCTTAGACGGGTTGTTTTTAAAAGTGTCGTAGGCGAGTGGTGGTATAAGCGGCTGCGCGGTTGGGAGGTTGACGATGTGCAGACGCAAATTGGACGAGTCGGTCGGCAGTATGTCCTAGAGCGATTTGATTTGTCGTTTGAAGAAGTTTTGCAGCGGCTTCATCATCTATGCGAGTCGGTGGGTGGTCGCCTGCGGTCGCAAGACTTGGAAGCGCGAGGCGTCTACGTGTATGCAAAGTCGCAGGGGAGCGGCTATTGGCACGCTAGTTATATGGCATCACTTCCCTTCTCTAGCGACAAAGCTATCTATTCAGTCGCCCGCCAGCTATTCCTTAGGGCGCCAAGTGACATCAAAGAGATTGGCATACATTGCTATGAGCTTGATAAATCTGGCGATAGACAGACTAGTCTCTTTGCGGAGGAAATAATAAGGGAGCAGAGTGTTTCCAGGATGGTCGATTCTATCAACAAGCGTTTTGGCGACCGGACTATTCACTCGGCCGATACGTTAGGTACGGGGATCTATGTTCAGACTAGAGTGCCGTTTGGGAGTACCCGTTATTTATAGTAAAATGAGCGCAAGTGGCCTATAAGGCCGCGAACAATTTGGCAAAATCACCTAACCTCATTAGCCTTGTGGTGAACGGCATGGTGCAAATCGCGTAAACAATATTGAACTCGTCGTTCAGGTTCGTTTACGCGTTGCACTGGGAAACTGGTGTAGGGTCTCCCGCCTGGCGGCGGGTTCTGTGTTTTAAAAACAAGTCTCAATCTGTTATAATGAAAAAATATTATGTCTGGACACAGTAAATGGTCAACAATTAAACGAGAAAAAGGCGCTAAAGACGCCAAGCGCGGTGCTGTCTTTACTAAAATTGGCAACCAGATTGCTATTGCCGCTCGAAGTGGTACTGATCCGGCGATGAACTCGGCCTTGGCGCTTGCTATCGAGAAGGCTAAGCAGGCGAACATGCCAGCAGCGAATATCCAGCGAGCGATCGACCGGGTAGCTGATAAGAACGCTGCTGTTTTGGAGGAGATTACTTACGAGGCGATGGGACCTGGCGGTGTCGGAATCATGATAGAGACCGCGACCGACAACCGCAACAGAACTTTTCCGGATGTCCGCAACGTTCTGACTAAAAACGGCGGCCGAATTGCCGATGCTGGAAGCGTAGCATTTCAATTTACCCGAAAAGGAGTAATTGTGGTAACGGCGACGGGCGAAGATACGCTTCTTACCATTCTCGATGCCGGTGCGGAAGACGCTGTCGAAGAAGGCGAGGAGACAATTGTTTATACTGATGCCAAAGATTTGGCTAAAGTTCGAACGGCCCTTATCGAGGCTGGCCTATCGGTCACTAGTGCCGAGCTGCAGTATGTGCCAAATAGCCCGGTTGTTGTTGAAGATTCTGAGACTGCCGAGAAGGTTATGAAGCTTCTTGACGCTATTGACGACCTCGACGACGTAACGAATGTCCACACCAACGCCGACATTGTTGAACAATAGCGTTTGCGTCAAAAACAATTTCATCTTTCATCCCTATACTAGGGATCATGCTGAAGACAAAAATACGTGGACTGATACTGGGTTTGGCGGTTCTCGCGGGTAGCGCGTATGTAACCCCTACATACGCGTCTTCAGCATCTATATTGATCACACAAATCAGGCCGGGTACTGCCGTCAGTGCGCTGGAGGAGCTAGTAGTCTTGTACAACACAACGCCCGACTCTATTGATGTGACGGGTTGGTGTCTTTTTAATAAATCCGGCAAAGAGTTTGGCTGTTTAGAAAGCGATGTGCCATATGAGAGAATCCGAATCTTGCCCTATAGCTATGCTTTGGTTGTTTCAATGATGCAAGCACAGTTATTTGATGAGGGCGACTACACCATCTCTTACTCGCCTACGCATGCCAGCAACGGTAGCATAGTCGGATCATCAGATGTTATCACTTTGGTGGACGATGAAGGTTCGGAGGTAGACAGTTTCTCGTGGTCTAGCCTGCCGTCTAACAACCTCTACTGGCAACGAATTAACACGCCGTTTCAGGACAGAAGAGTCTATTACGACACCGACCGGGCGGACAATTGGTACATGACGGCTTTAGTCGGTGCGCCGCTAGAGCAGCCACTACCAAACGTCGAATGGTTTATTGATGAACCCGTTGTGGTTGAGCCGGAGCCTGAGCCTGAGTCTGAGCCGGGGCAAGATCCCGAGCCGGCTGATCCGATATCACCAATGATTAGACTCAATGAAATTCTGCCAAATGTAGCTGGTAGTGATATTGGCAATGAGTTCATAGAACTACATAATACGGGGGAACACTCGGAATCGCTAAGCTCCTATAGTTTGGTTATAGGTAAGGCACTGGAGAAGTCATACGCATTTCCCGATGTTCAGATTGAACCTGGTGGTTACGCCGTGTTTAAAGATAGTGAACTAGGGTTTAGTCTCCTCAACACTAACAGTAAAGTTGGGCTGAAATATAACGACCAGTTGATAGATGAGACTGAGTATACTGACCCCAAAGATGACCACGCCTGGTCACTGGCCGAAGGTATTTGGCGGTACATGAAGCCCTCAAGCCCGGGGGTCGTAAATCTAGCCGCTGTCGAACCCGCCGAGTCGGAAACTCCTAAAGAAGAGGCGTCACTTAAGCCTTGCGCACCCAACCAATACCGTAACCCGGAGACTAACCGCTGCAGACTGATCGCTACAAAAACTTCCTCATTACAGCCTTGCAAGCAAGGCCAGGAGCGTAGTTCGGGGACCAACCGCTGTCGAAATATTGGCGCAAACAGTAAAGAGCCAGCACCTTGTAAAGAGGGCCAGGAGCGTAATCCGGAAACTAACCGTTGCCGGAACGTAGTGAAGGTTACCGAAATTGACTACGGTGTATTGGGCGTTCAGAGCGAGGCTGCCAAAGACGACAACTTTTTGCCGTGGATAATCGGTGGTGCGGTAGCTGCCGGAGTGGCTGTGTACGCTCTATGGGAGTGGCGCGATGGGCTCGCGAGGTTGTGGCGACGCTTAGTCGCTCGGCTTGCTACCAAAAATAAGTAGCTTATACTGATGAGTATGAGAATACTAGGTATTGATCCGGGGACGGGCATAATGGGGTTCGGAGTTATAGAAGTTAACCCTAGGGGTGTCAGGATGATTGATGCTGGTGTCATAACCACTCCGCCTCACACGCCGCACGCTGAGCGCCTAGAGGATATTTTTAACAGTCTGAGCGTAATAGTAAAAGAGACCAAACCGGAAGCTTGCTCTATAGAGAAGTTGTTTTTTTCCAGAAACATTACCACTGCCATGACTGTTGCCGAGGCGCGTGGGGTGGCCTTGTTGGTTGCTAGTCAGCACGGCTTGAAGATTGCCGAGTACACGCCCCCACAGATAAAACAGACGTTAACAGGCTATGGTAAGGCGGACAAAAAGCAAGTACAAGAGATGGTACGTCTTCATTTAGGTCTTAAGGACTTGCCGAAGCCCGACGATGCTGCAGATGCCCTGGCGGCTGCTATCACCCACTCCCTCATGGTATGATGAGTGTATGATTGCTCACGTTGCTGGTGTTGTTGCCGAGAAGTTTGCCCATTCAGTCATCATCGATGTACAGGGAGTTGGCTATGAGGTGCAGGTTGCGACTGGCGACTACGAGAGCGTAATACTAGGTGAATCGGTTAAATTCTATACTTATCATCACGTTAGAGAGCAGTCTCAGGAACTGTTTGGGTTTTCGTCATTGGTGGCGAAAAAGTTATTTGAACTCTTGATCACCGTACAGGGCGTTGGACCGAAGGCGGCTCTTTCTATCCTGTCATTGGGTGATAGTGAGGTGGTTAGGAACGCTATAGCTAGTAGCGACAGCGGTTTTGTGGCTAAGGCTAGCGGAGTTGGTAGAAAGATTGCTGAGCGAGTTGTTGTTGATCTTTCTGACAAGGTTGGTCTGTCGGTTGCAGTTGCTTCTTCCGCGGGTGCCTCAGTGGTGGTTGCGGGCGATGAAGCCTTGGAGGCTTTGATGGCCCTAGGGTATTCGCTGGCTGACGCAACTACTGCTTTAGAGAATGTGCCTAGCGACGGAACGACAGCCGAGCGAGTAAGACAGGCGTTGAAGGGGGCTTAGGAAATGGCTATTGAGCGTATCATCGATACTTCCGCGCATGAGGATGATCAGGACGAACAGATTATCGAGGTGACTCTTAGGCCAAGGGCATTTAGTGAATATGTTGGTCAGGAGAGGCTAAAGAAAAATCTACAGTTAGCGATTGACGCTGCCAAGAAGCGAGGCGAACCGCTTGATCACATTTTGCTTTATGGTCCTCCAGGGCTTGGTAAAACTACTATGGCCACCGTGTTGGCAAATGAAATGGGTGCGACTATTCGGGTGACAGCCGGACCGGCAATCGAACGAGCGGGTGATCTGGCTAGCATTTTAACCAACCTGCAGGATGGTGACATTCTTTTTATCGACGAAATACATCGCCTCAGTCGAGCTGTCGAAGAGGTGCTCTACTCTGCCATGGAAGACTTTAAGCTTGATATCATGATTGGTAAAGGTCCAGCGGCGCGTAGTGTGCGACTCGATTTACCGAAGTTCACAATAGTGGGGGCGACTACCAGGACTGGTGCTTTGGCGGCGCCTCTAAGGGATCGTTTTGGGCATATGTATCGCCTCGACTTCTATAAAGAGGAAGAGATTGGCCGGATTATCACGCGGGCCGCTTCGATACTTGGTACCAAGATAGACAAACAGTCGGCCGACTTACTGTCTACTAGGGCTAGACTTACTCCAAGAATCGCTAATCGTCTTCTAAAGCGCGTTCGAGATTACGCCGATGTTAACGGCGACGGCATAATAGATACCGGTATAACAAATAAGGCTCTGGCATTGTTAGAGATCGACGAACTTGGTCTTGATCCAGGCGACCGTCAGCTCTTAGAGAAAATGATAGAAATGTACGAAGATCAACCGGTAGGACTGGCAACGATGGCTGCTTTGACGGGTGATGAAACCAGTACCATAGAAGATTTTTATGAGCCTTACCTCATACAGATTGGCTTACTCGAGAAAACACCAAGGGGTCGTAAGGCCACTAAGAAGGCGAGACAGCACGTAAGGAAGCCGAGCCGTACTGACGAATAGACCGGTAGAGTATATAATAGTTATATGAATCCGAACGACATCCCAGCTCAACCGCAAATCGAGAACCCGGAGCAACCTCAAGTTGTAGTCCAAACTCCCGCTACTGTCCACGTTGTTCGTGCTGTTAATCCAATTAAGCCAACGGTCAGCCCGGAAGTGCAGCGTCTGCACGAACGTTCAAAAATGCTTCATCCGACATTAAACCTTAGCGATGGAGAGTACGTCGTACGCTCGGTCCGTCGTCACCCGATAGGACTTGTGGTTCCCCAGGCCGTCGGCGCTTTATTGATTGCGGCTGCTCTAACTCTGGCGACAAGCTACGGCGACTTTGTGGAAAACTATGCTATTCAGGGAGTGTTGGACAACCCCGGTGTGGTGCTTGTCTTAATAATGATATTTGTCATAGTGGTAGCTTCAGGAATGGCGGTTGCGGCCTACGTTTACCTGAGTAATAAATTCTTTTTGACAAACGAAAGTGTTATACAAGAGATTCAGCACAGCTTATTTTCTCGCCATGAGCAGACTGTTAGTTTGGCTAGTATAGAGGATGCAAGCTATACCCAAAAGGGTATATTTCAGCACCTTTTTGACTATGGCGATGTTCGACTCAGTACCGAGGGCGACGAAACAACCTACCGGTTCAGCTATGTTGCCAACCCGAAAGAACATGTCGATACTCTCAACAATGTTGTTGAGGCATTTAAGAACGGTAGACCGGTAGAGGACTAGTTGTTACGACTTTGCTTGATGAAGTCGTCTTCAGCTTCTAGGTCTGCTCGCAAGGTGTAGCTCTTGCATGATTCACCTTCACAGTTGGAAACCTCGTAGCGGTAGTCGCTGTCACCTTCGCCCAGCTTTACGCCGAACGGATCGGTGAATAAATCTGCGTCAACAAAGGGGAGCGTCTGGCTGTTTAGTGTGCGCGGATAGCTCTTATGCTCCTTGAAATAAACCTCTTCTAGGCCATAGTAAAAAGCGTTGATGGCGGTTCGCCTGGTGTCGTCACGGGAGGCGACTTCAATGTCGTTTTTCTGAATGAAGAAAAAGACGCTAGCGATACCTAGAAAAATTACTATGAACAGGATTTCAATGATAGTGAAGCCAGGTTTGTATTTCATTACTTCTGATTATAGCAAATTAAGATTTGGAAGGTATAATAAAGAGGTAGAAAGTGAGGGAAGTATGGCTACAAAGAAAACAGATGCGTCTACTGCGGCGGTTCCGAAGGTTGCTTCAGAAGAAAAACTAAAAGCGCTTGGCTTGGCCCAAGAACAAATCAACAAACAATTTGGCGACGGAGCCATTCGTCGACTAGGTGACACTAAAACTATCGACGTGGAGCTACTTAGTAGCGGCGCGTTGAGTCTAGACCTAGCATTGGGCGGCGGTTATCCAAAAGGTCGCGTGATAGAGATATATGGTCCAGAGTCTTCAGGAAAGACGACATTGACACTTCACGCTATCGCCGAGATACAAAGAAATGGCGGTACTGCAGCTTTTGTTGACGCCGAGCATGCACTCGACCCAGCATACGCTCGACGCCTTGGCGTAGATACTGACAACTTACTAGTAGCTCAGCCGGACAACGGTGAGCAGGCTCTTGAAATAGTCGAGACTCTTGTTCGCTCAAATGCGGTTGATCTCGTTGTTGTCGACTCTGTAGCGGCATTGGTGCCACAGGCAGAGATTGAGGGCGAAATGGGCGATAGCCACATGGGACTTCAGGCTCGCTTAATGAGTCAGGCACTTCGAAAGTTGACGGGAATAATCAACAAGAGCAAGACAATGGTTATATTCATCAACCAGATTCGCATGAAAATTGGGGTGATGTTTGGTAACCCAGAAACTACTACTGGCGGAAATGCCCTTAAGTTCTATGCGTCTGTTCGTATGGACATTAGGCGGACCGGCCAAATTAAATCAGGCGAAGACATAATCGGTAACCGAACCAAGGTTAAGATCGTTAAGAATAAGATCGCCCCGCCATTTAGAACGGCTGAGTTTGACATCATGTATAACGAAGGAATTTCTCGAACCGGTGACGTGCTAGACCTAGCGGTACTTCATGGTATTGTTGGCAAGTCGGGCGCCTGGTTTGACTATAATGACGCTAAAATTGGTCAAGGTCGTGAAGCTAGTAAGCAATACCTTGCGAGTAATCCAAAAGTTCTAGACGAGATAGAGGCAAAGGTTCGCAAGAAAGTTGCCGAAGAAGCAGCGTAGCCTTTCTGGGTTTCATCATGAAGATAACCGGCCTGTCCGCCCAAGTCCGAGACTCTAATAGAGTCAATGTATCTGTCGATGGAAAATATCGCTTTTCGCTTGACCTTTCTCAGGTTGTAGAACTTGGCATAAAGGTAGGTAAAGAATACATCGAAAAAGAGCTCGTAGAGCTTGAACAAGAAAGTCAGTACGGCAAGGTGTATATGAGGGCGTTGGAGTACAGCTTTGTGCGACCAAGGAGCGAGCGTGAGCTTAAAGACTATTTGCGTCGTAAAACGATAGCTCGACGTAACAACAAGGGCGAGCTAAAGCCTGGCGTGTCCGAAGCGGTGACGCGCCGTGTGTTTGAGGCGCTCATGGCCAAAGGACGGGTCGATAATGAAGCTTTTGCTAAGTATTGGGTAGAAAATCGTCGACTGAACAAGGGCGTTAGTCAGAGACACCTCCGGGCAGAGTTGATGCAAAAAGGGGTTGAATCCGCCGTTATCGATCGAGCCATAGCTGACGGCGAAAGAGACGATGACGAGGAGCTGCGTAAAGTCATAAGCCGGAAACGGGCGAAGTACCCTGACGACCAAAAACTAACAGCCTATCTTGTGCGACAAGGGTTTTCTTACGATGCTATTAAGGCTCAGCTTTCTGGCTGTGGTGAAGATTGACGGAACGGGTTGACGTAGTCAAGTTCTATTTCCGGCGCGACTTTTTGTTCCGCTACCTTTTTGGCGGTAGATTTGACAATGATGGAGTGCCGATTAATAGTCACAATCTGAGAGCGGTCTATTAACATTCCTGTGTCGGTTAAGCTGCGAAGCATACCTCTTTTAATGTGCAACTTGTGTATCATGAACGTGTCTGCGTCCAAAGAGTAGTTTTCTATCTTGCCGAGCTTGTGCTTATGTTCGTCAAAAACGGCTAAGTCCATAAGATTGAAGTTAAGCTCGTAAAGTTCTTTGACTTTAATAACATCGTCGAGCCCAATCAGCTCGTCGCTGCCGTCAATAATAACTCCTATGGGACCAATCTCTCTTATGTCTGCTATGCGCAAGAATGAAGGTCGTTCAGATAGAAGTGGTCCTTTTACTTCATAGGCGATTATTTGAAGATTAGACGGGTTGATAATAGCGCGTTCAAGTTCGGCAACTTTGCCGCCGGTGTGTAGGCTCATGACTGCCGTGCCTAGTAGCTCTGATCCAGGTAGTAACATACAGTTTAGTATAAGCGTTTTGGCTTGTTAGCACCACTATTCGCTTAATGGGTTATAACGAGGCGATGAGGGGACTTGGGGTAGAGACTTAACGTCTCGGCTAGTTTGAAGGTCATTGATCCTTTCTAGCGTCGAAGTGTCGATTGTTCCAGCGTCTATCTTTGAGGTGTAAGATTCGTCGGTAGTGCTTTGTTCCAACATAGAGTTTAGTGATAGTACGGCGGCCCCAAATGCCACTGAGACGACGAGAAAGTATATTATTAGGTGGAATCTTCGAAAGAACCACTTTACTCGGCGGGATATCGTTTTCATGGAAATAGCTTCTTTCATACTTGCACCCCTACCTTACGTGTATAACCATTCTTATGTTTTCGAGCGATATTTCATCACCACCGGTCTGAGCGCGAGATATATGGAGTTGGGTCACTTCCATCTTGGGTATATTGGTCTCTACGGCCATAAGGAAGCGTAGGAAGCTTCGGTATGAAGCGGGCGAGCTTAAGCTAAGTGTGAATGAGCGGGTTGAGTCTGCGGAATTATCATTGAAGGTGGTCGATGTGACCCCTATGCCAGCAAGGCCGGCGTAGTGGCGAATGTCTCGGATTGCCTGAGATTGATAGTTAGAGCTAGTCGCAAAGACTGAGTCGGCTTTTTTAATTAATCCGGAGTCCTTATCGATTTGCCTTTCTAGTTCTTGTAGTGTCTGAATTTGATCGGCGCTTGCTTTAGAGTCTGCGACCCGGTGACTCACCTCTATGGCGTGATTTTCTAGACGGTCAAAGTTGAGCAAGTAGACAGCCGCGCCCGCACCTAGGCTTAGGACGAAGCAGAAGGCTAAGAAAGAGCGTAGGCTGGTTGCTCGCAACCCTGGTTTTTTCTCCACTATCATTTCAGGTGTGGCGTCGTTGTTCATTATCTAAGCTCCGCTTCATTAAATACTACGGTCATAGTGACGCTTACGGGGTAGCCCGATACCCGACCGTCAGATTCCCCTACTGTCTGGAACTCTACTGAAGAAAATAAGGCTGAGCTTCTGAAAGCTGACTGCAGGGCGAGGCTGGCATCGGTGGTTTTGGCGTAGGCAGTCAAGGTAACGGGTGATTTCAGTGATTCACTTGATAAATTGAAGTCGTTAATAACTGTGCCTTCCGGCATTTGAGCGGCGATACCGGTCAGTAGTTTGGAGTATCTTACCTCTTGGTCTAACACAGATTGGGCTGTCGATAGCTTGCTGTCTAGCTCGCCGACTTTTGCTTTAGTGTCTGCATATACTCCAGCCTTGGTGTCGCTTGTAGCTATGAGCTCGTCGGCACTTTGCTTGGTGCTCGATAGAATTTGCTCCGAGCTTTGCATAACCATATAGAGCGCCGCTGTCGCTAGTAGAGTCATGGCGATATAGCGAATTAGCAGGATGTTGTGCCGAGCGGCATTTATTTCCTTCTTTTCTAGGTCTGGTAAGAGATTTATCATTTCCAGACCCTCCCAGGGTTTATGCTGGCAAGTCCAGCAACGGTAAGATAGCGAGGTCGGAACTGTCTAGGTGGTTCTTGAAGTTTGTTGAAGTCAAATTTTTGCCAAGGACTAGCGACTCGGGCGGCAATGACTAAGTTGGCGGTAAAGTATTCACCTATGCCCGGTAGGCTGCTGCCGCTACCGACTATTAAAAGTTGCTCGAGCTTTTGTTCGTTGTTGATCCTCTCGGAGTAGTAGCGAACGACCTTACGGACCTCAGTTAAGATGCGCTCCAGGCTTGGTGTTAGGGCTTCGCGCAGCTTTTCTTGACGAGGCCCGGCATTTAGTCCGTTCAGGACTTTGAGTTGGTGGGCGTTTTCCAGTGCTATGTTGAGCTTTTTGGCAATATCAAGCGTGAAAGTATTGCTGCCGATAGCGATACCACCGGTCACCCGCAAATTACCTTTGTCTAGAATGGCGATGTCGGTGCTGGTCGGGCCGATGTCGATTACTATAGTGGGCAGCTCGGCACTTTCGGTGGCGTTGAGTAGGCGAGTTACTGCACTGATGCTCGGCTCGACTAATATTGGCTGAAAGCCGGCATCTTTGACGCTACGCACGGCGTTGTCAACGATCGTTTTGGAGATGGCGCTCATCAAGACAGTAACAACTTTGTTTTTACGGTCTCTTTCGATTATTTCATAGTCTATGTAAAGACTTGAGGATGGTATTGGTATGTATTGGTCGGCCTCCAAGATCACAGCTTCTTTTAAGGCGTTTTCTGCAGAGTAAGGGAGCGTGAAGGTCCGACAATAGCTACGAGCCGTCGGTAGGGCAATTGCGATACTGCTGTTAGGCATGGCTCCGATGATTTTTTCAGAGAAAAGAGTTTTTATGTTGTCTGTAAGATATGAGCTGCCGTCGGTTTCTAGGGCTTCTTTGACCTTTAGGGGGTCTAAGTCCATTGATCCATAGCCGTTAACAAGCCACTTTTTGGCATCGATAGACATAGCTTTGATACTAGCACTGCTAATATCAAGCCCTGTTAATTGCTTATCTTTATAAAAAAATTTCGACATATGCCCACTAATGTAGTTATGCTTCTATTGTATCATAGGAGATGCTTAGCGGATGTTCTGGGAGAGCTGTGCAATAGGCACCATAACACTGGCCGCAATGAGCCCGACCATGCCACCCATAATTATGATCATGATAGGTTCAATAATTGAACTTACACCGTCGATAGATAGGTCGACCTCTTCTTCAAAGAAGTCGGCCACCTTCACCAAAACGGTGTCGGTCTGACCGGTTTCTTCACCGACTGATAGCATCTGGCTGACAATGCTAGGAAATAAATCGTTTTTTGCTACAACGACAGATAGCTGCTTTCCGTTCTTAACATCTCGAGCGGCGTTCTGGATAGCCTCTTCAAACAAAACGTTGCCAACTGCTCTCGAAGTAACATCTAGGGCTTGAAGTACGGCTACGCCTGCACCCATCAGTGAAGAGAAGGTGCGGGCAAAGCGGGCTACGGCCATTTTTTGCACTATACCTCTTACTCCAGGAGTTTTAAGAAGCAGGGAGTGGAATTGGTATCTTCCTTTTGGAGTTCTAATATACTGGGCCACTAAGAAGACTAGACCGGCGATTGCAGGAAAGATGATGTACCAGTAGCCTGTTATGAGACCGCTTAGTCCAAGCATAAATAATGTTACGCCTGGTAGCTCAGCATCTGGCCCACCTAGGTCTTTGACTATGGAGCCGATTTGGGGTACGACGAATATCATAAGCCCGAAAAAGGCGAGTATAGTTATGGTAACGAGCACCATTGGATAGGTCATGGCGCTTCTAACCTTTTTCTTAATCGCGGAGCTTCTTTCTTGTTGAAAAGCTAAGCGTTTGAGGATTTCGTCAAGAATTCCGGCTGCTTCACCGGCGCGTACCATGTTGGTGTATATGTCGTTAAATGTTGCCGGATATTTAGATAGGGCGTCGCCTAGCGGCATTCCACCCTCAACGTCTTTTACGACACTCGATAATATTAGTTTGAGGGCTTTATCTTCGGTGTGTTGCTGGAGTGATGTCAGTGCTCGTAGAAGGGGTACCCCGGCGCTTACCATGGCGCTTAATTGGCGAGTAAATATGACAAGGTTGTCGGACTTTACGCGTGTGGGTTGAAATAGCTTATCTAAATCGAAGCTTGAGGACGGTTTATTTTTTAGGGCTCGTATACTGATAGGCCTGAGGTTTTGTTTGTTAAGTGCGGCGATAACACTGGCGCGATCGGGCAGTTCGGTGCGACCCTTAATAACCTTATTTTGGCTATCGACGGCTGTATACGAAAAGCGCGACATTATTAACCCCTGCTCACGCGTAAGACTTCTTCGATGGTGGTTTCACCACGGAGAGCTTTGATTAGCCCATCCAGCTGCATGGTCATCATACCCTCCTGAACAGCTCTAGTTTGAATCTGGTCGCTGGTTGCGTGCGACATAACGAGCGATTTGATCGCCTCTGAGTTTGTCAGAACTTCGTATATGCCGATGCGCCCTTGGTAGCCTTCGCTAACCTCTTCGTTTGAGAAGGCCTTGTCGGCTCGCCAGAGCATTTTAATGCCGTTCTCATCGGTACTTAGGGGAGTGTCGCCACCTATACCGGCCGCTTGGGCGGCTTTTTCAAGCTCGTGGATTATCTTGAAACTTTCGCCCGCCTGTAGGCCGAACAGTCTTGTTATGGCATCCTTTTCGGCATCTGTCGGTGTAAAGCTTTGTCGAGACTCTTTGTGTAGTCGGCGAACTAGGCGCTGGCCTACTATAGCCCTTGTGGTACTGGCTATCAGGAATGGTTCAACGTTCATATCTAGAAGACGCGGTAAAGCGGTGGCGGCGTTGTTGGTGTGAAGGGTGCTGAACACCATGTGCCCAGTGAGGGCTGCCTGGATGGCCAGGTCGGCAGTTTCGCTGTCTCTTATCTCTCCAACCATAATAATGTTTGGGTCTTGGCGAAGTAAGGAGCGAAGGCCGTTGGAGAATGTCATGCCGGCCTTGGCATTGGTCTGGGTTTGGTTAACACCGGATATCTTATACTCTACCGGATCTTCGATGGTGGAAATGTTAACGTCAGGGCGATTCAAAATTGAAAGGATACTGAAGAGGCTAGTCGATTTTCCGCTTCCGGTCGGCCCTGTAACAAGAACAATGCCATTTGGTTCGGACATTTCTCTCGTAATGTCTGTTAAGCTACGGCCCCAGAAGCCAAGCTCACTAAGTGTAACTGCCTGGTTAGACTCGTCTAGTATACGCATGGCGACTTTTTCGCCATCGGTGACAGGCAGGGTGCTAACACGAAGCGCGTACTGTCGTCCGGCAACTGTAATCTTAAAGCGACCATCTTGGGGGACGCGCCGCTCGTCAATTTTTAGGTTGGAGAGGATTTTAATACGGCTGATCAGGGCTCCTAGTACGTTCTTTGGCAGGCGGTTAACTTCTTTCAGGACACCATCGATACGATACCTTATTTGAACAAAATCATCTCGTGGCTCGATGTGAACGTCGCTGGCGTGAGAGCGGATGGCGTATTCTAGCAGTAGGTTGACTGTCTGGGCGATAGGGGAGTCCTCTGATATGTCTTGCTCACTAACTGCCGTATCCGAAACGGGTAGCTCGTCTTCATTCTGGACGCTAATAACCTCGCTGAGCTCTTGATTAACGTCGCCGCGGTAGGAGTCAAGCGCCGCCAGAATATTGTCCTTGGTCGCAATGTAGATCTTTGAGTTGGTGCCAATCTCTTTTTGAATAAAGTTAACTGCCTGGATATCGTCCGGGTCTTCCATAGCCAGGTGGTGGACCCCATCGGCGTCAATCTGGAATAGTACGGCGTTGTATTGTCGAGCGACTCTTTCTGGTATGCGCTTCAACACGTCTTGCGGGATAGCTTGCGGATTAAGCTCGATGAAGGGTGTGCCAGAGTAGTCGGCAAATGCCTCTAGTAAAATTCTTTCGGTAACAACTTTTTGCTCTAAAACAACTTCTTGAAGGGCGCGCTTCGAATCAGCTGCTTGTTTTTTCAAAGCAGTTAGTTGCTCAGGATTTACTAGGTTTGCCCGCCCAAGCACTGTCTCCAAAATATCATCGGAAATGCGCATATGCTTTTCTAATTGTAGAACATTTGTCTCTGAAGTACCAGTTTAGAATCTGATATACTGTGAACGTGATTATTGAGGTAAAAAGTATCAAAGAAACCCAAGAGCTTGGTGCGGCTATTGGTAGTCGTTTGAAGGGCGGCGAGCTCATAGAGTTAGTCGGTGATGTTGGGGCCGGTAAGACAACTTTCGTCAAAGGCTTGGCGGTTGGTCTGGGCGTTGATGACTCCGTCCAGAGTCCGAGTTTTACCATCAGTCAACTGTATGAAGCCCGCGACGGTCTGAAGTTAGCTCACTATGACTTTTATCGCCTAAGTGACCCCGGAATTATGGCCGATGAGTTGATGGAGGCAACCAGCAACGCGGATACTATCGTGGTTATAGAATGGGCCGACACGGTGAGCGAGGTATTACCTAAAGAACATTGGCGAATTGAATTTACGACCACTTCGGAGGAAGGGCGTTCGATCAAACTACCTGACGACTTAGGAGCGGACCTGTGATTCTATTGTTAGACACCTCAAGCTCGGCCTGTATTTTGAGGCTACTTGACGACAATTTTGACGAAGAATATAGCTGGGATGCCGGGCGAGAACTTTCAAAAGGCATTCTCGGCTATCTACATGATAAACTTGGCGCACTAGGTAGATCTTGGTCTGATGTAGCCGGGATAGTTCTTTATCGAGGGCCAGGCAGTTTTACGGGGCTTAGAATCGGACATACTGTTTGTAATACAATTGCTCACGCTCAAAGCATACCGATCGTCGGCGAAGCGGGGGAGTCGTGGCAGGTTAGAGGCTTGGCGCGACTTGAGGCCGGTGAAGACGATAAGCTAGTGATGCCTCTCTATGGAGCCGCGCCCAACATTACTAAGGCGCGGAAATGAGCTTGCAAAAATAGAATCCGGAGGGCTACAATGAGATTAGTCCATTATTCATTTTAGATACGGACTTTTGAACAACTTTGAACATTCAGAACGGTCTGTGATCATGACATTCGCAAAGAAGAAAACTTTGCGGGATCATTCTGAGAAGGGAACAATATGGTAGAAGTAATTATTACCGCTGTAATCGGACTTCTTGCTGGTGTTGGTGGAAAAACCGCCTATGACTTCCAGCGAAAAGCTAACGGAAAACATACTGCCGACAAAGCAATCGCGGACGCAAAATCGAAAGCAGCCGACATAGTTTTGAAGGCAAAAGAAGAAGCTCTCAAGCTGGCAGAAGAGGCCAAGAAAGAGGAGACCGATAGGCGCAAGGGCTGGGACAAGACAGAGAGTCGCCTGGCGGAACGGGAGGCGTCACTAGACAAGAAGCTGGATGAACTTGATCGCCGGGCTGAAGGCCTTCGCGCCCAAGAGGCGGAAGTTGAGTCGTTGAAGGATGAGATCCGCGACATCCGAACTCGACAACAAGAAAAGCTGGAGAAGATTGCTGGGCTCAAGAAAAAGGAAGCAGCCGAGAAGCTGATGGAAATGACCGAGCGAGATATTAAGCAAGATCTAACTGGTCTTATATCTAAACTTCAGAATGACGCTAAAGAAACAGCCGAAGAGAAGGCTCAATTAATACTGGTGTCGGCGATGGAGCGAATGAGTTCGGAAGTTACCGCTGAGCGAACGGTTACAGCGATCAAGCTTACGGACGACGAAATGAAGGGTCGTATCATTGGTAAAGAGGGTCGAAACATTCAGGCTCTGCAGCGGGCGACTGGCGTCGACATATTAGTAGATGACACGCCAGGCATGATTATTCTATCGAGCTTTGATCCGTTACGTCGACAGGTTGCTCGACTAGCTATGGAGATGTTGATGAAGGATGGTCGAATCCACCCGGGACGCATCGAAGAAGTTGTGGCAAAGGCTGAGAAAGAGATTGAGAAAGAAACTCTTCGAGCTGGTGAGGATGCCGCTCGTGAGGTTGGCGTAGTGGGTATACCTAAGGAGATGATTCAGCTGCTCGGTGAGCTAAAGTTCCGAACCAGTTATGGTCAGAATGTTTTGATGCATAGTACCGAAATGGCACACATGGCGGGTCTTATAGCCGAGGAGATTGGTGCTGATGTTCGGACGACCAAGATCGCTACATTGCTGCACGATGTAGGTAAGGCGGTTACGCACAAGATTGAAGGCAAGCATCACCACATTGGTGCCGAATTAGCGCGCAAATACGGTATGAGCGACGAGATTGTCCATGCTATTGAAGCGCACCACGACGACATTGACGCTACAACGCCGGAGGCATTAATAGTCCGAGTCTGTGACGCACTGTCGGCTGCTCGTCCTGGCGCTCGAAACATCTCAGCCGAGAACTTCGCTGAGAGAATGCGTGATTTAGAAAACATTGCCCTCGGATTTAAGGGCATCGACAAGGCCTTCGCCATAAGCGCGGGACGTGAAGTTCGAGTTATCGTTCGCCCAGAAAATGTTGACGACCTGTCCGCCATCAAAATGGCTCGGGACATTGCCAACAAGATCGAAAGCACCATGCAGTACCCAGGTACTATTAAGGTGAACGTCATCCGTGAAACTCGGGCAATCGAGTTTGCTAAATAGACCAAGTTAAGAAAAGAAAAAACCCGTCGTTATGACGGGCTTTTTCTTTGGTCGGGGTGAAAGGACTCAAACCTTCGACCTCTCGGTCCCAAACCGAGCGCGCTATCAACTGCGCCACACCCCGATGGTGTCTTGACTAGGGTATTATACGACATCGTCAGATGTTTTTCCAGAGGGTGGGCTGGAGTTGCGGAACGAAGCCTAAAAGAGTTATCATGGATACAATAATGAAAATGCTTTTTGGTAGAACTATAGACTTTATAAAACAACATCGTCGGGTTGATATGATGGCGCTATTCTTGGGTCTGGCGGTCTTTTTGTTCATCGCTTTTTCTAATGTTTCAAATGCTTCAATATGGTTCGACGAAGCATTTGGCGCTTATTTAATACAGTTTAGCTTTGTGGAAATCGCCCAGTTTACAGCAGCCGATGTTCACCCGCCGGTTTACTATTGGCTGCTCAAGGTCTGGAGTATGGTGTTCGGCACCACCGAGCTGGCGCTTCGTTCAATGAGCATCTTCTTTGGGGGGTTGGCTATAATCGGCGGCTTCTTTATGACCCGTAAATTCTTTGGTCGTTCTGCTGCTTGGGTGAGTTTACTTTTTTTGGTGCTTTCACCGACTCTTATCCGATATAGCGATGAGGCTCGAATGTATACTCTGGCCTGTGTGATAGTGATGGCTGCAGCTTGGGTGCTTACAAAGGCGATGGCTTCGAGACGTAAGGTTTGGTGGATAGCTTACGGACTATTGGTTTCGCTTGGTATGTGGACTCACTACTTTACGGCTGTGGCTTGGTTGGCGCATTGGTTGTGGCGAGCCCTAACTATGCGACGCTATCCAACTAAAGAGGCGAGGCGTAAAGCTTTTTTCTCGAAGAACTGGGTCATGTCTCATGCCATCGCAGTGGGCCTTTTCCTGCCGTGGGTACCGGCGTTTGTTATACAGACCGGTACAGTCCAGGCTGGTTTTTGGATCGGTCCAGTTGGGGCGGGGACACCCGGAGATTATTTGGCAAACTATTTTTTCTATCTTAATCAGTCACAAGCGCTGAGTTGGTGGGGAGCGGCCTTCTGGACGGTACTGGTTATTAGCATGATAAGTGTGCCAAAGGTAATCAAAAGACTTTCGGCGGCGGAGCGAAAGAACTATTTGTTGGTAACTTTTCTTGCGTGGGCTTCGCCATTAATTCTATTCGTACTATCCTTACCTCCATTACGGCCGGTTTTTGTAGAACGCTACCTGATACCGGCGATTGTGTTTTCAAGCATTTTCTTTGCGGTGACGCTAGTTGTTGGAACGCGCACATGGCGTCTTAGGTGGCGGGCGGTGCCGATAGCGCTTGTTTCCATCATGATGATTTTCGGCATTTCAAATGTTGTTTACTACGGAAACTTTAACAAGAACTCGCTGACAAATATCAAGGTTCGCCAGGTAGTCGAGCAGATTCACAGCCAGGCAGAGCCAGGAACTCCGATAATCGCCACCACTCCGTGGGTATTTTATGAGGCAACTTTCTACAGCACCGACGATTACCCTGTGTACTTCATTGATGCTACCACCAGTTATGAATACGGCTCTTTAAATATGCTACGCGACCGCGATTTTAACAAAATAAAAGATATTGATGCGTTCACGAAAGAGCACCCGGTCTTCTGGTATATAGGCGGAACCGAAGATTCGACCATAGCTCCGCATGACCCTTCCTGGCAACCTCTTCGTACCGTTAGTACCTATGACGAGATAATGAAAAAGTCTATCTATAAGGCAACTGAGTTTAAGCGCCTAGATTCGAGTGGGGTGGAGTAGGCCTATGAAGACACCATACCCAGCTTCAGATTTTCAACTTCCAGGTGTAGACGGAAAGATTCATAAATTAGCCGATTATAAAGGTAAGTGGCTGGTGCTTTATTTTTACCCGAAAGACGATACTCCTGGCTGCACTGTTGAAGCCTGTAGCCTTAGAGACGCTCGTGATGAACTGGCCGAACTTGGAGCGGAAGTCGTAGGCGTCAGTCGCGATGACCCATCGGCGCATGAAAAATTCAAGGCTAAGTATTCACTTAACTTTACACTTTTGACGGATGCGGAAGCCAAAGTTATAAGAGATTATGGCGCTTGGGGTAAGAAAATGTTTGGTGTAGAAGGCATCCAGCGTAAGACGTTTATCATTAATCCAGCGGGTGAGGTAGTGAAAGTTTATGGACGGGTTACTCCGGCCGGTCATGGTTCACAGGTTGTAAAAGACCTCGCTGATCTGAAGCTATGACATATATCGTTGCTGTAAGTGGCGGCATCGATTCAGTCGCTTTGCTCGACATGATGGTTCAGGCTGGCAGAGAACCGCTAGTAGTAGCGCATTTTGACCACGGCATCCGCGATGATTCGGCCGAGGACGCTAAGTTTGTCGCTAGCCTAGCGGATCGTTACGGCTTGCCTTTTGAGACTCGACGTGAAGAACTTGGCCCAAATGCTAGCGAAGCGATCGCTAGGGAGCGACGCTACGCTTTCTTGCGGGAATTGGCTAGTAAGTATGAAGGAAAAATTGTTACTGCGCATCATGCCGATGACTTGGTTGAAACAGTAGCAATTAACCTCCACAGGGGTACTGGTTGGCGAGGTTTAGCCGTTTTGGATTCAGACGTTTTAAGGCCCTTGCTTGACGTACACAAAGATGAACTGCGACGTTATGTCAATCGTCGACGATTAGATTGGCGAGAGGACAGCACCAATAAGAATGATAAATATCTACGAAACAAGCTTCGTCCATTAACCCGGACTATTCATCCTGAAAGCAAGCAGCGGGTAAAAGATCTCAGACGTAGACAGCTGGAACTTAAGAAAGAGATCGAGGCCGAAGTTCGACGGTTGCTGGGAGATGGGCCGGACTATAGTCGTTATTTATTGACCCATATGCCGCCGCGCCTGGCGGTGGAGTGTTTAAGGGTTATTTCGAATGGAACTTTGACGCGTCCTCAGTTAGAGCGGTTACTTTTGGCGGTAAAAACGTCAGTACCTGGAGGGCTGTATCATGCTGGTTCCGGGGTAACGGCACGCTTCTCTACTCGCTATTTCACGCTGTAACTGTTAAAATATAGCTTATAATTACATCATTTTTCGCTATGCCCGAAAGGAACTATCAGTCATATGGCTACCCCGACTCCACCGAATAAAAAGAAAGTTAATAATATTATCCGCCTGAGTCTGTTCTGGGTAGTCGTTATTCTGGCAGTCCTTATGAGTTTGTCCATCTTTTCGCCTAACGACCAGCTAAAGGATGTATCGCTCTCCGAGGTGACAAAAAGAGCCAATGCTGGCGAGATCAGTAAGATCGAGGTTACTGGGAATGAGCTGCTCGTTACTCCAGAGGGTAGCGATAAGCCGACCGAGCGCTCCACTAAGGATGCTTCGAGCAGTCTTTACGAGCAGGGCCTGAACACTGATGCCGGTGTTGAGTTAGTAGTCACAACCCCTTCTGCTACCGGTGACATACTATGGAACTTAGCTATCATTATTATCCCCGTGGTGTTGATAATCGCCTTCTTTATGATGATGATGCGCCAAGCTCAGGGCCAGAACAATCAAGCGCTTGGGTTCGGAAAATCAAAGGCCAAACTATACGGCGAAGACAAGAAAAAAGTTCTTTTCTCTGATATTGCAGGGAACGATTCGGCCAAGCAAGATCTAGAAGAGGTGGTTGATTTCCTTAAGAACCCAAAGAAGTACGAGGCCGTCGGCGCCAAGATTCCTAAGGGCGTACTGCTGGTTGGAAACCCTGGTACCGGTAAGACGATGCTCGCTAGGGCGGTAGCTGGCGAAGCCAATGTTCCGTTTTTCAGCATAAGTGGATCAGAATTTGTCGAGATGTTCGTCGGCGTCGGTGCCTCTAGAGTTCGTGATCTATTTTCGAAGGCCAAAAAGAATGCGCCAGCAATCATCTTTATAGACGAGATTGATGCTGTTGGACGCCGTCGCGGCAGCGGAATGGGCGGCGGTCACGATGAACGCGAACAGACTCTAAATCAGATTCTCGTCGAGATGGATGGTTTTGAGGTTGGCACTACGGTTATTGTCTTGGCTGCCACTAACCGAGCTGATGTTTTGGACCCAGCGTTGCTGCGTCCTGGTCGCTTTGACCGTCGCACCAACATTACTTTGCCGGAGCGCAAAGACAGAGAAGCCATTTTGAAAGTTCACTTTAAGGACAAGCCGACAGACAACACAGTCAATCTCGACAAATTGGCTGCTAAGACGGCCGGATCTTCTGGTGCTGACTTGGCTAACATTGCTAACGAGGCGGCGATTATCGCGGCCCGCCGTAACTCAAAGAAAATCAGTAATGCCGATCTTACCGAAGCCTTCGAAAAAGTAGCCATTGGGCCGGAGCGAAAAGCTAAGGTTATGAATGAACAAGAAAAGAAGATGACAGCTTACCATGAGGCTGGTCATGCTATCGTTGGTCATGTTTTGCCAGACAGTGACCCTGTTCACAAGGTTACCATCATACCTCGCGGCGGCACGGGCGGCGTTACTTGGTTCTTGCCACCAGAGGACAGGAGCTACACCAGCGTGATAGAGTTCAAGGATATTTTGGCGCGGGCTCTTGGTGGTAGGATTGCCGAAAAGATTGTATACGGCGAAGACCGCGTTACGACTGGAGCTGGCTCAGACCTTCGCAAAGCTACAGAGATAGCTCGTGACATGGTGATCGAGCAGGGTATGGGCGTTAAGTTACGCGACCAGGTGTTTCACGAGGATAATGGCGGAATGGTGTTCGACAGAATGACGCACGAGAGACCATATAGTGACGACACTGCCAAGCAGATAGATGAAGAAGTTTCCGCTCTCATCAAAGAAGCTGCTCGCCGCGCCGAAGCGGTAATTAAAGCAAATATGAAGAGTCTCGATAAATTAGCAGAGGCGCTATTAGAAGAAGAGACCGTTGAGGAAGCGCGGGTCGTGGAACTACTTAAGGATGCTGTTTTGCCAAAAGAGGCTAAGCTCTCGTAGGCAATAAGACGATACAAACAAATGAAAAATTTCAACGCAACAATCGCTAAAGCTAACAGAAAGTTGCCGCTAAAGTCGGCGGCCTTTTTGCTGGCGGGCGCATCGTTGTTTGCGAGCCTACTGGGTCTATTCCGTGACCGACTCATTAACGGTATGTACTATGATACCTACAAGATGGGTATGGATGCTTATACGGTGGCTTTCACCATACCCGACTTTATGTTCTTTGTGTTGGTTTCGGGCGCTCTGAGTGTGACATTTATACCGGTTTTTAATCAAAGGTTTACTAAGGGTAACAAACGGTCGGCCTGGGAGCTTTCCACTAGCTTATTAAACCTACTTGCTTTGGCGACGTTGGTTATGAGCATACTTATCATAATATTTGCCGAGCCTTTGGTGCGCTACATAGTTGGGCCTGGGCTACCAGAGTCTGGACAAGCACTAGCTGTTAGTATGATGCGCGTTATAGCCATAAATCCGTTCTTGTTTGCGGTAGCTACGGTATTTGCAAGCATGCAGCAGGCTGTGGGTAGGTTTACATTCTTTGCTCTCGCACCGGCTGTATACAATGTCGGTATAATAATCGGTGCTCTGTTTTTCACCAACGGCATTTCCATTTTTGGCTGGCAGATATTTGAAGGCGGCATTATGGGGCTAGCCTTGGGTGTAGTGCTTGGTTCAGTGCTGCAATTATTGGTGAGTAGTATCGGTCTTTTCGGAATGGGCTTTGACTATAGATTTAAGATTTTTTGGAAAAATAAAGGCTTTCACCAGGTACTCAGGCTATTGCCACCGCGTTCACTCGATCAGGGCATAGACTATGTCAACAGTATCGTTGAGACCAACCTTGCATCGAGAATGATTTCCGGAAGCGTTCGAGCCTATCAGCAGGCAACAGCCCTTTCTTTTGTACCGATAAATTTAGTTGGTGTGGCCATTAGCACCGCAGCCTTTCCAAAGATGACTGAGCGGTTGGGGCAGGGTCGCCCGGACTTATTTAGAAAAGAGCTTCAATCCGTTTTGCGAGTTATCGTATGGATAGCGTTACCTGTGACAGTCGTGGCGTTCTTTGGTCGTGGTTATCTAGTTAACTTTATAAAAAATGGTGGTGACCAGTACATGGCAAGTATTCTTGGGGTGCTGGCATTGACCATCCTGTTTAGGTCGATTTATTATATCTCGGCTCGTAGTTTTTATGCCCAACAAGACACCAGGACACCACTTTATATATCGCTGTTTACTATTTCCCTCAACATTGCACTTGCCGTCTGGTTTACCCTCGGTCCTCCTAGCATGGGAGTTCATGGATTGGCGTGGGCGGCAGTCATAGTTTCATTTGTAGAGGTGTGTATACTATTTTACTTAATGTCGAAGCGGATAAAAGGTCTGTTCAATGCAACATTTGTGCATGCAGTGGCTAGGATGGCTAGTGCAGCCGGCTTTACGGCTCTTATTACCTACGTAATGGTGATAATATTTCCGCTTAGTGCCGCCGACCAGAGTTTCTTTGTGTCGTTTCCAAAGTTTGCCTTGATTGTTACCGTGAGCCTCGCTTCATATATATTCTTTTGCCATCTTTTGAGACTCAGCGAGGTCGTTCCGATTGTAAACCGACTAAAAAAGATCAAGAAAACTCGTCTTTATAAGACTATCAGTTCGAGGCGGAAGTAGGCTAGGGTGAACCAGGACCACATCAGAAACTTTTGTATCATTGCTCATATAGACCACGGAAAATCTACCCTGGCCGACCGCATGCTGGAGCTGACTGGAACGGTTGAAAAGAGGGACATGAAGTCGCAGCTGCTTGATAGCATGGATCTAGAAAGAGAGAAGGGCATCACGATAAAGCTTGCACCTGTGCGCATGCGCCATGGCGACAACGAGCTCAATCTTATAGACACGCCGGGGCATGTTGATTTCAGTTATGAAGTGTCGCGTAGTCTTCAAGCTTGTGAGGGGGCTATCTTGGTTGTTGATGCTAGCCAGGGTATTCAGGCACAGACACTTGCTAACGTCTACCTGGCCATGGCTGCAGACCTGGTCTTGATTCCCGTTTTAAACAAGATTGATTTGCCGGCAGCAGATGTGGAGAGAGTTAGTGCGGAAGTTATAAACCTTCTAGGCTGTAGTGAGGAAGATATTATCAAAATTAGCGCCAAAACTGGCGAAGGTGTCACAGAAGTCTTAGACGCGGTCGTGGAGCAGATACCCCACCCACGCGGTGCGTCAAATGATCCTACTAGGGCGCTGATATTTGATAGCTATTTTGATGACTACAGAGGAGTGGTTTTATATGTCCGAGTCGTCGATGGTGAGATTCGCAAGGGCGACACAATAGACATGATGGCAACCTCGGCTAGCGGATTGGCGCTAGAAGTTGGCTCACTTAGCCCTGCGATGAAATCGAGCGATGCTCTACGGTCAGGTGAGATTGGCTACATAGTAACGAACCTTAGGACGACGCGTGATGCGCGAGTGGGTGATACGGTTACGACCAGGCGATCGGGTGCCGACTCTGCCCTGCCGGGCTATAAACTGGTAAAACCGTTTGTTTACGCTGGGTTTTTCCCCGTCAGCAATGATGATTATCAGAGTTTGAAGGACGCCGTAGAGAAGCTAAGCCTGAGCGACTCGGCGCTGCAGTTTGAGCCTGAAAACTCCCCAGTCCTTGGCTTTGGGGTTCGGATTGGGTTTTTGGGGCTTCTTCACCTCGATATTATTCGTGAGCGTTTGGAGCGTGAATACGATTTAGACTTGGTGATTACCAACCCGTCTACCGACTATCAGGTGGTCTTAAATTCAGGCGAGGAGCTTGATATAAAAAGTGCCAGCAGCTTGCCGGACGTGAGTAAAATTTCAGAGATAAGCGAGCCTTGGATTAAAGGTGAGATCATTGTCCCGTCTCAATATATTGGCGTTGTACTACAGCTCATTATTTCAAAGAGAGGACGCCAATCAAACCTAAGTTATATTGATGAGAGGGCTTTGCTGAGTTTTGAGGCGCCTCTGGCAAACCTCTTGACGGACTTTTACGATCAGCTAAAGTCAGTCACTAGCGGGTATGGCTCATTTAACTACGAGCTATCTGAGTATCGGACAGAGGACTTGGTGCGAGTCGATTTTTACGTTGCTGGTGAAATGATAGATGCCTTAAGTGTGATGGCTCACCGTTCGGAAGCGCAATCTCTTGGCCGTGAGATGGTCAAAAAGCTGAAAGATGTCATACCGCGACAGAATTTTCAGGTCTCACTTCAGGCCGGCATAGGGGGTAAGTTTATAGCTCGTGAAGACATTAGTGCTTACCGAAAGGATGTGACCACCGGGCTTTATGGCGGTGACGTGTCGCGCAAGAAAAAAGTTTTAGCAAAGCAGGCGAAGGGCAAAAAGCGAATGAAGCGTTTTGGTAAGGTGGATATACCCTCAGAGGCGTTTATGGTGATGCTAAAACGCGACTAAGCGTTAACATTTTTTTAAAATCTCAAACCTTTTATGCTATAGTTGGTAGAAGACATAATAGGGGCAAATTGTGAGATGATTCAGATAAGGGAAGCTAAAAGACTATCATATAAGTTGTTGGCTGTGGCGTTATTGTTGTCGCTTAGTTGGGCGGCGGTGTTTGCTTTCAAGCTGAACGTTAGTGCGGCGACGACTGTCATTAACGTTACTACGACGGTTGACGAAGATAGCCACCCAGATGTTGGCGCCGGATGTTCTCTTTATGAGGCGGTAATTGCGGCTAATACAGCCGCCTCTTACGGAGGCTGTACGGCCGGTGATGCAGAGGGTCCGAATATTGTCACGCTCCCGGCCGGCACTTATGCTCGAGATGACGTCGAGGGACCTTTGGCCGATGAGGAGTATCCCGACAATATAATGCTGGTTCTTGACGGCGCTAGTTTGGCTGGAGCGGGTATGGATGAGACTGTCATTGACGGCTATAACTTGAATTTAGTCGGTGATCAGATCACAACTGTCTCCAATGTTTCCGTTCACACTAGCGACTCAAGCGGACCCCCAACATATATCTATATTTCGGGTTCAAACAAGACCATCAGCGGTGTATCTGTATCACATGCAGGGATGACTCCGGCGGTTATTACTTTTCAGGCCGAAGAAGAGCAAGTGATCGAAAATGTAACCATTGAGAACAGCGAGATAAGGGCTGAGCTATTCGCAACTAACCCAGCGGCTACTATGTCTTGTTACACTGGAAGCTGCAGGGACATAACAATAGATAATCTTGACATGAAGTCTAATTTTTCCAGCACCATAAATCTACCTGGAGAAAACGTGTCATTCATTAACTCGTCTATCGATACAATTGGCTGTTCGGGTAGTGCTACGCTTAACCTCGGACCTAACTCAAGGGTGGAAAATATATCGATGGGAACAGAAGATTGCTCGAATGCAATCATCATAGATCTAGACACATCAACACATTCAGTGGATGGAATAACAGCGTATGGTAACAGCGTCTTTCTGGATGTTGATTCTCCGGAGTTAACCAACCTCAACCTTAATGCTGATATCAGCACCTTCAGTAACGTGAGTGTGGCTAATTTGTACGATGGTTCTAGTTTTTCGAATGTCGTCATCAGCAGCGCTGGATACGTAGAAGTTGGGCTGTTCGGGGAGTTAATGGCGTCAAGCGTCGATCAGGTGGAAATTATATCTCACGCTGCTCTCACATTCGAGAATATGAGAGACAACGCGATCATTAACGATACATACTTTGAAGCCAACGAAGGTTCTTACCCAGTTATAAATCTAGACCTTAACGGCAATGACGTCGCTATTGATGGTATGGAAGTTATCATGAAAGATCCCAGCTCATATGGTAGCTTGCATATTAATGGTGATAGCGCGTCGATAAGGAACATTAACTTTGTTGACAGCAGTATCTATCTAGATGAGCCCGGGACATATCTGATAGAAAATTTCTCAATCGATGCCCCAGATTTCCTCGAAGCTATATTTAGCGATGAAGGCGGTGAAATTACAGTCAGGGATGGATATATCTATAATGGTCGCGGCGGCGTTTCGGCAGAATCTTACAGCGAATCTCCAGGATACAAACTGACGGTTGAAAACGTTATGTTCGAGAACATGGGTGGCGTCTACGAGGAGAGCCCAGGCATTATCTTTACTGTTGGGGTTGAAGAAGTGACTATAAGAGATGTGACGATTGTCGATGCCGCGCCTGAGAACGTTGCGCCGATTACAATCAATGGAGGTAGCAATCACGAACTAACGAATATTACTATTGTTGACAGCAACGCTGGTGTTGCAATTCTCGAGTACGGCCCTAGTGTGACCGGAACTACCGACGTGTTAATGAACAATATCACCATTCGCAATAATGAATCGCACCCTGTTCGAGAATCATTGCCTGACGAAACTGCCCTATTTATCTCAAATGAGAATGCTAATGTGACGATAATGAACTCAACGCTAAGCGGCGCCAGTGATCACACGGCATGTTTTGTTGACTCGGTTGGATCTTTGACAGTTAACTACAGCTACTCAGATAACACCACTTGTGTAGATGAAGGCTTTACCCTTCTTGTTGATGCGGGTCTTTCTGCTGAACTTGCCGACAACGACAGTGAAGGCACTGAAATTGGCTTTGAAGGTAGCTATGGTGTCTTGAAGACGCTTGCCCTTGAGGGTGACAGCGC
The DNA here is from genome assembly GCA_023432445.1 of Candidatus Parcubacteria bacterium. Taxonomy (GTDB): domain Bacteria; phylum Patescibacteriota; class Saccharimonadia; order Saccharimonadales; family Saccharimonadaceae; genus Microsaccharimonas. The sequence continues at coordinate 268,324 of JAEYUP010000001.1, read as the reverse complement.
ACTGATTGGCGCTGGGGACGCTGATACCTGTGAAGTAACCGATGCACGTGGATTTGAGCGAGACCTTGGTGTCGGTTGTGACGTTGGTGCCTTCCAATACAACATCGTAGCGTCGGACGTAGACCCAGGCGATGGTGAAGGCGAAAACCCTGGGGACGGGGGTGGCCAGGGCGACGAAGACGACGATAGCAGTGGCAACGATAACAATAACGATGACGACAACGACAACAAAAATGATAACGACGGCAGTCAAGGTGGGTCTGAAGGAGTTATTGTGGGGGTCAACGATCCTGAAGTTGATGATGGCGCGCCAACAAGCAGCGATGACAGTCAAGTCGACGAATCTGATGGTGCTCCAGCAACGGGCGCGAATGGCTCGAGCCCCGAAGTAGACGATAGCTCGGATGACAGTAAATCAGATGATTCTGCTGCAATAGTTCTGATAGCCGGCGGCTCAATCCTAGGTGTCGGTTTTCTCGTCTTCCTGGGCTGGCTAATTTTCCGAAGTCGACCTTAGGGTAATTAGCACTCATTGACACAGAGTGCCAGTAGTCGTAAAATATAAACATGACAGAGCGTCAGAGATTAATTTTGGCTGCAATTATCGAACAGCATGCTGAGATTGCGGCCCCAGTCGGCAGTGTTATGCTCGCCAAGTTATTTGGGGTTTCTAGTGCTACGATTCGTAGTGAGATGGCGCGGCTGGAAGATATGGGATTTATAGAGCAACCTCACACCAGCGCCGGTCGAGTTCCGACTGACGCCGGCTACCGTTTTTATGTCAACAGCCTAAACGAGGGGCATCACCCGGAGCAGCTCCAACTCGATCGCAGTGCGAGAGCGATCGACGCCAGGGTGAGTACCCACGTAGACCGAGCTGATCGAGCGATTCGGAGCGCTGTAGACAGTCTAGTGGATCTAACGCAGAATCTTGGATTGGCTACCATCGGTGATGAGCTTTATCTAAGCGGTATCGGTAATCTATTTTCTCAACCAGAATTTCTTAACAGTGACCATGCTCAGTCGGTGGCGCGTCTGCTTGACAACCTTGAACCTTGGCTTAGAGAAGTGGCTCCGAATGAGCCGCTCAGTGTATATATAGGCTCAGAGAACCCTATAGGCAAGTCTAGTGGCGCCACGTTGATCATTAGTAAATTCCGCTCACCATATAGTGACCATAGCTATATAGGTGTTTTAGGACCGACACGACAAAGCTACGGTAAGGTTATGAGGCTGGTTCGTCACGCCGGCGCAATGTTGGAGGAGATTTTGTAATGGCAGAAAAGAAAGTATCAAAGAAAGAGCAAGAATTGAAGAATCAATTAGCAGAAATGAAGCTAGACCTACAGCGCACCAGAGCTGACTTTGAAAATTATCGTAAGCGAGTGGAAGCTGAGAAAACATTTGCGCGTGAGTCGGGTCAGTCTACGGCTGTTCTCAAACTCATCCCCGTCATAGACACAATTGAGCGAGCTATCGGTCATCTCCCGCAAGATCTTAAAGACAATGCATGGGCACAAGGTATCGCGGGTATTGTTAAGCAGCTTAACAAGTCACTCGAATCATTGGACGTTAAGAGAGTTGAATCTGCTCCAGGAACTCGGTTTGACCCAGAGCTTCACGAAGCGATTCAGTTCGATGAAGAAGCGACCGGTGAGACCGAGGTGGTTGCCGAGGAGTTGCAAGCGGGCTATATGCTGGGTGGTTCTGTCATCCGGCACGCAATGGTTAAAGTTACTCGTCAGTAGACTGCTCTTCTCTGTTATGCTACCATAGTGACAGTATGAGTGGGCCGCTTGATTCTCTAAGTTCTGACGTAAATTTTAACGGTGATATTAACTTGAGCGATGACGCTCGAGATCTTAATTCGCGTGACGCTAGCATCTTTGAAGTTATGCCTGCGGGAGTGATATCACCGCGCGACGTAGACGACATCAAAGCGGCGGTGTTATGGGCAAATGCTCAGTGCGAGGCCGGAAGGCCTGTAACATTAGCTGCTCGAGTCGGTGGTACTTGTATGTCGGGCGGTTCACTAACAGAGGGCTACATACTTGATCTAAAGCGGCATTTTAATCATATCGGTCATGTAGATAGAGAAGCGCGAACCATTCGAGTACAGACAGGTGCGATGCATCTATCGGTAGAATCTAGAGCGAAAGAGGCCGGCTTACTGTTTGCGCCGTACACATCATCACGCGACATCTGTGGCATAGGTGGAATGCTCGGCAATAACGCTAGTGGCGAACAGTCTATTAAATACGGAGCAACCAGCAGCAACGTCAACGAAATAAAAGTCATATTGTCTGATGGCAATGAATACACTTTCGGCCCGCTGAGTCGCGAACAGGTTGCCCACAAGAAACAACAGCCAAATCTTGAGGGTAAGATATACCGCCAGTTAACTGAGCTGTTGGACAACAACAAGTATGTTATTGCTAACAACCACCCCCGAACCGTTAAAAACGCCGCCGGATATCCTTTGTGGGAGCTTTGGGACGCGCACGAGCAAACCCTAAATCTTGCCCGACTTTTTATCGGCGCACAGGGAACATTAGGCATAATAACAGAGGCCGAACTGAAGCTAGTTAAGCCTGGAACCCACCAGCGGATGATAGTGACACCGATCTCCGAATTAAGTTCTCTGCCTGAAGTAGTAAAAACAATTTTGCGCTACGAGCCTATAACCTGTGAGACGTTTGATCACTTTACGTATGAGTTCGCCGAAAAGTACTATCCAGAAGAGGCGGGCCGGGCACATATTGCTCGCGGCAAGCACATGGTAATTTTGTCGGTTTTTGAAGCCGATGATCAGCACGGCGTCGATGTTATAGCTGGTCAGGCTAAAGAGATGCTTGAAAAGCTTGGTCACGAGACATTTTGGATCGACGATCACGAGACAGTTCAGAGTTTTTTAACTATTAGACGAAAAAGCTTCAAGATGCTGCTGGATCATCCCTTGCCAAACACAAGAGCACAAGCGTTTTTAGAGGACACCATTGTGCCATTAGAAAATTACGGTGCATTTTTGGGTGAGCTTGAGCAGATTTTGAAGGACTACAACATGGTCTACACCTACGCTGGTCACATCGGTTCTGGTAGTATTCGGCTGGTTCCTCTGGCGAATATGGAGGCTGATGGCGCAGCTGAGCGGATTATGGAGTTAGAGACTCGAGTAAATGACCTGGTTATCAGCTACGGGGGGTCGATAAGTGTTGACCACAACGATGGTATCATCCGCACGCCTTATCTTGAAAAGCAGTTTGGCTCAGAAATGGTGCGGCTGTTTGCCGAAGTAAAGAATTTATTTGATCCAAACAATATATTCAATGCTGGCAAAAAAGTGGGTGGCACCATGGAGTTCGCCCTAGAGCATATAATTCGCGAAAACGTCGACGAATAATAGATAGAAAAAAGTTCATTAGCACTCTTGACAGGAGAGTGCTAACTTAGTTACAATAAGAACACTTAGCAGTCTCTGAGGGAGAGTGCTTAATGAAATTAATAGGAGATATTAAATGGGTAAAATTATCGGAATAGACCTAGGAACAACAAACAGCGCTGTTGCCTACATGGTGGCGGGTAAACCAGAAGTTATTGCAAATGCCGAAGGTAATCGCACGACGCCAAGTGTGGTGGCTATCAACAAATCTGGCGAGCGTTTGGTTGGTCAGGTTGCGCAACGTCAGCGCGTTACTAACGCTAAAAACACTATCTATGGTGTAAAGCGTCTGATTGGACGTAAGTTTAACGACAAAGAGGTTCAGAAGGACCTCGACATCATGCCGTATGAAATCGTCAAGAAAGGCGACGGAGTCGCCGTTAAGCTAGGCGACAAGGATTATAGTCCCGAAGAAGTTTCGGCTATGATTCTTTCCAAGCTAAAGGCTGACGCCGAAGCTTTCTTGGGTGAGAAAGTCACCGAAGCGGTTATTACCGTTCCTGCGTACTTCGATGACTCTCAGCGACAAGCGACTAAAGACGCTGGGAAAATTGCTGGTTTAGAGGTTAAGCGAATCATTAACGAGCCGACTGCAGCAGCCCTCGCCTACGGTCTAGAAAGCAAGAAAGATGAGAAAATCGCGGTCTTTGACCTCGGTGGTGGTACTTTCGACGTTTCAATCTTGGAACTTGGCGACGGTGTTTTTGAGGTAAAAAGCACTAACGGTGACACCCACCTCGGCGGTGAAGACTTTGACAACCGTATCGTTAACCATTTCCTTGATGAGTTTAAGAAAGAGTCGGGTATTGACCTTAAGGGCGACAACGCCGCAATGCAGCGCCTAAAGGATGAAGCCGAGAAAGCCAAGAAAGAGCTTTCTTCGACGACCGAGTATGAAGTTAACCTGCCGTTTATCACGGCTGATGCCGATGGTCCAAAGCACTTCGAGTACAAAATGACCCGAGCTAAGTTAGAGGAGATGGTTAAAGAGCTAATCGAGCGTCTGGCCGATCCTGTTAACAAGGCGCTCAAAGATGCTGGTCTGACGGCTAAAGACATCGACGAGATTGTCTTGGTCGGTGGTATGACCCGTATGCCAGCGGTCGTGGAGCGTGTTAAAGAAATCTTTGGCAAAGAGCCACTTAAGGGCGTGAACCCTGACGAGGTTGTAGCTGTTGGTGCCGCTATCCAAGGTGGAGTGCTAGCTGGTGACGTTAAGGATGTTCTGTTGCTTGACGTAACGCCGCTCAGCCTTGGTATTGAAACAATGGGAGGTGTCTCGACAAAGCTTATTGAGCGCAACACGACAATCCCGACCAGCAAGAGCGAGACATTTTCGACCGCAGCCGACAATCAGCCGCAGGTTGAGATCCATGTCCTTCAGGGTGAGCGCGAAATGTCAGCCGACAACAAGAGCCTCGGTAGATTTGTACTTGATGGCATCGCACCAGCACCGCGTGGTGTCCCGCAGATCGAAGTGACATTCAACCTTGATGCCAATGGTATCTTGAACGTAACCGCTAAAGATAAGGGGACTGGTAAAGAGCAGTCTATCACTATTCAGGACAGCGGTAACTTGAGCAAAGAAGATATCGAGAAAGCCCAGAAAGAGGCTGAAGCTCACGCTGATGAAGACAAGAAGAAGCGCGAAGCCGTCGATGCTCGTAACGGTCTTGAAAACGCTATCTACCAAGCCGAGAAGATGCCTGACGAGTTCAAGGACAAGATTTCCGATGAGGACAAGAAAGCCATTACCGACGCTGTAGAAGAGGCTAAGAAGCACAAAGATGCGACCGACAAGGACGAGTTGGAAGCGGCGGCCAAAGCGCTAAGTGACGCTATTATGCCTATCGGAGCCAAGCTGTACCAAGCTGCAGCCGAGGAAGAGAAGCCTGAGGGCGACGAGAAGAAAACTGACGACGAGCCGGTTGAAGGCGAAGTTGTCGACGAGAAGAAATAGTCGATTGACTATTTAGGCTTGGGTAGTTCTAGAAATAGGGCTACCCACACCATACCAGGGTCGGAGCGGTAAAACGGTCGGTCGTACCATGTGCCGTCGGCATCGAGTAGTTCTGGGTAAGTACCTTGCTTTTCGATCATCCGGGCGAACCGTTTGTAGTTTAGATCGTATTCCGGCTGGTTGTAGCGCTTGAGCAGGTGAAGGTAGAACGTTCCGTGCCAGGTCCATAAGGAGCTGCCAGTGTAGTTCGCCATAATCCACTTACCCATGCCGAGACGATGGCGGAACTCATGATCGCGTTCACCGTATCGCAAAGGGAATGGTACGTTTAATTTCTTTTTGTTAATAATGTCGAATGTTTTTACGGCTAGCTTTTTATCGTCGATTACTTTTAAAAAGAACGGCATAAGGGCGCTGTCGGAGCTATAGCTGTCATTGGACCGGTCAGCGTTAAAATACTGGCCATTCCAATAGTGTTCCATGAGAATTTTTTGATACACATCTAGCGAGAATGGAAAACCGGGCAACTTTAGCTGTTTGACGCAGTAAGCGAGACGCCCGATGAGAGCCAGTGAATAAGCGCTGCGATCGTAGTAAACTGCGTCGCGCATCTCGGCTATACGAAGACCGGGCTTTAGGTCGCCGCTGATATCCAAAAAGTCTTCGCAGTATTTCTGTAGCTCGTGGCTCAAAAACTCTTTTTCTTCGTGGTTGAGTATGTAGTCACTGACGTGAAGCGAGTGTAATAGCCACGGCAGGGCGTCAATACTTGGCCGTCCCGGAGCGTTAAAGGCGTGGCCATCCTTGTCTAGGCAGGTAGTTAATTTACCTGCTTTTATGTATTGTCGTAGCGCCCAGCGGAGTGTGTAGTGAACTCTTGTGTCGTGACCTAGCTTAACCAGTGATTCGGCGACAGTTCCAAAGTCTCGCATCCAAAAAAAATTATAGTGACCCAGACTGGTGCGGTAAAAGTCGCCGGCCCAGAGACGTTCAATTATTTGCTGGCCTATTTCCTCGGCTGTACCTTTAAAGCGTTTTATTTTGCCAAAGTATCGGTTGGCTAGTTGACGGTACTCAGCTCTTATAAGTCCAAACAGAGGATTAATTTTTTGTTTAAACGTAGCCATTACGCCCCAGTATAACATGGAGCATAAGCGACATTATGGTAAAATAGTAGTACAACAAACGTAAGGAGGGAAGCTTTATGTGGAGTATCTTTGTTTGGATAATCGTCGGTGGTCTAGCTGGCTGGGCGGCGTCGGCCGTTGTGAAAGGTGAGGGCGACAAGGGCGTTCTTGGCAACATTATAGTAGGTATAATCGGTGGTCTAGTCGGTGGGTTCTTGTTCGAGATCTTGGGCGGAACCGGCTTTACAGGCTTCAATCTATGGAGCTTCTTGGTAGCCTTTGGTGGTGCGGTAATCGTTCTGCTGGTAAAAAGGGCGCTCAGTCGGTAACCCGTTTAGCACTCTAGACATTTGAGTGCTAGTTTACTATACTTAAAACAGTATGAGTAAACGTGATTATTACGAGGTTCTCGGAGTTTCTAAAAATGCTTCAGCTGATGAGCTGAAAAAGGCTTATCGTCGTCTGGCGGTCCAACACCACCCAGATAAAGAAGGTGGTGATGAGACTAAATTCAAAGAAATAAACGAGGCCTACGACGTCCTTAAGGACTCTCAGAAGCGACAGCGCTACGATCAGTTCGGTCACGCTGGCGTCGGTGGCTCATCGGGCGGCGGTAATCCGTTTGAGGGCTTTGGTGGCTTTAATGGTCAAAATATTAACTTTGATTTTGGTGAAGGACTGGGCGATATTTTTGGCCAGTTCTTTGGCGGTGGCAGTAGTCGTCAACGCCCACAACGAGGGCGCGACGTTGAGGTTCAGCTGCAACTCACTTTTGAAGAGGCTGTTTTTGGGCTGGAGCATGAGATATCTCTGGACCTAGAAGACGAGTGCCCGCACTGTAAGGGTACTACGGTGGAGCCCGGTCACGATATGAAGACCTGTCCAGACTGTCATGGCGCTGGTCAGCAGACAAGGGTGATGAATACTATGTTTGGGGCTATTCAGCAACAGGTTTCATGTGCCACCTGCCAGGGTCGCGGCAAGGTTCCTGAAAAGGTCTGTTCGGTCTGTCGCGGAAGCGGTACGCAGCGCCAAAAACGCACCACCAAACTCAAGGTCCCAGCTGGTATCGATGATGGTGCAACCATTCGGTTGTCTGGGCGCGGCGAGGCTATCGGCAGAGGCGAAAAAGGCGATCTATATGTGCACATCCGTGTCAAAGCCCACAAACACTTTACTAGGGAGGGTGATATCATCCTCTCCGAAGAGCATGTCTCGATGGTGGATGCGGCACTTGGTACTGAAATCGATGTCGAGACGGTCGACGGCGTAGTTCGCATGAAGGTTCCGGCCGGAACCCAGTCTGGGACTGATTTTAAGCTTTCTGGTCACGGTGTGCCGCACATGAACAGCGATCGTCGTGGGCCGCACATTGTGAGCGTGGTGGTGGATACGCCGGTGAAACTAAACCGAAAAGAACGTGAGTTACTCGAACAGTTGCGACAACGTAAAAGATAATATATACTTCAAACAGATAATCAAAAACAAAAAATGATAGAATGCGAACTAATAGTACCACCTTCAGACTCTGATCTAGAAAAATATAAACGTGTGAGCGTTAGCTTTTCTGACTACACTCGCTTTGAAGACCCAAATTCTACTGCACGCCAAGAGGCTAAGAAGCGATTCATGACTGCAGAGGATTACGTACCGCAATACTCATATCCGAAATTAACCAGTCTATGGGATGGGGATGAAGTACGGCAATCAAAAACCATTTTGTACGAGGCTGCCCTAGAGCTTGAGGTCGGACGACGCGCAGCCGAGCTATTAAATGACGAATATCGCACTTCTGAGCTAGAACTATACAGAGCGTTTAACGACTTAAGACTACAAAGAGTTATGCTTGTTGAAGCCGCTCACGCATTAGGAGCTTCGCGCACCTCATCGGCGGTCGAGACCGCAAAAGAAACATTCAATGAGCTGAATGCAGAGCTGTACGGAGAGGTTAATTCTTCTTGGTACTTGGGAATGATGGAGTCTGAGCGAGAAAAAATTGAAGGCTTCTCGCCCACAAATGAAGATGCCAGAAAGCTAGTGGGCGAGCTTAAGGAGATTTTTTCGAACATAGAAAGAACGAACACCGTTGAACCCGCTATTATGGACGAAAGGGCGCTAGCGACATTCAATAAAGTACTTCTCGATAGGTATCAAGAAGTACTTTCCGCAGTACCAAATACGGGTGACGATGTGCGATACGACGCTAATCAATGTGCAGAAATCATGAACAAGGCACTTGTCGCGGGGGGGCTATACGATCAAGGTTGGAGGGCCGTCGTCGATCCATCTAAATCAAATCCGTCAACACGAGGTGGTACAAGTCGTATATCTCTTCCTTCTAACACCTCGCGTACGGCTCAGGAGCTAAGAAGACTGATTCTACACGAGCAAGAGGTTCATGCCAGGCGTGGCCAGAATGCGCGCGATTTAGGTAGTGATGTTCTCTTCACTGGAACGGCGGATTATGTTGATGTGGAAGAAGGACTGGGGGTATTGTTTGAATGTGTGCTAGAAGGGAATTTTGATAACCCGTCTTTTCAAAGGGCAAGAGAAAGGTATATTACTATTGGTCTTGCTTTAGGAGTTAACGGGACTCCTAGGGACGCCAGAGAGACATTCGAAGTTTTGTGGAGAATACTGGCCCTGAATGACTCAAAAAATGGTGAGGTAGATGAAAAGATTATAAAAAGCGCACGCGATAGAGCCTACAGGCACATCGAGAATGCCTATCGTGGCACTAATTTTGCTATGAAGGGTGTTGTCTTCAGAAAAATGAAAGTTTACTACGAAGGGCTAAAGAAAAACGCAGATTATTTTTCTTCTCATCAAGAAAATATTAATAACACGCTCGATGTAGTCATGATGGGTAAATATAATCATGTTGACCCAAGAGAGTCGCACGTGGTCACGGTCCTGGTATCGCATCTAAATACTGACATACGACAATCTTAGGTATTGACTTTTATATATAAATAGAGTATAATATACAGATTATGGCAACCCTAGCAAAAGCGGTTATAGGCACAAGCTCCTACGTGAAAATCGAAGGGGTTAAAGATGCTGTCCATGCAAAAGTTGATACTGGCGCTGACAGCTCATCTGTGTGGGCTACCGATGTGTTTGTTGATGAGAATAATCAACTCCACTACACTCTTTTTGCACCGCACTCGGCCCATTACGACGGTGTTCAGAGAGTATCGAAAGAGTATAAAATCTCTCGCGTGATTAGCTCTAGCGGGCACATGGAAAGACGCTACAAAACTCCTATGGTGGTGACTATCGAAGGACGGAAAGTTAGAGCGTGGTTTACCCTAACGAGCGTAAGGGCCGACCGTACTCACCCAATGCTAATAGGCCGTAGGACATTGTATGGAAAATTTTTAGTTGACGTGTCCCAACGTCCAGAAAAGTGGTAGAGTTAGTATATGAAGATAGCTATTCTTTCAAATGGAAACGGCAATTACTCTACTAAGAGACTTGTTGAAGAGGCTAAAAAACGCGGACATGAGGTAAAAGTCGTTAAGTACCGCGATTGCTATGCGTCAATCGAGAAAAACAATCCGACAGTGAGTTACCGCGGTGAGGACCTGGGCAAATTTGATGCGATTATACCTCGCATTGCTTCAAACATGACTCGTTACGGTACTGCGATCGTACGCCAACTCGAGATGCAGGGCGTATATACCATATCGAGTTCTCTAGCGATTAACCGATCAAGAGACAAGCTCCGTAGCCTCCAGCTGCTTGCAAAGGCCGGTGTTGGCATTCCTAAGACGGTTGTGTCTAGAAACTCAGCCGATATAGATGACCTGCTCGATAAATTAAGCGACATGCCTGTTATTATTAAGTTGGCGCGTGGAACGCACGGCAACGGTGTAGTTCTGGCGGAGACTAAAAAGGCAGCCAAGTCTGTACTCCAAGCTTTTTATCTAACAAACGAAGATGGTACTAACATTCTGCTGCAGGAGTTTGTCAAAGAGTCTGCCGGAACCGACATTCGTGCATTCGTTGTTGGTGGTCGTGTTGTGGCTAGTATGATGCGACAAAGTCTTGATGATGATTTCCGCTCCAATCTGCACAAAGGCGGCGAAGGCAAGACCGTTAAGCTGACCGATGAGGAAAGTAAGATGGTAATCAAGGCGGCTAAGGCCATGGGTCTTAACGTTGCTGGAGTGGACTTCATGCGCAGTGACCGCGGTCCACTTATTCTTGAAGTTAACGCCAGTCCTGGGTTTGGCATCGAGAAGGTGACTGGGCGAAATGTCGCAGCTCCTATGATTGAGTATGTCGAGCTTAACGCTAAGCGGCGCAACAAAAAAGACAAAGTCGGCGCCTAAAGCGCTTTTGCTAAAAACTGCTATACTAATGCCATGGGCACGGACCTCTTTCGCTGGCGACCGCTTACAACAGCACTGCTTATAGGTGGGGTGTTGACTATTTTAGTGGCTACGGTCGTATCTTTTATTTTGACTTCTTTTCAGCCTAGGACCGACCTGACTATTGGCTCTAACACTTACAAAGTACTTTTAGCTCAAGATCACTCTAGCCGTGAAAGAGGCCTGAGTGGCGTTGTTTCGCTAAAGCCCAACGAAGGACTTCTGATGGTGTACGACCAAAACGACTACCATTCCATCTGGATGGAGGGTATGAATATACCGCTTGATATAATTTGGCTCGATGAGTCTAAGAAGGTAGTTCATATTGTTCAGGATGCCGACCCCAAGCCGGTGAAGACAACTATCTATACGCCCAAGAAGCCAGCTAGGTATGTGTTAGAATTGCCGGCAGGAAGCGTCCGCCAACAGGCTATACGCTTGGGGCAAGAGGCAAAGTTTAATCCGGAGGGTTCATTCTTATGGTGGTAGCGGGTATATTTCTATTGATTGCGGCATTGTTATTTGCGGGTGCTTACTATTCTCGTCGTCGTTTTGGGTTGCTCGGTCTAGCGCTGACGGCCGGGGCTACACTGACGACCATCTGGGACTATGAGGCCGGTCTGTTGGTCGCTAGTACAGGACTTATACCAGCCGGTCCGATAACCAATGCGGTCGTGCTGTCGATGATAGTATTGGCGCCAGCGATCATATTGCTTTTCCATGGTTATACATACAAAAACATGGCTGGTAGGGTGGTCGGGTCGTTGCTTTTTACACTTCTCGCTCTAGCATTTCTGGTCGAGCCGATCGGCTATGCCTTACCGCTTGAGGGCGCGAGTGCGGACGTATATCGATGGCTTTTAACTAACAAAGAGTTAATTATCAGTGTCGGGGTGGTTCTGGCGGTGGTTGATCTATTTCTAACAAAGCCGGCGAGCCTTTCAGAGAAAAAGAAACGCTAGATTGACAGATGACCCCTGTTGCTGTATAGTTTAGCAGGTCACGGAACCATAGCTCAGTTGGTAGAGCATCTGGCTTTTAACCAGAGTGTCGTGGGTTCGAGCCCCACTGGTTCCTCCAAATAAAGGACATCCCTCGATCGCTACCAGGGGTGTTTTTTATTTGTGTTTGCTTCCCTAACTAATTAATTTTTCGCGAGTATGCTAAGGAGGTGGCATGGTGGCTAAAACAACTCGTGCATCCGTCATGGCACATGTCCTGCGTAAGTATGGGTTTTGTGGTCGGGGTTTGGTTGGCCCCTTTACTCAATGTCTCGGCGTGGGTGGGCGTGCTAGGCATTGTGTGGGCGATTGCCTCGCTCGTCTATACTCCTCGCTGGATGTTGATTATAGGTGGCGTGGGAGCTCTGCTGGTTGGTTTAGCGCACGGCTCGCTGGCCATTGGTGACCTGTCGCCATACGGGCAGCTAGAGGGCGGTGTCGTGACTTTTCGTGGCATGGTTCGTGAAGACCCGTCGCTAACCTCATCGGGCGACCTGGCGCTACAGCTCAAAAGTATTGTCGTGGGCGAGCACGATCTTTCAGGTACGATTTTTGTTACTACCAGACCGACTGATTCGGTTGTTAGAGGCGATATAGTAACGGTGCGGGGCGTCTTGGACAAAGGTTTTGGTAGTTTTGCGGCCTCAGTGCGCAAGGCTGAGCTTGAGCGTGTAGTCCGACCCGAGCCAGGTGATGTTGGACGACGGGTAAGGGACTGGTTCGCGGAAGAGGTGAGACAAGAGGTGAGAGACCCTCAGGCAAGCTTGGGTGTCGGTTTTTTGACGGGCCAAAAAAGCGCATTGCCCGAAGATCTTTCGGAGTCGCTTCGAGTCGTCGGCTTAACGCATATTGTGGTAGCGAGTGGTTACAATTTGACAATAATGGTTCGATTATCAAGACGCTTGTTTGTCCGTGTCTCAAAGTTTTTGTCCGCGGTATCATCGGCGGCGATGATCATTTCGTTTGTTTCGGTGACTGGCATGAGCCCTAGTATGACGCGGGCAGGGCTAGTGTCTGGCTTGAGCTTGCTGACTTGGTATTACGGTCGGGCATTTCATCCGCTAGTGCTGCTTCCTTTTGCGGCCATGTTGACGGTGGCTTTTGAGCCAAGTTATGTTTGGGGCGATCTGGGCTGGCAGCTTAGTTTTTCAGCCTTTGCTGGCGTGATGGTACTAGCCCCATTGCTGCAAAAGTACTTTTTTGGCGACAAGCAGCCAGGTGTTTTACGGCAAATACTGGGTGAGACCATTTCTGCACACCTAGTGACGTTGCCAATTATCGCTATGCAGTTTGGTGTCGTATCGAATGTGGCGGTGTTTGCAAATTTGCTGGTGGTGCCATTGGTGCCGTTAGCTATGTTGTTGACGTTTATTGTGGGACTGGCATCGATATTTTCATTACCGTTTGTCGAATTGATCGCTCATCCAACCGAGTGGCTTCTGACCTATATGACTTCGGTCGCAACTTATTTTTCAGAGCTATCTTGGGCCCAGCTTGAGGCTGAGCTTGCTGGTTGGGTATGGGGCGTATACATAAGCGCTATCGCTTTAGTCTGTATATGGATGTGGCGAGTGACTAGACACAATTTTCGTCAGGATAACCTAGTGGTTTAGCGGGCCGAACGGATTGCAACTCGCCGAGCCTTGTGGGCGATAGAATCGTCTATGTGGATGTCTTCTGGCACGCTAAGACCTTTTCTTGTCAGAGCTGTTTCGATTAGAAAGTCCGCGACGGCTGGGTTCTTGGGTAGTAGCGAGCCGTGTAGGTAGGTGCCGATAACGTTGTGGTAGACAGCGCCCTCGTGACCTTCGCTTGAGTTGTTTCCGGCGCCACGGATAACACGCGCGAATGGCTCAGAACCTTCTTTTAGGTAGGTTTGACCGCTGTGATTTTCGTAGCCAACTATTTCGCCAAACTTGTCGCTACTGGTGACGATGTTGCCTATGAGTCGCTCAGTGGTGCCGTATGTTTCGATGTCAAATATGCCGATACCTTCGAGCCTGTTTTTGTCTGAAGTTTCGAAGAAGTTGCCAAAAAGTTGGTAGAGGCCGCAGACCATTAGTATCGGGACTCCGTCTTCGGCCCAGTTTTTAAGTTGCGCTCCAATTTTTATGAGGTCGGCATGAACCTTAGCTTGGCCGCTGTCTTGTCCGCCGCCGCCGACAATGATGTCAACATTTTTAGGTAGGCTGTCGCCAACATTATAGGAGATGATGTTGGCTTTGAATCCTCGCCACTCTAGTCGTCGTTTTAGTACCAGCACATTGCCATTGTCGCCGTAGATATTCATATCTCTAGGGTAAAGCTGAAGGATGGTAATCGATGGATGGGTTAAGTTGCTCATGAGACAACCTCGACGTTAGTTAATTTGGCAAGCTCTTTTCTTAGCGCCAGCATGGCGGTGTAGGTGCAATATATACGCTTTGGTTGGTCTGGGTGGGTTTTTAAAAGGTACTTTAGGGCCTTGTTGATATCGGTTTCGACATTTTCGAATGGCACCTCATCGTACTGGAGTCTTAAGGCCATGTCGTAAGCCCGAATGCCGCCGACGCTGGCCACTTTCTCCAGGGAGGTGAAGTCGACGTCCCAGAGCCAAGACATGTCGCGTCCGTCGGAATAGTTGTCGTTGATGGCCAACATTGTTTGGTAGCCTTTACTATCAAAAGAGGCAAGGCTGAGGCGGAAGCCGGCGGGGTTTTTTACTAAGACTAATTCTAGCGGTTGACCATTGACTGTTAGCGACTCGCCGCGACCGAAAGCTGGCTGTACGGTAGACAGCGCTTTTAGGAGGTCTTCGTTAGTGGCTGCAGGAAGTATCAACTTGGCTAAGGCCAGGGCTCCGGTGGCATTAAACACATTATAAATTCCGCGTAGTTGGAGGTTGGTAGTGTAAGCTTTTCCATTTATAGAAAAGCTGGCTTCGGCGTCGGCAAACTTGGTAAGTGTTACGTCGGCTTTTTGGGATGGTGTGCTTGGGGCTAGGGTCGCGGTGTGCAGCTCGTCGTCGTTGGGGAAATGACTGCGCAGTGAAGGGTCAAGGCCAAAAAACGACGACCTCTTTCCTTTTAAAGCTTGGCTAAGGATGCGGAGGCGGTTGTCTTCTCGGTTGATAACTACGCCGTCTGTTGTGGCCTCGGCGACCCGCTGAAGCATCTTGGCGGTCGAGTCAATTTCGCCAAAGCGGTCGAGTTGGTCGCGCATGACGTTGAGCAGCAGGCTATAACGGGGTTTTACTACTTCCACAAACTTAACGGCATGTGCCTCGTCTAGTTCTAGGACTGCGATGTCGGCCTTGAGTTTGCCGTCGATCGATATCTCACCCAGAAGAGCGGCGGCCACGCCGCGGACGAAGTTGCTGCCGGTGCGGTTGGTAAATACCTTGAGCCCTTGACTCTCTAGGAGTGAAACTACCATTTTAGTGGTAGTGGTCTTGCCGTTGGTTCCTGTTATTACGATGATGCCTTGTGGCAGTTGAGCTAGAGTTTTTGGTACGAAGTCTGGACTGATTTTTTCGACAAACAGCCCCGGGATTGCTGACCCTCCACCCCTTAAGCGAGCAATGTGTCGGACTACTTTTCCTGAGATGATAACAAAGGGTTGGGGCATATCAACCATTATATCGTATAATGAGGATATGTTTCTGGTGGGACTCGTTTCTTGGTGGTATGGCTCTGGCTGGAGAGGTCAGTTGCGACGTACGTTAGACGGCTTGGTGCGAACCATGGCATTTTTTTCGGTTGGGCAACTATTAGCAACGCTTTTTTCGCCTTACAGGCAGATTTCGGCCAGTGTGGCGGGTGGATCGTTTGGCCAGATCGTCCGCGGTTTCTTTGACCAGCTTGTTTCGCGAATAATTGGCGCGATTGTACGCTTGTTCACGGTGCTAGCGGGGGTCATTGTGGTGGCGCTACAGGTTATTGTCGGGATTATAACGGCTACTGTGTGGCTAGCGATACCTTTCGTTCCATTGGCGGCGATAGCCCTGTTTGCGATAGGTTGGACGCCGATATGGTAGATGATTTATTTCAGTGGCGGTCTTCACGGGCCAGGCGGGCAAGGTTTGGGCACGCTCTTAGGTCATGGGTTCCAGTTCTAACAGTTCTCGTTTTTGTTCTTTGCGCACTGGGCGTCGGACTTGTTGTCTATGGTCTCGCCGCTGGCTGGTTAAGCATTGGTGCGGCGGCGCCTCTTATCATGATTGTACAGTGGTACGGTCGCGATTTGCGCGACCCGTCCCGCATTGAAAATGGTAAACGTCTTGATGACATCTTGGATTCAGAAATTTTAGGTATATTACCACAACGGCCGACGCCTAGACAGATAGCGGAGCTGGTTGGAATGACTAACGGCGGAGTATTTTTTGCGGTTCGTTTTGGTGTGAGCGGTGGTTTCCTGCGTGAGCTGGTATCCGACAACCACGATGATACGGATGCGGTGTTGACGGAGGCGATGAAGATCGCCGGCCAAACTGGAGGGCGGGTCAGCGCTGGCGTCATGATCTTGGCACTGATCCGACAGGTGCCTCAAAAACCACGCCGAACACTTCTTGGACATCTGACGCTAGAAGAAGACGACATCATAAGAGGGATTCAGTGGTACCATTCAATTGAGCGTTCTATGACTGAAATAGAGAGGCGTGAGCTACGTAGTGGTGGGGTTGGACGGGATTGGTCATTCGGCTGGATACCATCGTTGTCGCGGTTCGGTACTAATATTTCGCGCAGTAACTCTGGGTCTGGCGGAATCATTCGCGGCGAAACCATGAATCAAATAGTGGCAGCACTAGATAGTGACGGCGGAACATTTGCCCTGGTTGGTAAGTCTGGCGTCGGTAAAACAAAGCTAGTTTACGAATTAGCAGACGTCTTAATGCACCCCGATGATTCGACACCTAAACGGCTGCACTACCATCAGGTGTTTCTGTTGAGTGCGTCAAGGTTGCTATCGGCGGCAGGAAATGGCGCTGAGCTAAGCTCCCTCATCTCTAAGTTGCTCTTTGAGGCGTACCAAGCGAAGAACATAATCGTATGTCTTGACAATGCCGAGCTGTTTTTCAAGGAGGGTCCTGGCTCGGTAGATTTACTGACTACACTTCTGCCTATATTTGAGGCACGGCGAATTTCAATCATCTTAACTTTTGATGAGCAACGTTTTCTTCAGGTTACAAGAAGATCGCCAGAGTTGGCGGCGGCCGTACGACGAATCAACGTTCAACCAACAAGCGAATCGGACACCCTGAAGGTTCTACAAGACCATGTGGCGTATGTAGAGAATAAGTACAAAGTTACTGTTATGTATCAGGCTCTAAAAGAGTCGTACACGCTTGGCAAGCGCTATGTTTACGATATTGTTATGCCTGGTCAGGCGATGAGCCTGCTGGAGACATCGGCCGACTATGCGGAAGACGGTTTGGTTACGTCCCGATCTGTTAGCAGGGCTATAGAGGCGACTACTGGCATAAAAACAGCAGCTGCTGATGACGAGACGGAAAAAGCTTTGCTTTTAAAGTTAGAAGATCGTTTACATGATCGAATGGTAGGGCAAGATAAGGCGGTGCGGGTAGTGTCAGACGCACTAAGGCGCGCCAGGGCGGGGATTCGCAATCAGAATCGTCCAGTCGGAACGTTCCTTTTCTTGGGTCCAACTGGGGTGGGCAAGACTGAGCTGGCAAAGTCGCTAGCTGAGGTATATTTTGGCGGCGAGCATAATATTGTCAGGCTAGATATGAACGAATTTGTTATGCCCGAAGACGTGTCGCGTCTTATTCAGGATGGCGCAGATAATCCAAGTAGCTTAACTGCTCAAGTTATGAAGCAACCATTTAGTGTGGTGTTGCTGGATGAGATCGAGAAAGCCCATTCTAGCGTGTTGGCGACGCTGTTGCAGCTTCTAGACGAAGGAGTGCTTAGAGACGAACGCAACCGAGAGGTCAGTTTCCGCGATGCGATTGTGATTGCGACCAGCAATGCTGGCTCTGATAGGATTCAAGAATATATTCACCGCGGCTATACACTCGAGCAGTTCGAGGAGCCGTTTGTAAATGAATTAATCGGCGGACACGTTTTCCACCCGGAGTTTCTAAACCGCTTCGACGAGACAGTTGTGTTTGCGCCGCTGACAAAAACTGAGTTGCTGACGGTTGTCGACCGGATTCTAGCGGGAGTAAATAAAACCCTGGAAGGCCAGAGTGTGTCAGTGACAGTAGCCAGGGATGCTAAAGAATTTTTGGTTGAGCAAGGCTACGACCCACGTCTAGGGGCCCGACCACTGCGTCGCGTCGTCCAACGAGCGGTCGAGAGCACGGTAGCAAAATTACTTTTGAGTGGCGAGATGAGTCCCGGTAGCTCGATTGAGCTGACTTTAGAGCAAATAAAAGCAATGGTTGAGACAAAAAAGCGCGCCGATGCTATGATTGATGGTGTTGAACAATTATAAAGGAAAAGAAATGAAACAGAAGTTAAAAAACTATGTCCCAGAGTTTGTGTATGGCGCCTTTGATGGTATCGTGACGACATTTGCAGTTGTCGCTGCAGCCGCCGGTGCGGGTCTTTCGAGCGTGGTGGTCATTGTTCTAGGTCTTGCCAACCTGGTAGCAGATGGCTTTTCGATGGGCGCTAGCGCCTACCTGTCTCATCGCACTGGCAAAGATGGACACTCTCGCAAAGCCTCACTTTTTGTAGGCGGCGCAACCTTCTTGGCATTTTTGGTAGCTGGCGCGATGCCATTAGTACCCTACGTTTATTCGTCCCTAGCTGGAGACAACGCAGATTCAAATAAGCTGTTCCTTATCAGTTGTATCTTGGCTGTATTTACTTTTGTTTTGGTCGGATATGGCAAGTCAGACCGACGTAAGGCTAAAAGCATAGCCGCATCTCTTGCGGAAACAGTCTTACTCGGTCTGATCGCGGCAGGCTTGTCATACTTCTTAGGAGTCGGGCTGGCTAGCGCCTTTGGTATATAGACATACAAAAATCAGACCTGACCAAGGTCTGATTTAATGAATTCATTTGGGGCGAATGAAGGGGATCGAACCCTCTACCTCCGGAACCACAACCCGGCGCTCTAACCAGATGAGCTACATTCGCCACGAGGAAGTCGAGGACTATTATAACAGATTGAGAATGAGAAGAGAATATGGTACAATCGGTGAGTCCGCGGGCGTCGTATAATGGCTAATATGTCTGCCTTCCAAGCAAACGATGCGAGTTCGATTCTCGCCGCCCGCACCAAGATGAACCACCTGAGACGTCAGAACTTATCTGGCGTTTTTTGTTATAATCGGGACATGCAGCGAATACTTACACTGGAGTATGCGATACTGGCGCTACTTGTAGCGGTTGCATTTATAGTTTCAGGTTTTGATTGGTGGTGGCTTTTTGTTCTGTTCCTTGCCGTTGATGTAAGCATGGTGGGGTATCTCGTCAATCCGCGGGTGGGAGCTGCCATTTACAATATAGGGCATAGTGTCATCGGGCCTGCTATCTTGTTGGGCATCTTTCTTTTTCATGGTCAGCCATGGGAGCTGTTTGTCGGGCTTATCTGGTTGTTCCACCTCTTCGTTGATAGAGCGCTTGGGTATGGGCTGAAACATTCTGATGCATTTACGCATACCCACTTTGGGCGCATTGGCAAGAAGCCGTAGTCAAGACGGAAGGTTCGGCGACTGTTTCTGTTTAAGCTTTCTTTATACCGAGCTGGGCGCTATATTGAAATACATGTCTGAAATCACAAGCACGCTGCTCGTTAACAGGGCTATCATCGCCGACGATAATCGCATTCTCATTTTGCGTCGCTCACAAAACGATGCACATAATGCTTCTTTGTGGGAGTTTCCTGGGGGAAAAGTGGATGCCGGCGAAGAGATAATTGGTGGACTAGCGCGTGAGGTGCTTGAGGAGACTGGACTTACCGTTGCGATAAGGTCTCCAATCGCACATGTTGAAAGCATGGTCATAAGGGCGGGTAAGCACGAAGGAAGGTTATACGTGGCGCTTTTTTACATTGCGCAGAGACTTGGTGGTGAGTTGGAATTGAGCCAAGAGCATGATGCTGGGCTATGGCTGCAGTCTGATGAGGTGGCGCGGAGAAGCTTAACCCACGAAAGTAGAAGTGCCCTTTCGTCGTTCCGTGATCTCGGGATGATATAAACTGGTATAATAACAAACATGCCCCGGTAGCTCAGTTGGATAGAGCAGAGGACTTCTAAGCCTAAGGTCGCTGGTTCAAATCCAGCCCGGGGTACCAATCGAAATTATTTATTCAGTAATATCACGAATGGTTGTTACTTTTGCGCCTAGCGAACTTAGGCGTTCGGCGATGTCTTCGTAACCGCGGTTTATGGAGTAGACGTTGCGGAGTGTTGATGTGCCGGGTGCGGCTAGCATGGCTAAGAGCATCACGACGGCTGGGCGAAGAGCTGGAGGTGCGATGACCTCGGCTGGTTTCCATTTGGTTTTGCCGGTGACGTAGAGACGGTGTGGGTCGACTAGCTCGACCGAGGCGTTGAGCTTGGTTAGGTCGGTAAGGTAGATGGCTCGATTTTCGTATGACCAGTCATGAATGAGTGTGCGTCCTTCGGCGCTAGCGGCAACGAGAGCGAAGAACGGTAGGTTGTCGATGTTGAGGCCGGGGAAGGGCAGGGCGTGGATCTTGTCGAGGGGTGCTTTTAGCTTACTTGGCTTTGTCGTGATGTCTACAAGTCGCGTTTTGCCGTTGTCGGCTTTGTATTCATCGGAAAGCTCGTACTGGAAGTTCATGTTTTCGAGGAATTTAAGTTCGATTTCGAGGAACTCGATCGGCGCTCGCTCTATGGTGATTTCGGAGCCGGTAACTATCGCCGCGGCCAGGAAGCTCATCGCTTCTATCGGATCCTCGGACGGGGAGTAGGCGACATTCTTGTTGATGTCCTTCACCCCTTGGATGACTAGCGTGGTCGTGCCGATGCCGTCAATTTTGACACCGAGCAATTCTAGGAAAAAGCAAAGATCTTGAACCATGTAGTTGGGGCTAGCGTTGCGAATGGTGGTAGTACCATCGGTCATAGCGGCTGCCATCAGGATGTTTTCGGTCACGGTATCGCCGCGCTCAGATAGTACGATGGCGCGCTCGGGCACAACTGGTCTGGACGTGGCAGTGTAGCGGTTGGTAGCGGTCTCAACCTTGAGTCCAAAATGTTCCAGGCCGTTAAGGTGGGGCTCAACGGTTCTCTCGCCAAGGGTACAGCCACCTGCAAACGGTAGTTCGAACTGGTGGTAGCGGTGCAGTAAAGGGCCTAAAAACATTATGATGCTGCGGGTTTTCTTGGCGGCTTCTACGTCCATATTAGCCAAATTAAGCTTGGCTGGCGGTATGATCTCTAGGTTATTTTCGCCAAACCAGCGTGACTTAACACCGATGCTATTTAGAACCTCTAGCAGTCGGTTAACCTCTTCGATACGGGCAACCCGTCTAAGCGTTGTCGTGCCTCGGTTTAGTAGGCTGGCACAGAGAAGAGAGACAGCAGCGTTCTTGCTGGTCTTGGTGACAATATTACCAGAAAGTTTATGACCGCCTTCGACGCGAAAGTTGACAGTTCCTTGTTGGTTCAGGGTGACAATTTGACGAGAAAGTACATCGCTAATACGACCCAACATGTCAAGGCTGATATTTTGACCACCTTTCTCAATGCGATTGATGGCGCTCTGACTGGTGCCAAGCTGTTTGGCTAGTTCTGCCTGTGTAATACCTCTAGATTGACGAGTTTCTTGAATTAATGCGCCTATTTTGCTTGCGTATGAAGGTGTATCCATACCGATTATGATATATCAACTATGATATAAAATCAAGACTGATATAATAGACGCTATGACTATACAGAATGATGATGAAGTAAGAGATTTGATTGCAGCAGAGGAGGCTCGTCAGCTCGAGGTTATTGAGCTGATACCTAGCGAAAATTACGTTAGCAATGATGTCAGGGAGGCGCTTGGTAGTGTTTTCACAAACAAGTACGCTGAGGGTTACCCGGGTCGTAGGTATTATGGCGGCCAGGATAACACCGACAAAATAGAGCAACTGGCAATCGATCGGGCCAAGCAACTATTTAGAGCCGATCATGCCAATGTCCAACCGCTTTCGGGCGCTCCGGCTAACGAGGCGGTATATAGCGCCTGGCTGGAGCCTGGGGATACAGTCTTGGCGATGGACCTTAGCCATGGCGGTCACTTGACGCACGGCGCGCCGGTTACAAGAAGTGCTAAGCTTTATAACTTCATCCGCTACAAAATGAAGGATGTATCGACTGGCGAAATTGATTACAACGAGCTGCGCCAGCTAGCGCTTGAATATCAGCCAAAGATTATACTGGCAGGCTTTAGCTCTTATCCACGTGAGCTTGATTATGAAAAGTTCGTGGAGATCGGTCGTGAAGTTGGAGCGCTATTGATGGCAGACATGTCTCACGTCGCCGGTTTAATCGCCGGTGGTGTGGCCAAGAACCCGCTCGATGCCGGGTTCCATGTTATGACCACAACGACCCACAAGACGCTTCGTGGACCGCGTGGTGGGCTTATTCTTTCGATGGGTACGGTCGGCAACCCGCTAAAAGCGCCGGAAAAGACAATTGAGAATATACCGACCCTCATTGATCGAGCCGTTTTCCCTGGCATGCAGGGTGGCCCGCACATGCATACTATAGCCGCCAAGGCGGTTGCGTTCCGTGAAGCAATGCAACCCGAATTTGCTGAATACACTAAGCAGGTCGTCGCGAACGCTAAAGTTCTAGCCGAAGCGCTAAGCGAAGGCGGGCTTAAACTTGTGACCGGCGGTACGAGCAATCATCTTATCTTGGCCGATGTTCAGAGTAGTTTTGGCATCGACGGTAAAGAAGCGCAGGAACGCTTGGAGCGGGCAGGCATTATAGTCAACGCCAATGTTATACCTGATGATCCGCTACCAGCTTACAGACCGAGTGGAATTCGTCTAGGCACCCCGGCCGTCACTACTCGCGGCATGGTCGAAGCTGATATGCGCCAGATCGCTCAGCGCATTCTAGCTATCTTGCGGGGTTAAGAAAAGATCCCAGAGAGCTGGGATCTTTTGTTTGTCGTAAGGTTTTATTAGCTTGCAGGTACGACTACGCAGGTACCGCTAACGTCACCAGCTGTAATGGTGGCGACTGCCCCAGCGGAGTAGTCCCAGTAGCTGATGATGATACCGTCACCGCTGTCACAGTTTTCGTAAATAATACTTTTGCTTGTTGGTGCTGCCTCCAGGGCGTCTTCGGCGGCGCTTATAGAGGCTCCCGGTATAACCGTTACTGCACTAGCAGGAAGGGCGTAGAGCTCAGACGAAGCGGCACCAGTAAGGACAGAAACAGCTGAAGGGTAGCCGGTTGAGCTTTGGTCGTTGGCATACAGCTCGGCCTTCTTAAGAACGGTAGTAGCGTTAGATAGCGCCGCTGAGGTGTTGGCCTGTTGGGTTATACCAGTGTAAGAAACGATAGTAATTGCCGCCAAGATGGCGATGACAACAACGACGATAAGGAGTTCTACTATTGTAAAACCGCTTTGCGCTGACTTATTAATGTTGAGACTCATATATGAGTTGCCCCCTATTTACGATGTGTTATAAGTTAATCGTATCAATCCGTGCTTATAAACGCAAGCGTTTTTTGGTATTATGAAACCATGACAAGGCGTGGGTTTACAACCATAGAACTAATAATCACAGTCGCTATTATGGGCATCTTGCTGGTACTAGCTTTTGTGAACCTGACCGCCTCGCAAGCCAGGGCTCGCGACGAGGAACGCAAAACTGACGTAGAGTCGACTTCACAGCACCTGGAGTCGTTTTACAAAGGCAGAGACGGTGACGCGCAAATAGGCAGATACCCATCGACCTTATTGACCGGTCAGGGTGACGGCTTCATTAGGTCAATTCTGCCAAATATTGATATAAAGTCGATGATTGCACCAGGCGCAAGCAGTACGGACGAGTCATTCATACCCGCCACCAACAGTTCGCAGAGCACCTCCGGGGTCGCTCCACAGCCAACTGTCTCACAGTATGTATACCAGCCGCTACAAGCTAATGGCGCACTATGCACGCTTGGGAACCAAGAATGCCGTCGATTTAATATATATTACCGACTGGAGTCCGACGGAGTAGTTTATATGGTAACGAGTAAAAACCAATGACCAGCAGTCAGCGAGCAGCAGGTTTTACGGCCGTTGAACTGCTCATTACCCTTTTCGTAGCGGCTGCTTTTTTGATAGCTGGTTACCAACTTTTTAACGTTATTATTCAGGATGGTGGCGAAACTAGGGCAGAGTCGAGAGCTGGGAACATCGCCTACGATTATCTACGTCAGTATAGCGACACCGCTACTAACCCTTGTACAGCTCAGACGCCTTTGACGGGCCAGTCTATAACAGTAGAAGGCCTGGCTGATGTTACTGTGACCGTGGCTATCTCCTGCCCGCAGGCTGATACGCCATCTCTTAGCAGGGTGGAGGCTTATATTTCATACAATACTCCTCAAAAAGTGGTCCAATATGCAACCTTTGTCGATAAGTCTAAAGGAGACTCGTTGGTCGCCGATGTAACTGATGGCTTGGTAGGCTGGTGGAAATTAAACGGCAACCCTTTGGCTTCGGTGAGCGGTAATGACGGTGTGGTGTATGGCGCAAGCGTGGCGGAGTCGCCCCTCGGAATTGATATGGCCTATAACTTCAATGGTTCCAGTAATCACATTACGATTCCGTACAGCGCTGTTTATCGGCCTTTGTCCGGAGTCACAGCATCAGCATGGGTTAGGCCAGATAATTTAACCACGACCTCTAGGCAGAAACTCCTTTCAATGATGGAGACAGGGTCCTTCTCGCTTGGTATTAATGGATCGGTTGCAGACGTGTCGTGCTCGGCAAACATGGTGTGCTTCATGATTTATATTAACGGAAGTTACTATACCGCCCAGGTTGCTCGGTCAAATCTTAATTTAAGTCAGTGGAACCATGTGGTCGGAACTTATAACGGTTCAGTAGTTTCGCTGTATATTAACGGATCATCGGTTGCGACAACGTCGGCGTCTGGCACGATTGGTCATTCGACTGCGCCACTTTGCTTGGGGGCAGAACCTAACACTACCGCCTGCACAGGAGATTTTCTGGACGGAAGGCTTGATGACGTCAGGATATACAACAGGGCTTTAAGTCCTTCAGAAATAACCCAGTTGAATTCAGGTGGTGGCAAATAATGCTTAGGCGTGGTTTTACTCTGATTGAAATGCTCATAATTGCTCCGATTGTTATATTGTCTATCGGGGCATTTATAGCCATGATTGTTAACATGACAGGCGAAGTCTTGTCGTCTAGGGGTTCTAATGCTCTGACTTATGATATTCAGGACGCTTTGAATCGAATTGAACAAGACGTTAAGCTTAGCACGAACTTTTTGGCCGAAAACACGATTGCGTTCTCGGGCTCAAATCCCCAAGGAGCTGGTGATCATGGCAGCACTACTAACTTTGCGAACGTGGCAGCCAACAGCACAGTTCTGATACTGGGGGCGATCGTTACAAACGGCAATCCGCTAGTGGCTGGAACGGGTAATATCTATCTTAAGGATGCGCCTAACGCCTGTAGTAGCTTCGCTCAATATTCGCGTAATACACCGCTTGTCATGAATATCGTTTACTTTATAGATGACAGGGGAGACTCGGACCCAACTAACGATACATTGTGGCGCCGGACTATCATGCCAACAAACTACACGGACACCGCCAACTTATGTGGTGGCACTCCGTGGCAGCAGCCAAGCTGTAAGCCGGGTTATAGTAGCAGTTTCTGTAAGACTAATGACGTTAAATTGGTTGAAGGTGTCACGATGACCGATTTTGTCGTTCAGTACTTTGATACGGCCAGCTCAACTGTGGCCAACGTGGTGGCCTCTAACCCAGCTTCGTCTACTAGCCAGCGTCAGACCGCTCTTGATAGCGCGCAGACCTTAGGGGTGTCGATAACGGCTAATAAAAAGATAGCTGGTCGTGACATTGCTCGGACGGCTACCCTACGCGCTACTCGACTGGACGCTAACGCCACTGCTATAGCCGACATAGTGGCCCAGAGCGTAGTTGGTTCATCGCCATCTGTATCAAGCCGAGTAGTTGACGGTAGCGACGTTGTGTTTGAGTGGGATCAGATGGTTGGGGCGACCTCTTACTCAATTGACTATAGGATAAACGGTGGTTCTTGGACTGTCGGTTCGTCCTCGCTGTCGAACAGCCAGAGAAATTATAAAGTCACAGCAGCTTATAATGGTGCGACGGTGGAGGCTAGGGTTAGAGCTACAGATAGTGAGTCGCAGTTATCTAACTACGGAAACAACACGGTGTCTATACCTATTTGGGCGCCCATGCAGCTTACTAATGGTTGGAGGACTTATGGCGCGCCCTATGAAACCCCTGGCTACAGCATAACTTCGTCGGGAATGGTCATATTTAAAGGCTTGATGGCTGGAGGAACGGTCGGTGCTTCGACTCCTTTTAGCACTTTACCCACTAAGTATAGGCCGGGGTCGGGAAATATTATGTTCTCTAACGCTTCTAACCAGGCGGTCGGCAGGCTTGACGTCAGGTCTACCGGAGAAGTTGTTCAGAACGTTGGTTCTAATGGTTGGGTGTCGTTAGACGGTATTAGCTACCTGGCTGGGTCTAGTGGTTTTACGAACGTCAGCACATTCGCTAACGGTTGGTCAAATTACACGCCCGTGGGTGGCGCGGGCTGGCCTGATGCCGCCTATAAAGTTGACGCCAGTGGACGAGTATATTTACGGGGTCTCCTCAGGGGCGGGACTACTACTAGTGGCACAAATATGTTTACTCTGGGAGCATCATTCTTGCCGCCCGCCAACCAATACCTACACCTTCATCAGTATGTTTCTGGCGCCATCTCTCACATAGGGGTTAACTCTAACTCTACGGGCATTGAAGTAAAAGGAGGCGGGAACACCTATCACAGTATCCAGGCTGTCTACTTTCCGGCAGCCAGAGCGAGTGGCGCTACCTGCACCACTCAGTGGTGTACGTTAACTCTAGCAAGTAGTTGGGTTCATTATGCGTCGCCATATGCGACGCCACAGTACACAAAGGCGTCGGACGGGATAGTCCACTTGAAGGGATTGATTAAGAACGGATCTACGGCCGCGGATGCTGCTATAACCGCCAATCTCCCGGCAGCTTACTGCCCTAAAAACCGCCTCTTATTTACTGTACTCGCGGTAAATGTGTGGGGTAGGGTGGACATGGTTCCACAAGCGGGCGGAGCCTGCCGTTTACAGGTTAGTTCGGTGAATAGCACCTGGACAGCGCTTGACTCGATTCGCTACTACGCTGATGCTGTCTAGGTGAGCTCTAGTGGTTCTTGTTCTATGTGAATCTGAAAGAGGTCGCGGATTTTAGCGATTATCTCATCGCGTGCCGACGCCAGGTCGGCGTAACTAGTAGCTGACTCATTAACCAACACAAGGGCGTTGCCTTCATACACCCTTATGCCGTGCAACAGTTGTCCTTTGAGACCAGCTTTTTCTATTAACCAGCCTGTAGGAATTTTGTACTTACCTTCACCCATATCGTAGCTAGGGATTTCTGGGAATTGTTTTTTCAGACTATCTAGTTGCCACTTTTCTACCAGAGCATTTTTAAAGAAAGAGCCGGCACTGGCCTTTTCTTTAACGTCAGGCAGTTTGTCAGCACGGATGGCTAGGACGGCGTCGCGAATCGTTTGTTGAGTATAGATGGTTATATTGTTCTGCTCAAGGTATTTTTGGAGAGATTCGTAGAACGGTGGCGCTGGAATGCTTTTAGAAAGTTTAAGAGTAATCGAGGTAATGATGTATCTTCCGGCGGCGTTACCGCGGAATATGCTGTGACGGTACGAGAACTCACAAGAGCTGTTGTCGAGGGTTACGAAGCTGTCGGTAGAGGTGTCGTAGGCATCAACAGATATCAGTGTGTCGGCAATTTCTTGGCCATAGGCGCCAACATTTTGAACTGGTGTTGCGCCAGCAGTGCCTGGTATTCCGGACATTGCTTCGATCCCCGATAGATTAAGTTCGACTGTTCGTTTGACTATTTCATCCCAATCTTCGCCGGCGCCGATCTTAATGGTTGTTGTTCCGGCGTCCTCGCTTGTGATTTCGAATCCAGGTATGCGGATGCGGATGATGATGCCAGAATAGCCTTCGTCGTGAGCGATCAGGTTGCTGCCGCCACCGATTACAAATGGCTTAATGTTCTGGGTAAGGGCGTTTTTATAAACAGATCTTAGGTCTTCTGCTGAGTGAACCTCGACAAAGAAGCGGGTTGGACCCCCAAGTCGTATAGTTGTGAGGTTTTTGAGGGGAATGTTTGTGTGAATTTCCATCGCTTTACATATTATAGCACTCTCAAAAGACTGGCGCTTTGTGTCGCGCTGTGGTATAATCACCTCTGTACTTTCGTGTACCGGAAGACCCGGGCACCCGTAGCTCAGTGGATTAGAGCATCTGTCTTCGGAACAGAGGGTCGTACGTTCGAATCGTACCGGGTGTACCAAATTTATGCACGGGTCAGTAGCTCAGCTGGTTAGAGCGTCTGCCTCTTAAGCAGAATGTCGAGGGTTCAAGTCCCTCCTGACCCTCCAAGAAAAGACCACCGATACGTCGGTGGCTTTTCTTATTGTAAAGACAAGTTAAGCTTTGTGAAGTGATGGAGCGGTAGAGGCGCTGTCTTTCCATACCGACTTATCGGCGGCAAGCCAGATGAACCAGACGTATGGTAGGAATATTCCCAGAACGATAAATGCGTCACCTTTGCCTAGCTTTTTACCTATGTGATACATCGCTATGTACATAAATACCATCGATACGATGTTTGCGATAGGAACTATTGACAGTACCGCCCAAAAACCTTGTTGGCCGCCGATTTCGAGCATCTTCCATTGGTTATAGAAAGGAACCCAAGCTATCCAGGTTGGAACCTTAGCTTTCTTGAATATTTGCATCATACAAATAGCTACGACTACGTAGCTAATGATTCCGACTACGATGAAGAATAGCCAAAAGACTACCATGACGCCAGCAATAGCAGTCGTCTCGGCTTCGGTTAGGTTTGATGATCGTGAGTAGGCGTACATTTGGGCGAGTGTGTTAAACGTATTCATAATACGCTCATTGTAGCACAAGCCGTGGTTTGTTAAGCTAGGGAGATGAAACTACTTGATGGAAAGGAGTTGGCGGGGTTTATAACTGAGCGCCAAGCTCGGCAGGTAAGGGCGTTACGACAGGCCCGAAAGGTATTCCCTAAACTTGCCATAATCGTCACGACCGACGATCCGGTGATCGACGCATATGTGCGCCTCAAGCAGCGTTATGGCCAAGATATACTTATCGATACCGATGTGCGCCGTGTTGACCAGTCGCAGGCTTTGGGGCTGGTGCAAGAACTTAACGCGGACGCCTCTGTGCACGGTATAATTGTTCAATTACCCTTGTCTGACCCTTCGCAAACCGACGAGATTGTCAACGCTATTGCGCCCGAGAAAGATGTCGACGGTTTGAGCGATGAGGCTGTTTACGAGTCAGCTACGGCTGAAGCGATAGATTGGTTATTGGCCGGTTACAACGTTAATCTAACAGGCCGAGAAATTGCCATTGTCGGCCTAGGACGATTGGTCGGCGCACCACTCTTAAAACGCTGGGAAGCAATGGGCCTTAACGTCACCGGTTATGACGATCAGGAGACCGATTTAGCTAACAAGCTAAAGACGGCCGATGTTATAGTTACAGCCACTGGCGTGCCTGGTCTTATAAAATCTTCGATGTTAGCGCCAGGCGTAGTGATAGTAGACGCTGGGACTGCTTCGGAAAATGGTCAGATTGTCGGCGATGTATCGAGCGAGGTGCATGAACGTCATGACATCACTATTACTCCTATCAAGGGAGGCGTTGGTCCACTGACTATTGCGGCACTTTTTGACCACGTGATTCTGGCGGCACAAGCAACCGCTGGAGAAAACTAGCTAGCTAGACCGAGGGCGTCTTTGACTCGCTGAACTACTTGACGTGGCGTTAGCTCTGCTTTGACTATGTAACTCTCGATACCTAGTTTGCGAAGGTCTTTTGGGGCTTCTTCTTCGCCGAGATTTGTCAGAATGATAACCGGTACGTCTTTGCCCCATGGGTGTTTGCGGATTTCGGCGAGAGCCGCCGCGCCATTCATTTCTGGCATTTGAACGTCCAGTAAGATTAGGTCTGGAGCAAAATGTTCAACCAATGCAACGCCGCGGCTGCCATTGTCGGCGAGTTCGACTTCAAAGCCGTCGGCCTCAAATTTCATGCGGTACATTTGGCTAATGGCGGGATCGTCTTCGATGATGGCAATTTTGGTCATGCTTAAAGTATAATGAACAAAGAAGAAACTTACAATAAATCAACCCGAAGGACCTCACTGTATGTTAAGTGAAGCGAAAAGCAGCAAAGAACGATTGGCGTCAACTAATTATGAGGTAAATGTTATATCTCATGATGTTGAACTAGACTCTAAAGGCCGACCATTTGAACGACGTGTCGTATCGGTGGGTGATGAGGCTGACCCAGAAATGGTCGAAAAGATGCGCGCAATCGGTGACATGTGGGAGGGGAAACTAAGAAATCATCCGGAATGGTTACCACCGAAACCTCAGCCTGACACCTTCGGTAAGCTAGCTATCCCGTCAGATAATGCGGCTGCTCACTGGCTTTACAGAGACTGGAACGCACAAGGCAACCAGGGTTCGATGGAGGCTTGGGCGGCTACACTATTTCCGACCGCCCGAGCGCTTTATCCTTTGCAGCGTTTGGCTGATGGGGGTCGTGTGTTACCAGGCGGGATGATTGACGAGAGGGCTCAATTTCTTTTTACCCATATGGTTGACGGCATTGGGCTTCGCAGCCGAGCTCGGATATACGCACAGCAACTGGTGGAGATTGCTAAAAATTCACCTGAAGATGAAATAAGCATAGTCAGCCTTGGCTCGGGTGCTGGAGTTCCAAATATTGACGCCACTGAGCGGATTGAAAAAGAGTTAGGCAAAGCGGTTGACTGGGATCTATACGATACTGACTCTGAGTCACTTGAGTTTGCGAAGGAGCTAGTTGGTGAAGCGGCGATTGTAAGCTCGAGTTTTCGTTACGGTGACCCGATCGATCAGTATAAGGTTGTTAGACGATCGTATGGACGGGCGTTTGGGTTGCCTAGAGAATCGGTTGATGTGGTTGATGCGATCGGTCTTTGGGAATACATAGACTCAGAGAATGCTGTCAAATTTGCTGCCAAAGCCTATCAATTAGTTAAGCCGGGCGGTAGCTTGATAGTTTCAAATATGCTACCGGACCGACCACAACGCGAGTTTAATCAGCGAGCAGTTGGTTGGCCGGGTTTGTTTCTTCGTTCTGAGGAGGATCTACTCGAAATTATTAGCCAGGCAGGGATTGACACTGCCAGTGTGACTATGACGCATGCAACCGATGGAGTATATGTGGTGATGGAAATAAAGAAATGACTATAGTGCCGTTCTTGCCACTAGTCGCTGGCATATTGTCTATAGCATTAGGTCTAATAGTGTTGTTTAACGGAACTACCAAGACGGCCACGCGTTGGCCGTTCATGATTTTTGCGGGTAGTGTCGGAGTCTGGGCGATTTTTATCAGCTTTTTCATACTAAGCTCCGATGCCAACTTAGCAAAGATGTTCGCGACCACATATTACATTGCCGCACTTTTGATTAGCTACGGCTTTATGCTTTTTGGTTTGATGCATTCTTCGGTGCGCACCTCGCCTTTTGTTGTGGGACTGGCAATGGTGCCTTGGTTGGTGGTTTCGGTTCTGATTTTATTGCCTGGAATATTCATAGGCGGAGTGTCGATAGGTGTAACTAATGACGTCCAGCTTATTCAGCCGGCCTATCTATTTTATGCGATTGTTTTCTGCTTATACACACTGGTTGGACTTATGGCATTACTGGTTCATGCGGTTCGGACTAATCGAGCCCGGAGCCGCCAAAGTAGAATATTGG
This sequence comes from Candidatus Parcubacteria bacterium, assembly GCA_023432445.1. GTDB lineage: Bacteria > Patescibacteriota > Saccharimonadia > Saccharimonadales > Saccharimonadaceae > Microsaccharimonas. The sequence continues at coordinate 236,352 of JAEYUP010000001.1, read as the reverse complement.
CCGCATCGTTGGCTTTTTCGATAGCTGGTGGCGGATATTTTAACTTAGTCTTGCCAGGATTTGGTAACTACGAGTTGATAGCCTGGGGGCCGGTGTTCGCATTCGTGATGGTTTCGTCGGTATTTTATGTGATTGCTAAGCATGGTCTGTTTGATATTCGGTTTGCCGTGGTCCGAACGGTCGCTTACGCGCTGTCTTTATCGCTACTGGTTGCAATTTACCTATTGATCGCCAATGTCATACTGGGTCAGATGTTTTCCAAGGCTTCGCCGATAGAACAGACGCTGTTAAACACCGCCTTAACACTTGTGACCGCTCTTTCGTTCCACCCAACTAAACGATTCTTTGATAGATTGACCAACAGGCTTTTTTATAAAGACATGTATAAGCCGGAGCAGCTTTACGGTCAATTAAACAGCATTATGACATCTACTGTTAAACTTGAGCGGCTACTAGAATCGACGGTTAGTCTGATAGCAAATGCACTAAAAAGTGAAACGGCCGCACTGTTTGTTTACAAGGGAGAGCGGGGCCACATATCGTCTGGTACGCAGGGTTATCGAAAAGTGTCACGCCAGGACTTGGAAGAGCTAGATACGTTTAGGGCGCCTATCTTTGTAGGCGATGCATCGCTAGCTACATCAGTACGACGATTGCTGGTAAGTTATCGGCTGTCGGTAGTGGTTCCGCTATGTCGAGATGATGCTGTGATTGGTTTTCTTTGTTTAGGCGAGCATCGGACTTCGCAGTACACCAGGCGCGACCTTCGCACATTAGGCACGGTAGCCGGTGAATTAGTCATAGGTATTCAAAACGCGCTGTCTATTCAGGAGGTACGCGATGTTAATGATAATCTCGAACAGCGAATAATCGCAGCTACCAAAGAGTTGCGGGCAAGCAACGCTCAGCTTCAGAAGTTAGATGAAGCCAAGGATGAGTTCATCAGCATGGCTAGTCATCAGCTGCGTACGCCTTTGACAAGCATCAAAGGTTATATATCGATGTTGCTAGAGGGAGACCTTGGCGAGTTGACGACGCAACAGAAGCATACGCTACGAGAGGCATTCGTCAGTAGCGAGCGGATGGTAAGATTGATTGGTGATTTTCTAAATGTTTCTAGACTTCAGACTGGTAAGTTTGTAGTCGAAAAGCGCCCGGTTGATTTTGTTCGCCTAGTGGCGCGAGAACTTGAAGCTTTGGAACAGAGCGCCGGTGCGCGCGGTCTGAAGTTTAAATATAAACACCCTACCAAATTGCCTTTGTTAAATATCGATGAAAATAAAATACAGCAAGTGGTAATGAACTTTGCCGATAACGCGATTTATTATTCTAAAGAGAACGGCGTTATAACGGTGACTGTCAAGAAAGCGGCGCACGATGTGGAGCTAACGGTGAAAGACACCGGCATAGGTGTTCCTAAGAGCGAGCAGTCGGGTCTGTTTAACAAGTTCTTTAGGGCTACAAATGCTCGTCAACAGCGGCCAGATGGTACTGGCGTCGGGTTGTTCCTGGCTAAGAAGGTTGTCCAAGACCATGGCGGGCAGATAATTTTTGAGTCAACTGAGGGCAAGGGAAGTACTTTTGGCTTTAGGCTACCTCTGCCGAAAGATAAGTAGCTAGGCGGCGTTAGCGATCCGTATCATTTCGTAAACGAACCAGATGATAGCTGCTACGACTAGCCCGGTGATAATGATAGGTTTGGCGACTCGTTTGTTGTCGAACCACCACTGCTTTGGCTTGGATCGATGAACGGCCGTGATACGCGTGACGCTTGGCTTAGTAAGAGCGGCGTCCTCGCCGGTATAAGGTTTGTTACGCTTCTTTTTTTGCTTGTTTGCCATACTTTTAGTATACCAAAAACCCCGCCATGTTTCAGGCGGGGCTGGCTGGTCTGAATTCGCTTCAGTCCTTATGGGCGGAGCGGTCAGACTCTTAACGGCTTAGGGCGCGTCGACTGGCGATGTAGTAAGCAGCGCTAGCAACAACGGCACCAAGTCCGAGGATGGCGACAATACCTTCAGCAGGTCCAGTCTCTGGGAGCGACACACAGTCGCCCAGGTCCTTAGAGTGCTTCTTGCTGTCGAAATCAGCTTCGTTGATCGTTATGATCTTTGAAGTCTTAAGTTCACAGACTGATATATCGGTTTCGTCACATTCTTTAGTGACTTTCACTGATGCGTCATCCTCTTTAGAACCTGTTGAGGTTGTAGCCTTCGCAATGTTCTTAAGAGTGTTTGGTCCACAGATTGGGAGCTTGTCAGCATCATCAACCTTCGCGGTGAACTTGATGTAGGCGTCGCCACCCGGTAGGTAGCCGCCTATAATCAGGCCGCCTGCAGTGATACCGTCGGCAACTTGGCGAGTGCCGCCAGAGTTGTGTAGGTAAGTAGTGCCTGGCACGTAGCTAAGGCCCTTTGGTAGGGTGTCCTTGATGGCTACGTCTTTCAGCTGAGTTCCACCAGTGTTTTTAAAGTAAATCTGGAAATCTACTTTGTCGCCAGCTTTGGCGTCAACACTTTCTTTGAAAGTCTTGTCCTCTGTGTCGTTCATACGAACAGTCTTCTTCACTTCAAAGTCGCTTGTTACAGCCTTAACTTTGAACGTTACAAATCCGTCGTACTTGAAACAGCCTGGGATTTTACCGTCAAGCTGGTCGTATCCAAGGGTCGCACCGTCGCCGATAACGTTGTTACCTAGGCTTATGCCTTGTGGGAACATGTTGTTGGTGTACTGGGCTGAACCAGAGACGAAGTCAAGCTTGAAGTTAGAGTCGGCAGTGAATACAGCCTGGTCCCAAATATTACTTGGAGTCGAGTTGCTTGCAGAAAGATATCCGTCTATCTGGATTCGCTTTGCTTCATGATCAGGAAGGTTGAATTTAGCCGTAACGTTTTCAGCAACAAGGTTGAGGTTTTCCGCAGCGTTGTTGTGAACGTACATACGAACGTAGTATTCTTTACCGTTCTGAACGTTGATGCTGTCTGTCCAGCCACCGGCGTTTTGGTTGGCAGCATCTTTGATGGTTACGAAGTTTCGTTCGTCACCATAGTTAGGGTTGTTGGTAATTGAGTTGAAGGTGACGTGTCCGGCAGGCTGCTCAATCGTAAACGTTGGGCGGTCTGGTCCCCAGGCGAACACAACTGCAGGTACAATTATTGCAGCAGTGACCATTGCAACAAGTGCAGCGAATCGCTTGGGAGCACGTCGAATGAGTGATTTAAAAGTACTCATAGGGCTCTCCGATCTTGATTCTTCTCGCAGGGAGAATCAAATTATTAAATAATTAAATAAAAAACTAATTTAGTGTAGGGTGGTATTGTCGCCAAATTGTTAACTTATAACAAATCAGATCATTACAATGTGCATGTCCGAGTCAAAAAGTTGACTTCTCGCGTTCTGTATAGCTATCGCTTTTTGCCACAGGGCAGGGCGCTAAGCTCGAAAGCCTAACGCCCTGCCACAGTTCACCAACTGGGAGGCGGTGGTGAAACTGGGGTGTTTTCTTGGTTGGTATCAACGACACCACCACCAGTTTCTTTAGCCTCTTCCTCGGCCTGCTCCTTTTCAAGCTGCTCTTTTTCGGCTGCTTTCGCAGCGTCCTCGGCGGCTTTGTTGGCGTCAGCCTCGGGGTTTACCTGAAGTCCACGCGGGTCCGTCGCTCCGTCGTTGTTGTTGACGGAGTGATTGCCACCGGTGGGCTCGTCCTTGATCCAGTCGGGGACCGCAGGGTTGCGGGCCGTCGATTCTTCTGGCTTTTTGGGCGTGAGCCCGTCGTTCGGGTTCAAGCAAGCCACCCGGATTGATCCGACTGGCTTCTGGTCTTCGGGCGTACTCGGATCGACGGGTTCCCCCATCGAGTCGAAGTTTGCCGTCGGAACGACACAGCCGTCGGTGTCGATGAAGAGCCACTCGGCGTCTCCAACGTCACTTTCTGTGTCGCCGCTTGAAACCTGATTCCCGTTGTCGTCCAGGCCGGTGTTGCCCTCCACGATGGAGGGGATGAGGTACTGGACAACTTCACGGTTCTCGACGTTCAAGACCTGCTCCCTGGGGAACTGGTCTTGGAACTTTCGAACCTCTGCCTCGACTACTTTAACCATGGCTGGGTCATCGGATGCAAAAACCGCCGCGAGTTGATCGCGCGTTTCTGCAACTTGACCGCCGCGGTTGTAGCTGTTCTCTCCTGCCCGGATGAACCCGGGGAGAGTTTTGTCGAGGTTTTCCTCGCCTATGACATAGTCGCCAGGCTTCAGCCCTTTGACTTCCTCGACGTAGTTAACAATTGCCGCGATGCGACACTGCTCGAGAGCGACATCCAGACTCTCAGGCTCTTGCGACGATTTCGGCAAAACCGAAACTGTCGAGCCGGCCTTAGAGTGTGAACTGTCTGGTGCCTTCAATGCTGTGATTGTAGCGGATAAACCGAAAACGATCACAAGCACAACGGCAACCAAACCCACAAGTCTTGTGGTGCTGATGCTTTTACTCATGTCGTATCCTTAGGTAGTGGTCTTTCCGTTTATCGCTATCTTGTATCCAATCACTCCACCCGCGATAGTGAGGAAGAGGAAGAGAGCGAATTTCAGCAAGAATGGCATGCCGAAGATTGGAACGCCCCCTAGTTTAAAGGCGAACAACCATCCGATGATAACACCCAACAAAAGCCCTGCGGTGACGTGGGCGATCGTTGAAACGGTGTCTCCACCGAGCTGCACGAAGGACAAAACGGTCTTGACGGGCTTCGCAATGGTTGTTGCGCCCCGAGTCTGACGCTTTGTCCTCAGTTGGACTGTGCTGCCGGAACGGAATTCTTTCGGAATCTGCTTGTACCGCTCGAGCAGCCTTGCTTCCTCGTCGTTGTCCTTGCGACGCTTTGCGTCGATGGACTTGAGGCGAGCTTCGATTCTCGCTGCTTCGGCCTTCGAGACTTCCTCATAGGTGAGCTGCTTGGGGGTAGCGCCTTTAGTGGTGCGGGCTGTAGTCATGGTTTCCTCCAATCAGTGGGCGGGACGATCCCGCTCAGTACGAGTACTGTTACGGGACGAATGTCCCTGCTGCCCACATAGGGAGAGCAGCACGTCAACCTGTCGAGACGATAGACTGACGAGCTGCCCTCTCTGAAAAGAGAAAAGCAATGCAATAACTATTCAGTGCATAGGACATGCACTGTAATGATCTGACTTGTTAACGACCTCCTCACCCCGGTAGAGTTCTCACGTCTCCACCTGTGAATGACTATCTGATATTATCACAAATTGCTTAAAATGTCAATGCTTTATACCATTATGACGGGAAAGCACAAGTACTATATATAGCGCCTTTGACATGAGCGCGAAGGGGGAGTATAGTTCCGCGTAAGTGCAGGCTGCTTTGTAGCCGCGTTGATCGCTCAACCGGGCGGGCACGAGTCAATGAGGACTGCACTTGAGTGGAAGGCAATATTATGTCGCCTAGTATTTCAGCGCCAGCTGATTCACGAGAACTTGTCATACAGCAGCTAGCTATTTGCCTTGCTGCCAATCACCCCGAGCAGGCGCAAAGGTGCGTGGATGTCGCGGGTGAGGGTGGACGACTTGATTGGGTTGCGTTGCAACTTCTTGAAAAGGCGGACGATGACATGTGCGGGATGATCGCTAGTGTCAACGCTGAACCCCGGGAGCAACGCGACATAGCACTGGGTGTCGTCGAGCTGATCGTCAATGCCGACAGTCATTTCAGTACCGGCACCCTCTCTGACAAGGTCGAGAAGTACATTCAGATCATGTTGCCACAATAGCCACTTTACCCGGCCGGGGACCGCCAGCAACCACTGGCGGCCCGGCGGGTGACAACACCCCTAGTCAAACGGGGTATTTTTTTGTATAATAGCCGCAGAAATACGCGTGGGTAGCTTGGTTATTTCTATTGTTGGCCTCATCGTCTAACGGTTAGGACACCAGGTTTTCATCCTGGCAATCGGAGTTCGATTCTCCGTGAGGTCACCAATAAATATAACGAAGATAAAGGGTGGGATGAGTTTAGCGAAACGTACGATCAGAGATATCGCGGTTGACCGAAGAACGGTGCTGGTTCGGGCTGATTACAATGTGCCACTTAGGGACGGCCAGATTAGTGATGATTTTCGGATTAGAGCTAGCTTACCAACGCTTCGGTACCTGTTAAAAAGAGGTGCTCGGGTAGTAATAATCAGTCACTTGGGCCGCCCTAAAGGTCGCGACGCCAGCTTTAGCCTTGAGGTGGTGGGGGAGAGACTGGCTGAGCTGCTGGAGCGCAAGGTTACTTTTGTCGAGGACTGTATCGGCGACAAAGTTAAGGTAGCGGTAAAAAAGGCACCCATGAGTAGCGTTACACTACTAGAAAACCTGCGCTTTTACGAGGAGGAAGAGAAGAATAGCCAAGCTTTTGCTCGCAAAATCGCTGAGGCGACAGGGGCGCGACTGTTTGTTCAAGACGGTTTCGGGGTTGTTCACAGGGCGCACGCTAGTACTGTGGCGATAACAAACTACATACCGAGCGTGGCCGGCCTACTTCTTGAGAAAGAGTATAACAAGATTACTAATGCCATAGAAAAGCCTAGGCGGCCACTACTGGCTATTATTGGTGGCGCTAAGATAAGCGACAAGATCGGGGTTATTAAGCGGTTTGTGGAGATAGCAGACAAGGTGTTGGTTGGTGGCGCAATGGCCAACACATTTTTGGAGTACAAAGGCTACAAAATGGGCGCGAGCGTCAGAGAGAAGGGCCAGGGTTCGGTGCTTGACGATATCTACATCACTGCCAACCAAAAGGATGAGGCTAGCGTGGAAGATTTCATTGTTCTTCCAACCGATGTGGCCGTAGCGAAAGAACCGACCGAATCGGCCAAGCGGCACAACGTTAAGCTCGGCAGCGTTGCTCCAGGTGATAAAGCGCTTGATATCGGTGATGCGTCGGTAGAGCGATTTGTCGAGGAGATAAAAAAGGCTAAAACAGTTATTTGGAACGGAACTTTGGGCTTTGCGGAGCTACCGGAATTTGCACACGGCTCGGCTAGGGTGGCTTTGGCGCTGGCGTCTCAGCCTGAAACAGACTCAATTATCGGAGGTGGGGATACGGCTGATTTTGTCCTGAAATGGAGTGACGGAGACGAAAAAGGCTTTACGCACTTATCGACCGGCGGCGGCGCCTCACTCGAACTGATGGCAGGTAAAAAACTTCCAGGCATAGAGTGTTTGCTGGACGCGCCAAAATAGACTACAATATGAAATGAATAAGCTTAGGCGGTAACAGATAGTGGCTCGAGACAAGAAACTTATTATCGGCAACTGGAAGATGAACTTAAATGTCCATGAGGCTAGCTTGTATCTTCACAAACTCGAGAAGGTGGTGAAAACTCATCGAAATGTCGATGTGGTGCTGGCTCCTACCATGCTAGCCATTCAGACGCTTAGCTTGCAGGTTAACCAAAGACAGTTTAAGTTGGCAGCCCAGAACTTTTACTGGCGCGATTTTGGTGCCTTCACCGGAGAAGTCTCTGCTACCCAGCTTAGGGGTATAGTTTCCTATGGCCTCATCGGTCATTCTGAGAGGCGACACATTTTTCATGAAAACGACAAAGATACCAGGGCAAAGGTTCAGGCGGCTATCCGAAACAATATAACACCTGTACTATGCGTCGGAGAGACTGCAGGCGAGCGAGCGGCAGGGGAAACTCAGGATATTTTACATGATCAGCTGATCGGCGGCCTCGCTAATGTGACAAGTGAAGAGGTCTCAGATATTGTCATCGCCTACGAGCCAGTCTGGGCCATAGGAAACGGTAATCCAGCCTTGCCGACAGATGTAGCGAGTGCTGTGCGATCTATTCGGGGGCAGTTAAAGCATTTATTTGGGGCGAAAGTATCGGAAGAGGTAAGGATATTATATGGCGGTAGTGTGTCGAGTGAAAGCGCTGGGGACTATCTTTCGCTACCAGAGGTAGACGGTCTATTGTTAGGTGGCGCCAGTCTTGACGCCAACGTCTTTGCTGATATCGTCGAGAAGGCATTTGAAAGTGACAAAAAATAGGAAAAGGTGGGAAGATGAAAGAATTTGATTTTGAAGAACTAGATCGCGCCGTAAGCTCTGCGCTAACCCCGAATGAACCAGGGAAGGGGAGCGACGTGCCAGAGGCGCCGGTCACAACTCCTGAACCACTCCCCTCTCAGACTCCCCTACCCTCACCCGTTCCGGCTCGGACAGAGACGCCTTCCCCGGCGGCACGTCGTAGCTCGGGGCGTTTTATGGATGTCATGCATCCTTCGGCCGATATGCGGACTTCCGCTCGTCCGACCGTTCCAGTTTCGACGGCACCAGAAGTGCCAATAGAGAAGCCCGCCGTGATCCAACCAGAGGCAACTCAAGCTATCAACGAGGCTGCGCCACAAGATTCACCTTTTATACCTGATGCTGTCGTTGAAAAAAGACCGCTTGGTGCACCTCTCGAGCAGGAGTTGCTTGAAGGGGTTGAAGACACACCTCTATTAGAGGCGACAGTCGAAGCTCAACCGCAGCCTGATGTGGAGCCAGATACTGCGCCGTCGGTGGCTATGGCCGAAAGCCATAGTATGAGTATCGCCTCTGAACCTGCTGCTACCACTGTTTACGATGCCGAAATTTCTCACCCTCCTATGGGCGCATTGCCCAAAAAGCGTTCCGGCCTTTGGGTAGTTCTTTGGATAGTTCTTTTGGCTATCCTTGGTGCCGCGGTTGGTGCGGGAGTGTATTTCTATGTCCTGCCACAGCTCTAGTGGTCTATAATAGATAGTAATGAACATCCTAGAGGGACTGAACCCAGCACAAAAAGATGCTGTTTCGACCACGTCTGGTCCAGTTTTGATTCTGGCTGGTGCGGGAAGCGGTAAGACCAAGACTTTGACTCACCGTATCGCATATCTAGCGATCGAGGGTAAGGTTCCTGTTAATCGTATCTTGGCGGTAACTTTTACCAACAAAGCGGCCCGAGAGATGCGCGAGCGACTAGCGCATTTGCTGGGGCAGGCAAATAATCGGCAGTTTATGCCATGGATGGGCACGTTTCACAGCATTTGTGTTCGTTTGCTTAGGATTGACGGCAAGGCTATTGGTGTACCGTCGAACTTCGTGATTTATGACGAAGATGACCGCAAGGGTCTGGTAAAACAGGTTATGAAACAACTATCTATAAGCGATAGGGAGATGAAAGCGTCGGCGGTGAGTGGGGCGATTTCGTCAGCTAAAAATAAACTGCAGTCCCCCGCTGACTATCTCGCGAACGCAGCGGCGCCGTTTGAAAAAAACGTCGCCAAGATTTACGAGGCCTACGAATCGCGCCGCAAAGAGGCGCATGCGCTTGATTTTGACGATCTTCTACTGGAAGCAGCTAGACTGTTGCGAGAGCAAAAAGAGGTTCGAGCTCATTGGCGTCAGTTTTTCCAGCATATTATGATTGACGAGTATCAGGATACAAACGCTGCGCAGTATCAGCTAGTTACACTACTGGTTAACGACGACCGCAACATCTGCGTGGTTGGCGATGACTGGCAGTCTATTTACAGCTGGCGGGGGGCAGATTTTACCAACATTTTAAATTTTGAACGTGATTTTCCTGGAACAAAAGTAGTCAAGTTAGAGCAGAACTATCGTAGCACTGGGAGTATTCTCGATGCTGCCAATGAAGTTATTACTAAAAACAATCAGCGCAGTGACAAGAAGTTGTGGACCGATGGCGAGACGGGCTTTCCTGTTCAGGTTCAGGGAGCGTATGACGACGCTGAGGAGGCTAGACTGGTGGCGGAGCGCATCGCCACCCAGGTAGCCATAGGCGCTCGTCGCTTTAGTGATTTCGCCGTACTTTACCGGTTAAACTCTCTTAGCTTTTCGCTAGAAAGAGCCTTTTTACAGTCGAGGGTTCCATATCAGGTTGTCGGCGGTGTCCGTTTTTATGACCGTAAGGAAATTAAAGATGTGGTGGCGTACTTGAAACTGCTTTACCAGCCGAACGATCGGATGAGTTTCACGAGGATAGCCAACATACCGGGCCGAGGAGTTGGGGCGGCTAGTTTAGAGAAGTTCTTGGCTTGGCAGTCTGGCCGGCCAGAAGACATTATTGAGGCGCTCACACTACTAGATAGTGAGTCGGTGGTTGTCGGAAAAGCTAAAAAAGGACTGGTGAGCCTGGGCTTCACCCTTAAAGAGCTACGAGAAATGATCGAGGACCGCACGCCTACCTATATAATCGAACAGGTTATTCAGAAAACAGGCTATCGCCAGTACATACTTGATGGGACGCCACAAGCTGAGTCGCGCGAGGAGAACTTGGGAGTTTTGGTGGCCGACAGTCAGCAGTTTGCTTCGCTCACCGAGTTCCTAGAAGAAGTAGCGCTGATGTCTAGTGCTGACTCGTCAGTTAACGATGACGCTGTCACCCTAATGACTTTACACGCCGCCAAAGGTTTGGAGTTTCCTGTAGTGTTCATGATAGCTATGGAAGAAGGTATATTACCTCATGTCAGGGCGTTCGAGTCGGACCCTGCCGAACTTGAAGAGGAGCGGCGGCTTTGCTACGTTGGTATGACTCGGGCTCGGCAGGAGCTTCATATAAGCTACTCCTATAGCCGTCTACAGTTCGGTCAACGGGCTTACAATACACCGTCGCGATTTATTGAAGATATGGGCAGCCAGATATCGCATCTATCGCAAGAGCCGCAGCTTCTCGGTGCACGTCAACAGGAGGTGTTTTACAGTGACGAGCTTGGCTTTGAAGTCGGCGATAGAGTACGCTCGACGGCTTTTGGTGATGGTGAAATCATCGATATCGACGGTATGGCGGTTACCATCGCCTTTATAAGTGGACAGACTAAGAAGCTTAATGCTGAATACGCTCAGCTTCAAAAGCTGTAGCGTTTTTTGTGCTAAAATTAAATGAAGGCAACTGCGAGGGGGTCTAATTAATTCATGAGAGTTCGACAACGTCGTTCCAGTATAAAAATCGTCAGCATTTTGGTCGTAGCCATCGTATTTGGCCTCGGCATTCTTTTAGTTGAAAATCTATCTAATAGGACTGTTAGTGCTGAGGGCGACTCTGGGCGGCTTATAACCGTATATGATAGAGGTGAGGCGTTCACCTTTTTGAGTAAAGCTGAAACCGTTGGCGAGGCTCTCGAGCAAGAGGGATTTGCGATTGATTCACGTGACAAAGTCGAGCCGGCGCTAAGTGAAACGCTTGTGGCGACTGACTATAATGTCAATATTTACCGAGCTCGACCAGTGGTGGTGATCGACGGTTCTACTAGACAGAGAGTCGTCACGCCGCACCAAACAGCTGAGAGTATCGCCAAAGATGCCGGAATCGAACTCTATCCTGAAGATATAACTGTTTTGGGCCGTAGCGACGACATCCTAGGTGATGGCGCCGGACTTCAGCTCAAAATCCAGCGCGCCGTATTGTTGTCAGTGAACTTATTTGGGAAAGAGACTCTGGTGCGCACCCAGGCTATGACCGTCGCTCAGTTGCTGGCCGAGAAAGGCATTGTTTTATCTGACAGTGACCGGACGCACCCTAGTGCCGATACGCCAGTGACCCAGGGCATGGATGTCAAAGTTTGGCGCGAGGGCAAGCAAACTATAACGGTGGAGGAGGCGGTGACGTTTTCGATTGAGCGTATATACGACGCCGATCGACTGGCTAGCTACAGGGAGGTTCGCACCAAGGGCGTGAATGGTCTAAGGACTGTTTCGTACGAGATACATATTGAAAATGGTAAAGAAGTATCTAGAAAGCAAATCGTGTCGATAGTTTCCAAGAAGCCAGTGGCCCAAGTTGAGGTTGTCGGTGTGATGTCTAGCCTGACCTCTCCTACTGAGAACGAGGCCATTGCCTGGGATTTCTTTAGATCTCAGGGCTTTACCGCTGAACAAACTGCCGGAATTATGGGGAACCTAGCACAAGAACACAAGTTTAGTACCACAGACGTACCTGGTGGGCTGGGTATTGCTCAATGGCTTGGCAACAGGCGGGCTAATCTGTTGTCTCGACCTGACCCATTTAACATAACAACGCAACTAGAGTTTATAATGCACGAATTTAAGACCACCGAGGGGATCGCTTATCGAGCGGTAAAGGCGGCTAAAACGGTCGAAGCCGCTACGGTTGCGTTTCAAAATAAGTATGAACGCTGCGGTTTATGTATGGAAGACCGACGTATCCAATACGCTTACTCGATACTCGCCAGGTACCGCTAATGCCGACGAAAAAATCACTTGGGCAACATTGGCTAACTGACCGTGACGTCTTGGGCAACATAGCTGATAGCGCTAGCATTGATACCACGGATACGGTGCTCGAAATCGGGCCAGGACTCGGTACCCTTACGAGCGAGCTCTTGCGACGAGCGGAAAGGGTAGTGGCGGTGGAGCTAGACGGCGACCTCGCCAGGAAGTTACCTGGTCAGTTCCCTGGCAAGAACCTAGAGGTCGTTAAGGGCGACGTTCTTGAATTTGACCTTACGACGCTGCCAAAAGGCTACGTTGTTGTTGCTAACGTCCCCTACTACATTACTTCCAAGATAGTTCAGTTATTGACGACCTCTACCAACCCGCCGAAGCGGATCGTACTGCTCGTTCAGAAAGAGGTGGCGCAACGTCTTGCTGCTAAGCCTGGTGATCTGAGCATATTGGCAGTGAGCGCACAGTTATACGCCGATGTGACCCTTGGTGACGTGGTGCCTGCGGAGTTTTTTACCCCACCACCAAAAGTTGATAGCCAGGTGGTTATTATGAACATGCGGTCGGAACTTCTCGTTTCGAGAGAAGATGAGCGTTTGTTTTTCCGGGTCGTAAAAGCGGGTTTTTCGGCCAAGCGCAAGAAGCTCAAAAGCAGTTTGGCCAGCGGGTTTCATCTGGAGAAATCCGATTCGGAGCGCGTGATAACTAAGGCTGGTATAGACCCGGATGCGCGCGCCGAGGAGCTCTCGATCGAAGACTGGAAGCGGCTCGTCGATCAGCTTCGCCCATAGTGCTTGTGCTACAATAACCCTATGCGAAACACTCTTCGTTCTGGGTTTACCATAGTCGAACTACTCGTGATTATTATCGTCGTTGGTATTGTCGCAGCGGTCGGTACCGTTGCTTATCAAGGCATAACGAACGATGTCCGAGAAAAGTCACTTTTGTCTGATTTGGAAGCGGTCTCTAGCGAGGTTGCTCGATATGGGTCTAAGAATTCCGGCGTGTATGGTACGGCAGTTGAATGGTACTCAGAAGGGTCTGCGAATGACAATATTCGTTTCACTCCGACTGAGGGGAATATCATTGATGTCGTTTCTCAAGCAAATTACTATTGTATTCGAGCGTATAATCCGCAAACCACAAGCCATCGCTCGCTCGACGATGCACTACGAGTTGCTTCTGAAGGAGGGGCGTGTGAAGCACTAGACGCGTCAGTCGCAGCTGGCGGCTCGGGTGGGAAAATAGTAGGCTGGTGGAAATTGAATGGTAACGTTCAGGATTCAAGCGGCAACGGCTATCACGGCGCGGTTTTCAACAGCGCAGTGCCAACAACTGGACAGAACGAACAGACGAACAGCGCCTATTCTTTTAGTGGTGCAGGACAATATATTCGCATACCAGCAGCCCACAGCACTAGCGAGGGCACGGTGAGTCTTTGGTTTAGGCCAATTTCGCCACAACCCACATCAGCTGGAGGTTGGTATATATTCTCACACCCACAAACAGTGGATGCGAGCAGGGTATATATAAGAACAACGCCTGCTGGCGACTTGCACACGTATATGGGTGCCGGCCCTATTATAGGAGCAACTAATGCTCCCAATAACACGTGGCATTATTTAGTGGTTACATGGTCTGGGACCTCAATAAAGTTTTATCTAAACGGAGCGAACGTGACGACACCGAGTACATTTGGCGGGCTGAACTCCGTCGGACCCTACTCGTATGTGGGCTGTTATTCCTCTGTCGGAGGCGAGTGTATAAAAGGGAGTATCGATGATGTGCGCATTTTCGATCGTGCTATATCTGACAGCCAGGTCGACCGACTTTACGAAACAGGGGCGCTATAAACCGGTGCGATCTTCGCCCGTTCTCTGTTACAATAGGTAAAATGGAACAGCCACAGAAAAAGTTTTATATCACGACGGCGATACCGTATGTTAACGCCGCGCCTCACATCGGTAATGCGCTAGACTATCTTATAGCTGATATCTGGACGCGCTATCAACGTCAAAACGGACGTGAGGTGCGATTCCAGGTTGGGACTGATGAGCACGGAAACAAGATAGCCGCCAAAGCAGCTGCGCAGGGCGTGACTCCCCAGGCATACACCGACTCAATGGTCGGAAGCTTTGAGCAGCTCATGAAGAAGGTGGGCGCGCAGTATACGGACTTCGTTAGGACTACCAGTCCAGAGCATCAGCAGTCTGTCCAATATATTTGGCAGCAGCTTCAACCGTATATTTATAAAGCCAATTATTCTGGTTGGTATTGTGTCGGTTGTGAGGCCTTTTACACAGACAAAGAGGTTCAAGAGACGGGTGGTATCTGTAACGACCATCAAACGCCATACCAGCAGGTTAGTGAGGAGAACTATTTCTTTAAGACCAGTGCCTTTACAGACAAAATTAAAGCAGCGCTTACAGATGGAACTATGCAGATAGTGCCAGAGTTTCGTAAAAATGAATTCCTAGAACTCATCAAGGACGGCCTTCACGATGTAAGTATATCGCGGCCAAAGAAGAGCCTTAGTTGGGGTGTCCCAGTGCCTGGCGACCCAGAGCAGGTTATGTATGTTTGGATCGATGCTTTGGCGAACTATATCACGATACTTGGCTATCCAAACAACCCCGCGTGGAAAGAATACTGGCCAGCCGACGTGCAGGTTATTGGCAAAGATATTCTTCGTTTCCACGCCGGGATCTGGCCGGCGATGCTGCTAGGGATTGGTCTTCAGTTGCCGAAGAAGCTTTTAGTACATGGATTTATAAACATCGGCGGCGCGAAGATTAGCAAAACGGTTGGTAATGTCGTTGACCCTAATGAAATCATCGACAGCTACGGGCTTGATGCTTTTAGGTACTTCTTTTCAAGACACATTCCGACGCTGGAAGATGGCGACTTTACTTGGGAGAAGTTTGAGGCGGCTTATAACGGTGAGCTAGCAAATGATTTAGGTAACTTGATCCAGCGGGTTGCGGGGATGATAACGCGTTACCAGGCTGGCGTTATAGGTGAGTCGCCGCAGACAGAGCACGACATGACGGCTTATCACGAGGCTATGGAGGCACTAGAGTTTAACCGGGCTTTTGACGAAGTTTGGGACAAAGTCCGTAGCCTAAACCAGTATATTGACCACGTTAAGCCGTGGGAAGTAGCCAAAAGGCTCGGACAGGACGCTGAGGCTGAGGGTCATTTGGGTGAGATACTGGCGCACTGTGCTGGCGCACTACTTCAGATAGGCGATTTGCTGGTGCCTTTCCTCCCAGACACGGCTGCACTTATACATCAGACGTTTGATTCAGGTGTAGTAAAGCCTGCTGAGGGTGTAAGTTTCCCAAAGAAATATTTGCACACTGCCGACCCGAACGTAAAGGCACAGTAATGTCGCTGGTTGATACGCACTGCCACATACACGAGGCCGACTATTCGCTTCCTGTTGACGAAGTGATTGAGCGGGCGCATCAGGCGGCTGTTCATCAGATATACTGCGTCGGAACTAGCCAGGAAAGCTCGCGTCTGGCGGTCGAATTCGCGTCCAAGCATCAAGAGGTGAGCGCTATAGTCGGTGTCCACCCTCACGACACCAAGGATGGTTATGCGGCGATTGCAGAGCTTGCCAAGAGGCCGGGCGTTATAGGCGTAGGAGAGATCGGTCTCGATTACTACTACGAATACAGCGATCGCAAGACCCAGTTGGCCGCTCTTGAAGCCCAGATAGAAATCGCTCTTGAGAACGATTTGCCAATAGCGTTTCATGTGCGCGATGCATTTGACGATTTTTGGCCGATTTTTCATAAGTTTAAGGGCATTAGAGGGGAGTTGCATAGTTTTACTGACTCTATGGAGAATCTACAAAAAGCTTTAGCCGAAGGGTTGTACATTGGCGTTAACGGCATCAGCACTTTTACAAAAAACGAGGCGCAACAGGCTATTTTTGATGCTATTCCGCTGGATAGGCTTTTGCTCGAGACCGACGCCCCCTTCTTGACGCCTAACCCTTTTCGTGGTAAGGTAAATGAGCCAGCGTATGTACGTCAAGTGGCGGAATATCATGCCAAACGTCGCGGTATTTCTTTTGAAGAAATCGCCAACGCGACGACTCAGAACGCCTTGAGGCTCTATACGCGATCTTAAAACAAATAACTAAATAAACTTATATGGGCCAAAGGGCCTTTTTGTGATGAACGGACAATATAATATTCCCACCAGCAACGAATTTTTAAGCGAAGAAATACCTCGCTCTGATTTGGTTTTGACTCAAGAAGCAGAGCCGAGGGATGCCCAGTTTGCCCCCTACAAGGAAATAGAGCGGGATATTGAAGATATGCGCGCTAGGGCGGCAGGAAGGCAGTACCAGACATGACAATGGCACGTTTTTTAAGCAAATTTATTTCGAAGCCCATGCTGTTCGAAGATCGACTTGTCGAAGAAGAGAGTAATATTGGGGGTCGTATATTCAAACGAGACGATTCAGTTGTCCGTCAACGGTTTTGGTACCATGTCGGAGATTGGTTCTTTGAGCGCGTCCAGCGTACGGCAGAAGGTGATATACAGACAGTTATACGCATCCAGATCCGCGACAACAGCGTTCACAAGCTGGTGGAGGGTCGCGAATACGATCTGAGCAATGACGAGCTAGAGCGATTCTTGACAGCGGTTGAACTATACCGAGATTATATCAAGAAAGAACTCTACTCCGGGAGCCGTGACGGGTACAGGCTGGCTGCATAGCCAGAGATGGCCATCGCTTGGTATACTTAAGAGATGAGCACAGAAATGGTTTACTTTGACCATGCAGCGGCCACGCCAGTTGACCCGAAGGTCCAAAAGGCGATGGAGCCGTACCTTTTTGATGCCTTTTTTAATCCGTCCTCTCCGTACGCGCCAGCAGTAGGGGTTAGACGAGTTTATGAAGAAGCTAAACATAATTTGGCTCGAGCGATTGGCGCCAGCGCTGCAGATATAGTTATAACTGCAGGGGCGACCGAATCGATTAATTTGGCGATTCGCGGTGTCGGCGGTCATGTTGTGACTACGTCCATAGAGCACCACGCGGTTTTAAACACCGCAAAGCAGGGCGATGTGACTATTGTGCCGGTTAATGAAAAGGGTTTAGTTGACTTAGAGGCGCTTCGCGCGGCGATTCGACCAGATACCAGACTTGTTAGCGTTGCACTTGCCAATAACGAGATCGGTACTGTTCAGCCGCTTCGCCGAATCGCTGAAATGATAGGTGAGGAGCGATCGAACCGGCGGGAGTCGGGGGATACCACTCCCCTATTTCTTCATAGCGACGCCTCGCAGGGCGTCGGTCAGCTAGATGTTAATGTGTCGCGACTGGGTGTCGACCTCCTAACTTTAAATAGCGCTAAAATCTATGGTCCAAAACAAATGGGCCTTCTTTGGGCTTCAAGCGAAGTTTCGCTTGCGCCAGAGATAACAGGCGGCGGGCAAGAGCGTGGTCTAAGAAGTGGTACCGAAAACGTGGCTGGTGTAGTTGGGTTTGCTAAGGCTATGGAACTGATGATCGAGCACAGGAACTATGAAACAGAGCGAATACGCGCCTTGCGCGATGAAGCTCAGCGTCGATTAATGGAGGCTTTTCCGGAAGCTGTCGTCTCTGGTCATCAAAAGCATCGTTTGGCTGGTCATCTTCATATTTCATTTCCTGCTATTGACGCTGAACGATTGATCTTTGCGCTCGAAGCGGAGCATATTTACGTGGCAACCGGTAGTGCTTGCGCTGCCAATAAAGGTACTCGTTCTCATGTTCTTGATGCCATCGGTCTTCCGGTGGAGCTGGCTGATGGTAGCTTGCGCTTAACCTTCGGTCATTTGACGACTGAATATAATGTACCTCAGGCGATTGATAAGATTATCAAGACGATTCGAGCTGAGTACGATAGACTAGGACGCGCGCAATGAGATGGTTGATAGGATTGGGGATCATATTTGTGGGCTTTATTATTTTTGCATCGCTGTATCTTCAGCCAAATGACTTTCTTGGTTGTCGTGAAGCGCCTGTTGAGGGAACAGAATGCCAAAAGGCGGATGCTATTGTAGTGGTAAGCGGAGGCAATACCAATGCTCGAACCGAAGCTGGAATCGAGCTTTATGAAAATGGTTGGGCGGAAACGCTTGTATTGTCAGGCGCTGCTAGAGACAAGTCTGGACCAAGTAATGCGGCTGCCATGAAAGAGTTTGCGCTGAAGAGAGGTGTGCCAGCCGCGGCAATCTTGATCGACGAAGAAGCCGAGACGACGCAGCAAAATGCAGAGAAGGTGAAAACTATTTTCGAGGAGAAGGGATTCACTAACGTTATCCTGGTTACTTCCGGCTACCACCAAAGGCGGGCAAGCTTGGAGTTCGATAAAAGAGCTGGCGATGTAACCGTTCGCAACTACCCACTGATTCAAGACGGTGACTGGGGATGGTGGTGGTGGCTAACGCCGCGCGGTTGGTGGTTGGCGGGCGGAGAGATGGTTAAGATATTGATCTTTCACGCTGGAGGTGTCAGGTGATGAAGGTTTATGTTGGCATGAGCGGCGGCGTTGACTCGTCCCTGACAGCTGCTCTGCTGGTCGAGCAAGGTTATGACGTGACAGGCGTATATATGAAGAATTGGACGCAAGATTTACCTGGCATGCGCTGCCCGTGGGCGGAAGATTTGGCTGATGCAAAGCGCGTTGCTGTTCAGCTTGGGATTGATTTTAAAGTTTTCGACTTTGAAACCGATTATCGCCAGAAGGTGGTGGGCTACATGATCGAGGAATACCGACGCGGTCGGACACCAAACCCAGATATTATGTGTAACCAAGAGGTGAAGTTCAAGCTTTTTTTGGAAACGGCCCTGGAAGATGGCGCCGACATGATCGCAACCGGCCACTACGCAAGAGTTGCGGACGGGAAGCTCTTACAAGCAGCCGACACCAATAAAGACCAGACGTACTTTTTGTATCGAGTGTCGGGCGAGGCGCTGGCTAAAACCTTATTTCCGCTGGGTGAGTATACAAAGCCAGAGGTGCGAAAGATGGCGGAAGATCGTGGTCTTTATACGGCCACCAAAAAAGATAGTCAAGGGATTTGCTTTGTGGGCCAGATTGGGATCCGGGAATTTCTAGGGCAGTATGTTGAAACGGAACCAGGTGTAATTATCGACAAGAGGACGAGCAGGCAGATCGGGAAACACGACGGTGCGATCTTTTATACACTCGGACAACGCCACGGACTCGATGTTGGGGGCGGTCTCCCCTACTATGTTGTGGGTAAAGATATGGATAAAAACGAAGTGTATGTTACGACGGACCTGAATGACGAGACGCTGTGGCGTAATGAGTTGCGACTGAGCGATTTTCACTGGATAAATCAGCCGCTGCCCGACGGCGCATCTTGTCGGGTGCGGGTGAGGCATAGGGGAAGTCTCATAGCGGCGACATTATCTCAAGATGGTGAAGCGGTTGTTTTGAAGCTTGACTCACCCGAACGAGCGGTTAGTCCTGGCCAGTCGGTGGTCATTTATGACAATGAGGTCTGCGTCGGCGGAGGGATTGTGGTATGATAACAGAGATGAATGCGCAAGAAATCCGCAACTCGTATCTCGAGTTTTTTCAAAAACGTGCCCACAAGATTATTGAGCGGGCACCGTTGGTTTTGAAGGACGACCCATCGACGCTTTTTACTGGCTCTGGAATGCAGCCGATGATCCCCTATTTGCTGGGTGAGCCGCACCCACAAGGTGTTCGAATTGCGGACAGTCAGACATGTTTGCGGGCGCAGGACATTGACGACGTTGGTGACAATCGCCACACCACTTTCTTTGAGATGCTTGGTAACTGGAGTATGGGAGACTACTTCAAAGAGCAACAGATAGAATGGATATTTGAGTGGCTGAGTTCGGTGGTTGAACTTGATATGAGTCGAGTATACGTTACTTGTTTTATTGGGGCGCCGGAGTATGGTATCGAAAAAGATACCGATGCAGCGGCTGTCTGGCGTCGACTTTTTGAGGCAAACGGGCTTAGCGCTGGAGAGGCTGAGATTGGCTCTGAAGAAGCCGGCTACGGCCGCGGCATGAAAGACGGCGAGCGGATTTTCTATTACGACGGCAGTAAGAACTGGTGGAGTCGTAACGGTAAGCCAGAGACGACGCCGGTAGGCGACCCTTGCGGCCCTGACAGTGAGATGTTTTATGATTTTGGCATACCTCACGACCCAAGCTACGGTGAGCACTGCCACCCGAACTGTGACTGCGGCCGATTTATGGAGATCGGCAACAATGTCTTTATGGCCTACCGTAAAGTGGCCGAGGGTAAGTTTGAGCCACTTGAAAAGCCTAACATTGATCATGGTTCAGGCTTGGAGAGAATCGCTGCCGCCAAGATTAACAACCCTGACGTTTTCCGAATAAGTGTTATGTGGCCGATTATAGAGACGCTTCAAGAGCTGAGCGGTAAAAACTACGACAGCCATACCTCGAGTATGCGCGTTATCGCCGACCATCTGCGAGCGGCAACGTTCCTGGCGACCGACGGCTGTGTTCCTGCGAATAAAGAACAGGGCTACGTCATGCGACGCTTGCTCCGCCGAGCAATTCGATTTGCGTTCGACCTAGGTATCGAGCAAAACTTCTTTGAGAAAATCGTTCCGGTGATTGCCGACCTTTACGAGGCCGACTATCCAGAAGTGGCTGAGCGGCGCGAAGAGATTATCGCCGTACTTGCGAAAGAAGAAAAAGTGTTCCGTCAGACGCTTCGAAAAGGTTTGCAGCAAATGAGTAAATTTGTGGTAGATGGATTAACAGGCGTCGAACTATTTACACTTTACGACACCTATGGATTTCCAGTCGAGTTATCGACCGAGGAGGCTTTCAAGCAAGACATCGCATTAAGCGATAATTGGCGCGAAGAGTTTGATGCCAAAATGGAAGAGCAGCGCAACCGTTCGCGCACCGCTACCAAAGGCGACTTCAAAGGAGGTCTTGGCGGTCAGGATTTGATTCACAAGAAATATCACACGGCGACGCACTTGCTGCAGTCGGCTCTGCGCGAGATTTTTGGCCCTGAACTCCGTCAACATGGTAGTAATATTACAGACGAGAGGTTGCGGTTCGACTTTAATCTTGACCGTAAGGTGACACCAGAAGAGATCACTAGAGTTGAGGAACTAGTTAATGGCTGGATCAAAGCTGATTTACCTGTTACTTACACTATTTACCCGACGCAAGAAGCACTAGATATGGGCGCCATCGGTCCATTTGGCGAGCGTTACGACGAAACCGTTAAGGTTTATCAGATGGGCGAGGGTGATTCAATTGCCAGCCTTGAGATTTGTGGCGGGCCTCACGTTGACCGTACTGGTCAGCTTGGTGAAGGCGGTAAAATTTTTGCTGTCACGAAAGAAGAAGCTTCGAGCGCCGGTATTCGACGCATTAAGGCTGTTTTGCGCTGAGCGCAGCCTTCTGTCGCTTAGAAACGCTTTGGTATATAATAGAAACCAATTATGGTTTTAGAAAAACTGCGTAAAAAAGAAAAGATTTCGTCGGACGACTACATAGTTGCACTTGATATTGGAACCGAGTTCGTTAAAGCGCTGATTGCTAAGCTCGATGGTGAAGAGCTGCAAGTTGTAGGTGTCGGCCGAACTCGTCAGCAGGTGAGCGATATGCACTCTGGTGCGATAGCCGATATCTCTGGCGTGGTTAGAAATTGTGAGTCGGCTCTGGCTGATGCCGAAGAACAGGCCGGCCTACAAGCAAAGCGTGTGGTCATAGGTATAGCCGGTGAGCTTGTTAAGGGTGTGACGGATACCATTCGATACCGTCGTCCGCAGCCAGACAAGCCGCTTGACGATGCCGAGATGGAGTTTATCATCGAAAAAGTCCAAGAGAGGGCGCAGATTAAGGCCCAGAGGCAGATTGGTATCGAGACTGGCAACGAAGATGTTGATGTTAAACTCGTCAATAGCGCGCTGGTTAGTATACACATAGATGGCTACAAAGTTTCTAACCCGATCGGCTTTCAGGGACGCGATGTTTCGGTGCAAATCTACACCGCCTTTGCCCCAATGGTGCATATTGGTGCATTAGAGAGGGTGGCTGACGAGCTATCGCTAGAACTATTAGCGGTGGCCGCTGAGCCGTTTGCGGTGAGCCGTAGCGTTCTGGGTAGCGATGCAAGTAGTAACTTCACGGCTATTTTGGCCGATGTTGGTGGCGGGACGACCGATATAGCCGTCGTTAATGATGGTGGCGTGGAAGGCACGAAAATGTTTGGCATTGGTGGACGTAGCTTCACGCAGACGATCGCAACCGACCTTAACCTGTCTTATAGCGATGCCGAGAAGCTTAAGGTCAATATTAATCACGAAAAGATGAAGCCTACCATCAAGAAGGAACTAGATGAGGCGGTTGACAAGACGTTAGAAGTTTGGCTGGCCGGCGTTGAGCTAGCTTTGAGCGAGTTTGACTCGGTGGATCATCTGCCAAATCGCATCTTACTATGTGGTGGTGGCGCTAGCCTTGAAGGTCTCGTCGAGGCACTAGGACGGACAGAGTGGCGCAAAGAGTTGCCTTTTACCAAGAAGCCAACTATCCATCACATTGACCCGTCGGAAGTCATTGGTGTGACCGATACTACCGGTGATGTTAGCGACCACACGTTCATTACGGCCATGGGGCTTCTGAGGGTTGGCTATGATACACTAGTAGGGAGTGGTGACGGGGGTTCGATAAAAGAAAAAGTTAATCGCCTGCTGAGAATTTAATATGAAAAAAGACGTTATTTACATCGATGTTGACGACGACGTTACCGCTATCATCGGTAAGCTGAAGAAGTCAAAAGAAAAAGTTGTTGCACTTGTTCCGCCCAAAAGAGCCGGTGCCTTGCAGAGTGCTGTGAACCTGCGACTAATAGACCGCATGGCAAAAGCAGAGAAAAAACACCTTGTATTGATTACGAACAACCAAGCCCTGATGGCCCTAGCTGCCTCATCGAAGATCCCGGTGGCTAAAAACCTTCAGAGCAAGCCGGAAATCGCAGAGGTACCAGCGCTTATTGTAGATGACGGCGATGATATCATCGACGGCGCTAACCTGCCGGTTGGAGATCACGCCGGCACCTTGGCTGTCCACGATGCGACCCGAGAGTCTCGTAGCGACGCTATTGACGAGGTAGAGATAAATCTAGACGACATGGACGCGCCGAAGAAGCCCAAAGAGGCTGAACCTAAGGGTAAAAAAGGCCCTACTATACCAAACTTTGATTTGTTCAGAAAGAAATTCTTATTGGGCGCAGTTGGCGTAGCCGCTTTTGTCGCCTTGTTGGTTTGGATGTTCGGTTTTGCACCGTCTGCAACGATTGTGATTACCGCCCGAACGACACCGGTGCCAGTTAGTACAAATATAACTCTTGGTGGCACGACCGCGACGAATCAGAAAGAGGGTGTCATTAACTCCATTTCTATGAAAGAAGAGAAAGAGGAGGTGGTAGAGTTTGAGGCGACCGGCCAGGAGAACTTGGGCAACAAAGCTAGTGGTACTTTGGAAATAAAACGGTTGTCGCAGACAGACTATGCTGTACCTGCCGGAACGCGCTTTTCGGCTAGCGGGCGAGTCTTTTTAACTACCGAAGCCGTCACCATACCAGCTAGCGTACCTTGTTTTCCTACGTATTGTGCCCAGTCGGTGGACGTAAATGTTCAGGCTGAAAAGCCAGGCGAAGAATACAATGGTATATCGGGCTCAGCCTCTAACTCAGATGGTATCCAGGGAACGTTTCAGGGTGCGACATCTGGCGGCACAACTCGTATGGCCAGAGTGGTGTCTAGTGAGGACATAGAGCGGGCTAGAGGTAAACTTGTCGGCGAGTCTTCGGATGAACAAAAGGAGGCCATGATCGCCAAGCTAACCGGTGGAGAGAAGGTGGTAGACGGTAGCTTTGCGGTTGAACGCGGCAAGCCTGTTTCTGAGCCAGCGGCCGGCAAGGAAGCTGAAGACAACAAGGCTACTTTGACAGTCAAAACGACTTATACGATTCAAGCTATAGCAAAAACAGAGCTGGAGACATTCCTCAAGAGTTACATCGAAACCGTCCTGGGTGAAAACACTTCTCAGCAGATCTTCGATACAGGGGTGAATGAAGCGACTGTTGGTAATTTTGCTAAAGATGGAAATAAACTAACTGCGACAGTTAACGCAACTGGCCGAACCGGTCCTAGAATTGACGAAGCAGCCGTTATCGAGGAATCAAAGGGCAAAATCTACGGCGAAGTTCAGTCAACCTTGCAAGCTCGGGAGGGTATAAAGGAAGTTGATGTTCGCTTCTCGTACTTCTGGGTTAGGACCGTACCGGGTGATGTTAATAAGATAAGTGTAGAGTACAAAGTAGAGGATGAGTAGGCGCGCTATAGTTTGCCTAGACGTGGGCGAAAAGCGCATCGGTGTTGCTGTGGCTGACTTGGCTGTTCGCATTGCCATACCTTTTGACACTATCGTAGTGGATGGCGAAGAGCTGACGTCAATCGCTAGGATAATCCAACAAGAAGGGGCAGATACTGTCGTTATTGGTTACCCGCGAAATCAGTTGGGTGAGGCGACTGCCCAGACTCACTACGTCATGACTTTTGCAAAACAACTTGAGGCTATGGTGCAGACGGTAGTTTTTCAAGACGAATCTCTAACCAGTGTGGCGGCGGAGCAGCGGCTAAAGGAGCAGGGCAAGCCGTATACCAAGGCCGATATAGACGCGCAAGCGGCCTGCATTATTCTTCAGGACTATATCGAGGCGCATCATGGGTAGCATAGAATTAAAGCCCCGCCTGCGCTGGCAGAAGGTACTCTTATGGTCTGGACTAGCAGTTTTTCTGGTTGGCATCGGCGTCGCTATAGCTAGTTGGCTTTGGTATTCTCAGCAGCTGGAAGCAGTCGACGAGACGACTGACTCGTTGGTGCGAGTGGCGATTGAGTCGAACACCAACCCTGGCGAAATTGCTACCATACTTAAGGACGAGGGTGTTATACGCAACCGGACCGCCTTTCTTATCTACACCAGACTAGAAGGCGTTCAAGGTAAGTTGCAAGCAGGCGTTTATCGGCTTTCGCCAGCCGAGACCATGCCCGAGATAGTCGCCCATCTAGTGAGCGGTAAAGTTGACACGTTTACAGTGCTATTCTATCCGGGCGCTACACTAGTAGATAATACGCCGAAGGCAGAAGATAAGAAGCAAGATGTTACTTCATCGCTTCGACGCGCTGGCTATTCTGATGAGCAGATAAAAGAGGGGCTGGCAGCCGATTATTCTGACTACAACGACACGTTGTTTCAAGGAAAGCCAGTCGGCAGTGATCTTGAAGGTTATATTTACGGCGATACATACCAGCTAAGTAGTGGCGCCACGGTTGAGGACGTTTTGCGGTCTAGTCTTAACAAGCTTTGGAGTGTGATACAGGAGAACGATCTGGTTGAGAAATACCGCGCTAGAGGTTTGAGCCTCTTTGAGGGAATAACTCTCGCCTCTATAATCCAAAAGGAAGCTATAGATGGTGATGAATCAAAGATAGCTCAAGTGTTTCTGACTAGGTTATCTATTGATATGCCGCTGGGCTCAGATGTTACTTATCAGTACATTGCCGACAAGCAGGGTTTGGCCAGAGATCCTGGCCTTGTTTCGCCCTATAATACTCGTCGAGTACAAGGATTGACGCCTGGGCCGATATCTCAGCCTGGCATCGCCTCCCTTAAGGCGGTAGGTTCCCCGTCTGACAGTGACTATTTGTACTTTTTGAGTGGCGACGATGACGTAACCTACTTTGCCCGAAGCTTATCTGAGCATGAGGCAAATATCGTCAAACATTGTCAGCAGAAATGCCAGATACTCTAAATTGACCAAAATGGCCGTTTTTTGCTATAATGAAGGGAGCACATAGCGTGTTTCTAGCACTAGTATTGTATCTGTATATTCTACAAGATAATCAGTACCTGCGAGTGGGATTCTAGAAGCGTTATGAGCCTACCAAAAATGTCGCACGGGTACAAAACTATAATATAACACTGGTCGACTGTACCCTTTTCCCCGAGGAAGAAAGACAAAGTAAGGTAGTGCCCTCGAGAGCAATCCGAGCGGCAGGAGAACGATAATTCGTAGTGATATTACGACGGGGAGTTTTACTCCTCAAGGTGGGCTCGTTACGCATCAACCACAGGTTGTAGTAGCGACGAAATCAAAGCGATCCAATAAGGAACGCATCAAATCGTCAACTGTTGCTATTTATGCCAGCGTTTTCGCGCTGTTAGTTTCGGTTGTGGCGATTGGATACCGAGCACCAGAGGTAGCTCAAAGCGCCTCAGAGTCTGATACTGTTTATAACGCTGCACCCCTGGCGATGGTCCAGCCTACTGTTAACGATGTCGTAGCGGCTGATATTGCTGCTTCGGTCGCCCAAGTTGCTGACCTGGCGATTGCCGGTGCAGCCAATGAGCTAGCTGTCTCTACTAGGGTCAAGTTCGACTACTCCTCGTCGGATGATAGCGGCGGAGTGGCTAAACCGACCATTATTGCTCTGTCTGCGGCTAGCCGTAAGATAGTCACCTACACCGTCCTTCCGGGCGATAATGTCCAACGAGTAGCTGCCAAGTTTGGCCTATCTGTCGATACTATCAAGTGGGCTAACGACTTGGTTGGTGACAACTTGAGTGAGGGCAAGGTGCTAGATATCCTGCCTCGAAACGGTATAGCTTACACCGTTAAGGACGGTGATACCATTAAGAAATTGGCAGAAAAATATAAGACAGACGCATCGCTAATTACTACTTATAATGACCTTGAGATTAGTGGTCTTAGCCGTGGTTTGAAAATCATAATTCCGAATGGTCAGCTGCCTACCAATGAGCGACCAGGCTATGCTTCGCCTATCAGCTACTCCTCGTTTGTAGTCGGTTATGGTACTTGGTCTGGACAAGTGCTTAGTCAGCGCTATGTTTACACGCCATCGGCAGGTGGATACGCTGACGGTAACTGTACGGCTTATGCCTATGTCCGTCGCGCCCAGCTTGGCCGCCCTATCCCAACTAACCTTGGTAATGCTTACACGTGGGCTACTGTAGCCGCCAGGTCTGGCTACATAGTAAACAGCACGCCTGCGGCTGGTGCGGTTATCCAGGCTGGTAACCACGTTGGAGTTGTCGAAGAGGTGCTTTCTAATGGTGACCTGCGAATCACCGACATGAACTACGGCTATCGTCCGCACAACTTGGCGGAGCGAATTATCCCAGCTTCAACGGTTCACAACTACAAGTTTATCCACTAAGATAAGCCGAACCTAACTTCGCCCCTGTCATTACAGGGGCGATTTTGGTATAATGATGGTATATGTTTGTCGATACCGCCAAAGTTTTTGTTCAGGCCGGACGTGGTGGCGATGGAGCCGTCAGTTTTAGGCATGAAATTTATGTCGATAAAGGTGGTCCTGACGGTGGCGATGGTGGACGCGGTGGCGACGTTATTTTCGTTGCTACCGAGAATCTAAACACTCTGATAGATTTTCGCTATAAGCCAGAGCTGAAGGCGAAGCCTGGTTCATCTGGCGCCAAGCGTGATCGTCATGGCAAGTCCGGTGAAGCGCTCCGCGTCAAAGTCCCGATGGGAACCGTAGTGCGACGCGATGGCGTGGTTATAGCTGACCTAACTACCGACGGCCAGGAAGTTGTCATCGCTAGGGGTGGAGACGGTGGTTTTGGCAATGCTCACTTTAAGTCATCGGTGCGTCAGACGCCGCGGATTGCTGAGAAGGGTGAGGAAGGCGACACCTTCGAGGCCGAACTGGAGTTAAAGCTACTGGCTGACGTTGGTTTGGTCGGGTTCCCGAACGCTGGTAAATCGACCTTCTTGAGTGTAGTTTCCAATGCCCGACCAGAGATAGCTGACTATGCTTTCACGACTCTAACGCCAAACCTAGGGGTGGCCGATATAGATGACGGCAGCCTGTTGATCGCTGATATCCCCGGTCTGATAGAGGGTGCTAGCGAAGGCAAAGGCCTGGGAGACGCTTTCTTGCGCCACGTTGAGCGAACGGCCGTACTTTTGCACCTCATTGATGCTTATAACGATGACGTCGCAAAGGCCTATAAGACTATTCGCCTAGAGCTCGAGCGTTACAGCCCGGAACTTATCACCCGACCAGAGGTGATTGCTCTCACCAAAGTTGAAGGACTCGACGACGAGATTATTGCCATGCAGTCCACAGAGCTTCAGCGGATTGCTAACGGTGCTCCAATATTTGCTATCTCCGCTCAGGCTCATAAGGGTACAGTTGACGTACTAAGGGCCCTACGCACTAAGGTGGAAGAGGTCAGGGAGCGCGAAAAAGAAGCTGGCCCTCAGTTTATAGATGGTGATATCCCGACTATATCGCTCAATCAGGCTCAAGAACAACTCGCCTGGTCGGTCAAAAAAGTCGAGGAAGACGGTGCTACAGTGTTTGTAGTACGGGGCCACAAGATTGAGAAGTTCGCGCGACGAACCCATTTTGAGACCCACGAAGGACTTAACCGCCTCCGGGACATTATGAAAAAGATGGGCATTACTCATGCTTTGAATCGGGCTGGCGCTGAGGGGGCGTCCGTCATTCGCATTGGCGGGGATGAGTTCACTTTGGTAGAACAAAATAGCGCTTAGGGTATTGACTTATTGCGAGTAATTTGATATAATATTTATTAATCGCGCAAGGAACTGGACAAAGATGTCCCCCTTGGCGAGCCCATGAAAAATTCGAGAGAAAGGGTTAATCCTCGTGAAAAAGTGGATTTAGCTCTGGCGCCCTTCAGCGCCTAATCTGAGGGCTGTCGACCCATGTGTCACAGGTTGTAAAAACTTCATAGCCCCGAGCGGTCAGGAATAGGGATCACGGCGCCCCTCCTGCCGCTCGGGGCCTCATCTCTCGAGTTTTCATACCACCCCCTTTATAGGGGGTTTTTCATTGTCTTAAGAAATAATCTATTTTTATCGCCTATAATGAGTGTATGGCACAAACTTTCTTTTTTTATGACCTCGAGACTTCTGGCTTAGATGCGCGCGAAGATCGCATCATGCAATTTGCTGGTATTCGAACCGACTCGGACCTGAAACCCATAGGCGAGCCGTATAACGTTTTAGTAAAGTTAAATGACGACACTCTGCCGTCGCCTGACGCTCTCATTGTGACGGGTATCACGCCGCAACAAACTTTAGCAGATGGCTACACCGAGGCAGAATTTGCCAAGTTGTTGGTAGATGAAGTATTCACGCCCGAAACTGTGACGGTTGGTTTTAATAATATCCATTTTGACGACGAGTTTATAAGGACATTATTTTGGCGGACCTTTAATGACCCCTATGAGTGGGCCTGGCGTGATGGCCGTTCTCGCTGGGACATGCTAGATGTGATTCGGATGACTCGCGCACTCCGTCCAGATGGCATAGAATGGCCGGTTGTCGACGGAAAGCCGGTTAATAAGCTGGAGTATATTACCAAGGCGAACGGTTTGGCGCACATTAAAGCACATGACGCACTGAGCGACGTTGAGGCGTTAATCGCCGTAACAAAGCTTATTAAAGATAAACAGCCGCAATTGTTTGACTATCTTTTGAAGCTGAGGGACAAGAACGAAGTTAAAAAACTGGTAAATCTAGACGACAAGAAGCCGTTTGTTTATGTGAGTGGTCGCTATAGCGGCGCCCACGAACACGCGACCGTGGCGTTTCCGCTGACTTCAGGGCGGAACGGTAACGTGTTGGTGTATGATCTTAGGGTAGACCCGACGCCTTTTTTGAGTCTCTCGCTTGATGAACTTAAAAATATATTAAATGCTCCAAGGGCTGAGCGCGCAAAAGAGACTTTCACACCTCTACCTATCAAAGAAATGCAGTACAACCGTGCGCCGGCTGTCGCGCCGTTAGGTGTGCTGGCCCAGGCAGATGGCTGGAAAAGGATTGGCCTAGACGAACAAACGGTTGAAAAACACAAGTCAATCTTGTTAAGCGCACCGGCTTTTGCTGAAAATATTCGATCACTATTCGAGAACAGACCTGAGTTTCCAAAGGCTGCCGATGCGGAAGCTCAGCTATACGACGGCTTTGTTAGCGATGGCGACACACTGAATATCATGAAAGTGCGGACGGCTAATGCCGAACAGTTAGCTGATCTCCATCCTTCATTCATCGATGAGAGACTTGAGCCGCTACTCCTCCATTACAAAGCGCGCAATTTCCCAAAGAGCTTAGCCGAGGACGAGGTTAAGTTGTGGGAAGAGTGGCGTTCGGCTCGACTCGCGAGACAGTTACCGGCCTTTACTAAGCGCCTAAATGAGCTCGCGACCGTTATAGCCAGCGATGATTCTAAGCAGTTTATTTTGCAAGAGATGACGTTGTGGGCAGAGAGTATTTTACCAGCTGAGAACTAGCTCGGGCTAGAGTAAAACCAATAAGAGCCGCAAAGAACTGAAGAGTCACCGTGGCGTCAAGCGCCAGGCTTGTGCCTGGTATAACACCAGCGATCATGAACATAACCAGCGCCTGGCCGGCATTTAGACTGTCAAGAATAATCAACGCTGATAGCGTAGTGAAAATCAGGGAGAGTTGCTTCTTGGTAACCATAAATTCAAGCCACTATAGCAGATACATGACAGGGGTTGCAACGATAAGCGTTATAACTTAAGGACTGGAAAAAAGCTTCAAAAGAGCGTATAATAACTCAGATATGTCAGAGGTGATTCGAGTTACTGGTGCTCGCGAGCACAACCTAAAGAACGTGGATATTGAGATTCCGCGTGATAAACTCGTGGTCATCACCGGTCTTAGTGGTTCCGGAAAGTCCAGCCTCGCTTTTGACACCATCTACGCCGAGGGCCAGCGACGTTATGTTGAAAGCCTTTCGAGCTATGCGCGGCAGTTTCTGGGGTTGATGGAAAAGCCAGATGTCGATCAGATTGACGGCCTTAGCCCGGCTATCAGCATCGACCAAAAGTCTACGAGCCGCAACCCTCGTTCGACAGTTGCTACCGTCACCGAAATATACGACTATTTGCGACTTTTGTACGCGCGCATTGGCGTGCCACATTGTCCTGTTTGTGGACAGTCCGTCCATAGACGCACCCCGCAAGACATCATTGATGAAATTATGAAGATTCCGGAAGGTACGAGGCTATTGCTATTGGCGCCGATCGCCAAAAGCAAGAAGGGTGAGTTTGCCCATGTACCAGAGCAGTACCAGCGGCTTGGTTTCGCTCGTGTTCGGGTCGATGGCGTTATCTATGCGCTTGATGAATTCCCGCAGCTCGACAAGAACTACAAGCACTCGATCGAGTTGGTTGTGGACCGCATCGCGATGAGCAATGAGTCGCAAGGGCGCGTCACTCAGTCGGTTGAGCAGGCGCTCGAACTTGCCGATGGGGTAGTTGAGGTTTACGACGTTGATGCTGACGAAAGTCATATTTACAGTCAGCGCTACGCCTGTGTCGATCACCCCGACGAGGAGATCCCTGAGCTTGAGCCGCGCTTGTTCAGCTTTAACGCGCCGCAGGGTGCTTGTCCGGTATGTACTGGTCTAGGCAGCCGCTTGGACGTTGACCCTGAGCTAGTATTTAACCCAAATCTTACAATCGCCGAGGGCGCCATCCGACCATATAACCGCGTTAACTCGGACGCTTGGTACATGAAACGATTAGCGGCCGTAGCTGAGAGGCACGACTTCAGTTTGCGAGTGCCCGTTAAAGATCTTTCGAAAGAGGCGGTCGATAAGGTTTTATACGGTACAGGGTCAGAGCGATATCGAGTCAGCCTTGGCGATGGTCGCAGTTATGACGCGACGTATGAGGGGGTTATTCCAAACCTGGAGCGTCGCTACAAAGAGACAGACAGCGATTTTATGCGCAAGGATATCGAGCGATTTATGCGCGAGCGTGAATGTCACGCTTGTCACGGTGCGCGCTTGAAGCCGGTGGTGCTGGCGGTTACTATTCACGATCTTAATATTATGGACATCTGTACGCTCGGTGTGGACGATGCACTAGATTTGTTTGAGAATAAGTTGAAGCTGACCGACCAAGAAGCTTTCATTGCGATGCAGATTATGAAAGAAATTAAGGCCCGACTAGGTTTTATGAGTAACGTGGGTCTTAACTACCTGGAGCTTTCGCGAGCTGCCAATACTCTTTCGGGCGGTGAAGCGCAGCGTATTCGACTGGCGACCCAAATCGGCTCAGGTCTTCAGGGCGTTCTATATGTCCTCGACGAGCCATCTATTGGGCTTCATCAACGCGACAACGACCGACTGATTAAAACGCTGAAGCATTTGCGAGACTTAGGAAATACGGTGTTGGTTGTGGAGCATGACGAAGACACCATTCGGCAAGCTGACTATTTGCTAGATATGGGCCCTGGTGCT
Source organism: Candidatus Parcubacteria bacterium (assembly GCA_023432445.1). GTDB lineage: Bacteria > Patescibacteriota > Saccharimonadia > Saccharimonadales > Saccharimonadaceae > Microsaccharimonas. The sequence goes on along the minus strand of JAEYUP010000001.1, from coordinate 203,711 downwards.
GGTGTCGCAGGCGGTAACATTGTGGCTCATGGTACGCCCGACGAAGTCGCAAAAAATGGTGAGAGTGTTACGGGGCGCTATCTCAGCGGCACCGAGAAAATTGAAGTACCAAAGAAGCGCCGAGCTATTCAGAAAGACCGTAGGCTGGTTATAAAAGGCGCTCGTGAAAACAACCTCAAGAATATCGACGTGTCGATTCCACTCGGTCTACTTACGGTTGTTAGTGGTGTTAGTGGTAGCGGTAAGTCGACATTAGTAAATGACATCCTAGCGAAGGAGCTGTCGGCTCGGCTTCACCGTGCTCATGATGTGCCGGGTGCTCATGACACAATTGAAGGCATTAATCATCTCGATAAAGTTATTGTTATCGACCAGTCGGCCATCGGTCGAACACCTCGTTCTAACCCGGCAACTTACACCGGCGTCTTCACGGCTATTCGGGAGCTATTTGCCGGCACACCTGAAGCAAACGTTCGTGGCTATAAGGCTGGACGGTTCAGCTTCAACGTTAAGGGTGGTCGTTGCGAAAATTGCCAGGGTGATGGAACCATCAAAATCGAAATGCATTTCCTACCAGATGTTTATGTAACCTGCGACGTGTGTAAGGGTAAACGCTACAACCGTGAGGCGCTGGAGATTAAATATAAAGGCGCCACAATTAGCGACGTATTGGACATGACCGTTGAGCAGGCCAATGAATTTTTCTCTAATATCCCAACAATCGCGCGCAAACTTGAAACATTGGTTGAGGTAGGTCTAGGCTATATACGGCTTGGCCAGTCTGCTACCACTTTTAGTGGTGGTGAAGCCCAGCGCATCAAGCTAGCCTCAGAGCTGTCGCGTCGCTCAACTGGCAAAACACTCTATATTCTTGACGAACCGACTACCGGCCTACACAGTGCCGACGTTAAAAAACTCCTCGGTATTTTGCACAAACTTGTCGAAGGCGGCAACAGTATGGTTATCATCGAGCACAATCTCGACGTTATCAAGACGGCTGACCACCTGATCGACATGGGCCCAGAGGGTGGCGTGGGTGGCGGTACTTTGATCGCTCAGGGCACTCCAGAAGAGGTCGCCAAAGTAGCCAATTCATTCACCGGCCTATATCTTAAAACAATGCTTTAGTCCTGAGACAGTATTAGGACACTAGCCTTAGCTAGCGGGAGGGTGGCTTTTTTTGATTCGCCTACTTCTAGGGTGTCAACCTGCGCCTCCTGAAACTCGGGGCTATAGCCCTTCCAGCTGCTGTTAAATCGGACCCGCCAGACGCCCGCTTTTGGCAGAGTTATCTCGTATTTATCAAAACGAGCTTCGTCAAAGTTTACTATCACTACCACGTCATCCTTGGGACCGCCTTTATCCCAACGATGAAAAGCCACGACATTGTTCTGATCGTCGCGATGAATAACGGCAGTATTTGGACCGAGCAAACCGCGGGTGTTGTCGTAGGTGTTGAGCCGCAGCTTTATAAGATGCTGGTGCGCCAAAACAATACCGGCGAATTTTTCGGCTTTTGGCCACTCTAGCATTTTCCAACTATTAAATGCACCCTCTTGCAGAAACTCTTCGCCCTGAAGTAGCATCGGTATGCCTGGAGCGGTAAGAGTTACAGCGTTCGCCACAAGGCTACGCTGCCGGGCTGATATGCTTTCAGCATTACCAGGGGCTACGGCCTCGTTGAGCCTAACCGAGCCATTGGCGGCGGTATCATGGGAGTCGCTAAAAATAACTTTCTCAAACGGGCTATCGGCATGACTGTTGTTAAGTTCCCAAACTATACCATCCAGACGGGCTTGCTTTTGGTTAACGGTGACTCCAAGCGCATCGCGGATGACATGAGGAAAACCGAGTTCCCACTGGGCGTCAAAACCGGCGCCATCGTCTGTCTTGGCAACTATTTTAGCGTTTGACGAGTTGTCTTCGGCTATCAAGATAGCTTCGGGATTAATCTTGTGAGCCAGGTGGTTGATATCTTTCAATAACTTCCAGGCATCGGCTATCTCGTAGTTTGCTTGTCGGTCGTCGCCTTTGGAATTTCGCATATAAATAGTGGAGTCGACGCGTAGCCCGTCTATTTTAAATTCGGTCAGCCACATGGCAACGTTGTCTAGGATGAACTGACGAACCTGTTCGCGCCCATAGTCGGGTCTTCCTCCCCAAGGGGTGTCGCCACGTTCATCGTTGTAGAAGTAGATGCCGCCGCGATCATTCTCGCTCCATCCATCAAATTGCCAAATATCGGAGCTAGAATGGAAATGGTTGTAGACGACATCAACGATAACACCCAGACCTTTTTCGTGGCAGGCTTTAACAAAGTCCAATAAACCCCTCCGACCACCGTAGGTGTTCTCGATAGCAAAGATATAGTTAGGGGCGTACCCCCAGCCATGACTTGAGGCCATACTAGTTACTGGCATTAATTCGATATAGTTAATTCCAAGATCTTTGAGATAATCGAGTTTTTCGATGGCCGAAGCAAAGGTGCCTCCAGTGGAGGCGTCAGGACGGTTAAAGGTGCCGACGTGCAGCTCGTAAATTATGGCCTGGTCTTTTGGGGTGCCGACAAATGAGTCGCTAGACTCCCATTCAAAGTCTCGCACTACGATGATAGATGCGCCGTTGTCGGAGTCGGTTAGCTGCCTGGCGTACGGGTCGTTACGAACCAGTGCCTGACCGTCAGGTCCGGTTATTTTGTATTTGTAAGACTGACCAGCCTCGGCGGTAATATTTTCGACGTGCCAGATGCCGTCGTCGCCACCAGTTAAGGCGATTTCTTGTTCATCAAATTCGTTATAGAGGAGCAACGAGACGGACTGGGCAAAGGGGGCCCAGACAGCAAAATCAACCCCTTCATCGTGTAGCGTAGCTCCGAGTTGTCGTCGATGATGCCCCATACCTACATCTAGTATGTCGGCATAAGCGGTATTTGTCTACTTTTTGCGACTGAAGACGGTCTTGATTTCGCGCTTAGTGCCTTCCCAGAGAGCCGTGCGGTTGTTCTTGTCCTTCAGAATGTGGATAGCTGGTGGTGCCACCGACAGTAGGACGATGATGGCGACGATAGGCAGAATAATAGCGTCGATATCAACTCCAGCTGCCTCAAGGGCTCGTCCGGTGAAGTAACCGAGGTAGGTGATGCCGAAGGTCCACAGAAAGCCACCGACGATGTTGTAGGAGAGGAAGCGTCGATACTCCATCTTGCCGACGCCCGCCACTATTGGCGCAAAGGTTCGAACAATTGGGACAAAACGAGCAATGATGATAGTTTTGCCGCCGTGTTTTTCGTAGAAGGCTTGTGCCTTTTGGATGTGCGATTGTTTAAAAATGCGCGCGTCGGGTTTGCGGAAAATGCGAGGCCCGGTTTTTCGACCAAACCAGTAACCAACAGTATCACCAAGCACCGCGGCGATAAATAGCAGCAGGACAAAGAGATGAATGCTTATCGGTACGTTACCTGGCAGAACGCCTGTGTGATAGAGCACACCAGCGGTAAACAGCAAACTGTCACCAGGTAGGAAAAAGCCGATTAGAAGTCCGGACTCGGCGAAAATGACAAAGATAATAGCGAAGATACCGAGGGCGATGATTATATCAACAAGATCGAACCCGGGAATGGCTCCAAACGTAACTAGACTATGCGATATAGCTTCAAGCATTGTACTCATTTTAGCACGAGGCGACGTCGTGGTATACTAAAGAGGTAATATCAATTTCCGTAAAGGTATCCACCAACGGTTAGAAGGGGAGAGACATGGGAGATAAGATTAATCTAACGCTTGATGCGCGTACGCTTCAAGGCAAGAAAGCAGCTAAACTGCGCAAGGAAGGGCTGGTGCCCGGCATTGTTTACGGTCAAGGTTTTGACCCAATGATGGTTCAGTCTGAATACAACGTGCTCGAGAAAGTTGTCCGAGACGCTGGCAAGCACACGCCTGTCAATATAACAGTTGATGGCAAAAAGAAAATTACTTTGATTAAAGACGTTGACCGCGACCCGGTTAAGTCGCGCATTCGTCACGTATCATTTCACGCCGTTAGCGCCGATGAAATCGTAACCGCGGAAGTGCCTATCCACCTGGTTGGACTAGGCGAAAGCGCGGCCGAGAAAGCTGGACTTATCATCCTTCAGACTATCGAGTCGGTTGAGATTAAGGCTAAGCCAGGTGACCTGCCTGAAGCGCTGGAAGTTTCAGTGGTTGATCTTGCTACGGACGCAGATCGTCTGACATTTGCCGACATTACTCTGCCAGCGGGCGTCGAGTACGCCGATGTCGAGAACGACAACGACCAGCTAGTAGTAGCAAACGTCTACGAGCCAGCCGCTCTGGAAGCAGCCAACGAAGCCGCTGCCGGTGACGCTACGGAAGAGACCGAAGTTGCCACCGAAGAAGGCGACGCTGAGTCCGGTGCCGAAGCTCCTGCGGAAGACAAGAAGTCCGAGTAGTATAAATTAAAGTTGATGCAAAAAATCCTTCTTTACTACAAATTTACGCCGATTAGTGATCCGGAGGCTGTTAAGTTGTGGCAAAAAGCGCTGTGCGATGGCCTGAACCTGAAAGGTCGCATACTGGTTAGTCGACACGGCCTGAACGGAACAGTCGGTGGTGAGATGGATGACCTGAAGGCGTACATTAAGGCCACCAAACAATACCCCGGTTTTAAAGGAATTGTCTTTAAATGGAGTGACGGCTCGCGCGACGATTTTCCGCGTATGAGCGTCAAGCATCGTCGCGAGCTGGTGGGCTTTAAGAATAGTGACGACGAGTTTGAAGTAGACGAAAATGGTGTTGTCGGTGGTGGCGTGCATCTGAAGCCGAGACAGGTTCACCAGCTGATCGAAGAGTTTGGTGATGACGTGGTGTTTTTTGACGGTCGTAATGAGCTTGAAGCAAAAATTGGCAAGTTTAAAAATGCTGTCGTGCCAAATACCGAGACCTCGCGTGATTTTATAGCTGAGCTCGAGAGCGACAAGTACGACGACATAAAAGATAAAAAAGTCATCACGTACTGCACGGGCGGCATACGTTGTGAAGTTATATCGGCGATGATGAAGAAGCGTGGTTTCAAAGAGGTTTACCAAATCGACGGCGGGATCGTGAAATACGGCGAGGCCTACGCGGACGACGGTCTATGGGAAGGATCTCTTAGAGTTTTTGACGACCGGAGAGTTATTAAATTCTCAGAGAAAGCTAAAACGATTGGCGAGTGTACGCATTGTGGCGGTAAAACCAGTAACTTAGAAAACTGTGCATTTATTAATTGCAATGACCTGGTTTTAATATGCGAGAAATGCAAAGAAACGCCTGATTTGCTGTACCATACCGAAGATTGCCGAAATCGCGCCCTAGCCCTTGTATAATAAAAGTGTGAATAAAGCGCTAGAAACAAAACTGAAGGATTTACCACGGACCCCGGGGGTGTATTTTCATAAATCAGCAACGGGCGAAATTATTTACGTGGGGAAGGCGGCCGTGCTGCGCAACCGCGTCAAACAGTACTTCCAGCAGACGCGCGATATCGATGTCAAAACCCAGGCCTTGGTGGCCGAGATTACCGATACCGACTGGGTTGAGACAGATAGTGAGCTCGATGCACTATTTCTTGAGTCAGAGATGGTCAAGCGCTACATGCCTCGCTACAATGTCTTGCTTCGCGACGACAAGTCGCAGATGTTTGTGCGCATAGACCTAAAAAGTGAATGGCCGACAGTTAGCTTTACCCGCAACCCGTCTGACGACGGGGCAGAGTATTTTGGACCGTATTATAACGGCTTTGCTATTAAGAAGGCGCTTCGCTACCTTCGTCGCGTCTTCCCTTACTACACTAAGCCTCCCAAGAAAGATGGACGACCTGATCTCGATACCCATATCGGTTTAAGCCCGCCTGCCGACATCTCGCCAGCTGAATACAAGGCTGTTTTACGTCAACTGATTCGTTATATAGAGGGTGGTCGCAAGACGATTATTCGTGATATCGAAAAAGAGATGACATTGGCTGCTAAGGGTGAGGATTTTGAGAGAGCGGCTGATCTCCGAAACAAGCTGCGCGACCTAAAATCTTTGCAACAACAGATCATGTTTGGTGATAAAGAGTTTCTCGACATTAGCAAAGACAAGGCGTTGAGCGGACTGCGCGATTTGTTGTCTCTAAAGAAAGTGCCAGCTAGGATTGAAGGTTACGACGTTAGCCACATTAGTGGCACCGATGTTGTGGCCAGTATGGTAGTCTTTACTAACGGCGTCAGTGACCGCGCAAATTATCGCAAGTTTAAACTGCGCCAAGATCGCAACGATGACTATGCGGCGATGCGGGAAGTCTTATTTAGGCGGTTTAGCGAAAAGAATGTTAAAAGCTGGGGCTTGCCAGATTTAATACTTATCGATGGCGGCAAGGGACAACTAGAGGCGAGCGTTCAGGCGCTTAACGAACGAAACATAAAAATACCGATTATCAGTATTGCCAAGCGAGAAGAGGAGCTGATCGTCCATACTGTTAACTCCAATGTTGATGTGTCGGCCCTTGTGACTGACGAAAAAAATGGCATAGCCGTTGATAAATCAGGCGAGTTCTTGATTGTAAACTTACATGCTGGTCAGCGCAATGCCTCCGGTCACTCCAAGAACCTGCGTGCTGGGCTAGAGAATGTCGTTTACCACTACGTTCACGTCACGAAGCTGTTCCAGCGGATCCGCGATGAGTCGCACCGCTTTGCGGTTAGCTATCACACCGTTCTACGCGCAGCGCAGCAAACGGCTAGCAGACTCGAGGATATTCCAGGCGTGGGTCCAGCGACCAAGCGAGCTTTGATTCGCCATTTTGGGAGCGTCAGAGGGATAGAACGGGCAACCGTTGAGGAAATTGCGGCAGTTGTAGGCGCCAAGAAGGCCGCAATGATCCAGCAGCATTTGTCTACTAAGTAGTGCTTGTGCTATATTTACAGATATGAAGGTTGGGCAATCTCGCATATCAAAAGGTTTTTCAGTCGTTGAGCTTTTAGTGGCCGTGATAGTCATCGGTATATTAGTGGCCGTATCTGCGGTGGGGTATGGAGCCTGGCGCAACAGCGTTGCAGAAGCGGAGGTAAAGAGCGAGCTAAAGGGCATTGCGAGCGCAATGGAAGACGCTCGGACTTTTGGCGATAGTTATCCATCGAGCATCCCAGCCACATTCTCACATGGCCCAGGTGTAGAAGAGCCCTCACTGGTCACTAGCGCATCAAACGATTTTTTCTGTGCTTCTGTGCAAAGTGTTAGCGATTCTGCTACACAGCTTCGTGTAACTAGCCTTCAGCCAGAGCCAGCGGCTGGAAATTGCGATATATTTGAAACTGTTACTGTTGGTAGTGGGTTGGTCGGTTGGTGGAGACTGAACGGAAACGCAAAAGACAGTTCTGGCAACGGAAATCATGGTACGGTGAACGGCCCTACCTCCACCATAGGGCAGGGGGGATCGAGTAACACCGCCTATAACTTCGATGGAGTGAACGACTTCATAGAGCTGCCTTCGGACGGGCTCACCTCGTTTGGTGCATTTAGCATCTCGGCTTGGGCAAAAATCACGGGAGGCCCAACTGCAGTTAATGGGCATGGCTACATACTTCATAGAGGTACATCTGTTACGCAGGGTACGTCTATATACTGGATTGCTTCGATATCGACATCACCTTTCTACGGAGGTGGCGTCAGCGGGTTTAATACTGGGGGGTATACCACCGTAACGGCAGACACCACAACCTGGCGACTAGTCACCATGACGTATGACGGTACAACTGTAAGAGTATATATTGATGGTACTTTTAGAACTAGCTATTCCATCGGCTCTATTACAAACAGCACCTCTGGTAACAGGATAGGCATAGGTGGCACGCCTCATGACGCAGCCTACAGGCCAACGCTAGGAGCAATTGACGATGTGAGAGTATACGACGATGCACTCACGGCGGTCCAAGTAGCTGATATATATAGTGCTGGTGCTCTATAGACGAGCTGCCCTTGTGATATACTAGTTCCAATACATTATGAAAAAAACAATCATACTTTTCATCATTAGATGGGCATTGAATAGCCTTGGTTTATGGTTAGCGCTGCGGCTGCTCGGGACCGGCTACGACGACGAGATTATCACGGCCGGTTTCTGGGGATTTGTCGGGGCAGGACTTATATTCTCGGTGTTCAATGCTGTTCTGAAGCCGCTGCTAGTTATGGTGTCTTTGCCGGCTATACTACTGACTCTCGGGTTATTTACCTTAATTGTTAACGGGATCCTTGTTTACATTTCGCTGGTGTTGGCGCCTGGTATATCGATGTCATTTGGAAACTCAATCCTTACCGGAATCATCCTAAGTCTGATAAACTATATAGTGAGTACGGCGTTTGAAACGCGTCGGCGAACAAGGAGAGCTGCGTGAGTATTGATTTGATTTTACAGATAGTGATGATTGGGTCGGGAATTTTAATGATTCTGGCGGTTTTGCTGCAGCAGCGCGGCGCAACCCTCGGGGCTGGGTTTGGTAGCTCTGGAGAGCTTTACACTACCCGTCGCGGTATCGACAAGAATCTTTTTGAGGTGACTATCGTTCTAGCTGTTATATTTGTGCTGTCGATTTTAGCTGGCCTCCTGATTCCTCGGTAGGGGGTAAAAGTGGCTGTAAATAAAGACGATTCTGAAAAATACTTCTCAAAGCTAAATGTCAGCTCGAAAGATTTTTCCCGTCGCTACAAAAAGGTGGAAGGTGCGACTGTTAAGCACGCTCGTCGGTTCGTCTTTAGGCGCATGGATAATTTCCGTGAAGTTCGACGCCACATTGCTCTATGGATATTGGCTATCGGTATATTGATCGGCGCTACCGGGCTTCAATTTTTTTGGTACCAGCAAGGCTATAGGACTGAAGCTCCGGCCCAGGGGGGAACATACGCCGAGGCGCTGGCAGGTCCAGTTAATAGTTTGAACCCGCTGTTTGTCTCGTCTAGCGCCGAAGAGTCGGCTGGTAAGTTAATATTTTCTCGTATATTGCGTTATGACAGAGATGGTAAGTTAAACTATGACTTGGCTGAGTCGATGAAAATAAGCAAGGATCAGCGAACATATACGGTTACTCTTCGGCCTGACGCGCGTTGGCACGACGGGTTGTATGTACGGGCGCGTGATGTAGTGTTCACGGTTAATTTGGTTAAAAACGCGGCAACACGCTCCACTATCACGGGCTGGAATAGTGTTAAGGCTACGGAGGTAGACAGCCGAACGGTGGCATTTGAGTTGCCAGCGGTTTATGCACCTTTCCCGAGTGCACTTGAACAGCTGCCTATTCTGCCTGAGCACATCCTCCGTGACGTTGAGCCTAGTGCTATGCTCGAAAATAGCTTTAGCAACAAGCCGATTGGTAGTGGACCATTTTCTGTTAGGGCCGTTCAGGATGTAGACGTGGCGACTTCTCGCGAGATTATCCATCTTGAACGCAACCCAGACTATCACTTGGGTGTGGTTAATCTCGATCGATTTCAGCTGCATGTTTATCGCGATGCTGATGCTATCCGTCGAGCGCTGGAGATAGGCGAGGTTAATGCGGCGAGCGATCTGTCGATTGTTGATACCCAAAGTGTAAATACGAAACGCTATATAGTTGAACACCGTCCGATTAATAGTGGCGTTTATGCTCTGTTTAATACAGCTAGCCCGGTGCTTAAAGACGCCAAGTTGCGTCAGGCCCTTCAGGTCGGTACCGACACCGCTCAGATCCGCTCCAAACTTTCAGACCAGGTTTTAGCCTTAGAGCTGCCGTTCGTGCAGGGTCAGCTGAAGGGTAGCACACCGAAAGCACCGGCTTTTAACCTCAACCAAGCTTCGAAGCTTCTCGACCAGTCGGGGTGGAAGCTGGATGGTTCGACGCGGATCAAGAACGGTGAGCAGTTGAGGTTGTCGGTTGTTACGACCAAGAACAATGACTTTGAAAAAGTGCTTAATGAGCTAGCGGCGCAGTGGCGAGCCCTAGGTATAGTAGTGACGACGCAGATCGTTGACCCAAGTGACCCAATGCAGAACGTTGCCCAGGACATATTGCAACCACGCAAGTACGACGTCCTGCTTTACCGCCTACTAATAGGCGGCGACCCGGATGTGTTTGCCTACTGGCACTCTTCACAGTCTAGTACTGGGTTTAACTTCTCAAATTATCGCAATTCCATTAGTGACGATGCGCTGGTTAGTGCCCGCTCGCGTCTCGAGCCAGAACTGAGAAATGCTAAGTATATGACATTTTCTTCACAGTGGCTGAAGGACGCTCCGGCGATCGGTATTTATCAGTCGACAACACAGTACGTGCACACAAAGGGTGTCAAAACTGTTGGGGAAGATGTTAAACTTATATCGCCAACTGATCGCTACAGTGATGTGCCGGACTGGTCGGTGGGCACTCGGCTGGTTTACAGGACACCTTAAAGCTGAATCTTTAATAAGAAAACACCCGTCGATCGAAATCACGGGTGTTTTCTATGGTGGGCGCTGAGGGATTCGAACCCCCGACCCTCTCGGTGTAAACGAGATGCTCTAGCCAACTGAGCTAAGCGCCCTTACCTCGAGGTATTATACCGAAAATACCCTCCCAGGGCAAGACGAGCGAAGGGCGGCTTTATTTTAAGAGGTTAAAGTGTTAGAATGAGCTTATACGCGCGCGTGCTGTAATTGGTAGCCAGGCTAGCTTGAGGTGCTAGTGTTCGCAAGGACGTGGAGGTTCAAGTCCTCTCGCGCGCACCATGAATGTACATTCTGCACGATATGTGCTATAATAAAGACATAAGGCAGCCCGTCGCGCAAATCGTCGATAGGGCATATTTTTATGAAAGATCCAAAATTTATTCGCAACGTTGCTATCATTGCCCACGTCGACCACGGTAAGACGACGCTGGTTGATGGTCTCTTGAAACAAAGCAACACTTTTCGTGACAATCAGGCTGAGATGACCCAGGACCTAATTATGGATAGTGGCGACCAGGAGCACGAGCGAGGTATTACGATCACCGCCAAACAGACCTCTGTCTATCACGGCGACTACAAAATTAACATTATCGACACGCCAGGTCACGCAGATTTCTCGGGTGAAGTCGAGCGTACGCTAAATATGGCGGACGGCGTTCTTTTGATTGTTGATGCCCAAGAGGGTCCAATGCCGCAAACAAAGTTTGTACTGAGTAAAGCACTCGAACTGGGCTTGAAGCCTGTAGTTGTGATTAACAAAATTGACAAGCCGTCACGGCGCATTGATGAAGTGCTGGACGAGGTTTCGGAACTATTCTTGGAGCTTGCGGTTAGCGACGATCAGCTTCACTACCCGGTTTATTATGCGATTGGTCGTGAAGGCAAGGCCTGGACGACGCTGCCGGACAACCCGTCGGAGCATACTGACCTGTCGCCAATATTTGACGCAATTATTCACGATATCCCTTCACCGGTTGTCGAAACAGACAAGCCGTTTCAAATGCTAGTTACTTCGCTGTCGTACGACTCTTTTCTGGGCAAATATGCCATCGGCCGAATCTCTCGCGGGTCTTTGAAAAAAGGTCAGGCTGTAGCGCTCATCAAGCGTGAGGGCGCAATCGTAACAGCTAAAGTAGACAAACTATTCGGCTACCGGGGGTTGAATCGTGAAGAGATTGACGAAGCTGGTGCGGGTGACATCGTCGCTGTAACCGGTGTCGCTGACGCTCACATCGGTGAAACCCTGGCTGACAAAGAGAACCCAGAGGCTTTGCCAGTTATTGATATTGAGGCGCCGACTATCAGTATGTATCTTGGTCCAAACACCAGCCCGATGAAGGGCAAAGAGGCTAAGTACAACACCAGTCGTCAGATCGGCGACCGACTTAAGCAGGAGCTCGAAACGAACGTTTCATTACGGGTTCGCGAAGAGGGGATCGGCTTTGTGGTTTCTGGTCGCGGCGAGCTTCACCTATCTGTCTTGATCGAGACGTTGCGTCGAGAAGACTTCGAGTTTGAAGTTGGGCGGCCGCAGGCGGTGACTATCGAAGAAGATGGCGTTATTAAAGAGCCGGTTGAGGAGTTGCTGGTAGAGGTTTCGGCTGAGTTCCTTGGTGCCGTTAGCCAAGAGCTTGGTGCGCGGCGGGCGACTACGGTCAAGCAAGAGCAGACCAGCAGCGGTACTACTCGAGTGACTTATCTCATTCCGACTCGGGCGATGATTGGTTTGCGTAACCTGCTTCTAACCGCTACTAAAGGTACGGTTATCATGAACAGCCTTCCTCATGGCTATCAGCCGCTTGGAGCGAAGTTGCAACAGATGCGAAACGGTGCTTTGGTGGCACACGAAGCTGGTGCAACGACTGCCTACGCCCTGGATACGGCGGCGGCCCGAGGTGAGCTTTTTGTTGGACCGGGCACGACTGTTTACCAGGGTATGATTGTCGGACTATATAACCGTTCTGGTGACCTCGACATCAATGTTTGTCGTGGCAAGCAGCTGACTAACATGCGTAGTTCGTCGAGCGACGGTACTATTCAGCTAACACCGTTTACTGACCTCAGTCTTGAGCAGTGTATTGATTTTATTGAAGACGACGAGCTGCTTGAGGTGACGCCAAAGAGTCTTCGTCTCCGCAAAAAACATCTTGACCCGAATCAACGAAAACGCGCCAACAAATCTTAAACCTACCCCAGATGTGGTAAACTAGAACCATAAGAAAAGAGGAGTATTATGGAAGGTTTTACAGTATTTATTATCATCGCAGTGGCGCTTTTCATTTTAAGCGGCATTAAGGTTGTCAACCAATACCAGCGAGGGGTTGTATTGACACTAGGTAAGTTTACGGGCATCCGTCAGCCAGGACTACGGGTAGTAGTGCCGATTTTTCAGAAAATGATGCGCGTCGACATGCGCTCGACCCCGATAGATGTGTCGAAGCAGGAGATTATCACAAAGGACAACGTTACTGCAGGTGTTGATGCGATTGTTTACTTCCGTGTAATTGACCCGGCTAAGGCAGTTCTAGAGACAACTAACTATGTTTATGCCACAAGCCAGTTTGCTCAGGCGGCTCTGCGCGACGTGACGGGTAACTTCGAGCTAGACGACCTGCTAGCTAAGCGCGAAGAGGTGTCGGAACGGATAAAAGAGATCGTTGACAAGCAAACCGATCAGTGGGGAATAGATGTTGAGGCGGTCAAAATCCAGAACATCGAGCTGCCTTCCGACATGAAGCGAGCGATGGCTAAACAGGCCGAGGCGGAGCGTGAGCGTCGTAGCAACATTATCAATGCCGAGGGTGAATTTGAAGCAGCTGTTAAGCTATCTGAAGCGGCAGCGATTATTTCCAAAACACCAGGCGCCCTGAATCTGCGAACTCTAAATACTATAGAAAGAATCAGTACCGAGCCTAGTCAGAAGACGACAATGCTCTTTCCGATCGAGCTTATCGACGCTGTCCGGGACATCGGTACTGGTCTAAACAAGAGGTAAATCTACTTGCTACTTGCGGTCGAATGACTTGGCGATATCGTCAAACGTAGCTGCTAGCGCACCGTCCTCGGACTGGGCAGCCATAGATATGATGAAGTATTCTTCGTCGCTGACGTAGATGTAATATACTGCTATCTTACCTTTATCGCCGTCATCTTCTACGTCAGCCTTGATAACGTATGCTGGGTAAGAGTCGAGAGTGGTTTCGGTGCTTGAGACGTTAGAGTATTTCAAGCTTGAAGAAGCTTCGCCGTTCTTCATTTGTTCGACTTGTTTGTCGACAGATTCTTTCATTCTGTCTTTTGGTATCCCGCCGATCGAACTGGTGCTTATAGAGATGCCACTTTCCTTGCTTTCTCCACCCATCCACCTTGATGCGTTGGCGGTGCCACTTTTTTCGTAACCTTCAGGCACAGAGATGGAGTACTTTTCGCCGTCATAAGTCGTTAGGGCAATTTTGCCAGTTAGTAAGTTGCCGCCACCGGCAAGGTTCATAACGAGTACGCCGATAAGTCCGAGGCCCACTACGACAGCACCAATGATAATCGCCAACTTAGTTGGGAAAGGCTTCTTTGGTGAAGGTGCTGCCATCTCTGGAGATGGTGATGGTGCCGGAGCTACGGGCATAGCAGGGCTCTCTGACATAGGGTTAAAGGGCGCTTCTGGTGCCGGTGCTGGATCAGCAACAGGCGCTGCGACTGGTTCTGGTGTAGGCTCTGGCTGCGGAGCTGGTGTTGGTTCGGGGACCGGCGCTTGCTCAGGTGTTACATTTGGTTGCTCTTGGGGTTCGTTGGGATTCATCGTTTGTTTCCTTTTAGCTTTCTATATTTGCTCAGTATACCATGAGCGGTATTTATGTCATAATTATGCCCTACTTGTCGCTGAGTGGTACTTGTCAGAACGCCTCACCTCTAGTAAAATAGGGAAGTCCGTACAGTGCGGCTCTTTAGCTCAGTTGGTAGAGCAGAGGCCTGAAGAGCCTTGTGTCCCCAGTTCGAGTCTGGGAGGAGCCACCAGACACACCATGCGGGTGTAGCTCAGTTGTTTAGAGCGCGTCCTTGCCAAGGACGAGGTCCAGGGTTAGAGTCCCTGTACCCGCACCATTTAGACCCAAACGATATTGAAACAGTATAGTTTCAAACATTTACAGCCTCAATGAGGCTCTTTTTGTTACTATTAGACAAATGAGTGAACTAACACCTGAAGAGAGATTGACTATTGATACTTATGACCGACAGGCTGAAAACTGGTCGTCAGGTCACGGCACTGCCAACTTTTGGGGCGAAGAGATGGCACGCTTCAAAGAGCTGCTTCCTGGTGGTCGGATACTAGAAATTGGTGCTGGCGGTGGTCGTGACGCAAAGGAGCTTATTGAGGCAGGGTACAACTATCACGGGACTGACATTTCAGTAGGATTATTAGAACAGGCACGTAAGAATAACCCCGGCATTAGTTTTGAAGAGGTTAGCGTGTATGACTTGGACTACGAAGAGCTATTTGATGGCTTTTGGTGTTCAGCCGTACTGCTGCATATACCTAGAGCCAGAATTGACGATGCTCTACAAGCCGTCAATAAAAATATGAAGCGGGGAGCTTTCGGTTTCATTGCCATAAAAGAAGGTGAAGGCGAGAGGCTTGAAGCAGACGATAAAAGCACGCAAGGTGACGAACGATTTTTTGTTTATTGGACTAACGATGACTTTTCAAGGAAGCTTGCAGATAATGGCTTTGAAATAGTTGAGCGAGGTTATCGTCCGATGAGCGAGCGAACTAAATGGCTAACCTACATAGTACAAGTTAGCAACGCATAGCTATATTAGCTCGCTCGACAAGTTAAATAACTTTACGAGATTTTGCAGCTTAGCGTCAGTAACATTCTCTATTGCAGATGTTTGAAATGCGTCAACAATGCTGCACCATCCAAAGAGCCGACCTTGGGTCGGTTTTTTGGTTGGTGCTTTGGAGTGATATGCGGTCTCAACGAAGAGGTTGGCGGATTATCTAATGCAGAAGGTGCTAGCGCAAACACCGGACAGAATCTTAGATGTTACTATAAGAGTAATGGGCATTCAAACACAAAAACCACTAGACACAGCTGAGCTGAAGAACCACATTGCGGAGATGTGGGGCGAGCTTGAACAGTACAACATTAAGGACGAGGGGACGCTTATTGGTCTGCCGCATCCGTATATCGTGCCTGGCGGGCGGTTTGAGGAGCAATTTTATTGGGATAGTTACTTCACGATGCTGGGTTTGGCGGCGGATGGTCGCTGGGATATGATTCAGAATATGCTCGACAACACTGCGCACTTAATTGACCGTTTTGGGTTTGTGCCGACAGCTAACAGGACGTATTTTTTGAGTCGGTCACAGCCACCGGTGTTTGCTCTGATGGTTGAGCTGTTGGCTACAAAGGAGGGTGAGAGCGCTTATGTGAAATACTTGCCGCAATTAAAGAAAGAATACGCATTTTGGATGAGCGGTCAGGAGAAGCTTGAAGATTCGGAGCACAAGTCTTTCGCGCGCTTGGCGCAGATGCCGACCGGGCCGCTACTCAACCGATATTATGACAACTCGGCGGTGCCACGCGAGGAGATGGGCGAGGCAGATATCTTTTTCTCGGAGAAATACCAGGGTCGTCAGGCTGACAAGTTGTTTTTGCATCTTCGGGCGGCGGCCGAGTCTGGTTGGGATTTTAGCTCGCGCTGGTGCGAAGTGCCGGAAGACCTCGGGACTATTCACACCGCCGACATCATACCGATTGATCTGAATTGCCTTCTCTATCAACTGGAGAAGGCGATTGCGAAGGCGGCTGAACTTTCGGGTGACGCTGCGATGGCCAGCGATTATGCGACCAAAGCGCAGACTCGCCAGGAGGCGATCGAGCGCTATTGTTGGAATTATGAGAAAGCCTTTTATTTTGACTATAACTTCCACCATTATGAACAGATGATGCGCTATACGTTGGCTGCTGTGTTCCCACTGTTCGTTGGGATCGCCAATTCAGAGCAGTCGAAGGGTGTTGCTGACAGGTTGGCGCGAGACTTTCTGCAGGATGGTGGGTTGCTCACGACGCTCGAACAATCTGGCCAGCAATGGGACAAGCCGAATGGTTGGGCGCCCCTACACTGGGTGGCGATAAAAGGACTAGAGAAGTATGGCTACACAGACCTAGCGAACACCATTAAGACCAGATGGATTGAGATGAATGCTGTAGTGTATGCCGAAACGGGTAATTTAGTGGAGAAATACGACGTAACGCCCGGTGACCATCTCGGTTATGGCGGCGAATACCCTCTTCAGGTTGGCTTCGGCTGGACGAACGGGGTGCTGAGAGCGCTGCTGGATTAGCTTCGCAACGTCTTTTTTCGTATCAATCAACGCCCGTAAGAAGACTGTGATTAGTCTTCAACTTGTTCGGTGTGGTAGTCGTAGTATCGGTCCTGGCGCACGCCGTCGCTGATGAAAGCGATGAGTCCACCTAGCCAGACGAAGCTGGCGATGACGCCGATGGTGATGTAGTAGGCGAGGAAGCCGCCAGATATCGGGTGAGAGTTGGCGGCTTTTGCCTTAGCGCGGAGTGCTGGTCGGCGGGCGACAGCAATGCTGCGCAGGATGACTGTTACTAGGAAGAGAGTCGTGGTAAGTATAGTGAAGGCGGCAACGATACGGAAGTAGAGTGGGTTAAAGCGGGCGACAACTTCGAAGACCCAAGGGGCGAGGAGGAGCGTCCAGGCGATGAGTGATCCGACAGTCGCACGAGTAAGTATGGTTACTAGCTTGTCAGCGACATTTAAACGCACGATGGCGGTAATCATGAACGAAGAACCTATTAGGAGCATATAGAAGAGGACGAAACGCCAGGCGGTTTCGCCTTCGATGATTTCCCAGGTTCCTAGAGTAGTGGTGACAATGTTGGCGAGTGCTGTGCCGAGTAGGACTGTTGGTATGAGGCTGCGGCCCAAGCGGTTGTGACGGTCAGACCAGACAAGGCCGAGGATGAAGAGGCTATGAGTAACGAAGACGAAGATGGTGCCAAAGGCTTTTTGGAGGGCGGAGTTGAATTCACCTATTAATATGCCGGCAATCGCGATAATTGCTGAGGCTACTAGCCCGCCGATCAGGACGTAGAGTAGGGCGAGTTTGAGCTTGCCAACTTTTTCCTTTTCTTCTGGGTCGGTTACTTTTGCTGGGTGACTTTCGGTTGTCATTTTGCAGTTCTCCTCTATATACTGCTATTGTACCACGAGGCAAGGCCCAACAGTGGTATAATGGGGGAACATGGCGCGTTGGCGGAACGGTTACGCAGAGCTCTGCAAAAGCTTTTAAATGGGTTCGACTCCCATACGTGCCTCCAGTATTATTTCTGCAACCCTGCCTTATACCATCCAAACTGTAATGAAGTGTGCTTCCTGTGACAGTTTGCGCATAATATACGACATTTATTCATTTCTTTCAGGACGTCTTCCCACTTATGGCCCAGCCTGTATGCTTGAGAAATTGAGAAACTCTTTCCTGTCGGGTCTATGTGATCAAATTCGAGCGTTCTTATGTCATCTTCTTCGCAGATAGCACACGACTTTCCTGATAGAACATCGAGCATGTTTTTTCTAAAGATACTCTTTTGCTGAGCTCTTCGCTCCTTGGCGCGGTACCTGTAATGATCCTTATATTTATCGTAGTGGGATCTGTAGGATACTCGCCGTACTGTCCTGTAGCACTCTTTACATTGAGCATGTAATTTGCCAGTAGGTTTATCCCTATAGAAAAACTCACTCGTCAATTTCTCTTTGCGACATTTCGAGCACATCTTCATACACTTATTATACTACGAGCATAGTTTGCAGACATGATGTATAATTTAGTTTACGCGCGGATGTCGTAATTGGTAGCCGAGCAACACTTAAAATGTTGTGACCGAAAGGTCGTGTGGGTTCAATTCCCACTCCGCGCACCAAATTGATCATGCTTTGTTTTCCGCAGGTTCCGTAGTTTAATTAGTAATAATTATGCCCAAAACACCAGAACACGACTTCCCCAGATACCAATTGTTAGTCGGCCACACCGAAGAAGAGTTTTGGCATCCTGCCGCCGCAACCATTGAAACGCTCTATGTCTCCGGAGGGCTGGTCAAACTCACAGGTAAAGCGCTTGAGAGCACCGGTATAGTGCGTCCAGTTAGTGAGCTCGAACGTGCTGGTCTTTCTGCGCACAGCTATGCACGCGCTGATAGACTGAAAAGTTAGCCGTAGCAATTAGATATTGCCAGCAAGTCTCGGATAAACACCGATAATTTGATATAATAAAGTTACAATTTAAAAACGAGGGAAACTATCATGCCTACTATTGTTATTATCGCGATCGCAGTCGTTGCCGTCTTGCTTATCGCACTTGTTGCCATCTACAACGGACTGGTGACACTACGCGTCCGCGTCGAAAGCGCTTGGAGCGACATCACAGTTCAGCTTAAGCGACGTTTGGATTTGATCCCGAACCTTATCGAGACCGTCAAGGGCTTTGCGTCACAGGAAAAGACAGTCTTCAAGGAAGTAACTGAGGCTCGTACAGCCCTTATGAACGCCAAGGGTGTTAAAGACACTGCTGCAGCTGAAAACCAGCTTGAAGGCGCGCTTAAGTCAATATTCGCAGTGAGCGAAGCGTACCCAGACCTGAAGTCAAACCAGAACTTCCTTGAGCTACAACAAGAACTGGTTGACACCGAGGACAAGATTCAAGGTGCACGTCGTTTCTACAACTCAGGTGTTACGGAGCTTAACACCAAGATTGAGCAGTTCCCAAGCAATATCGTTGCCGGTATGTTCGGTTTTGCTAAGCGTGATTTCTTTGAGCTAGGTGAGTCAGAGCAAAAAGTGGCTGAAAAGCCAGTTGACGTAAAGTTCTAGTCGGAGCCGCCCACTAATGTATAGAGCAATTGCTGCCAACAAGCGCAACACCGTATTGGTGATGATGGTGTTTGTGGTGCTGATCACCGCGATCGGCTTCTTGGTGAGTGCCTTTTTCGGTGACGTATACATCACTTATTGGGTGATGGCCGGTGCAGCACTTTATGCTTTCATTCAGTATTTCCTGGCCAGCAAGCTAGCGGTAGCTATGACGGGCGCTAAGCAGATCGAAAAAAAGGACAACCCTCGCCTTTATCGAATCGTCGAGAACCTTTCAATCACCTTAGGTATGCCGATGCCAAAGGTGTATCTGATCGCCGACCCGGCGCCAAATGCTTTTGCGACTGGTCGTAATCCCAAGACGGCGGTCGTAGCGGCTACGACCGGCCTGCTGGATATAATGGAGGACCGCGAGCTAGAGGCGGTTATGGCACATGAGATGGGTCATGTCCAGAACTATGACATTCGAGTCAGCATGATCGCTTTTGGCTTAGTGAGTGCAATTGGCATCCTTTCTGACATCATTTTGAGGATGTTATTTTACGGGGGGCGACGCGACAATGTTCACCCGGTAGTTTTGGTTATCGGCCTGGTCGTGGTTGTGCTGGCGCCGATAATCGCTATGATCGTTCAGTTTGCGGTTAGTCGTCAGCGCGAGTTCTTGGCCGATGCTACAGGTGTTATGACGACCCGAGACGCTGAAGGCTTAGCCAGGGCGCTTGAAAAGCTCAAGCTACACGGCAAGCCACTACAGAGCCAGCATTCAGCCACCGCTCATCTATTTATAAGTAATCCGCTGCGCAAAGGTTTTTTGAGCGGACTCTTTAGCACCCACCCGCCGCTTGAGCAACGAATCGAAAGATTGCGTCAGCATGGCCACACGTTCTAAAAAGAAGTCTAGATTTGGCTCTAACAAGCTCTGGCGCCGAACGTCTGATTTTTTGAGTCGTCGACCGCACCGCAGTTTTCGACTGACTAAACGGCGAGATGCAGTCAAGCCGCTGAACCTACCGGGTTACGTAGCCTTAACGGCTCAGGTCCAACGAACCTTTTGGAAGTATCGGAAACATCTAATCAGTTTGGCGCTGGTCTACGCCGTTCTATATGCCGTACTCATCGGCGTTGGTTCACAGGAAACTTATCAAGCCCTGATAGACTCGCTAACGGAGGCTGGAAACGAGGTTGTTGAAGGCGGCCTAGACAGCCTGACCCAAGCTGGAATGCTGTTCTTTGCGGTGGCGTCGGCCGGGCTCGGCCAGCAGCCGACTGACGTTCAGCAGGTTTTTGGAAGCTTCTTACTATTGATGAGCTGGCTGACAACTGTCTGGCTGCTTCGTAACTTGCTGGCCGGACATAGAGTGAAACTGCGCGATGGGCTGTATAACGCTGGGGCGCCAATTATAGCGACATTTGTAGTCACGCTAGTATTCATGGTGCAGTTGATTCCGGTGGCCTTAGCGGCTATTGGCTACACGGCGGCTTCGGCAACCGGCCTACTCCTAGGCGGCGTAGAGGCTATGTTGTTCTGGGGGGCGGCCATCGGACTATCACTCATTTCAGCTTTTTGGATCACCAGCACTTTCTTTGCGTTAATTATAGTGACATTGCCGGGGACCTACCCGTTTAAAGCCCTTTCTATAGCTGGAGATATGGTGCTCGGACGTCGGTTAAAAATATTACTACGTCTAGTTTGGATGGCCCTGGTGATGGTGGTTGGCTGGGCGATTGTTTTGATACCAATTATCTTGCTGGACCTCTGGCTTAAGGGTGTATGGTCACAGTTCGGGGCCGTACCGACTGTACCGATAGCGGTCTTGGCGTTGACTTCGCTAACGACCGTTTGGGCGGCAACTTATGTTTATGTACTTTACCGAAAGGTTGTCGATGAAGACGCCAAGCACAAATAGCCTAGCTGGGCGGGCCAAAGAACTCCGCGAGCTACTGGCTACGTATGGTTACCAGTACCATGTTTTAGACTCGCCAAGTGTTAGCGACGCCGTCTACGATGGTTTAATGGCTGAACTTAAGTCGATCGAGGCTTCTCACCCAGAGTTGATTACTCCCGACAGCCCGACTCAACGGGTAGGCGGTGAGCTACTGGGCGGCTTTCAGAAGGTGGAGCACAGCAGCCGAATGCTGAGCTTAAATGATGTCTTTAGCGCCGACGAAGTGCGCGCTTGGGTGGTGCGGATGGATAAGCTGTTGCCTGGCAGGAAGCATCAATTTTTTGCCGACATTAAGATGGACGGTTTGGCCTGCGCGCTTATCTACCAAGACGGCCTGTTCGTTCAGGCGGTGACCCGTGGTGACAGTTTTGTTGGCGAAGACGTTACAGCCAACGTGCGGACGATCGCCAGTGTACCTCTTAGACTGCGCGAGGCCCAGGGTTTTGAGAATTTCTTGCTTGGTCGGACTGAGATCAGGGGCGAGATAGTGATGTTAAAGAAGGACTTTGCAGCCTTGAACGCTAGACAAGAGGCTGAGGGTAAGCCGACATTCGCGAACCCACGTAATTTGGCGGCCGGCACTATTCGCCAGCTTGACCCGAAACTGGTAGCGGAGCGACCGCTGACTTTTGTGGCTTATGACATATTGCGCCAAGAGGCGGCTGAAGTGCCGACCAACAGCTTTGCTTACGAGGCGCTTCATGCCTTGGGTCTAAGGCGCAACAAGGAGGCCGAGGTCTTTACATCGCTCGAAGAGGTGATGAACTTTGTGGAGCATTGGGACAAGGCAAGACACCAGCTGGCGTTTAACACCGATGGCTTGGTGATAAAAGTTAATGATAGGGTGCAGTTTGCTGAGCTGGGTATTGTAGGTAAGCAGCCAAGGGGGGCGGTGGCTTACAAGTATGCGGCCGAGCAGGCGGTGACGGTGGTGCGCGATATTGTCATCAGTATCGGTCGAACCGGTGCGGCGACGCCAGTGGCGGTGTTTGACCCTGTCCAGGTAGCTGGGACGACCGTCAAGCACGCTAGCCTGCATAATGCTGACGAGATTGCTCGCAAAGATATACGGATCGGTGATACGGTCGTTATATTTAAGGCCGGAGACATCATCCCACAGGTAGAAAGTGTTGTTAAGGAGTTGCGACCTGCCGGGGCGGACCGATTTAATTATGAAAAGGCCCTGGCCGAGCAGTATCCTGAACTAGAGTTCGAGCGACAGGGCGAAGATGTCGTCTACCGAGTTAAAGGTTCGTCAAGCGACCTTATCTTGAAGCGGTCGATCGAGTACTATGCCAGTCGGGCGGCTCTCGATATTGACACACTGGGGGAGAAGAACGTCGTAGCGCTAGTCGATGCCGGGCTTGTCAAAGATGTGGCGGACATCTATCGCCTCACCGTTCAGGACTTGCTAGGACTGGAGCGTTTTGCGGATATTTCGGCTCGTAAGCTGGTTGATGCCATCCAGGCTAGCAAGCGGCCAAAGTTGGAGCGCTTTATCCTTGGCCTGGGGATTCGCCACGTCGGGTCTCAGACAGCCATAGATTTGGCGGGGCATTTTGGCTCTTTGGAGGCGTTGGCTGCAGCATCGCTCGACGAGTTGGAACAAGTCGATGGCATCGGCAAGGTTGTGGCGGAGTCTATAGTAGCTTGGTTTGCCGACGAAGATAACCAGACACTGCTCCGTAAGTTTCAAGAGGTAGGTGTTAAGCCGGTCTACCAGAAGCACGACGGCGTTTTAACAGGCCTGTCTTTTGTGGTGACTGGTTCACTGGAGTCGATGTCGCGGGACGAAGCGGCCGAGCGAGTCAGGTCACTTGGCGGTACTTTCCAGTCGAGTGTCGGCAAGGGCACGACCTACCTCGTAGCTGGCGGAAGTGTCGGTGCGAGCAAGTTGGAGAAGGCTGGCAAGTTCGGTACCGAAATTATAGATGAGGCGGCCTTCTTGGCGCTACTAGGGGAGGATGGCCGTGGATAAGGTTGTTTTGCACAGTAAACGAACAATCATCGCCATCGCCGGAGCCGTAGTTGTTATATCAGGGCTGATTTTGGTGCCCTACCCCGGCCCTGGTTGGCTGGTGGTTTTCGGTGGGCTGGCTATTTTGGCGACCGAGTTTGACTGGGCGCGGCGGGTGCTCGACAAGGCTCGTGGATTTTATCACGCCTGGGAGATTTGGCTAAAGCGTCAAAAGCGTATCGTGCAAGTACTGGTGTGGGCGGCGACCTGTCTGGTAGTACTTACTACTATCTGGCTGTTGAACGGTTACGGGCTTGTTAATGATTGGCTTAATCTCGGGTGGGATTGGCTTGACTCACCATTCATCTAGACGTATAGTAACCGGGAACTGTCGTGTTTGTACCTAGATAGTAGAGGAAGTGGTGTGATGTTGTGGCTTTTGTCTATTGCATTATTACTCATTTTGTTTGGCTACGCGTCGGGCATAACTTGGCTTACGGCGCTAGCTCTGCCCGTGCTGGTTGTGGCAGCCGTCGTTATGGGTTGTTCCACCTCGTGGTCTTTGTTTCACCCAGAGTCCATGACCAGGGTCACCTTACTTAACGGTAGTGGTTCAACGCCAGCGGACCGTAAGCGCCTTCTTGCGCTTTTGAATCGGGACCGCCCGCCTCGCAGTACAGATTAGAGCGACGTTTTCGGCTGGGGGAGGTTCTGGTTTCGTACCGGAGCCTTCCCCGGCCAGTTTTATTTCGCTTGCGTTTTTACCGCCATCTGCGATAATAAAATCATGCTGATGCGCATGGGGCAACTCCAAGCGCGGACGAAAACAAACATGCCCTCACAAAAGAGCGCCCCGGGTGGGCGCGTAACAGCACAAAACATCGCCTCTTTACGGGGCGGTTTTTTGTTTATTTTTGGATTTCTTTATACCACTCTGCGAAACCATGCCATACGTCGGGCTGGTCTTTATATCGAGCCGCGACCGCTTCGGCCCCCAGCTTATAGCTTCGACTTCTTCACAATATGAAAAGCTATATACTTGTGATGCCGGTTACGACACGGGCCAGTTTCTTTCCCCGAGGCTCTTAGTCACGCAGGATAATATAGATCATATAGAGGAGGTGATATTGAGCCTAGGCGACAGCTATGTGTCGCTACCGGGAAGGCTCGTCATACAGGCGCGGGGCTCATAAACCTTGCCCCAGCCCGCGAAACGTGCTAAAACTATAAGCAAGATAGTCTGTGACGCCAGAGTGCACCAAGGGCATTGCATTTTAAACAAAAATAAGGTATAATAAGAAAGTATAACGATTATGAATCCCAACGACGAAGAAGTTGATAAAGGAGAAAGTAACGTAACTATGGATACTCAACCGAAGCTACCAGTTGAAACAAGCGAAAGTATTGTTCCTACGGCCGCTGTACGAGCCAAAGAAAGTTTTCTCGATACTTGGCAGGGCAAGGCGACTGCTGGGACCCTTGGTGTCTTGATCGCTACTGGAATTGTAGCCTGCAAGCCTGCTAGTGGAGTGACCGAGTCACCAACTGTGACCGCAACAACCGAAGCTCCAATTGAGACGGTGAGCCCGTCGCCCGAAGACCCTGATAGTAGCAATGGTAGCGAAAAAATCTTTCCTGAGTGGCGAGAGCTATCCTCTTCAGATATTGAGATAGAGATGGGCTTGCCTGACGCTGAATACGCAGAAAAGTTCATTGAAATGTATTCTCTGTCTTATACTTACACGAGTAACGAGACAGTGGTCAGCGCTTGGCTAGACGTGGACGGAGGTGCTGCGGAACGTGACGCCTATCTCTACGAAGAGGCCAAAAAATCAAGTAAGTTATTTTATGACGCATTATATGTTGAGGGCTGGGATGATGGCGTTTCGTTTCCTGCCGATTTTGACGATAAGATAATAAACGAAACCTATAACAACTCCAAGCTCTACATTGGCACCTATAGAGATAGTGTTAAATATAAATCAACAAATGAACTAGTTGCCTTCAAGAGAATTGGAGACTCGACTGAGGGGGGTCGAATAATAGACATCACGTATGTGCATAAAGACAATATAGGTGAGATATCTAAACTAAGCGATTTGCAGAGCGCAGATGGCAAAGACGCTACTATTAGACTCACCACCGTCATAGAAGACGGTGTTGAGAAGGTATCAAAACACGAAGTTATCGATTACCTATAATCAATCAAAGCCTCTATTTCTAAAATATTCCTCTTATGGTTAAATGTAAGAGGAATATTTAATTGTATGATGCGCGCTATATCATTTAAGTTTAAGCATAAAGCCTGGTTTATCGGTCTATTGGGTGTGTTCTTGGCGTTCTTATTTGCTGGTACGCAGAGCTCTAGCGTAAGTGCTAAGATTTATGACGATATGAATGTCGTGGGTAAGGCTACTGCGTATGAGTATGTCCGCATTCTGCAACAGTGCTATGCAGAGGGGAATAAACAAACAAAGGTTTCCGAGTCCGGCGCAGGTAAACTTTTTGTGGATAGAGCCGCCTTTCTTGGAAATGACATCGACACGATACGTATATTCAATGCCGCAATTGTTTCGGGTGCAAAAGACAGTGGCTTTTGGGATGATAAAACGAATTTATTACTTCTTGGCGGGATGGGGCCGTGGACTCTTAAGTTCGGGGATGCAGCTAGTGACAGGCTGTGGTCAACTATTAGGGGCACCAACGACGCGGCTCCTGTCTATGGATGCAATGGTTTGGATGGTGACAACACCATCTGGACTTCAATGTTTAGTTTTTTTGGCCTCGAAGCAAAGGAATTTATATGCTGGGGAGGTGATAGGGCATACAAGCCGAAAAATGGGACATGTACTGAGACCAAGGATTCAGACTATAAACTACCCTTTGATAACTGGAGCGGAATAGCAAGCGATGCCAGGGGAGCGGCTGATGACTGGAGAGACAGAACTAAGGACGCAATGAAGGATCTGGTTGGTATAGATTGGGACAATGTGTCCGACGGTGTTCGTCACCAGGTCTGGCTAAATGAATTGCTATCAAGCTGCGGGGTTTCACCCGTGTCGAAAGAATCATACGACGCTACTGTTGATAGCAGGCGGTACATGTATCAATCGGTCGATGCAGAGGGAGAAGAGGTCACTGTGTATTTGACTTCGGCGAGAGATAATTTTCAGTATGGTGGTGATGGTTCGAAAACTTGTAAAAACGCCGAGACTAAAATGGCGGAATATTCTAAAGCGTACATAGATGATTTAAAGCTTGACTTTGCAAACGGAATCTGGGAGGACCCGGCTGGCACAAGTGATGACTCCGACGAGCTAACTACCTCCTGCGCCATCGAAGGGGTGGGTTGGATAGTCTGTCCGGTGATATCTTTCATCGGTAGTATAACTGACGGTATGTACAGCGCCGTCAGCGGTTTTTTGTCGGTTGATACCAGCCTTATATCGGTAGATAGCGGTACGTATCGTGGGTGGACGGTCATGCGTAACTTTGCGAATGCTGGCTTGGTTATAGTGTTTCTGCTCATTATCTTTTCACAACTTACTAGTCTTGGCCTGAGTAATTATGGTATCAAAAAGTTACTTCCGCGCCTGGTAATTGCTGCCATTCTCATAAATGTGTCGTTCTTTGTGACGCAGATAGCGGTCGATATAAGCAACATACTGGGGGCGTCACTCAAGGATCTATTTAGTACAGCAGCACTTTACCCAGAAGGCGGTGCCACTAGTTTCTGGGCTGGAGGCGAGAGGGAAGGCGGCATCAGCGAGGTTGTCGCGATGTTGTTGGCCGGTTCGGGTACGGTGGTAGGAATAGCCGTCGGAGTCGGTGTTTTGGTCGGCTTTGGTTATTTTGCTGGAATCGGGCTACTGGTCATGATACTTTTGGCGGCTGTTCTGGCGGTAGCGATAACCTTCATGATACTAGCGGCTCGTATGGCGCTAGTGGTGGTTCTCATCGTTGCAGCACCACTGGCGTTTCTAGCTATGGTGTTGCCTAACACTAAGAGTTGGTATGAAAAATGGCAGAAAATGTTTATCGCCATACTTATAATATTCCCTATGGTGGCGGTGCTATTCGGGGTGTCG
Organism: Candidatus Parcubacteria bacterium; assembly: GCA_023432445.1. Lineage (GTDB taxonomy): Bacteria > Patescibacteriota > Saccharimonadia > Saccharimonadales > Saccharimonadaceae > Microsaccharimonas. The sequence goes on along the minus strand of JAEYUP010000001.1, from coordinate 176,349 downwards.
CAGATGGCTTCAGAGATAATAATCCAAGGGGCTGCGTCTGATGCCGGTAGGGGGCTGTCCGATCAGATCTTAACCATTCTTCTGGGGGTAGGCGTTGCAACCATACCGCTATTTGCGACTTTGCCTATGCTGAAGGGTTCTTTGAATGCTGTTCCTATGGTAGGAAAATTTGCGCAACAGCTGTCAAAATATAACCCGCTGAGGAGCCAGATACAGAGTGGTGTGAAACGGACCAGGGCCGATATAGGCAGTGCGACTAGGGGGGCTGCCTTTTCGGGTAGGTTCGGCGGTGCTGGAAAGTATCTAGCCGGAGGAAGGGCTAGGCGTGCGCAAAAGAGCAAGGATTTGGCTGCCGGTGCTGCGCTTGCAGAGGCTGAATATTTCGCAAATAACACCAAGGCCCCTACCGACCTAAGGGCTAGTGCGGTCGGAGCACTTGATAAGATTCGTGAAGAGGACATTTCGAACATTATAAAGCTAGACACGTATAAGAACGTTCCTCCTAAGGAGCTCCTGGGCCGCTTATCCGACTCTAGTGCAAGTCTTACCGAAAAAATTGCCGCAGTTCGGGCTATTGAGGCTCGTGGAGGTATGCAAAGTAGAATGGAAATGGCGAGGCTGACCGGGACATCTGGTCTGCAAGGTGATGATAATGACATGCAAGCACTGCGCCAGGAGATTGTTGGATCGACCGCCAAGATGGGTGATGCAAATATTCCATACGGCGGCAGTTCATTGGTGTCAATGGGCAACGGGACATTCGACCCCACTCAGGCGCATGTTGACCACGCCAAGAGCAAAGAGTTTACGGCCAAATCATTTCTTGGTCTACACACTGCTGCTCGAGAAGAATTTCTTGATGCGCTCGCTAAAGCTGGCGATCAAGAGGCCCTTACTGCTCTTAGTAATGTTCAGAATCAGATCAAGAATGATGCAACGCTGTCGGCTAGTGCCGACAGGGACTTGATGGATAGAATAAGCCGGACTATCGCAGGGGTTTCTGACGGACAAGGTACCCTAATGAACGAAGAGCTGCACATCGATCACTAGTGCCGTCTAGCCGTAGTTCCGTGGTATAATACCCCTAATGTTTAAGGCTATTATTCGACGGCGGCTTGAGGGGTATGTGAAGCGGTATTTTGCGCGTCACCCTGAGGTTAAGCTGGTGGTAGTGACGGGAAGTGTTGGTAAGACTAGTACTAAGATGGCTATCGGCACGGTGCTATCGGAAAAGTTGAGGGTACGACTACACGAGGGTAACTACAACTCCGAGCTGAGCGCACCGGTGGCGATGCTGGGTGTGGCTTATCCTGACAATATCAAGAGCCTCGGAGCTTGGCGGGCGGTGTATAAAGCGATGCGCCAGCGTATAAAAGAGCCGACCGATGTCGATGTTATAGTACAGGAGCTGGGGACGGACCGGGTCGGACAGATCGCACGTTTTGGCAAGTATATCAAGCCAGATATAGCGGTTGTGACGGCTGTTTCGGCCGAGCATATGGAGTTTTTCGGTACGCTCGATGTGGTGGCGCGCGAGGAGCTGTCCGTGGTTAACTACAGCGCTTCGGCGTTGATTAACCGTGATGACATTGACGGCGAATATGCAAATTTGATTAAAAACCCGAATATTAACACCTACGGAACTAGCGGGATGGCCGAATATCGTTTTGAGACTGCCGATGTGGCGGCTAACGATGGCTTTAGCGGCACTTTTATGGCGCCAGAATACGAAGATGGCGTAGAGGCGACTTTGCAGCTAGCTGGCGAGCATAGCATCAGGGCGGCGGTGGCAGCTGGAGCGGTTGGCTTTAAGCTTGGCCTGTCTGGCGATGAGATTGCTCGAGGCCTGGCCAAGATACGAGCCGTGCCTGGTCGCATGAATGTGCTGCGTGGCCTAAAGGGCGCCACGATTATTGACGACACCTACAACTCCAGTCCGCTAGCGGCTACGTCGGCACTTCGGACGCTGTATCAGTACGCTGCGCCACAGCGCATTGCCGTATTTGGCTCTATGAATGAGCTTGGTGCCGAAACTGAGGCCGAGCACAAGGCCCTCGGTGAGCTATGTACACCGTCGGAGCTAGCCCATGTCGTCATTGTCGGTGAGACAGCCGAACGCTTCCTGGCGCCCGCGGCCCGCGCCAACGGCTGTGATGTCGTTTGTTTCCGCAGCCCTCTAGAGGCCGGTGCTTTCGTTAATAAAGTTATGGAACCTGGAGCAGTGGTGCTATTTAAGGGCTCGCAAGGCGGAATATTTCTGGAAGAGGCGGTCAAAATCGTACTGCACTCTACCGACGACATCGACCAGTTAGTGCGCCAATCGCCGGAGTGGATGGCGAAGAAGCAGGCGTTCTTTGATAGCTTGAGTTAGTTTTTGGCTTTTAAGGTGATGTGTTATTTCTGACGGGATGAAGATGCCGGCTTTCATTATGCTTACTATAGAGATTGATTTTTGAATTGTTTTTAACTGATTTCACCTCGGTCGTTCAATCTGTTATAATACCTCTGATATGAAGCGATACAATCCTTCCGAGATTGAGCCAAAGTGGCAAGCGGTCTGGGAAGATCAAAAAGTCAATCAGGTTTCGGTTGATACGTCAAAAAATAAGACGTATGTTTCTGGCATGTTCCCGTATCCGTCTGGCGCCGGCATGCATATTGGCCACGCATTTAGCTACACGATCGTTGACGGGTTGGCGCGTTTTTACCGCCAGCATGGCCACAACGTACTTAACCCAATGGGCTGGGACACTTTCGGGCTGCCGGCTGAGAACTATGCTATCAAAACAGGCAAATCACCCGCTGATACGACGGTTGAAAACGTAGAGAACTACAAAAAGCAGATCAAGCGCATGGGCGTTTCGATCGATTGGTCGCGCGAGATTAGCACGTCGCACCCCGAGTATTACAGGTGGACCCAGTGGGTTTTTACGAAGTTATTTGAGCGAGGTTTGGCTTATCAGAAAGAGTCTTTACAGTGGTGGTGTCCGGTTGACAAGACGGTGCTGGCTAACGAGCAAGTAGAGGCTGGTGCTTGTTGGCGTTGTGGCAGTCAGGTCGAGAAAAAGTCGATGAAGCAGTGGTTTTTCAAAATCACAGAGTATGCCGACGCGTTGTTAGAAGAGATCGAAGATCTTGACTGGCCACAGAGAATAAAAACAGCTCAAACCAACTGGATCGGCCGATCGTCAGGGGCAGAAATAACATTTGCTATTGAAGAAACGGCGTCAAATATTTCTGTCTTTACAACTCGACCAGATACAATTTTTGGTGCTACGTTTTTAGTTGTGGCACCAGAGCACCCGATGATTTCTTCGCTTGGGGTGGACGAATACGCCGAGCCGTTGGCGCAGTATGTTAAAGAGGCGGTGAAACGATCCGAGGTAGATCGTATGAACGAGAGCAAGGAAAAGACCGGTGTATTTACTGGTTCGTATGCCGTTAATCCGGCGAACGGTCAAAAAGTGCCTGTCTGGGTGGCTGATTATGTGCTCGGCGGTTATGGCACCGGCGCTATTATGGCGGTTCCGGCGCACGACGAGCGCGATCATGCTTTTGCAGAGAAGTATAACCTACCTATCCTCGATGTTATTAAAAATGTTGACCGAGACGACGACCCCGCTAACCATGACGAAGGTGTCTTGCAGCTATCTGGTCAGTTCGACGGCATGGCAAGCGCCGATGCGCGCGAGGCGATTACTGCTTGGCTGAACGAAAAGGGCGTCGGTGAGTCGGTTACTACCTACAAAATGCGCGACTGGTTAATCTCAAGACAGCGTTACTGGGGAGCGCCGATCCCTATAATCCACTGTGCCGAGCACGGGGCGGTAGCAGTACCTGAAGACCAGCTGCCGGTGATTTTGCCAGAAGTTAAAGACTTTGCGCCGAAGGGTGATGGCAGGTCTGCACTGGCGCACGTCGAAGAGTGGGTGAAGGCTCCTTGCCCGACCTGTGGTGCTCCGGGGCTACGCGAAACCGACACTATGGATGGCTATGCCTGCTCTAGTTGGTACTTGCTTCGCTACAGCGACCCGCGAAATGCGGAACGGGCCTGGGATCCAGAGACAGTTAACTATTGGAATCCGGTCGACATTTATGTTGGTGGCGACCATGCCGTAGCTCACCTGCTATATGTTCGTTTTTGGACACACGTATTTAAAGATATGGGACTGGTAGGCTTTAAAGAGCCGGTTAAGAAGCTTGTTTACCATGGCTATATAAATGCTGAAGATGGCTCCAAGATGAGCAAAAGTAAAGGAAATGTTATCGACCCGCTAGAGGTGATCGAGCAGGGTTATGGTGCTGACGCGCTTCGCACCTACCTACTATTTATGGGTCCGATCGAATTTGACGCTACTTGGAGCTCTAAGGGTATTGCGGGTGTTTACCGCTTTCTTAACCGTGTCTGGGTGCTGACTCAGCAATACATCGAGGCCGGTGATCGGTCGGTGGTTGTTAATGACGAGGCTATTCGGGTGCTTCGGCATAAAGTTGTTCGAAAAGTGACCGATGACATCCGTCGCCACAGCTTCAATACGGCTATTTCGGCTTTGATGGAGTACGTTAACGAGCTTTACAGGTTTAAGGTAGACGGTTTTTCAGAGGAAGTTTGGCGCGATGCTTTGATGACGCTTGTCCAGTTGATGGCACCTTTGACGCCGCACTTGTCCGAGGAACTTTGGGCAGAGCTTGGCGGTGAGGGCTTGGTGCAACACAACCCATGGCCGCATTGGGACAATGAATTTATCGTCGAGGACAGGGTGTCTATCGCCGTACAGGTGAACGGCAAGCTGCGCGGTGAGATTTCGGTTGCGCGTAATGCCTCCGAAGGTGACATTAAGTCTGCCGCTCTGGCGCACGAAAATGTTGCCAAGTTTGTAACTGGCGAGCCTAAAAAGGTTATTTACGTCGCTGGCCGACTGGTTAGTGTCGTTGTTTAAGGCTTGACTGACTCTGGAACAACGATAACTTCACCTGGATATATATCTGCAGATAGTTCGCCTGTTTCAAGATCTACGAATACCTTGGCGTTTTCTGGATCGTTTTTGACATAGTTTACAACTTCGCTTATATCAACGTTTTCAATACCATCTACGCTTCTTAAGACTATTTTTTCTAGAGTGTCGCCATCGACAACACTAACTTGCTGGGTGTGGTCTGAAATCTCTGGGGCTGAGACTGCTTCGTGTGCCAAATAACCGAGTGCGACGGCTCCACCAACGATGCCAGTTGCGGCTAGCGTCTTTTTAATAGGGTGATTGGGTGCTTTAATGTTTGGTTCGTAGACAGTTCTGTCTACTAGTGGCGTAGGCTGCTGGTTGTGCTTGGGTCGTGGGGTTGATGTAACACGCTCGGCCGCCCGGGCAGATCTTGTCGCATCTATCAGGGCGTCTAGGTCGTCTTTGTTTATTTCGCTCATGTTAGTTTCATTATGCCACGCGACAACTCTGGGGTCAAATGATGAAAGGCACTCGCCGCTGGATGTCGAGAAGGCCACAAGGGGTCTTTGGCGTAAAACCTCTTTGGTAAATCAGAAATTCATAGTATAATAGACTCAAGTTTTATAACACCTAAGGTAAGGAGCACATTCCATGGGACAACCGAAGAAACAGAGTAGCCCGCGCAAAACGGGTCTCCGTCGTAGCCACTTACGCTTGACGCTTGCTCGTCGCGTGAACGGAAAATCGCCAGTCAAGGTTCGCACGACTCGTCGTGAGACCGGTAAAGCACTGGCTGAATAGTTTACATTTTACATTGACAATAAAGTTAAGAGAATCAACGCATTATGGCATCTAATCGTCATCTCGGCCGCATCGTAGCACTCCAGACTCTTTACGAGTATGAGTTTCGTGTCCAATCTGAGGACAAGTCAGCAGACGTTAAGGCTATCATGGATCGTAACATCGAGCGGTATGACACTGCTATCGATGATACGGATTTCGTCAAAGTCCTGGTTGAAGGGGTTTTGAAGGAGCGGGAAGACATTGACGCCAAGATAGCGCCGATCGCCCCTGATTGGCCGATTGACCAGATCGCCCGCGTCGACCGAAACATCCTCCGAATTGGTATGTTCGAACTGCTCTATCAAGAGCACGTCGTTCCGCCAAAGGTAGTGATTAACGAAGCGGTCGAGCTTGCCAAAGCGTTTGGTTCGGATAACTCGAGTAAGTTTGTGAACGGGGTCCTAGGGACCGCGTACCGCACGCTCTTAGAGGGAGCCGAAAATGGCAGCACCGCAGTTTGATACATTTAAGAAGTATTTTTCTCGCAAAAAACCATCCATTCAAGAAATAGTCCGTGAACCTACCGCAGGTGGTATTGTGTTTCGCCATGGCAAAAATGGTGTTGAAATTCTTCTGATTCAGGATGCCAAAGATCGCTGGACTATTCCAAAGGGCCACATCGAGGAGGGTGAGTCTGCTCAACAGACCGCGAAGCGCGAAATTGGCGAGGAAGCCGGCTTGAAGGACGTAGACATGCTGGGATGGCTGGGAAAGATCCACTTCCGTTATCGCCGAATTGACAAGTTGGTTCTGATGACGACACAGATTTACCTAGTTCGGGCCAAGGGCGACACCAACGCCATCAAGAAAGAAGAATGGATGAACGGTATTAAATGGTTTAGTTTTCACGATGCGCTTGAAGCGATCGAGTATGAAGACATCGGAAAGTTAATGCTTCTTGCGATGAAGCGGATCAGGCAGGAGAACTTATAATGACGGGTATGCAGGTGGAACCATACCAAGCATTTGCACGGCAAAAACTTGGCTTTGAGTTTGAAGATGTTGATCTATTAGTGACAGCTTTGACACACCGCTCTTACGTTAACGAGCACCGCAAAAGTGTTAGTGAGCACAACGAACGGCTTGAGTTCTTGGGTGATGCTGTTCTCGAGCTGGTGGTGACCGACTATCTTTTCCGCAACCACAACGAAACTGAGGGTATTTTGACATCCTGGCGGGCTTCACTCGTTCGGACTGAGAGTATTGGTGAGGCTGGTAGCGCTCTGGGGTACGAACCGCTGGTCAGGATGAGCAAGGGCGAGAAGCAGGGTTCTGACAGGGCTCGTATCCAGATTTTGGCCAATGCTTTTGAAGCTCTGATCGGAGCGATCTATCTAGAGAAGGGTTACGATGAGGCCGCTAAGTTTATCGACAAAAATATTATTTCGAAGCTTGAAGGTATTTTGAAAGATGGTACATGGCGTGACCCTAAGTCACACCTTCAAGAAGTGATGCAGCGGGTTGATGGCGTGACGCCCCGCTATGTCGTTATCGAAGAGACTGGGCCAGATCACGACAAGCTGTTTACGCTTGGTGTTTATGCTGGTAGTCGCTTGGTATCGCAAGGTGTTGGACCGAGCAAGCAGTTCGCGCAACAGGAAGCCGCTAAGGAAGCGTTGGCTCAGTACTTGTCCCGTTGACTTCAGGGGTAATATGGTGTAAAATAAACCAGATTAAAACATCAGTTTAATTTTAGATAAAGGAAATATCGTTTTTATGCTCGCAATTCGTTTGCAACGTGTCGGCCGCGCCGGCTACCCAACTTATCGTCTGGCTGTCCAGGAGTCTCAGCGTCACCCGTCTAGCGGTCGCGTGGTTGCTTACGTCGGAAGCTACAACCCTCACACTAAGCAGGCTAACGTTCAAGTAGAAGTAGCCCAGAAGTACCTAGATAATGGTGCTCAACCAACTCCTCGAGTTGTTAAGCTTCTTAAAGATGCTGGCGTTAAGCTGCCGTCATGGGTCAAGCAAGAGGCTGGTGACAAGCAGAAATCTATCCGAAACGCCGAGAAGCTACGCAAGAACCAACCTAAGGAAGAAGTCGTAGAAGAGGTTGTTGACACCCCTGAAGAGCCTGCGGCCGAAGAGTCGGAAGCACCTGTCGAAGAAGTTACCGACGAGCCAGCCGAGAAGTAATAATTAGACTAGAAAATGAAACACCCCGGGACCGTTATGGCGGCCCCGGGGTTTTGTTCTCTTGCTCATCCTTCAGCGACTGGAAGGCTTGCTCGAGGAGGTATTTGTACTTATTGGCGACTCGTTTGCGCTTTTCGCTTGAAAAGTGCACCCCAGTCGCCAGCTCGTACTCATCAATGGCCGCGTTCAGGGACTCGTCTTGGCCCTCAGAGTAGAGGGTCAAAGCGCGGTGCAGGACGCAGTAGACTATAGAGCCCTTTTGTAGGCCGCAGTCTTCAATCATCGCAAGGGCCTTTCGGCCTTTTCTCACGTTGGTTGCCTGACGGCGCTGTTCCTTGTTGAAGGCTTTCACAAAAGCTCTTTTCACGCGCCCCCAGCCTGCCTGGGGGATGTAAATCTATTATAGCATAACAGAGGAGAGAAGTCAATTAGCTGGACAGACCGGGTTATGCTTATGGTACAATGGGCTTACGATACTTTGACACGCGACCGAAGGAGGGGCATATGTCGACCATAGACCAGCAATTCATAGAGTACATCGTAAAATCAGTCGTTGGGCACCCTGACGATGTGGTTATAGAAAGGATTATTGACGAAAAAGGAGTGTTGCTTACTCTGACCGTTAATCCCGAAGATCTAGGACGGGTCATCGGTAAGCGCGGTGTGACAGCGCAGAGCTTGCGAACATTACTGCGAGCCCTTGGTACCAAGAATGACGCGCGTTATAACTTGAAAATTGTAAACAACGATGGTTATGTTGGCGGACACGCTTCGTCTGATGCGCCAAGGGATGATCAAGAGTCTGCACCGCTTTCCGATGAGTCAGCAGCAGAATCTTCCGAAGATGAAGCGGTTGTGGAAAACGCCACAGATGAAGCTGTGGACAATAGCTCCGACTACACAAAAAAGACCCGCCAAGAGCTTGCGGAACTCGACGACCTTGATATATAATCACTAGCAGTTCAGTAAATACTTTGAACTGCGAGAAGCTCAAATGCGAGCGACAAATCACCACATTTGTTGAGAGCTTATGTGATCAAACGACCGTCCATGTGTGGGCGGTTTTTTGTTTTCTCTTACCAAAGAGCCACAGGGGTGGTACACTGGTAAAGATGAAAAAGATCCAAATCATTACACTTTTTCCTGAGATGCTTGAGGGCGTGCTGGGCAGCTCGATGATGTGGAAAGCCCAAAAAGAAGGCTTGGTTTCGTTTGAGATTGTTAATCTGAGGGATTTTGGCGTTGGTCCGCGCCAGCAAGTTGATGACACGCCTTATGGCGGGGGTGATGGCATGCTTCTTAAGCCAGAGCCGCTTTTTGCGGCCGTGGAGACGGCCAAGATGAGCGACCCAACCGCCAAGGTAGTTCTAATGACACCTCGCGGACAGCGCTGGAAGCAGTTAGTGGCGCAAGAGTGGTCTGAGGCGACCCACGGCTACATCTTCGTCTGCGGACGCTATGAGGGCTACGATGAGCGGATTGTGTCGCTGGTGGACGAGCAAGTGAGCATTGGTGACTATGTTCTAACGGGCGGGGAGATACCGGCCCTGGCGGTGATCGATAGTATCGTCCGGTTAATCCCAGGCGTTTTAGGCGGTGAGTCGAGTACGGCTATTGAGAGCTTTTCTGATGGTGACAACTTAGAGTTCCCACAATACACTAAGCCGGCCGAGTTCCGCGGGTTAACGGTACCAGAGGTGCTTTTAAGTGGTAACCATGCCGAGATAGCCAAGTGGCGGGCTGAAAACTCACATAAAGCGCAGTAGTTTCGCCGAAAAAGAGCGACCGCCCTTCATGCGAAGAGCGGTCTTTTTGTTGTGGTGGATCTCGTAGAGCGATCGGCTACATATTTTTTGGTGTGTTTATTTTTGTAACTTTCGCTTGGATTTACTGTACTGGTTTATTTGTGCAAGCGCAAGCGTTATGTTAAAAATAACAACATTATCGGGCTTAAGTCGAGGTGGTATACTATAAGCATGAGAATATTGGCTCGACCGGTTCAGGCAAAAAAGCCACGTAGTGTACTGGCGGCACAGGTCGCGTATCTATATGCTGGGCTGATCGTTTTGATGGTCGTGGCTCAACTTTTTAGCTTCGACGGCTTTTTGGGCGTTTTGGCTACGTATAAACTACCATTTACGGTTTTTAGCGCATATATGATCGGAGCGCTGCTGGTGTCCTCTTCGGTTTTCGCTCTGCCGTTCTTGCTACGTATGACCGTATCGGAGGCCTTTCGAGCCTTTAGCATGGTCTGTAGCTGGCTAGTGGCGATTATATGGATACTACTTGTTGGCTGGTTGGCATCGGCTGCTCCTCCGGTGGAAACTGTCGGTTTCTTGGGAGATATCTCACTCGTGCCGGGTTGGTGGATGATCTTTGTTGCTTTGATGCTCGGTATTTTGGCGGTATGGTCGTCGTGGGGGCTTTGGCCTGGCAAGCGACGCGCCGCAAAATAACTTGTGTCCCAAGTACTGTAGGGGTATGATAAAGAAAACTACTAGTAGGAGGATGGTTTATGGAATGGGTTGCAAAACTTGAAAAGAAGGCCGAGGCCTGGATTGGGTCATTAAAGCTGCCAAAGTTGCCGGCGACGGCCCGCCGCTGGATCGGTGAAAACGTTTGGTGGGTAGCGGCTGTTTTGGCGATTTTGTCTGGTATAGGCGTGCTTTTCGCTTTGAGTGGAATTTTTAGCGGCTTAGCCGCTATGACAGCCCTGCCTGGATCTTGGGTGGTCGGGGCAGTAACTGGCTGGGTAGTGCTATCAAGCGTTGTGTCATTAGTATTTACGCTGGCAGACGCTGTCTTGTTGGGTATGGCGGTTAATCCGTTGCAGCAGAAGCAAAGAAAGGGTTGGGACCTACTGTTTATCGTACTACTTGTTGGCGCACTGTCGATAGCTGTTAATGCGTTGGTCAGCATTTTGACGCTCAACCCACTAGCGTTGATCGGTGGTATCGTCTTTGGCGTGCTATGGCTGGCAATTTTTGCCTACATTTTGTTCGAAATTCGACCTGAATTTGCCCATGTTTCGAAGTCGGCTGGCGTGAAAGCCAAAACTTCAAAAACCAAGAAATAAGTTCTATTGGCGACGGACTGGCTTGAGAAAAACACCTTACTGGTGTACAATCTCAAGATGTATTGGGTCGTCGCCAAGTGGTAAGGCACCGGGTTTTGGTCCCGGCATTCGCAGGTTCGAATCCTGCCGACCCAGCCACGTGATAACCGGACTTCGTGTCCGGTTTTTGCGTTGCGCTTTATATAACTTTCTGGTATTATATACGCACGTAGCGTCCTGGACGTGTGAGTTCTGAAGATGCTATTGCGCGATCTCGAATCGGGAAGTGCCCGTTTCGATTTGTTGAAACAAAGGGATGGAGGTGGACTTTGCGGTCCATCAATATTAAGCCGCCGGGTTCCTCGATAGGATCCCGCAGTTCCGCGCATCTTGTGTTCATAACTATCATCGCCTTGCTGGTCGCCATTATTGGTGTACCGGCATTTTCGTCACAACCGGCGCGGGCAACTGAACCGGTTTACAACGCAGAAAACGGGTGTCCGATTGACACGATCGTTCACTCGGAAGTATCTCATCAAGAGTTCAAGTACTCCAAGACCACATCGGCCAAGGATGAGGTGACTCAAAATGAGTATCGCTGGTTCCGCAACTATGCGGGGCCGAAGGAAGTTGAGGGCGTCGAGTACGTGAAAGGTGCATGGGTTGTCTCAAGTGGTTGGCACGTCGTGCCTGCTCATTTGAACCCTCCCAATAACCTCGTAGTCGGTCAAACCGGTTCGTTCTCGGGTAGCAACAAGCCTTACGGCTTGCCGAACAGTCCGTACACCATCAACTGGCGCTACCAAGGCGGTCAGGAGTGGTGGCCTTCGGAAACTGGATGGGCAACCAATCTTGATGGTGCGGGTGACGGCGCATGGGGGAACCCTGTGGCGTCGCGAACGGTTGTTCTTCAAGAGGCAACTCCTGAGACGGTAGTGTTCTATCTGCCTGGAGGCGGTCAGTCGACGGACAACACTGACGCCAACTGGACTACAGAAGTACCGAGCGCTCCCTGGGTTAAGATTGACGAGCGCAAGGTGGTAGATCAGGAATCTTGGGTTGAGACGGTTTACGGGCCGTGTCCGCCTGAGTTCGGCGTCTGCGAATCCATGATTGGACCGATTTCGGTCTTTGAGAACACGGCGGCAACGTTCGGCTTCGGCCAGACGTTCCAACGTGACGGCGGCTCGCTCGCATGGGTTGAGGATGGCATCGTTTTCAGTACGCCTCTTGGCAACGACAAGATTACCTTCGGGATCACGAGCGAGGATTTCATCATTCCTCTTCATGAACTGACGGCCTTGTCGTACACCATCGAGCACCTTGCTGCTGGTACGCACCCGCAGCAAAGGCTGTCGTTCAACGTTCCGGTTGATGTCAATGGTGCTGCTGCTGCTGGTGGATGGACGACGATTGTGGTCGAACCCGTCTACAACGGTATGTCTCTAGATGGATTCCAAAACGGCGATGCTGTCGTGTGGAGCTCTAACGCGATTCCTGGTTTCCCCAACAGGGACACTTTCAAATCGTGGAACGAGCTGCTGGATGCAAATCCTGATGCGGTTATCTTGGGGCAGATTCTGGTTAACCAGGGTGGCGGAAACGCCGGTCTGAGTGATAAGTTGACGTCGCTGACTGTTGGTAACTCGGAGGCGTGTGCAACATACACGTTCGCCAAGGAGCCGCCAGTTATTACCGTTGACCCGGCGCCATGGGCAACCATCGTTGGTCAGTGTGTCGCGGAGCCTGGTACGGGCTCTGAGGCCATTGTCAACGCCGAAAACCCGGCACCGACTGAACCGAACACGGTGACGACAGATGTCGACGTCGTGGTTAAGGTGGATGGAGTTTCCGTCCACGAGGTGACGTTGGTGTCTGGTGGGAAGCTTGAGAACTACCGCATTCCATTTGCCGAGGACACAGGTGTTCACCTTGTTCAGATTTACGGCAACGGAGTATTGCTGGCATCGGTAGAGGTGGGAAGTGACTGCGCGTTGAACGTGGTCGAAGACCCGCCTGTCGTGGACCCCGGCCCGCCTTCGTGCGATGCTGACGGTACGCGGAAAGACCCGACAGCTGATGACAACTGGACGTTTAGCTGGGACCGTGAATTTGACGGCCCTGGCGACTACTGGTTGGAGTACAAGGCTGTGGATGGTAAGACCTTCCAGTCGGGTGAAACCATCACCCGGAAGGTAACCGTCCTGGGTGCCACCGGCTTCCAAAGCACGGATTCCTCGAAGCCGTGTTACAAGAAGCCACCTACCGACATAGTGCTAGCTGCAACTGGGCCAAGCGAGACAGGAAATCTCGATTGGCGACAGCTACTGCTCGTCAGTGCCGGCTTGCTCGGCATCGGTACTTTGCTGGTAACGCACATGGTTCGTGGCAACCGCCGCAACCACAACGCATCAACGACTGTACCTGGCCTCATTAGCTAGGACAAGTCGAAGTTCGCGGCCCGGGGGTCTCCTTACAGGGGAGACCTTCGGGTTTGCGAGCGACCCTACCCATCACACGGGGTAGGGATTTTTTATTTGAGGGACTCTAATACTAGACAATCGATAGCGATTGTGCTATAATGAATTTATTGCATCCGAATGGATACCTCTCTAGTCACTTGGTGGGTTAGAAAACAAAAGGTTCTCGCTGTTCGTCTGCAGCGATATTACAATTTACACCCTTTAGGGTAAGGAAAAACATGGCATATTATTCACCTCGATCGTCAGCAGGACGGTCTAGAACTCCTGGCCGACAGCATTTTGGCCCATCAAAGCGAGCACCTCATTCCAACAAACGCGGCGCTTATATTCACCCGAGTAAGTTCGTAAACAAAGCGACAGTTGCTGTCGACGAGTCTATTTACGAGTCAACTCACACCTTCCGCGACTTTGGTTTTAACGAGCGACTCCAGGCAAATCTTGACCGTAAGAACTTTACGGCTCCAAGCGCCATTCAGGATCAGGCGATCAAGCCGATCCTTGAAGGTCGCGACGTCGTTGGTCTGGCCAACACCGGCACCGGTAAGACGGCGGCATTTGTACTGCCTCTTATCGAGAAGTTAGTCGATCGCCCACCAGTTCCAACCGTGCTTATAATGGCCCCGACTCGTGAGCTGGCACTTCAAATTAACGACGAATTTAAGACATTTGCTGAAGGTTTGCGCCTTTTCTCAGTCCTATTAGTCGGTGGTACGAACATTGATCGACAGATTCGCGACCTCCGTCGTGGTCAACACGTTATCATCGGTACGCCTGGACGACTCAAGGACCTCATGAACCGCGGCGAGCTAAAGCTCGGTACTGTGCAGTGTCTAGTTCTCGACGAAGCTGACCGCATGCTAGACATGGGATTCATTAACGACATACGTTCGATCTTGCTTGAGCTGCCGAAAGAACGACAGACGCTGTTTTTCAGCGCGACTATTACACCTGACATCCGTTCTATAATTGACCAGTTCCTACGTGAACCTCTTGAGGTTTCAGTGCGAACGGCCGACACTAGCGAGCGCGTCGAACAAGATGTTGTTTACGCTTCTAGTAAAGAAGAAAAGCTTGAAAAGCTACTTCAGATGCTTAAGGCCGACGACTTCGAAAAGACGCTAGTATTTGGTGAGACTAAGTTTGGCGTTCAGCGTCTTTCAGACCACCTAGAGCGTGAGGGTATTTCATCTGTTGCCATCCACGGTAACAAGTCTCAGTCCCAGCGTCAGCGTGCGTTGCGCGCTTTCAAAAATGACGCCGCCAGTGTCATGGTGGCGACCGATGTTGCCGCCCGCGGACTAGACATCCCTAAGGTTACGCACGTTGTTAACTTTGACCAGCCTGCGACATACGAAGACTATGTCCACCGCATCGGTCGAACTGGCCGTGGTGGCGCAACTGGCAAGGCCTTCACGTTTGTGTCTGGTAGCCAGCAGAGTCGTTAAACATTAGCGTTATCACTAGCATTTTGAGTCCAAATGTGCTACAATAAGAGTGTTCAGAAGTGCGTAACGAAGCGAAACAACGATTTCGTTTGAGAATGAGTAACTCTTTCTATAGCGTCGTAAGCAAGGTCGAACTGGCACATTAGTAATTGAAAGAGAGTACCCATACATATGGCACAAAATCTTTTCATCGGAAGTCTTGCTTACGCAACGACTGACGACACCCTAAAAGCTTTTTTTGAAGCAATTGGTGAAGTAACCTCAGCTCGCGTCGTAACTGACCGCGAAACTGGTCGTTCACGAGGCTTTGGCTTCGTGGAGTTTGCTGACGAAGCAAACAACCAGAAAGCCGTTGAATCCCTCGACGGAAAAGAGCTTGATGGACGACCTATCACGGTTTCTATCGCTCGTCCGAAAGAGGATCGACCACGTTCAGACGGACCACGTCAGGGCGGTGGCGGATCATTCCGTCAGCGTAGCTGGTAGTTCCTGAGAACCTTAAAAGTGCATCGGCTCAGGCCGGTGTACTTTTTATTTGGACCGAAAAGTCGCTATACTAGAAGTAATGAAAGCACTTGATACTCTCGTTCATCGTTACTTACGCTTGCCGTATGCTATGCGGACGACGGTTTTTCAGGCGCCAAGAAGCCCGAGGGAAACGATCGTTCTACTGCACGGCATAGGCAACTCCGCCAAGGCGTGGGAGGAGGTGGTGCCCTTGTTGCCGAAGGATGTCCGCGTGATAGGTGTAGACCTGCTTGGTTTTGGCGAGTCGCCGAAGCCGGCCTGGCTACGTTACGACGCGACGGCGCAGGCGAGGTCGGTTGGGCTGACGTTGCTCAAACTCGGGCTTAACCAGAAAGTGACATTAGTGGGGCACTCGCTGGGAGCGTTGGTGGCAGTGGCGATAGCCAAGCGGTACCCACTGTTGGTAAGTCGAATGGTGCTTTGTAGTCCGCCATTTTATCGCCCTACTAAGCAAGGCAGTATACCAACCCGCGATGATATCTTGAAGCAAATTTATGAGGTGGCGAGGCGACGCCCAGAGCGCCTGATAAGCCTGTCGCCGTTAGCCGTGAAGCTTGGTCTAGCAAATCGTGTGCTTAACATCGATGAGCAGAACGTCGGGGCCTACGTTCAGGCCCTGGGATCGAGCGTTATAAATCAGACGTCACTTAACGATTTACGCCGCCTCAGGGTGCCAACCAGAATACTTTACGGGTCGCTTGACCCAGTTGTAGTAGGCGGTAACATAGCCAGAGCTACCAAAGACAACCCCCATATAACCGCCCGAAGGTTGCTGGCTGGGCATGAGATAGTAGGGAAGTATGTAAAGGTGGTGGCGCAAGAAATAATAGTAGGCTCAAACCCCAGAACCTGAAGTCTTGACGGGTATTTTAATGGTAAAACAGGTTCCGTTTTTATCGCTATACTCGAGCGTGCCTTTAAACTGAGATTCGATGACGTGCTTGGTTATGTATAATCCTATACCCAGCCCGTTTTCTTTGTTGCTTTTCTGTGGCTGAAAAAGTCGTTTCCTAACTTCTGGCGGTATACCGGGTCCGTTATCTGAAATAGCTATTTCAACTTGATTAGTATGATTTTTTATTTCAACAAGTATTTTTGCTTGATCGATAGGACGACAAGCGTCGATTGCATTTTTGATCAAAATATTTATGACATGGGAAATGCTGCTAGGATCACCAACTAACTTTTTGTTTTTAATCCGAGGGTAGATTGAATGAAGCTCGATACCAGCAGACTTGCAGCCGATCCTTAGGTCGTCAACAGACTCTTTAACTATTGATATGACATCGAAAAACTCTGTACGTTTCTTTGAATATATTCGTCGTCTAGCAGAGTTCACCATGTTATTTATCTGTTTAATACTCTCCTTGGTATTGCTGACGGTTTTCTTATGTGAATTTTTTTCAGCTAGATTCTCAATATCTAAAGTAAGTACGCTTAAGTGGTTGGAAAGCTCGTGTAGGGTTGCTATTGTCGATTGTCCCATTTCAGCAAAATGGTAGAACTGTTGCATCTCTTCCATTTGGATTTGTTTGAGCATTTTAGATTGTTCCTCTAGTTTTTGGGCCAAAACGTTCTTTTGCTGTCGCAGCCGCGCTTCGGCGGTCTGAGCGCGCTGAAGGTACTGATGAATATTCCGGGCTACTAGCCAAGATAAAAGACTGAATATCCCGAATAGACTGATGTACGTAATTACGTCGCCAAGGTCGGACGGCGCTGAAAGTGTGGCGCGGTGAGGCGTAAATAAACCCACGGAGTGGACAAAATGAATTAAAATAATAGCCAGCGCTGCAGCAAGGCCAGACGGTATGATGTAGCGTGGTCCTACGACTACGGCTGCTAAAAATACAAAAAATCCCAGAAAGAGCAGACCTACCGGTGCGTTTATTCCCCAGAAAAAGAGCATTAAGACGGCCAGCACAAAATATAATATTAGCGTCATCCAGTTTCCGACTACTCCGAAGTTTTTCCTTACAAAAATAGACGCTATGGTTGTATAACCAACCACTAATAGACCGATAATTGCCAGGTCATGCAGTCTACTTTGGGCTATAAAACCGTAAGACAACAATAATGCTTCAAGAAAGCTAACAAATATTGAAGTTCCGAATACGACAATTTTTATAACTTTAAGAGGAGGATTGCGACTAGGCAGGTGAAGCTTTGAGGTCATCGTAATTGCTTATCTCGCACTTCGGCGGACGGCAAATCTGGCGCATCTAATATGTACCCGACGGCATAGACCGTTTTAATAAGTGAATAAGAAAAAGGTTTGTCTACCTTGTCTCTTAGATGCTTGATGTGGACGTCTACGGAACCTACCCAGCTGGAGCTAGTGGAGCTCCAGGCGTGTTGAACTATCATCTCTCTTGTAAGAACTCGCCCACGATTGAGGGCGAGGTACTCTAGAATGTCAAATTCTTTCTTGCGTAGCTTTATGTCAATTCCGGCTCGACTAACTATTCTTTTTGCGGGATCTATGGTGAGATCGCCGACCTCTATGACTGTTGCTATAGGTTGCTTGAAGCGTCGCCTGGTCAGTGCATTAAGACGAGCGCGCAGTTCGTCTGAGTCGAAGGGTTTAGTGAGATAGTCGTCAGCGCCATTATTTAACAGTTCGACTTTGCTTGGAGTGCCGTCCTCCCCGGTTACAACAAGTATCGGGACCTCGACAGAGATAGTTCGAATACGCCTACAAACCTCAAGACCATGCATGTCTGGGAGGTTTAAGTCCAATATCACCGCATTATATTTGCGTGCGGCTATCGAGACTAGCGCCTCGTGTCCAGAAGAGGCGCTATCTACTATGTACCAATCTTTAAGGCGGTGTTTCATGCGTTCAGCGAGACGAGGGTTATCTTCAACTAGCAGGACTTTCACGGCGGCTCCTTTTGATTACTTTTATTCTACTGTACACATCGAAATTTAAATAACCATTAACTTTTTATAGATTTCTACAAGTGGTATGATAAGGTCATGACAACCGACCTCATTATAAGAGTTATAGCTGATGGATTGGTGATCCCGATTGCCCTTATCGCGGTGGTTGTTTTGGTTGTTAAAATCCCTAAGGGGCGACGGATCAAGTCTTATAGCCGGATTCTGATGGCGGGACTGACGGCTTTTCTGCTGGCAAAGCTTATAGGCACTGTATATCAGCCGGCTGAACTTCGGCCGTTTGAGACTTTAGGTCTGGCTCCCGGTGCGGCTTATCTCGATAACCCTGGTTTTCCGTCTGACCATATGCTGTTTGTGACAGCTATTGTCTGTGCGGTTTGGTTTGAGACCAGGATGAAGAAGACGACCATTTTGCTGGTTGCGTTAGTGTTGCTAGTTGGTGTTGGCCGAGTGCTGGCGTTGGTGCATACGCCGTTAGATATCATTGGCGGCGTAGCAATCGCTTTACTTGGTGCGTTGTGGTACGGTAATGAAAAAGTGGGTGGGCAGAAAAAGGAGAAAAGTCATGGCAAAGGTCATCGTTGAGCCTGACGAGGTGATCATCCCGCGTTGGTGGGACAATATGACAGGTATTATAACCGGCGCACTGGTAGGGTTGGTGTGGTACGTGAGCTGGATAATTCTGGACCAGTATGCCTTAGAGCCGCTAGCAGCTGGCGGCGTGGCGCACGTTATTTCCGTCACTGCAGGGACGCTGCTTTTGGTGCGGCTATTCGTGGCCCGTCCTTTGATCATTTCCATCGGCTCGATGGCAATACTATGGACCTTAGGTGGAGCACTGGTAGGTCTCGGCTGGGGTGAAACGCTTATCTGGTCAGTCGGTCTCTTTATGTTGTCGTACGGTCTACTTCAGCTGGTGGCGCATGTTAGCAAGTTGTGGCTGGCGATGGCCATAACGGTCGGGATTGTTGTAGTGACGCAAATAGTCTTGGCGCTCTAAACTCTTTCAGGGTGGTATACTAGAAGTATGGAATCGGTGGTCTTGGTATTACTTGTTGTTGGCGTCATAGGCCTTGCTCTGGCCCTTTTTGTGGTAGCGCAGCGATTGCGGGACCTAAAGCAGACAGGTGGCGTTGAGCTTCTTAAGGCCGACGTGACAGAGCTTAATCGGACTATCGCTGGCTTACAAGAGTCGCTCGGCGACAAGATGGAGCGTAGCTCGGCCCAGATGCAGACGTCTATGCAGAAGCAGTTGAGTGAAAGCATGAAAATAGTCGGCGACGTGACGCAGCGCCTGGCGAAACTTGACGAGACCAACCGACGAGTCGTTGATGTCGCTGATGAGCTCAAGACTCTGCAAAATGTTCTGCAGAACCCGAAGCAGCGCGGCGTTTTCGGCGAGTATTATCTTGAGTCGGTGTTGTCTAACATTTTATCTAGTAAGCAGTTTAAGATGCAGTACGGTTTTAAAGATGGCTTGATAGCCGATGCCGTTGTTTTCTTGGACAAGGGCCAGATGCTAGCCGTGGACAGCAAGTTTAGTCTAGAGAACTACAACCGCATGGTGGCGTCGTCTACCAAATCTGAGCGCGAGGACTGGCTCAAGAAGGTGCGAAACGACCTTAAGGGCCGGATAGACGAGACCAGCAAGTATATTCGACCGGCCGAAGGCACGATGGATTTTGCCTTTATGTTTATACCAAGCGAGTCTCTGTACTACGACCTTCTGATTGGCGATGTTGGAACTGGCTCCAGCGCTCGTGATCTCATAGAATACGCTTTCCGCGAGAAGCACGTTGTTATAGTCAGTCCGACTAGCTTCATGGCGTACCTCCAGACTGTCTTGCAAGGGCTTCGCAGCCTTCAGATAGAGGAGCAGGCTAAGGACATTCAGGTTCAGGTTGGTAAGTTGGGGCGGCATATTTCCAATTTCGATAGTTACATGGAAAAGCTTGGTAAGTCGCTTGGCACAACCGTTGGTCACTACAACAATGCCCACAAAGAGCTGGCTAAAGTCGACACTGACGTTACTAAAATTGCCGGAACAAGTCCAGCCGTTGACGCACTGTTGCTAGACAAGCCGTTCCAAGAGGACTAAAAAACCCGCCTGTATCTGCGGGTTTTTTATCGGTTTAAACCGGTTTATTTGTTGCCGCGAACGACGTCGTATAGAACGAATCCAACGATCGCACCGATAGCTGGTGCTAGAGCGTAGATTGCGTAGCTCCAGAATGAAGCGTCGAATGCTTGTAGGGCGGTAGCAACTGCTGGGTTGATGATGCTGCTTGCACCAACGTAACCAGCGACTGTGATGCCAACCATCAAAGCGACAAAGATACCTAGACCGTTTGAGAAGGCCGATGTTAGGCTGTCCTTGACGCGAGTACCGTGAGCGACGGCGTATCCAAGGATTGCAGTACCAAGTACCTCGGCAAATAGTGCGTACCACTCTTTGCCTGCGAGCTCAGCAACTGGGTTAGCTTGGAAAAGCTGTTGGGCTGTAGCGCCATAAGCAACCGCTTCAGCTGACGGAGCGTCGACACCACCAAGGAAGGCCTTGAGAGTGAAGAAGGCGACTGCTGCACCTAGAACCTGGACCAGGATGTAGCCAAGGGCGCGGAGCCAGCCGATTCGCTTTGTTACCCATGCAGCAACTGTCACCGCTGGGTTGACGTGCGCACCCGACACAGCGCCGATCATTAGGACGATACCAACTAGTCCGAATAGGACGAAGATTGGTTGACCTTGACCAACGATGATGATGCTAGCGAGCAAGAAAGTACCGATGAATTCGGCACTGAGAGCTCGCCACAAGCCAACACTGCGAAGTGATGACGCAACATGGTCTCGAACACTACTGTAAGCGGATACAGACGCTGACTTAGTAGTTACTTTTCTTTTTGTAGACGTGGCTTTTTTGGTAGCCATATATTTCCCTCCTTACTGGTAAATATGACCCCAGTATAACATAAACGGAAAGTTGTCTAGGGGTCTGGTATGATAGGTATATGGGATTATATTTGAAACAACAAGATACGCGGTCTCCGCTCCAGAACAAAATTGCCAAGGAGCTACAAGAGAAAGCTCGTCAGAAAGCAGCCGAAACCGAGTTGCCTGACGGCGTTGATGATTCGCGCTATGTTGAAGGTACTGCACTAACGGCTCGCCATGCTTGGGTTTGGGTGCTTATAGCGCTAGCGGTAGTGAGCGCAGTTGTCATTTTACTAGCGGTTTCACCGGGTCAATAGTATAATAAAACCAATATGCCGACACATGATATAGAGGGAGTGCGACAATCACTTATTGATCGCGTTATGAATAGCGATACGCCTCGCGATGTGTTGCGGGCGCCAGAACTTCGAGAGCTTTATAGCGTAATCGGGTCACTCGCCCCTGAAGAGCGGGCTACGTTTGGCCAGAGGGTTAACGAGTTGAAGAAGGCTATCGACGAAGCTGTAGTTAAGCGCCAAGAGGCGCTTGATTCTGCCGAGGTGGTGGCTTTGGACGTTACGGCACCCTGGGGTGAGAACGAATCAGCTCCTGAACTTTTACCTACCGAGCTAGGGGCTACCCATCCGCTAATGAGCGAGTTGGAAAGAGTTATAGACATTTTCACTCGGATGGGCTTTGAGGCCATCGAGTCTAGACAGATAGACGATGATTTTCACATGTTTGGCGCTCTTAACTTTCCTGAAGATCACCCAGCCAGGGACGGTTATGACACCTTCCGCACCGAAGAGGGCTTCATCCCACCGGCTCATACATCGACTATGCAGCACCGTATCTTAAAAGACGGAAAGGCCGCCCTAGAGCGCGGCGAAGCGATTGCGGCTATTAGTTACGGTCGTGTTTTCCGTAACGAAGATGTCGACGCAACTCACGAACATACCTTCTACCAGGTTGAGGGTGTCTATGTGAGCAAAGATGCCAGCCTGGGCCAGATGCTAGGCACCCTTAGGAGTTTCTTTGAGGCGTATTATGGCCAGACCATCCGCATTAAAACTCAGCCTGCTTATTTCCCATTCGTGGAGCCAGGCCTAGAGTTCGCTATTGAAAAACCAGCATCGATTGGTGGCAAGCCCGGTGATTGGCTCGAGATGCTAGGTTGCGGTATGATCCACCCTAATGTTTTGGTCGAAGCGGGCATCGACCCGACCGAATATCGTGGCTTTGCCTGGGGCGGCGGGGTCGAAAGATTGGTAATGCTGAAGTACGGCGTGGAAGACCTGCGTCATTTTGAGTCAGGTCGACTGGCGTTTTTAAGGAAGTTTAAATCATGATTGTTTCACTAAACTGGCTCAAACAATACACCGACATCAATCTTTCGATTGACGAATTAACGATCCTTATCGGCGAACGACTGGTCGAGATAGAGGGTGTGGAGTACATCGGCGACAAATATAAAGATGTCATTGTTGCCAGAGTTGTTACCTGCGCCCCACTTGAGGGTACGGACCACCTAAGTCTTACTACTATCGACGATGGCGGCGTTCGCCAGGGAGTGGATCGCAATGACGATGGCTATGTCCAAGTTGTTTGCGGCGCTCCAAACGTAGAGGCTGGCATTTTGGTTGCTTGGCTACCGCCTGAGAGTGTCGTACCGGAAACTTACGGCGACAAAGAGCCGTTTGTTTTGGGCGCCAAACAGCTCAGAGGCGTGGTTAGCAATGGCATGCTGGCTAGCGCTAAAGAATTGGACTTATACGACGACCACACCGGGATATTGATTATTGATAAAAACGCTAAACCTGGCGACTCCTTCCGCGACCTATACGAACTGGACGACTACCTGCTTGATATTGAGAACAAGTCATTAACGCACCGACCTGACGCCTTTGGGGTGATTGGTTTTGCGCGTGAAGTTGCCGGTATTCAAGGACTGCCTTTTTCGAACCCCGACTGGCTTCAGTTAGATCGCAAGCTTGAGGGTGTTGAAGGTGAGTCTCTGCAGGTGGCTATCGATGACCCGACACTGTCTGATCGTTTCCAGGCCGTTCTCCTGACTGACATCAACGAAAACGCTCTGTCTCCTATCCAGATGCAGACCTACCTGAGTCGTTCTGGCATCCGACCGATTAACGCTGCTGTCGATGCTGCCAATTTTGTGATGCTATTGACTGGTCAGCCGTCGCATACTTATGACTACGACAAACTACTGGCAGTTAGCGGCGGAAGCGGCGTGGTTCATGTGCGGACTGCTCGGACAGACGAGACTTTGGAGCTGCTCGACGGTAAGGTCATCGAGCTTGACGAGTCTGACATCGTAATCGCGGCTGGTGATGTGGCGGTTGGTCTGGCCGGCATAATGGGCGGCGCGACTACGGCGGTCGACGAAACTACCAAGCGAGTGTTGCTTGAGGTGGCTACGTTCGACCTGTACCACCTACGCACTTCTCAGATGAGACACGGTATATTCAGCGAGGCCGTAACTAGGTTTACTAAGGGCATTCCTGCTCCACTTGGCGGTCCGGCACTCGCCGAAGTGGTTCGATTACTACAAGAAAATGCTGGCGCAAAAGTTGCCAGCTTTGTGGCCGATGATTATCCTGGCGAAAGAAGGCCGGGAGTAGTGACAGTAACCGAAGACCTAGTAAACAGCGTGCTTGGCGTCCAGTTGAGCGCTGAAGACATCGTGACGATCTTGGAAAATGTCGGGTTCGACGTAGCTTTTTCGCACTTAACCGCCACAGTCACGGTGCCTTACTGGCGTGAAGATATCCATATCGCCGAAGACATTGTTGAAGAAGTTGGACGAATGGTTGGGTTTGACACGATCAATTTGACTTTACCAAGTAGAAACACCAAAGCGGTTGAGCCTAGTGGGTTCGATACGTTTCGCTCCAAGCTGCGCCAATACTTGGTGCGAGCTGGTGCAAATGAAGTTCTGACTTATAGTTTTGTACATGAAGACAGTCTCAAAAAAGCTGGCCAAAACCCGGAAAACTCCTACCGTATCGTCAATAGCCTTAGCCCGGAGCTGCAACGTTATCGGCAGAGTTTGACGCCAAGTCTACTGCCGCTCGTTCACGCTAATAAGAAGGCGGGCTATGATAACTTTGCACTGTTTGAGATAAATAAAACGCACGACATCGCTTCTGGATTAACTGACGAGAATGTGCCGGTTGAGCACTCTCGAGTAGCTTTTGTGATCGCGCCAAACGGAGATTCCACCGCCTATTACGTCGCCAAGAAATATGTGGACTACATCGCGGAGATGTTGGGTGTGAGTGTGGATTTTCGACCGCTAGAAAAAGTCGGTGACGACCCAGTTGTGGCCCCATTTGAGCCAAAGCGAAGTGCGGCCCTTTTCGACAACAGATCCGGTGCATACCTAGGTATTGTGGGCGAATATCGTAAAGCCGTCGCTTCGGCCTGGAAGCTACCAGAGTCGGTTGCTGGTTTTGAGTTAAATCTGCAGGCGTTGTTCCGAGCTTCAGCCGCCAGGAGTAGTGATTACCGACCTCTTAGTAAATACCCCGGTACGGAGCGAGACGTATGTTTCAGGGTTGGTTCTGAGGTGCCGTACCGAGAGATCCTATCTGAGACCAAAAAAATACTCGAAAAGACCCATTTGATAACCTCTATCGAACCGGTAGATATTTATAGGGCCGAAGGCGCTGAGACTAAGAATGTCACCATTCGGATTCGGCTCGGTTCTTACGATAAGACATTAACAAGTGATGAAGTTGCGGCCGTTATGGGAGAGGTTGAGTCAGGCGTCACCGGAGCAACTAAGGGAGAAGTAGTTTAATGGTTAAAAGTTACAGCGAGTCATCAACTAGCGTAAGACAGCGTATTTTTTTATGGACGGTAGCCGTATTGATGTTTTTCGGTACGATCGGCTCGTTCGCGATGATTGTGGTTGCTAACGAGAACAATCAGCGCCAACAGTCGCGCGTCAATGAGCTTACTGCCGCGTACAGGGTTGAATACCAAAAATACGAAGCAGAGGTTGAAGCTCAAAATAAAGCACTTTCAGATAAATACTTTGATTCTCTAGATAAGTATAGCTCTCGAGTAGGCGCCTTTAACAAAGGTGGCGTCGACAAGTTAGTTAAGGAAGACTTGAAAGTTGGAAACGGTGAAGAGATCACCGAATCATCTACTTTTGCGGCTTATTACATCGGATGGAATCCTGACGGTGAAGTCTTTGACCAATCTATCAACGGCAATTCACTTAAGGCGCCGTTTACGGTTTACCCAGGAGGTGTTATACAGGGCTGGTCTGAAGGTACTGTTGGTATGAAGGTCGGTGGGGTGCGCGAACTAACCATCCCATCAGAGCTTGCTTACGGCGAGGCGGGTAGTGGCGACAATATACAACCGAACACACCGCTTAAATTTGTCATTATGATAATTCCTACTCCAGAAAAAATCGAAGCTCCGGCTATGCCAGATGAGCTTTTGCGTTATTATCAGACGGGGAGTTTGTAAGATGGCTGATGTACGTGACGTTGTAATGGTTGGCGCCGGTCCGAGTGCCTTGTCGGCAGCTATCTACACTACACGTGAAGATATCGACACCGTCCTTTACGAGAAAATGACTATTGGAGGGCTAGCTGCCATAACCGATAAGGTTGATAACTACCCTGGTTTTCCAGATGGTGTTGAGGGTTTGACTTTGTCCGAGCAGTTACAAAAACAGGCCGAGCGGTTCGGTGCTCAGATTGAGTTTGGGGATGTGACATCATTAAAGAGAGACGGCGACATCATCTCTCTAACTGTCGATGGTGCTGAGGCAAAGGCGAAAGCCGTGTTGATAGCTACTGGTAGTGACTATAAAAGGCTGGGAGTGCCAGGCGAGGACGAAATGTACGGACGAGGCGTTCATTTTTGCGCCACTTGTGACGGTGCTTTCTATCGTGATCGCAGGCTAGTGGTCGTGGGCGGGGGTAACTCGGCTATTCAGGAGACGCTTTTTTTGACCCGATACGCCTCGCATATCGACCTGCTGGTTCGAAGTACATTAAAGGCCAGCGACGTGCTTATAAAAGAACTGCAACAACACGTTGAGTCGGGAAAACTAACTATTCATCTCGCAACTACTACTGACGAGATTGTCGCTAAGGACAATAAAGTTGTGGCAGTGAAAGCCAACAAGGCTGGTGAGCCACTGATTATTGAGACTGACGGCGTTTTCGTATTTATCGGCTTGCTGCCAAACACTGGCTTTCTGGAAGGAAGTGGCATTGAGCTAGACGAACAAGGTCTGATAAAAACAGACGAGCATATGGCGACCTCTCTACCGGGAGTTTTCGCGAGTGGCGATGTCCGAAGTGGCGCGACCATGCAGATTGCTAGCGCCGTGGGTGAAGGTGCCAGTGCGGCCCTGGCTATTCGCGAATACTTGGACGGTATTAATCGCGGCTAACGATATTTTCTTCGATAAACTTCTCGAGCTGCTTGACGACTTTGGCGTCAGAGGTTTCGAGGGCTATCTCTCTAGTGCCGAGAACCACTCCGGTTAGAGCAAAATTGTGCGAACCGGTTAGAGCAACTTTTCGGCCATCTTTCATCTTGAAAATGATGAATTTTGCATGAAGGTATTCTCTGCGTTTATATTCGTTTTTTAAGCCGTTCATGATAATTGCACCTCGAACAGCAATGACATTAAGGCCAACGGCTTGGTCTGGTCGGTTGAAATAGATATGAGATTTTTTCTGCTTGATGTAGCGGCCTAGTTTCCCGGTCGGACAATACTGCGAGACAAAAGTTATTTCTTCGGCGTCGGCCGCGAGCTCACAGGCTCTTCGATAAATTATAGAGTGCCCAACAATGCCGCCGTCGATTAATATGGCGTGATCCCCGTGCTGGTGAGCGACACTCGGGTAGTTTATTTGGTGCCTTTCAGCGTCTTGAATTTTCTTTTGCTCGGCAACTAATTCGTCGGCAATTGCCTTGTTTTTAACCATGAACATATAGTCGACGTTCTTGATACCTTTTTCATACATGTTGACACCGCCGAAAGAAAATACCGTATCGTCGACCACGCACCATTTGCTGTGCGTGCGGCCGTTATATAGAGTTAGTCGTTGCTTGCCGAGCCATTGGAAAGAGACGCCGGCGTTCTTAAGAGCCCTAGCCATACGTTGAGCTTGGCGAGTGTCTTTGCTGCGGTATCGTCCCGGGTAGAAATCTTCCAGAACAACCCCGAAGGTAAAGATGTCGGCGGCTACTACAACTTCAACGCCGCGCTGGGCGGCTTTTTCAAGTTCGTCTATTAGCTCATGCGTGCTGGGGTGATCGGCAACAACGATAGAGATGAGATAGATTCGTTTAGTCGCTTTTCGAGCCAGGCTGGCCGCTTCTTTGACGTAGTCAGTCGGAGAGAGTAGTTTCACAGTGTATGATTGTATCACTGTGAGCTAGAAAGTCTATGCTTGTGACATCTAAGATGATAGAATAACAGAGAAGAAAAGGAGAACTAATGTCTTACGCAGATGTAACACCTGGAAAAATTGATGACGGTATCGTAAATGTAATTATTGAGATCCGCAAAAACGAGCGGAACAAATACGAGTTTGATAAGGATACCGGACGGCTATTTCTTGACCGAGTCAACGGCACCACTCTTGGCTATCCGGCCGACTATGGCTATATTCCAGGAACTCTTTGCGAAGACGGTGACCCCCTCGACGCTCTACTGATAATTGACGAGTCAGTACCGCATGGTACGGTTGTGCCTTCTCGACCGATCGGCGTGTTGTATTTTGAAGATGACGGCGAAATGGACGAGAAGCTTATCGTCGTTCCGGCAGATGACATTAGTAAAGATCATATTAAAGATCTTGCCGATCTTGGCGAAAATTTCAAGCAGGTTATCGAACACTTCTACAGTCACTACAAGGATTGGAAAAAGAACTGGCAGGGTGTCGAAGGTAAATTGCACGGTTGGGGTGACGCGAGCGCTGCTGCGGACGTTGTGCGTCAGTCTATCGACCGAGCTACGAACTAACGTCTGATTTTTTACGACGCGTTTTGTCGCGGATAATCGCAGCCGCGCCAGTGATGCTTTCTATTAAACCTAGTTTTCGCAGTTGAGCACGCAGTTTGTTGCGGGCATGAGTTGTCTTGACTTGGTCAAGCCATGCTTGGCGGGGGTGAGCGTTTTTTCGGGTCATAACTTCAATGACATCGCCATTTTGGATTGGTTTGTCAAAAGGATGAATTTTGCCGTTGACCTTAAATCCATAGGCGTGTTTGCCAATATCGCTGTGAACCAGATAGGCAAAGTCGAGGGGAAAGGAACCTTCGGGCAGACTGTAGATATCACCTTTTGGTGAATATACGAATATTCGGTCTTGGAACAGGTCGATGGTGAGCTGTGAGTCTGATATCTCTTCGCCAGCGTGCAGCTTAGAAGCGATCTCTTGCAGTTGGGTGATCCATTGAAGGTGGCCTGGTAGTGTTGAACTACCTTTTT
Source organism: Candidatus Parcubacteria bacterium (assembly GCA_023432445.1). Lineage (GTDB taxonomy): Bacteria > Patescibacteriota > Saccharimonadia > Saccharimonadales > Saccharimonadaceae > Microsaccharimonas. The sequence goes on along the minus strand of JAEYUP010000001.1, from coordinate 147,598 downwards.
TCCTGGTGTAGCCCTTGGAAGCTTTTTGCTCGTTGTAGTGAAAGCTGGCGGCTAGTCCACGCTCTGCGTAGTCGTGCATTTCGTCTGTTCGTATTTGAAACTCAACGATTTGTTTTGAGGGAGTGATGACAGTAGTGTGAAGGCTTTGATAGCCGTTAGGTTTTGGTACTGCGATATAGTCTTTAATGCGAGCGATCATCGGTTGATAAAGCGAGTGCAAAATCCCTAACACTCGGTAGCATTCTTCTTGGGTGTTTACGATAACGCGTAGGGCCATCAGGTCATAAATGTCGTCGATGTTACCATCTACTTTAATGAGTTTTTTATGTAGGCTGTAGACACTCTTAACTCTACCATTGACTTCGTGTTTAATTTTTTCTGAATTAAGAGCTTTTTCAACCTCCTCTCTAACCGCACCTAGTTTTCTAGTGCTACGTCCGAGTCGTTTTTTGATTAGGTTTTGGAGCCTTTTGTGCTCTTGAGGATCTAGATAGCTAAAAGCTAACTCTTCAATCTGCATTCTGACCCGACCCATACCCAAACGGTCAGCCATTGGTGCAAAAACCTCTAGGCTTTCTCGAGCGATTTTTTTCTGCTTATCTTTTGGCATGTGCTGAAGGGTTTGCAGGTTGTGAAGGCGGTCGGCCAGTTTTATTATAACCACTCTAATGTCTTGGCCGATAGCAATTAATAGTTTTGACAAGTTGTCTTTGGTTTGAGGTAAATACTCTGTTAGGTCTTGCATGCCAGCGCGAGCCTGTGAAATCTTAGTGACGCCATCAACTAAAAATGCGACATCTTTGCCAAAGAGTGTCTCTATCTTTTCGAGAGTTAGTTCAGTGTCCTCGACCGTGTCGTGCAGGACCCCAGCCAGAACGCTGTCGATGTCCATACCCCAGTCAATAAGTGTGGTTGCCACGGCTAGGGGGTGGGTGATGTAAGACTCGCCGCTTTTTCGCTTTTGACCCTTGTGTGCCGCCGATGCGATGTCGATGGCGTGATCAAGCTCAAGCCGTTTGTTCTTGTCATAGAACGGCTTAGCGTGGTCGAGCAACTCTTGCTTTTTCATAACCCTTTCAGTATACGAGAGATTCCCTCTGTCGGAAAGTTATCGATTGATATATAATAATCGATAAAGACGCTAATGCTTTATATAAGGAGTGGGAATCAGTATGGCAAGAACTAAAGTCGCGATAAACGGTTTTGGCCGAATCGGCCGGAATGCTTTCAAGATTGCCTTTGATCGTAGCGACATAGAGATTGTGGCTATTAACGATTTGGCGGACACCAAGACGCTCGCTTATCTTCTAGAGAACGACAGCAATTACGGGCGCTACAAGCATAAAGTAAGCTACGACGAAAAGGGCATCATAGTTAAGGGTCAGCACATCGATGTCTACTCCAGCAAAGAGCCATCCGCTCTACCGTGGGAAAAACTGGCGGTAGAAGTGGTTATTGAGGCCACCGGACGTTTTACCGAGAAAGAGTCTGCCGAGCTTCACATCAAGGCTGGGGCAAAGAGGGTAGTTATAAGTGGACCGTCAAAAAGTGAGGGCGTCGACACAATAGTCATCGGAGCTAACGAGGACGATATCGAGGGCTCCAGCAAGGTTGTTAGCAACGCTAGCTGTACGACCAACTCACTAGGTGCGGTCATGGCCATTCTTGATGCCGAGTTTGGGGTGCAAAAGTCTTTGTTGACGACGATCCACAGCTATACGGCTAGTCAGTCATTGCAGGACGGGCCGTCTAAAGATTTACGCGAAGGTAGAAACGCGGCCGAGAACATGGTTCCAACGACGACAGGGGCGGCGATTGCGGTCACCAAGACATTGCCACAACTCAAGGGTAAGTTTGACGGCCTGAGCGTCCGAGTCCCGACACCAGTCGTCTCAATCAGTGACATAACAGTGCTGTTGGAGCGCGACGTGACCGCAGATGAGCTAAACAATGCCTTCAAGAAGGCGGCTGGTGAGCCATATTATCAGGGTATTTTGGGCGTTAGTGACGAGCCGTTAGTTAGTCGCGACTACATTGGCTCAAGTTATTCCGGTGTAGTAGACCTTTTATTGACCAAAGTCGTTGGTGGAAATCTTGCCAAAATCATGGTGTGGTACGACAACGAGTGGGGTTACTCTAATCGTTTGGTTGAGCTGGTTGCAGATATCGGTAAGGGAGTTAAATAACCTATGAAGATATTCTTGGGTAGCGATCATCAGGGTTTCCACCTTAAAGAGAAATTATTTGCTTATCTGGCAAAACACGGCTACGACGCAGTAGATGTTGGTGGCTATGAGCTGGACCCTCAGGACGACTTTCCGGACTTTGCTCAGGCAGCGGCGATAAAGGTCCTGGGTGAAGACGATGCCCGGGCGATTTTGCTTTGCGGGGGTGGTCAGGGTATGGCTATGGCGGCTAATCGTTTCCGCGGGATCCGCGCCAGCGTCATATGGGATGCTTATGAAGCTAAAATGACGCGTAATGACAACGACAGCAACGTGCTCTGTTTGCCTTCGCGAATTTTTGAAAATGAGGACGATGCTGTTTGGCAAGGCATAGTAGAGACATGGCTAAATACGCCTTTTGCAGGTGCACCACGCTACCGACGTCGCAACGCTCAACTGGATGAACTGTCATGAGTGTGATCGTACCTACTATCATGGCGGAGACGCTGGACCAGTTGCGCGACACTATCCAGAAGATTAAACCATTTGCGCAGAGGGTTCATTTTGATATTAGCGATGGCGAGTTTGCGCCGGTATTTTTACTTAACGAGACCCAGCTTTACTGGGAGCAGGGTTGGGAGGTTGACGTACATGCGATGGTGACAAGGCCTTCTGAACATATTCCGCAGCTGATTGCCCTGAAGCCCAATCTTGTCATAATTCACGCAGAAACAGCCGAAAACACAGTTGAGCACCTGCAACAGCTTAAGCAGGCTGGTATAAAAGCCGGCGTAGCTCTTCTCAAAACGACAGTTCCATCGAAGGTGGCTGAGGCTATCAAGGTGGCTGACCATGTGATGATCTTTTCTGGTGACCTAGGCAAGTTCGGCGGTACGGCGAGCATGATGCAGCTCGAGAAGGTTCGTCTCATCAAGGCAATTAACCCAAATGCTGAAATTGGCTGGGATGGTGGCGTGAATGCTGAGAATGCCTACATGTTGTCAAAGGGCGGCGTTCAGGTTTTAAACACTGGTGGCGCTATCAACAACGCTGCGGACCCAGGGACTGTCTACCAACAGTTGGTAAAAGAGATTAATAAACACGGGGTTATATAAAGTGACAAAGTTAACTTTGGGGCAACTAGATGTGAAGGCGAATACGATTCGTAAAGACATCATAAAGATGCTGGAGGAGGCTGGTAGTGGCCACAGCGCCGGGCCGCTTGGTTTAGCTGATATTTTTGCGGCGCTATACTTTAATATTTTGAATATAAACCCGTCTGAGCCGGAATGGACTGAGCGCGACATGCTTTTTTTGAGCAACGGCCACTGTGTGCCGGTGCAGTACGCGGCGATGTCGGAGGCCGGTTATTTTGAAAAGAGTGAGCTGAAGACGTTGCGGAAACTAGGCAGTCGTCTGCAAGGTCATCCAGAAAGAGAAAAATTACCTGGTCTTGAAAATACCAGTGGACCACTGGGTAGTGGATTGAGCCAAGCTTCTGGGTATGCCTACAGCCTGCAGTATCTCGACAAAAATCCTCGTCGTTTTGTCTATGTGGTTATGGGTGACGGCGAGCTTAACGAAGGCAACATCTGGGAAGCGGCGATGTTTGCCGGAAAGTACAAGCTATCTCAGTTGATCGGCATTATTGATCGTAATAACATCCAGATAGATGGTAATACTGAAGACGTGATGCCGCTGGAAGACCTGCGCGGAAAATGGGAGTCTTTTGGTTGGCACGTACTGGAAGTAGATGGCCATAACATTGAAAGTGTCATTGACGCTTGTTCCGAGGCACGAGCAGTGTCCAATCGTCCGACGGTTATCATTGCACATACTATTCCTGGCAAGGGTGTGGACTTTATGGAATATAACTATAAGTGGCACGGTATACCGCCGAACGCCGAACAGGCTAAGGAGGCGCTTAAAGATTTACGAACACTCGGCGGAAAGATATCGCACGAAGGGGAGGGTGTATGACATACCATTTAAACCCATCTGTATACAACGACGACGTTGTCTTGGAACCGATACGAGCTGGTTTTGGACGCGGTCTCAAGAAAGCCGGAGAAACGAACGAACTGATAGTGGCGCTTTGTGCCGATCTGACGGAAAGTACCCAGATGCATTTGTTCCGTGATGCATTTCCAGAGCGCTTTATCGAAGTAGGCATTGCTGAACAAAATCTTGTGACTGTGGCGAGCGGCTTGGCGAGGGCTGGAAAAATACCATTTACTAGTAGCTATGCGGCCTTTAGCCCAGGGCGAAACTGGGAGCAGATCAGAACGACTATTGCCCTTAACAATCAGCCTGTAAAGATTATTGGTTCGCATGCCGGAGTTAGTGTAGGGCCCGATGGCGCGACCCACCAGATGTTGGAGGATATTGCGTTGATGCGGGTCTTGCCGAACATGGTGGTTATAGCGCCCGGTGATAGCATTGAGGCGGAGAAGGCGACATTGGCGATAGCTAAGAACGAGAAGCCTAGTTATCTAAGGTTGGCGCGCGAGAAGTCACCAGTTTTTAGTACCAAAGAGTCGCCGTTTGCTATCGGCAAGGCTTATGTCTTGCGCGAAGGTCACGATGTGGCACTCATGGGTACTGGTATGATGACATATCAGCTTTTAATAGCTGCCAAGATTTTGTCCGAGCGCGGCATAGAGGCAGAAGTCGTGCATGTTCCTACTATCAAACCGCTCGACGAGAAAGTGATATTGGCTGCTGCTAAGAAAACTGGTCGAGTTGTGACGGCCGAGGAAGCCCAGATAGCGGGTGGTTTTGGCGGAGCTGTAGCGGAACTTTTGAGCGACAAACTACCGATGCCGATCAAGCGAATCGGCATGAAGGATAGCTTCGGTGAATCTGGCGCTCCAGCTGAGCTGCTAGAGCATTTTGGGCTTACTGGTCCGAAAATAGCTGATGAGCTACGCGGCTGGCTTGAAGAGACGCCAAGATATCATCAGCAGTAGTGGGCCGTGATATACTAAGCATAAGAATAACAGCTAGGGGGCACGATATGGGACTGACTATTAGTGAGATACGCGAAAATACCTTACGCGCTCGTCATCTAATGCAGCGAACACGACAGCAACACTTTGCCGTCGGGGCTTTTAATATCGACAACCAGGAGACATTAATCGCGATTGCTAGAGCGGCTCAGAAGCTTGAGGCTCCGGTGTTGGTAGAGGTTAGTCAGGGCGAAGTTGATGCCATGGGGCTAGAGAATGTCCGTGACCTGGTAGATAACTACAAGCAAGAGTACGGCATCGAGATGTATATCAACCTGGATCATAGCCCGACTGTCGAAGCTTGTAAAAAAGCCATTGATGTTGGCTATGAATTTATCCATATCGACATTTCACAGGCTAACCATGACGCCACAGATGAAGAGATTATTGCCAAAACTAAAGAAGTCGTAGAGTACGCTAAGTTTACGGGTGCTTTGGTAGAAAGCGAGCCGCACTATTTTGGCGGTTCAAGTAACGTGCATAAAGAGGCGATCGATTATGAGGAAATAAAGAAAACATTCTCGACTCCAGAGAACGCTAAAGCCTTTGTTGAAGCTACTGGTATTGATACCTATGCCGCCGCGGTTGGAAATCTTCATGGCAAATACCCGGTTCCCAAGGTGCTTGATCTTGAGTTGTTGAAGGCGGTTCGTGATGCCATCCCATGCCAAATAAGCTTGCACGGTGGCAGTGGTACGCCGCTAAATTACTTTGAAGAGGCGGCCAAAATTGGTGTGAGTAAGGTGAACATCAATAGTGATATGCGCTACGCTTTTCGAACGGAACTTGAAAAAGTACTGAAAGAAAACCCTGATGAGTATGCGATTGTGAAGTTGATGCCGACGGTTTATCAGGCCGTTCAGGCGGTTGTAGAAGAAAAGATTGCTGCATTTGGTAGTGCTGGAAAGGCAGTTCTGTAAGTATATGGCGCACGTTCCGACGATTGTGACAATAGGCAAGGCGACTCAGGACGTCTTTTTAAAAAGCACCAATGTATTTGAGCAACTTGAACACAAGGGTGTTAAGTACGAACAGCTACCAGTTGGTCAGAAGCTAGATTTGGATGATGTTGTGTTTGCGACCGGTGGCAATGTTACTAACGCTGCGGTGACATTTGCTCGACAAGGGCTTCATAGCCGCTACGCTTGGTGCCTCGGACTAGATGTGGCAAGCGAGAGTATCTTACAGGAATTAGACCACGAAGATGTCGACACCAGACATGTATACCAGGGTGATCAGTACCGCGCCAGTTACTCCACTATTTTGATGCTGAGTGGCGGTGAGCGCACTATCCTTAACTTTCGCGGTAAAATGCCAGATGCAAAAAGTTCCCACCTAGACTTAAGTGTTATCGACGGTGCTGACTGGCTATATCTATCGTCGTTAGGTGACATCGACTTGTTGGAGCGCATCATATCTCGGGCGGCTAAACAAAATGCAAAAGTTATGCTGAACCCGGCCGCTTCGGAACTTGACCATCCAGATAAGCTCAAGGCTCTGCTGGAAGATGTCGAGGTTTTGATCGTAAACAAGGAAGAGGCTCAGCAAATTGTAGAAGGCAGCTCTTTGGAGGAGCTGGCGCGACACGGCAACCACTACTGTCCGGTAGTGATAGTTTCTGATGGACCAAATGGTGCGGTGGCTACAGATGGCAAGACGGTGGTGACGGCTGGTATGTACGAAAACGTTCCGGTCACTGATAGGACCGGCGGTGGAGATGCTTTCGGATCCGGCTTTTTGAGTTATTTTGCCCAAGGAAAGAGTTTAAAAGAATCATTAATTTTTGCTAGCGCTAACTCGACTTCGGTGGTTCAATACATTGGTGCCAAAAAAGGGATACTCCAAAAAGGCGTTAAGCTACACGACATGCCTATAGAGGAGAAGGACTTTTAGTATGGCTAAGTTTTTACGCGTTCTACTAGATGCTGAAGAACCAGTCTTTACTCAGGCTTTAGGTGAGCTCGAAGAATTAACTGGTAAGACGGGAGCTGACACGAGACTAATAGCCGACATCACTCGTATGGCACACGAAAGTATGCGGGTACTTGGCCTAAACCCAGCTGTCGCCACTGGCGAGGAAGTTTATCAGGCACTACTTGGTCGAGTCGAAAGCGATATTATCCGTTTAGCAAAGATCATTGGTGCGGAAGATCACGAAGACGTCAGGCACGTCGTGCCATACATGGTGGCAGCAGCCAATAAGGTAAAGTTTAACCGACGTGTATTTGTATTGAAGCGCGATAAAGCTAAGGACTTGCTGCGCCAAATGTCACCAAAGAAGTTGATGAAAAAGCTGGGCTATGACGACCTCGAAGAGATGTTCGAGAAAGAAGATTTCGACGAAATATATACCGCACTTCGTTTTTCTGAAGGTGGCGACTGGTTAAACGAATACAACGAGCTGTTCAAGACGGTGAAACCAAGTGACTACGAAGAGCGCGACATGCGAATAATCGTCATGGATCACGAAAAGTACGTTGACTTAGCTGAGAAATTTGTTGAAAAGAAGCTACACAATGTGACGCACACCAAAGAGCTTGGGACGATCGTCGTAGTGCCGATGCGGGCAAGGAAGATGCGTGGCTTGGTTCTAAAGACGCTGCCGCTACTGTTGCACTACATGAACGAAGTCAAGTTGTATTCGACGTTTTTCAAACAAAAGAGTCAGAAGGCAAACTTTGGCGAAACAGTCGTTGAAACATTGATAGCTGACCCTGGTACTGGTAGCCAGCTGGTTGGAAAACGGGTGCACTGGCGGGTCATTCAGCGTTATCTGGCGCGACACAAAGATGATTCGGTGGACAAGGTGGCTTTTGAACCGCACGTTCAGCCAGAGGATCTACACTGGCGTCGAGCCGAGGAGCTTCTTTATGAAATAGATCCCGAGCTGGAGTTCTGGAAGGACCGCGACTACGTAGCGGTTGACTATGACGGCTTCCCGGTAGCATTTAACTTATTTGACGTCAGCTTTGCTTATTCTAACCAAGAAAAATACAAAGATCGCTACGCGTATCACTTCCGTGAGAGCCTCTGGAATGAGATTTTTATTCGATACATGGGTTTTAAAAATCTGTCCGAGCAAATACTGGAGCAGCTTGACAACGATATGATAGCGCCAGAAAAGTTGGTAACCAAGGCGGTAGGCAGAGAAGAGCGTAGTCGACTCGAAAAGCGCTTGCAGCGCAGTCTTAAGTTGCGTGAAGAGTTGATTGGCGCAGCTGAGATTCGACTTAATAATGTAGTGAGCGAGTTTGAGAAAGTGTTTGATTTGTTGAGTAAGCACGAACGGACTGTGACCATTTTTGGATCGGCACGCGAACAATCAGAAGAAGTCACGACTGGCGCTTACGATCTTGCCGCCAAACTTGCGCATCAGGGCTACGCTGTCGTAACCGGTGGGAGCTTTGGTATCATGGGTGCCGCCAACCGTGGTGCATACGAGGCGGGAGGAGAGTCCATAGGACTTAACATCATGTTGCCGCACGAACAGTCGATTAACCCATATGTGACTGCTAGCTTTGAGTTTGAACACTTTTTTGGTCGAAAAGTCGCTATGACGCTCGATGCCAGCGCTTACATTTATTTCCCCGGTGGCTTTGGCACGCTCGATGAATTATTTGAAATAGTTGTCCTGGAACAGACTGGCAAGATACCGAAAGCGCCGATAATTTTAGTTGGGTCAGACTTTTGGCGACCGCTTGACACAGTGATGCGCCAGGTGCTGCTCGATAAATACAAAACAGTATCGCACAATGACATGGACCTTTTCCGAATTTATGACAACCACGATGAAATCATTGCCTACATTGATGCCTACGAAAAGCGGATTAATCGTTCGTAGACAATAATGGTGCTTGTGGTTTATACTGAGCGATAAGAAGGTGGAGGAGACCGAAAATATGCGAGAAAAACGACCCAATAGTTTGAAAACTACATTTATCGTATTGGCGATATTGTTAGCCATCATAGCCGTTATAGCAGTTTGGCGGTATGCACTGACAGGCGACACGGCCGACAATATGGCTGACCCAATACCTGAGAGTTCTGAGCAGGAAACTTCAGGCACCAACACTCAAGATGGTACAGCCTCTAACCCGGCGGTTGACGAGACTCCCACGGCGCCGGAGCCTGACCCAGCTACCTTCTCGTCCATAGTTATAGAATCTGAAAATATTGAGCTATATTACACTAAAGGCATACCAGGTTTTGAGTATCGAGTACTGAGGACGAGCAGCGGCACTACTTATATCGAGTTCGCCACAGAGGGATTGATCGGTACAAAGTGTACTGACGACGATGGAGTGTTCGCATCGGTCATAAAGAATCCGTCAGAGACTGAAGCTCAGACCGTAACGACTATAACTAAAGTTGGTGATGATTCCTACGGATTATCTTTGGCCAGCGACACCTGCACCGGAGACGCCAAGTTGCTGGGGGAATATCAAGCCGCCTTCAAGAGTGGTTTCGGGAGCCTTAGGGCTGTTGACGAATAAGACGACTGCGGTGTTACAATAGAGAGATGACCTCTCAGCGTTTTGTTCTTAAATCTGACTATCAGCCAACTGGTGATCAACCTGCGGCTATTGCTAAATTGCTTGATGGTTTGAAAAAGGGCGAGAGAGAACAGACCCTACTTGGAGTGACTGGTTCAGGCAAGACTTTTACAATGGCGAATATTATAGCCGATCGCCAGGTCCCAACTCTCATTTTGGCCCACAACAAGACTTTGGCCGCCCAGCTATATAGTGAATTTAAGTCGTTTTTTCCGGATAACGAAGTTCACTATTTTGTTAGCTATTTCGACTACTATCAGCCAGAGGCCTACATAGCCAGTAGCGACACCTATATCGAGAAAGACTCAAAGATAAACGACGAAATTGACCGTCTTCGACATGCTGCCACTTCGGCGCTGTTGACCAGGCGGGACACCATCATCGTGGCCAGTGTGAGTTGTATCTATGGTATTGGTTCACCAGACGATTACGCCGAGATGGCTATAGTAGTCAAGAAGGGCGAGAGGCGGCAGCAAGACAAATTTGTACGTCTTTTGACAGATATTCAATACCAGCGCAATGATATCGATTTTCACCGTGGAACATTTCGGGTTCGTGGCGATGTCGTGGACGTGTTTCCGGCCGGCAGCGACGTTGCTTGTCGTATAGAGTTCTTTGGCGACGAGGTGGAGCGCTTAACTCGGCTTGATCCACTGACGGGCGAGATATTAGGTGAGCCAAACGAAGTGTCTATCTTTCCTAGCAGCCACTATGTAACACCTCGTGAAAAGGTAGCTAGGGCAATTGAGGGAATCAGGGCAGAGTTTGAGCAGCGAGTTGATTATTTTGAAAAGCACGACAAACTTCTAGAAGCCCAAAGGCTTTCGCAGCGTACTAAATATGACCTTGAGATGTTAGAAGAGACAGGTTTTGTGAAAGGTATCGAGAACTATAGCCGCTATCTAACGAACCGAGAGCCGGGCGAACAGCCAGCCACGCTGATGGACTACTTCCCTGACGATTTTTTGTTGTTCGTAGATGAAAGTCATATGACACTTCCTCAAGTAAGGGGGATGTATAACGGTGACCGAGCCCGCAAGGAAGTTCTGGTGGAGCACGGCTTTCGATTGCCAAGCGCCTTAGATAACAGGCCGTTGACTTTTGATGAGTTTAACCGCCATATAAACAAAGCTATCTATGTTTCAGCAACTCCCGGCGACTATGAATTATCTCACAGCCCAGAGCCTGCCCAGCAGGTTATCCGACCAACCGGTCTGATCGACCCAATGATCGACGTTCGTCCAACCAAAAATCAGATCGACGACTTAATAGCTGAGATCCGCGATAGGGTAGCGAAACACCAGCGAGTCCTTGTGACAACGCTTACAAAACGTATGGCCGAAGATCTATCGACATACCTACAGGACCTTGATATCAAGACGGCTTACATTCATAGCGATGTCGACACCCTTGAAAGAGGAGATATTCTAAAAGATCTTCGATCTGGAGTTTACGACGTCTTGGTGGGTATCAACCTACTCCGTGAAGGTCTTGATTTGCCAGAGGTAAGCTTGGTGGCTATAATTGACGCTGATAAAGAGGGTTTCTTGCGTTCTACCAGCGCTTTGATTCAGACGATCGGACGAGCGGCTCGTCACCTAGATGGGCGGGTACTGATGTACGCGGACGTTATGACTGACTCGATGAAGCGAGCTATCGACGAGACCGATAGGCGACGGGCCATCCAGACTGCCTACAACGAGAAGCATGGTATTACGCCTACGAGTATCGCAAGAGCTATCGACGAGGGCCTTCGCGCCATCATACCAAAGAAGGCGGACGATAAGCCTAAACTCGACCTTAAAAAGATACCGATTGAAGAGTATGACGGGCTGGTGCGCGAGCTTAGTGCACAAATGGAGTTGGCGAGTGCCAACCTCGAGTTTGAAAAAGCGGCCGAACTGCGCGACTTGATTGCCGAAATACGGGACAAACTTCGGAGATGAAAGTAGTATAATAATTATATGACACAGATCACACGCGATGACGTGCTATATTTGGCGCAACTTTCTAACCTACAGCTTGACGACGCTGAGACCGATGACCTAACGGAAGATATTGGTAATATTGTTGAATATATTAAACAGTTAGGCGAGCTTGATACCGCCGGTATCGAACCTACTTATCAGGTGACCGACCTAGTGAATGTTTGGCGTGACGACGCTGTAGACCCTGGTAATGTTGAGAGTGAGCAGCTAGTGGGCCTGGCGGCGGAGTCTATGGATAACCAAATTAAAGTTCCTAAGGTGCTCGGATAATGACAAAGCTTAGTGATTATCTAGTTAGAAGTGCTCGCCAAAACATCGAAGAGGCTCTGCAAAAAGCGCGCGACGCTCAAGAATACAATGTTTTTCTATACATCAATGAAGATGAGGCGCTAGCCCGCGCTGATGCAGTAGATTCGGGTGAGGTTAAGGGAAGGCTAGCCGGAGTGCCTTTCGCCATAAAGGACAACTTTTTAACACCACTAGGTCCGACGACGGCAGCTAGTCACATCTTGAAAAACTTTGTGTCTCCGGTTACTGCCACCGCGGTAGCTCGTCTTGAAGCCGAAGGTGCGATTTGCATTGGACGAGTTAACTTAGACGCGTTTGCTCATGGTGGAAGCACCGAGAACTCAGCCTTTGGCCCTACCAAAAATGCTTTTGATAATTCGAGGGTTGCAGGCGGCAGCAGTGGAGGCTCGGCGGTTGCCGTAGCGCTTAATGTTGTGCCGTTTGCGCTGGGCACTGACACGGGCGGCTCGATTCGTCAACCAGCTAGTTTTAACGGTGTGGTCGGCCTTAAGCCAACTTATGGTGCTGTAAGCCGTTACGGCGTAGTCGCGATGGCTAGTAGTACCGACGTCATAGGAGTGTTAGCGGATAGTACCGACACAGCCGAGACCGTTTTGGATATTATGGGGGGCAAGGACGAGAATGACATGACCACTTTGCCTGATTTTTTTATGCCTTTGGCTGAAGTCGGTAAGCGTCGAATAGGTGTCATTAAAGAGTTTATGACTGATGCTGTTGACCCAGAAGTGCGTGCCGTAACAGAGCAGTATATTGCCGGTCTACGAGAAGCCGGCCATGCGGTGGAGGAAGTTAGTCTGCCGCTGGCGAAATACGCTCTAGCAATTTACTATATTGTTGTTCCGGCCGAAGTAAGTAGTAACCTGGCGCGTTACGATGGCGTTCGTTATGGCAAGCGTGCCGAGGCGGCTAAAACACTCAGTGAGGTTTACGGACTGTCGCGCGATGCTGGTTTTGTGGCCGAGAACAAGCGCCGTATTATCATCGGTAGCTATGTTCTGTCGAGCGGCTTTTTTGACGCATATTACCTTCAGGCACAAAAGGCTCGCACGCTTTTGATAAATGACTTCTCTAAGTTGTTTGACTCTTATGATATATTGGTGGGCCCAGTAGCGCCGACGCCAGCCTTTAAGTTGGGTGAAAACACCGAAGATCCTATCAAAATGTACATGGCTGACATAATGACAGTTCCAGCTAGCCTGGCCGGACTCCCGGCCTTAAGTGTTCCGGCCGGCAAGACCAGCCAAGGGCTTCCAGTAGGTGTGCAACTGATAGGGCAGAGACGGTCAGACGCGTTATTGCTGGCTTTTGCTAAAGAGAGGGGTGCATAGTATGGATCAGCCGATTGCTTTAATATTTTTCTTTGCGGCCATCTTGATTTTTGGAGGCATACTTTTTGCCATTATTGCTTTTACAAAACGAGGTATTCGTTCGCTTGATGTTGAAAAATACCGTTGCCGCTGGATGGAAATAGAGGGTCAATTGGTAAAGGATGATCCCAAAACTTATTCACTGTGCATACTGAACGCCGACTCGCTACTTGACAAGGCTTTACGTGAAAAAAATATTCCTGGTAAAACAATGGGTGAGCGCATGAAGCAACTTCAAGGTAAATGGACCAATGGCAACGGTGTCTGGGCGGCGCACAAGCTGCGCAACCGGATTGCGCATGAACCCGAAGGTTTGAATCTCGATTATGACCGAACGCGGCAGGCACTGGGGTCGTTTAAGCAGGCGCTGAAAGATGTGGGGGCGATATAATGGTAGTTGTGACCCAGGAAATACTCGACAGTTACGACATGACTATTGGTATTGAGTGCCACGTTCAGCTAGCGACACTAACTAAGCTTTTCAGTCGTTCTGACAATGACGCGCGCGATAAGGCCCCAAACACGGCGACTAGCCCGATCGATTTTGGCTTGCCTGGTATGTTACCGGTGCTCAACAGCGAGGCGATTGTGCTGGCAGTAAAAGCCGGGAAGGCACTCAACGCCGAAATCGCACCAATAAGCCGATTTGACCGGAAGCACTATTTTTACCCAGATCTTCCAAAAGGCTACCAGATATCACAGATGTATCAGCCGATAATTATTGGTGGTCGTGTGGATGTCCCTCTCGATGACGGGACGACCGCACCGGTCAAGATTCACCATGCACACCTTGAAGAGGATGCTGGTAAACTGACGCACTACGCTGGCTATAGCCTTGTTGACCTTAATCGGGCGGGAACGCCTCTAATTGAAATCGTTTCGGAGCCTGATATTCATTCCGCCCAAGTTGCGAAAGCCTATGCTGCCGAACTTCACAAACTAATGGTCTATGCTGGTGTGACGCTGGGCGACCTCTACCATGGCAACATGCGTTTCGATGTGAACATCTCGGTCGCCAAAAAAGGCGCTACCGAACTGGGCACTCGTACCGAAGTAAAGAATCTTAACTCATTTAGGAGTGTCGAACGAGCAGCTGAATACGAATTCCGTCGCCAGATTGAAGTGCTCGAGTCTGGCAACCGAGTCGTTCAGGAAACGCGTGGCTGGGATGACGCATCCGGAACAACCAGCTCGCAGCGCAGCAAAGAGAATGCTCAAGACTATCGCTATATGCCGGACCCAGACATTCCGCCAATAGTGCTTAGTGAGCAGGAAGTCTCAGAGATCCAGGCGACTGTCCCACGTCTCCCTCAATCATATCGTGATGCCTGGCAGTCGCTCGGCCTTGACCGCTCGGTTATCGATTCGCTGCTTGCCAACCCAAGCTACGCTGCCCTCATTGCGACTATCCAGGAAACAGCTGGCGATGAAAGCGCGCGCCGTGTCGCCCACTGGTTTTCGAGTGCCGTCACGCAGCAGAACGAAGAGACTGCTATCATCGCTAGTAACTTTGTGCCTGAGGGCTATATTGAGCTCGCAAAGATGGTTGAAGAGAATCAGCTTTCGAGTACTGCCGCCAAAGAAGTATTTCAGGAACTGTTAACAAGCGAGAAGACTCCAAGTGATATTGCGACCGAGAAGAATCTTCTTCAGGTGAGTGATGAATCGCACATTATGGAAATTGTTGATGCAGTACTGGCTGACCCATCGAGCGCGCAATCAGTAGCTGATATCAAAGCAGGTCAAGAAAAAGCCATTGGGTTCTTGGTAGGGCAGGTGATGAAGCGGTCTGTGGGCAAAGCAAACCCTTCACTTGCGCAACGACTATTGAAAGAAAGACTTGAAAAATGAATGATTGGAAAAGGATCGAACCGACAGAAGTAACAAAAGTTGGTTGGCGGACAATTGTCGGTAAAACGTTTCAGCTGCCTGATGGGCGCACGGTCCAATTTCATACCGTGCATCCTGATGGGACAAAAACCACTAACGTTATTGCGATAACCAAAGACAAAAAAGTTATAGTTTCTAAGCAGTACCGCGCAGGCCCAGAGAAGTTAATGTGCGACGTGCCTGGTGGATTCGTAGACAAAAATGAATCTCCTGAAGAAGCTATGAGGCGCGAATTACGCGAAGAGACAGGCTATACATCAGAAGAAGAAGCTATATTTCTTGGTGAGTATCACAGAGACAGCTATCTTAACGTAGTTTCCTATGCCTACTTGCTTACGGGGTGTACAGTAACGGCGCAGCAAAATCTTGAGGAGTATGAAAGCGTTAAGGTCGTATTATTTGATGTTAATGAATTTATAGAGATGGCAATGCATGACGGGACGACAGATCATGCAATCGTTCTCATGGCATACGATCATCTACAAAATCTTTTAAAGGAGCAATAAATGAAGCAACCAACGAAAGCAATCATTTGTGCCGCTGGTTTAGGAACTCGGTTTCTACCACAAACCAAGGCAATGCCGAAGGAAATGCTACCTCTTATCGATCGACCTGTTATCCAAGTCATTGTAGAGCAGGCCGTGGCTGCCGGGGTAACAGATATCATCATTGTTACGGGTAGTACGAAGCGGGCAATTGAAGATCATTTTGACCGTAGCGACGAGCTTGAGGCGGAGTTGCGCGAGAAGGGCAAGCATGACAAAGCCGATGAGATTAAGCGTATAGCTGAGCTTGCAAACTTTGTGTATGTTCGTCAAAAAGGATCACCGAAAGGCAACGCCCGACCGATATTGAACGCTCGTCATTTGATTAACGATGACGAACCATTCTTCGTATTTTTTGCTGATGACTTTTTCCGTAGCCAGACTCCTTGGCCGTTGCAGTTGAAGCAAGCATATGAAGAGACGGGCAAGAGCGTAGTATCTCTTATAGAAGTTGATCGCAAAGATGCCGACAAGTATGGGATGGCGGTGCTGGACAAACACGAATCGACCGACCGGCTATTTAAACTAGATGGAATTGTTGAAAAGCCGGGTTCTGAACGGACACCTTCAAACTATGCTGGCGTAGGTAGCTATCTTTTGACACCGGAAGTCTGGAAGTACCTAGAGCAAGAGAAAGTGATGCCAAACGGTGAGATAGGTATCGTAGATAGCCTGAACGACTTAGCGAAAGAGGAAGGTTTATACGGGTATTTCGTCGACGGCGTGTGGCACGACACCGGTGATCAGCTTAGGTATATCCAGGCGGTGATTGATCTCGCCCTGGAAAGCGAAGACTATGGGCAGGAGCTTTCTGACTATATTCGAAAGCGACTTTCGCGTTAATAGTGCTTGTAGTACAATAAAGACATAACCTTAAAGAAAGAGCAAAGGAAGCCATATTATGAGTTCAGCAGCGGAAATTCTGGTCATCATAGTATCATCAGTACTTGCCATATTTTTGGTGGTCTCGATAATCCTCGGAATCTATCTGATTAAGCTATCGATTGAGATTCGTAGGATCACTCGATCGGCTCAAAAAACCGTCGATCACATCGAGTCGGCGGCATCCGGGTTTGCAAAGTTTATTTCTCCGGTATTTGTAGCTGATATAATCGGTAAAGTTATTAAAAAGTATACGAAAGGGTCAAAGTAATGGCAAAAGGCAAAGTAGCACTCGGAGCAGTTATCGGTACAGCAGTTGGCGCGGCGGCTGGGTTTGTGGCAGGAATTCTTACAGCACCTAAGAGCGGCAAACAGACCCGTGAAGATCTTAAGAAAAAAGGTTCAAAAGCGGTTCAAGATGCTGAAAAGTTAAAGGACGACGTAACTAAAAAGGCCAAGACTGTTGTGGGCGACGTCACAGGAAAGGCCGAAGAAGTTAAAGGACGCGCTAAGCAAGCGGTTGAAGGCGCACAAAAAGGCTTCAAGAAGAAGCCATCTACAAAGAAGAAATAGTCGGATAAGCTGGTGGAAAAAGCTAAAAAAAAGGTAGCCGAAAGGCAAGAGGCTCAATCAAAAAGAGCTGTTTTTGAAGAGCTGTTTAATGATTTTTATAGCTCGAGGGGTCGCGTCTATAGGGTAAACTTTATGCGCGGCGTATTCTTTGGAGTTGGAAGTGTCGTTGGTGGTACCATCGTCGTGGCGTTAATGCTATTCGTCCTCGGCATGCTAGCTGATATCCCTGGCGGTATAGGTGATTTTATCCAGTATATTGTTGAAACCGTTCAGAAACGCCAGTAAAGCATAGTCTGTTTTACTACACTATTGCCTGTCTATCTAGGTTATACTAGAAGAGATTATGGGGGTAACAAAATCACCTGCACAACCGAAGGGCGCTTCTTTAGTATCGTCTCAGTTTGTTCATCTTCACAACCACACACATCACAGCCTGCTCGATGGTTTAACAAAGATCCCTTCATTAGTTGAAAAGACGAAAGAGCTAGGTATGGAGGCGGTGGCCATAACGGACCACGGTACGATGTCGGGAGTGCTCGAATTTTATAAAGCGGCTACAAGTGGCGGAGTTAAACCAATTCTCGGAATCGAAGCGTATGTAGCATCGCGTTCACGCCACGACCGGGACCCACAGAAGGACAAGGCGCGTTACCACCTGACTATTTTAGCTATGAACAACCAGGGTTATCAAAACCTAATGAAGCTTAGTTCAAAGGCGAATCTTGAAGGCATGTACTACAAGCCGCGAATAGACCGGGAGTTACTCGAAGAGCTAAACGAAGGTCTGATAGTCATGTCGGGTTGTGCGTCTGGTGAGGTGGGCGAGAGCCTGCGGGTGGATGACTATCAAAAGGCGAAAGACGTCGCTAGCTGGTATAAGTCGGTGTTTGGTGACAGATATTATCTTGAGCTTCAAGACCATGGGCACCCCGACGCTCCATCGCCATGGTCGGAACAAGTGAAGATAAATCAAGGCCTTGAGAAACTGTCCGAGGAGCTTGATATACCAGTGGTTGTGACCTGTGACGGCCACTATCTTAGTCATGAAGATCAGGATGCGCATGAGATATTGCTATGTGTTGGAACGGGAGCTTTCTTGAACGACGAAAAGCGCATGACGTTAAAAGACTTTGAACTGCACGTGGTTGATCCGCAGGATATTATAGAGCGCTGGGGCAAAACTCGACCCGACGCGGTAACTAACACTAAGTTGATTGCCGACAGATGTAGCGTGGAACTGGATCTTGGCGGTATTTTGATCCCCACCTTTCCAACGCCTGAAGGCCACACCGAGAAGTCCTATTTGGACGAGTTGGTTTTTAGGGGCTTAGCTTGGCGTTATGGTGGCGTGGCGGCAGACGAAGCAGAGACACTTACTGTCGAGCAGGCCCGTAAAAAAACGCCGAAGCATGTCCTAGAAAGAGCTGACTATGAACTAGAGATCATTAATCGCATGGGCTTCAACGGCTACTTCTTGATCGTTCAGGACTTCATTAACTGGGGTAAGGATCGGGGAATTATATTTGGTCCTGGTCGTGGGTCGGCGGCTGGTTCGATCGTTTCTTACGCAGTCCGAATAACAGAACTTGACCCTCTACACTACGACCTGCTCTTTGAAAGGTTCTTAAACCCCGATCGAATTAGTATGCCTGATGTGGATATTGATATCCAGGACACCAGACGCGATGAGGTTATTGCTTATTGTTCAGAAAAATACGGACCGGAGCGCGTTGCGAACATTGTGACTTTTGGAAAAATGGCGGCCAGGGCGGCCGTACGCGACGTAGCCCGAGTCTTGCAGGTTCCCTATGCTGAGAGTGACCGATTAGCTAAACTGGTTCCGCCACCTGTACAAGGAAGGCATATACCGTTGGCAAAAAGTATAGTTGATGATGTGGAACTCAGGCGCGAGTATGAAACCAGTCCGACTGCCAAGAAGGTGTTCGATTATGCTATTCAGCTAGAAGGCACTATACGCAGTCATGGAGTTCATGCCGCCGGTGTGGTTATAGCGCCCGATGACATCGTTAAATTCACGCCCGTAGAAATGTCTCAAAAAGGTGTTGTGGCAACCCAGTACCCGATGGGTCCAATAGAAGAAATCGGTTTGTTAAAGATGGATTTTCTGGGTCTATCTAACCTAACCACAATTAATAACGCACTAAGAATAATTAAGAAAGTTTATAATACGGAAATTGACTTGGCATCTATACCACTCGACGATACCGAGACCTACCACCTTTTTCAGCGAGGCGACACGACAGGAGTGTTTCAGCTGGAGTCGGCTGGCATGAAGCGGTACCTGAAGGAACTCAAGCCGACAGTTTTTGAAGATATCGTTGCAATGGTTGCTCTTTACCGACCTGGCCCGATGCAGTTTATTGATGACTTTATTAAGCGTAAACACGGCGAGCGTGAGATCACGTACGCTCATCCCAAGATGAAAAATGCGCTAGAAAATACTTATGGGGTGTTGGTTTATCAAGAGCAGGTGATGCAGATTTCGAAAGACCTGTCTGGTTTTACCGGTGGTGAGGCTGATACGTTACGAAAAGCCATCGGAAAGAAGCTGGTAGATGTCATGGCCAAGATGAAAGACCGCTTTATAGACGGTGCGATAGAGAACTCTGGCGCCGATCGACAGGAAATGGAAGTCTTTTGGAAGCAACTCGAGGACTTTGCGGCTTACTGTTTCAACAAATCACACGCCGCTTGTTACGGCCTGATATCTTACTGGACAGCATATCTCAAGGCCCATTACCCAGAAGCATTTATGGCCGCTCTTATGACTGGTGATGCGGGCGATATCGATCGCTTAGCGATTGAAATTTCGGAATGTCAGCACATGGGTATAAAAGTATTGTCGCCAGATGTCAACGAGAGCTTCGTCGAGTTTGCCGTCGTGCCAGGCAAGAAGGAGATACGGTTCGGCATGGCGGCCGTAAAAGGAGTAGGGACGGCGGCAGTTGAGGAGATTCTTAGAGCCCGTGACACCGAAAAATTCGTTTCAGTGGAAGATTTTGCCAAAAGGGTCTCGACCCAAAAAGTTAACAAGAAGGCTTGGGAGTCGCTCATAAAAACAGGTGCATTTGATAAACTCGGAGATCGGTCTGACTTGCTCTTCAACCTCGAGACTATACAAGGTTTTGCGTCCAAGATACAAAAGGAAGCTTTGAGTGGCCAAATCGATTTGTTCGGCGGCATGAATGATGCGCTGTCGGTACAGCCGACCGTGACCATGGTGCCGGCGCCGACAAAGTTCACCGACAAAGAGCGGCTGGCCTGGGAACGAGAACTATTGGGACTATACATCAGCGCCCACCCACTTGATAACTACACAGCTTATTTTGAAGAGCAGACGCTGCCGGTCGCTCAGATGACGGCCGATATAGACGGACAGGCCATCACTATAGGTGGTGTTATTTCGACTGTTCGTAGCATCGTGACCAAGAGCGGTACTAAGATGGCGTTTATTAAGCTGGAAGATAAGTCTGGCGAAGCGGAGGTTATAGTTTTCCCGAATCTTTATGAGCAGGTTGGTGGCCGATTGACACAAGATGCGGTTATTCAGGTGGCTGGTAAAGTGGCGGCTAGAGACAAAGAGGGTAACATCATGTCCGATGTCAAAATGATTGCTGATGAGGTACGGGTGATTGACGAAGAGGAGTTGAGTTCTTACCAGTCTAGCGGTAGGAAAATGGAGAAACCGAAAGGCTCTGTTAAGGCTAAACGATATGCTCGAAAAGAAAAAAGCCTTGCTGAGAATGTTCCAGCCAAAAGAGCGGTGAGTATCTCAGTTTCACCCGAAGTAACCAACAAAAAGTTGTATGTGAATGTCAAAAATCCAGAAGATCAAGCTGCGCTGGTGAGCTTAAAGAAGATTTGTGCTGATTATAGTGGAATGCAGGATATTATTTTGGTGCTTGGCGATAACAAGCAGTCGGCCATAAAACTACCGTTTAGAGTTGATGGCAGCGATGAGCTCGTTGGCAAACTGGTTAAAATTCTAGGTGAAGACGCCGTGGTGCTTAAGTAGTCAGTTGATATAAAGCGATTCCGGTCGCTACGCTGACATTTAAAGATTCTTTTTCCCCGACTATCGGAATTTCGATGATATCGTCGCAGGTATCAAGCATCTTTTGACTTACGCCGTTTACTTCCTCGCCAATAAGAAGGGCGATTTTGCCAGCTGGTTTATAGTCAGATAAATCATGGCTATTTGGGTGCTGTTCGAGAGCGACTATCTTATAGCCATCTAGGCGCAGTGAATCGAAAGGCGGTTCATCTAAAACTCTAAATGGTACCATCGCCTCAGCTCCAAGAGCTGTTTTGTGGATTTGGCTTTCGAGCTTGTCTCGTATGTGCGGCAGTCGAGGGTCGTTTTGGTAGGCTGGTGCGGGCGTGTAGCCGGAGAGAATAATTTCCTCGACGCCAAAACACTCCGCAGTTCGAAAAATTGATCCGACGTTGTGGGTGGAGCGGATGTTGTGAGCCAGCAGTACGACTTTAGTCATGTAGGGACATTATATCACTATAAAACGCTTACGTTTTCTGATAGGATAAGATATGTGAACGAAGACGACAACCAACAAAAAGCCAGAGAGCAAGAAGAGCAGAGTACCAAGCAGCGCGCTGCCATACTCGGCATACCGTATTTAGACAGTCGTCAATACGAGGATACGCTTCCTCTGGTCAGCGATACTTTAGACATTCAGACTATGCACAATAACCGAATGGTGCCACTTATAGCAGGGGGAGACTCGGCGCCGTGGCAGTTCGGAATCACTACTCAGTCACCACAGTCTTTCATGAACGAATTGACGGAGAAATACAAAGCGCTTGCTCAGAATGTCCAGTTTTATCTCATAAGCCAGGCTGGTTTCAGGGGCTTCATGAAGCACTACGACCCTCCCAAGCAAGTAACCTACGAGGATATTAAGATCTCTGATTCTGGCGATAGCTCGACGATCGACCAGGTTAGTAAAACGCTTAACGAAGTCGGTAGCGATCAAGTATTTGATTTTATCATTGAACAAGCCGACAAATTGGGCGCTAGTGACATTCACGTCGAAAACCAGCGGGACGGTATTCGCATAAGAATGCGAATTGATGGAGCGCTGCATCCGGTTGCTACGATTGACTCCGATAGGTACCGTGTTATAATCGGCGCCTTGGCGTCTAGGGCTAACATTTCAACGGCCGCTACTGAGCCTCAATCTGGACATATGCAAAAAGAAATATCACGAGATGGCTCTAGTCACATGTTAAATATGCGTATCGAGCTAGTGCCGACCATGTACGGCCAAGACGCTGTTATAAGGCTGTTTAACTTTGACGAGAACATGCTAAACCTTGATCGGCTTAGTATCGGCTCAAGGGAGCGAGAGCAGATTGACGAGATAGTTAGTCATCCTCGAGGCATGGTTTTGATGGTTGGTCCGACGGGTAGCGGTAAGTCGACAACTCTTTACAGCATGATTAATGCTTTGAATACTACTGACCGCAAGATTATCACACTTGAAGACCCGATTGAGTTTAGTGTGCCAGGTGTTTCTCAAATCCCAGTGGACACCACCCAGGGACAGAGTTTTGCGGATCACCTTCGTTCAGTATTGCGTCTCGACCCAGATGTGGTCATGGTCGGCGAGATTCGCGACGCCGATACAGCCAAGACGGCCATACAGGCGTCTATTACTGGGCACTTGGTGCTGTCGACGTTTCACGCCAACAACACGGCAGCAGCTTTTAGTCGCATGATTGACCTTATAGGGGTTAACCCAATCTTTAGTACGGCCATTCGGCTGGTGATTGCTCAGAGGCTGGTACGTCGGCTGGACGATTCTTCTAAAGAGGCCTATGAGCCAGACGAGTCGACCAAGCAGTGGATCCGCTCGCAGCTAGAGAATCTGCCGAGTCATGTTGAAAAACCAAACCTAGACAACATTACCCTGTATAAACCGGTAGTGAGTGAAGCTTCGCCGTTTGGTTATAGTGGTCGGATGGTGGTAATGGAACAGATGGTAGTTGACGAGTCTATCCAAAAATTTTTGCGCGGCGACATCGCCGAAGTTCACGCTGAAACCATTGAGTCGGCCGCTCGCCAAGCTGGTATGGTAACACTATTAGAGGCTGGACTGCTGGCGGTACTACGCGGTGAAACTACCCTAGAAGAGATCAACCGAGTAATTTAACTATAAATACTGGCTGACCTCTTTAAAAGTTTATTAACTTGTGTTATAATTGATATTCGATTGTTATAGTAACTATTAATTAACGACTAAAGTGAGAAGAAAATGAGTTTTCAACTAATTCAAAGTGTTAATGACAAGCAGCGCAAGCCGGCGGTTGTTGACGTCAAGAGCGGCGACACAGTTCGCGTTCACCAAAAGATTAAAGAAGGCAACAAAGAGCGAATTCAGATTTTTGAAGGCGTTGTTATCCGGGTTGACCGCGCTAACTCTCACACCTCACGCTTGACTGTTCGTAAGATAGCTAGTGGCGTAGGTGTAGAAAAGAGCTTCTTGATTCACAGCCCACTGGTTGAGAAGATTGAAATCACTCGTCGTTCTAAGGTCCGCCGCAACTACCTTTCTTACCTCCGTGAGCGAAGTGGAAAGAGCGCCCGCCTTAAGGGAGTTGGCTTTGACCGTGAAGGTGTTAACACACTTGATGAGCAGATTGCGGCTGTTGAGCCTGTTGCCGAAGAGGTGGTCGAAGAGGCCGCAGAAGAGTCTAAAGAAGCTTAATTTTAGAATCGTTGCTTAAACCCCGGTACCTGCCGGGGTTTTTGTTTTAGTAGCGACCCAGGCTACAATAAGTGAATGATTTTGGGAATTGATGAAGTCGGGAGAGGCCCGTGGGCTGGGCCACTGGTAGTAGGGGCGGTAGTGCTCGACTCCGAGGTTCCGATAGATGGCTTGACCGACAGCAAGAAGTTGACAGCTATAAAAAGGGTTCAATTGGCTGAGGAGATTCAGGCTAAGGCTGCGGCCTATGGGCTCGGTTGGGTAGATTCTCAGGAGCTAGATAGAATCGGACTTTCAGAGGCACTGAAGTTAGCTACTATTCGAGCGGTTGAGCAAATAAAAGTGTCGTACCATGAGATAGTTATAGATGGTACGGTAAACTTCTTGCGAGATACGCCGAAAGGTCGTTATGTGACAATGCTCAAAAAAGCCGACCTTTTAGTACCGAGTGTCTCGGCCGCATCAATTTTAGCTAAGGTGGCCAGAGACCATTTTATGTATCAACAGGATGTTATTTACCCTGAGTATGGCTTTGCGACTCATGTTGGCTACGGAACCTTAAAGCATCGAAAGGCGATTGAAGTAAATGGACTAACGCCACTGCATCGACGGTCATTTGCGCCCATAAAAGTAATCGTTGAGAGTGGCCGTACAACAAAAGTCATTGGTGACGAAGGCGAAGAAAAGGCGAGGGAGTTCTTGGCCTCGCAGGGATTTAATATAATTGAGAGTAACTGGCGCAATCGATGGTGCGAAATTGATATCATTGCCTCAAAAGACGAAGAGCTTTATTTTATAGAAGTTAAAAAACGGTCTAGTTCTATTTATGGGTCGGCGTTGGATGCAGTTACGCCACGGAAACTTAAGCAGATGACTTTTGCAGCCTCGTATTACATCGCCAAACAAGCGGCATCTAAGCCAGTGCGCTTGGCGGTTGTTGCTATAGACGGTGAAAACTTAGAGTTTATCGGTATCGAGTAAGCACTGATCGGACCGCGTCGCCATCTCTTTCCAGAAGCGCGACTCGTCCCTTAAGGTCGGTAATGCCAAGCTCGATATTTCGCCTTAGGGCTAGGTTTGTTGCTAGAGGCTCAAAAAAGCTTCTAAATTCTTCGAGCTGGATGCGAGTGCTTAGGGTGCTGGCTGGATAGCGTGGCAACATATCGTAGTGAGAGTCGTTGGAGAACGTTTTTTCGATCCAGTCCCAGTTTTGGCGGAACCATTGCCAGACATGAGAGCGACTGTAGCGACTTCTCAGCAGATGAGCTATCCAGTAAGTAAAGTCTTGAGGGCGGATAACTGAGGAATCTTTCAGAAGACTGGTTATTTGGCTTACTGTAGACGGATCTTTGGTCGCAGTAACTCCGGCGGCGATGTCGTTTCGGAGAGAGCCGTTACTGCTTTTTTGGTAGATTTCGATTAACTCATCGACGACCGAGGGATCACCGCCTCGGACCGCGGCAGTAATTATGTTAGGTCGTAGTTCCGGGTCGATCTCTTCTATTTTAGTTGCGCTAAACCTTGCTTTGGCTTCTTCTACGATGGATGGTTGTTCGCTATACAGCATTAAGGCGACTATAGTACTTCGGAGCTTGGTGTCATTGTGGTTTTCATCTTGTGTTTGGTCCCAGCCAAGTCGATCGAATTGAGACTTAGCTAGACTGCCGGCAAGTTTGCGCAAGGCTTTTTCAGACTCATCGTCATTTTCGACAAATTTTCTAAGATCAGCAAACAGCATCGATATTGCATCCCAGACGGCTGGCTCGGTTTCATTTCGATAAGCTTCAAGGAGAGGGATTAGCTCGGCGCTGGAAATAGTACCAGCTTGGGCAAGCAACGACTGGTTTTGAAGTAGAGACAAGCGGTCGATAGTGGTGAGAGAGCTGATATTCGATAGAATTTCCTTAAAAGTCCGGTCGTCATAATGAGTCAAGAAGTGGGCGGTACCACCCTTGTTTAGAAGAAGGTTCTTTGCCTTATTGCCAGGAAAGGTAATTGATTCAGTTTGGAGAATGTTTGGCGCATCCGGAATGGTCAAATGTAGCGGTATTGGCCATAGTTCCAAAGAAGCGCCGTGTTCGCCGATGAAAAAGCGAGACTGACTTAATATTACGCTTTCATTTTGACGAGTAATTTTTATATACGGGAAGCCTGGTTGTGTGATCCAGGTATTCATAAAGCCACTGATATCTTCACCACTTGCTTCAGATAAACAACTCCAGAGATCATCAGCGGCTGTGTTCTGATAAGCGAATTTTTTGAAATAGAGCGATAGACCATTGCGCATCGCCTCGTCGCCTATATGGGATTGAAGCATCCGAAGCAGGCGGCCACCCTTAGCGTAAACGATTGAAGGATCAAAAAGGGTTTGGATCTCGTCAGGGTGGTTGACGTCGCACTGAATAGCTTGAATGCCGTTAAGGGCATCTCTACGAAGGGCGCTAGGGGTGTCTGTGGTGGCGCTTAGGAGCCAGATGTCCCAGCTTGGTTCTATGGCGTCGATGGCGACGTACTCCATCATGGTGGCGAAACTTTCGTTCAGCCAGAGATCGTTCCACCACTTCATGGTCACAAGATTTCCGAACCACTGATGGCTGAGTTCGTGAGCAATCACTGTTGCGGCGAAGTGCTTATCTTCTATTGAGGTGGTGCTGTCTGCCAAAAGAGCGGTTTCGCGGTAGGTTATGAGTCCCCAGTTTTCCATGGCGCCCGACGAAAAGTCAGGAAGGGCTACGTGGTCGGATTTTGGTAATGGATAAGGCGTTTCAAAGTATTCGTTGAAAAAATCGATGGTACGAGTGGCTATGTCGAGACCAAAGTCTAGGCTCTCCGCTGGCTGGGCTTTTGTAGCCCAAACGTTTACCTCTACGCCGCTCTTGGTGTGAGCGGTTTTCTTATGCAGGTCGCCGACTACCCACGCTAGGAGGTAGCTACTCATACGTGGAGTCGGCGCGAAAGTAGTGACGAGCGTACCATTTTCTTCTTTTTGTGAGGTGACTGGCATGTTCCCCAGAACAGTCACCCCAGTCTCTGTTATTAAAGTTAGATTAAAAACTGCCTTAGCTTCTGGTTCGTCAACGCACGGGAATACCTCTCGGGCGTAATGACTTTCGAATTGTGTGGCTATCAGTTCTTTTTTGACGCCCTCATGTTCATAGTAACAGGGGTACATTCCGTTCATGGCATCGGTAATTTTGCCATTAAACTCAACTGTTATCTCGTGCTTGCCCGGTTGAATGTTCTCAGGTATTAGGGCCAGCTCGTCGCCATCTTGCTTCCAACCAGTTAGTTTGTTGTTGAAGGTGGCACTGGTGATGTTCAGGGCTTTGGAGTGGAGCTTCACAGATGTTGTGTCGCCGATGACACTACCTTTTATAGTAACCACGCCTTTAAACGAACGGCTGGGTCGATCAATTTCTATAGTTAGGTCGTAGTTGTCTGGCGCGAAGGTATTTATAAGTCGAGAAACAGTTTGCATGATATTAATTGTAACAAAGTTAAGATTGGTCTGGCATAGTAATAGTATGAAACGACGACAGGCAGTGTTTATCACAGTGGTTTTGGCAGGGTCCCTGATCGCTCTAGCAGGTTTTATGCCTTCTTGGTATGAGCAAAATGTAGCTGAGTCTCCGCCGCAAGCTTCTGGCCCGGCTTTGCAAACACTAGAGGCTCTGGAAGTTAAAGGTCGGGCGCCAAAAACGGGTTATAACAGGGAGCAATTCGGCGGTGATTGGTCGGTAGTTTTTGGCTGTTCGACAAGACAACTGATTTTATATCGTGATCTTAGGGATGTGTCGCTGGACGACGGCTGTCGGGTAGCACGTGGAGTATTAAACGACCCCTACACGGGTGAACATATACAATTTAGCGCTGACAACCCCAGCGCCGTTCAGATAGACCACGTGGTGGCCTTGTCTGATGCCTGGCAAAAAGGCGCACAGCTACTAACACCAGAGCAGAGAGAGCAACTGGCCAATGATCCGCTCGAACTTTTGGCAGTTGATGGCCCGGCTAACCAACAGAAAGGTGACGGCGATGCGGCCACCTGGCTACCTCCGCACAAGCCGTTTCGCTGTCAGTATGTGGCTAGGCAGATTGCGGTGAAGCAGAAGTATCGACTATGGGTGACGGAGGCTGAGCTAAAGGCCATGAAGGATGTACTGTCTAGTTGCCCAGATGAGCCGTTGCCCGCACCTTAAGCTAGCCACTTGCACCCGCTTGTTATTGGGTGTATAATGATAGATAGTACATTTCCGGCCGGCAGGTCGGAATTTTTCATAGAAAACGAAAGGAAATAACAATGGAAGAACTAAATCTAAAACAGCTGACTCTAGCGGTCCGAACTATCGCTGAGGAAAAGAATTTGCCAGAGGAGACGGTACTTTCTGTTATCGAACAGGCTATTGCCGCAGCTTGGCGTCGCGACAATGGTGAGCGAGACCAAGAGGTCAGGGCTGAACTAAACGTCAACGACGGTACGGCAGAAGTTTATGTCGCTCGCGAAGTTGTTGAGGTTGTTGGAAGCGACGCTTACGAGATCAGTCTGGACGACGCCCGCAAGGTTAAGAAGGACGCCGAACTAGGTGACCTAATCGAAGAAAAACACGAAGTAACCAGCTTTGGCCGTGTAGCTGCTCAGACTGCTAAGCAGGTTGTTTTGCAACGCCTCCGTGAAGCAGAACGTGAAGTAGTCCTCGGTGAGTTCGAAGACAAGATCGGTACAGTTGTAACCGGAACTGTTCAAAGGGTTGAGCCGCGCGTAATTCGTATCGAAGTCGGGAAGGCTAGCGGAATTTTGCCTCAGAGTGAGCAGATCCAAGGCGAGTTTTACAGTGTTGGTAGTCGCCTTAAGGTGTATATCAAAGATATTGAGCGTGAAAACCGTGGCCCACAACTTATATTGAGTCGTGGAAACGAAGAGTTTATCGAATACCTTTTCCGCCAGGAGGTCCCAGAGCTAGAGTCTGGCGCAGTTGAGATAAAGGTTATTGCTCGTGAAGCTGGCCGTCGAACCAAGCTGGCTGTCGCTAGCACCGTACCAGGAGTTGACCCAGTTGGTACATTTGTCGGTGGTCACGGTACTCGTGTTCAAGCTGTGATGAACGAAGTCGGTAGCCAAGAGAAGATCGACATTGTCACCTTTGACGAAAATATTGAGCAGTTTATTAAAAACGCCCTCAGTCCGGCTGAGATTAGTAAGGTTGAGATTGACGAGACTAACAAGCGCGCTAAAGTGTTTGTTTCAGAAGACCAGCAATCTATCGCTATCGGTCGTGGTGGGCAAAACGTCCGACTAGCTAGTCGCTTGACTGGTTACGAGCTTGATATCGAGCAAGCGATTGCCGCTAAACAAGTTGAAAAGCCTCGTGTCAACATAGAGGACAGCCTTCTTAGCGCCGTCGAAGAAGCGACAGAATAAATAATTAGCACTCGCTTGACGTGAGTGCTAACGCTGTCTATAATAGGTTGTATGGGTGACGATTTCTCTGATTTCATCTCACGCTTGACCGAAAACGCTCGGACGAGCCTTCATCATGCAACCTTGATTGCACAGGGCTACGGTAGCTCATATATTGGCACAGAACATCTCTTGCTTGGCATAATGGCCCAGGGAGCATCTGTCGGTGCTAAAATACTAGCCGACGCTGGCGTAACACTTGACCGGGCCCAATCGGCGCTGGACGCTGTTCCAATTGCAAACAACTTTACGCCCGGCATTATGACTAAAAGCTTGAGCGACACAGCCAGACTAAGCCTCAAGATGAGCTGGGACACCGCCCAAGAGTTCCATCACGATTATCTAGGTACAGAGCACATACTTCACAGTTTGTTGTCGCAAAACAACGCTAGAGCTACCGTTTTGCTTAAAGACATGAACATTGACATTAATGAGGTACTTTCTGAATTGGAAGAGTATCTGGAGCGACAACATGAGATGCAGCCCGAGACCGAGGAGTCTGATCAGCCACGAAAACAGCGCACTCGCCGGGGGGCTCTTGACGTTTTCGGGACTGATTTAACGGCCAAGGCGCGCGCCGGCGAGCTCGACCCGGTGATAGGCCGTGCTGAGCAAGAGCAGCGCTTAGTCACCATCCTAAGTCGTCGAACCAAAAATAACCCCGTTCTCATCGGTGAGCCTGGTGTCGGAAAGACGGCCATAGTAGAAGGCCTAGCGCAGCGCATCGTTAGTGAAGATGTGCCGGAACATCTACTGGACAAGAAGCTCATTCAACTTGACTTAACGGGCATGATCGCAGGGACGAAATACCGCGGTGAGTTTGAAGAGCGGCTCAAGAAAGTCATGAGTGAACTGACGGAGCAGAAAAATGTCATTGTATTTATAGACGAGCTGCACCTGTTAGTTGGTGCTGGAGCGGCCGAAGGTGCTCTAGATGCGGCTAATATCTTGAAGCCCGCTTTGGCGCGTGGTGACATTAGGCTTATTGGAGCTACCACCCTAGATGAGTATCGTAAGCATATCGAGAAAGACAGGGCTTTGGAGCGACGTTTCCAAACTATTATTGTGCCAGAGCCGAGCCTGAAAGATACTACGGCAATCTTGCGTGGCCTTAGGTCATACTACGAGAAATATCACGGTGTTTCGATTAGCGACGAAGTGGTGGACGATGTCGTATACATGGCCGACCGCTACATTAGCGATCGCTTTATGCCAGACAAGGCGATTGACGTTATCGATGAGGCGGCCTCGCTACTGCGCGTTAAAGCCGGTCACAAGCCTAGCAAGGTACGCGATTACGTGAAACAACTGAAGTCCTTAAACGAGAAGATGGAAGAGGCGGTTATAGCCGAAGATTATGAAAGAGCGGCTCTTTATAAAACGCGCGCCAGCCAGCTGCAACAGAAACTAGGCGAATCTCGTGAAGCGCAAGAGAAAAAAACGCCGGTGGTGTTGACAGATCAAGACATCGCCCAGGCTATTTCTACCATGACCGGAATACCGGCTAAGCGTGTTCAAAAGTCCGAAGCCAAGATTTTAAAGAACCTAGAGTCGCACCTAGAGAAGTATATTATTGGACAACGCGAAGCTGTCGAGAAGGTAGCTAGGGCTATTCGCAGAAGCCGCAGCGGGGTTGCAAGTAGCAAGCGGCCGATAGGATCGTTTGTTTTCATGGGTCCGACTGGCGTTGGTAAGACGGAGTTAGCAAGGGTTCTGGCGCGTGAAGTGTTTGGTAGTGACGATGCCTTAGTAAAGATTGACATGAGCGAATTTGGTGAGAGGCACAATACGAGTCGTCTGCTAGGCGCTCCAGCCGGATACGTCGGCTATGACGACGGTGGCCAGCTGACTGACAAAATTAGGCGGCAGCCTTACAGCGTAGTTCTGTTTGATGAGATTGAAAAAGCTCATCCTGATGTTTTCCATCTACTACTACAGCTTCTTGAGGATGGTACATTGACAGACGCTAAAGGCAGAAAAGTCGATTTTACCAACGCGATTATTATCCTCACTAGCAATCTGGGCGCCGATGACCTGGCTAAAGAATCAAGTCTTGGATTTCACGCCCGGACTAAGGGCGACGCAGACCGTCTAGAAGAGCTACATGTCGAAAATACACAACGCACGCGTCGCGCACTGGAGCGAGTTATGCGCCCAGAGTTAATAAATCGATTCGATGCAATAGTTAATTTCCGAGCGCTTACTCGACAGGAAGTGGTAAAGATTTTCGATAATCTAATGGAAGAGCTTCAGGAGAGATTGGTTCGGAAGGGTATTCACGTCAAGGTTAAGCCGTCAGCTAAGAAACTAATCATCGATGCCGGCTATGACGAGCACTTTGGGGCCAGACCTCTGCGACGAGCGAT
The DNA here is from genome assembly GCA_023432445.1 of Candidatus Parcubacteria bacterium. Taxonomy (GTDB): domain Bacteria; phylum Patescibacteriota; class Saccharimonadia; order Saccharimonadales; family Saccharimonadaceae; genus Microsaccharimonas. Next base: position 115,748 of record JAEYUP010000001.1, on the reverse strand, counting down.
GCAAGATCTGCTGGAACATAAAATCGCAGACGGTATATTGTCTGATGAATTCGAAAAAGGTACTATTGTGACAGTAAGTGCAAAGGGAGGCGAGGTAGTTCTAGATGTCAGTCACGAAAGCCGGTAAACTTGGGATAATCATATCCACAGCTACGACAGTACTTATATTAATTTTAGCGGCTGTCATGTTCCTTAACCGTCAGTTTTTGTCGGACAGCTTGGTGTCGTTCTTCTTCGAACCTACACCGGCCGTTAAGGCGATTGAACAGAGAGTTGGTTTTACTGCAGACGGCAAGCGGATATTCTACGCTACCCAGCCCGAGCTTTCAAATGCTAACTCCTTTAATGCACAGTGTCCCCGACAAGAGTTTCAGAGTCCTATAATTGGCTGTTATACCAGTGACGATAGGCTTTACATATACAACGTTGAAACTAAAGAGCTTGACGGTATAGAAGAGGTTACGGCAGCTCACGAGATGCTTCATGCCGCTTGGGCGCGCCTTAGCGATGATGAACGATCGCGCCTTAGTGATCTGTTGGAGGTAGCCTACACCAAGCACGCCAGTAAAGAGCTTAGAGACAGGATGGACTACTACGCTAGAGCTCAACCGGGTGAGCACTATAACGAACTTCACTCTATACTTCCAACGGAAGTGGCTGAGCTAGGCGAAGAGCTTGAGGCTCACTACGCTAAGTATTTCAGCGATCGCCAGAAAGTTATCGAGCTACACGACAAATACAACAAACTTTATCGGGAGCTCTACGCTACTACCGAAAAGCTTTCAAGCCAGATGGAGTCGCTGGCAAAAGATATTTCGGTTATGAGGTCACAGTATGAGTCGCGGTCTTTCCAATTAACTGCTGATATAAACAGCTTTAACTATAGGGCTAACAGCGGAAGCTTTACGTCGATGAACCAGTTCAATTCAGAGCGAAATTCGCTGCTGGCGCGGTCAGCCCAGCTGGAGAGAGAACGCTCAACTTTAAATGCGGCCATAGATAAGTACAATGACCTGCGTGAAAAATACATTAAAGCTGCATCAAAAATCGAAGTTCTTAATAAAGGGCTGGATAGTTTTCAGTCGGTTGACAAGACCCCAAGTCTTTAACTTTCGCATGCTATACTAAAAGCAATATGGCGAAGGTGAAAACGCAGTTTATCTGCCAGCAATGTGGCGCGGTCTATAGCAAGTGGGTTGGTCGCTGTGACAACTGTGGCGAGTGGAACTCTCTGGTAGAACAGGAGTCGATGTTTGGCGCCGCTCAGTCCACGGTAGCCAAAGCCGGTGGCTCTGGTAAAGTCTTGAAAGCTCAGTCCATATCGTCCGTTGAGGCGGTCGACAAGAAGCGTCGTCTTGGTACCGGAGTTGACGATCTAGACGCGGTACTTGGTGGCGGTATTGTGCCAGGAGCGGTTATTCTGCTTGCCGGACAGCCAGGTATAGGAAAAAGTACATTATTGCTGCAGCTGACAGCTCATGTAGCTAAGGGCGCCCCGGTTTTATACGTTAGCGGCGAGGAGTCTGCCGAGCAGATAGCATTGCGAGCGACCAGGCTTGGTGTTCGGGAGCACGATAAGCTAGAGGTAGCGTCTAGCACTAGTGCCAACGACGTGGCTGCGACTATTCAGAAGGGCCAGCATTCATTAGTTATAGTAGACTCTATACAAACTCTAGCCATTGATGAGTTAACCAGTGCTCCAGGTACGGTCAGCCAGATAACAGGCAGTAGTAATGTCCTGATAAGAGCGGCGAAGTCAGCCGGTGTATCGGTGATTCTTGTCGGCCACGTGACCAAAGAGGGAAGTATAGCTGGGCCGAAGGTGCTAGAGCACCTAGTTGATGTCGTGCTCCATTTTGACGGCGACCGCTATGGCGGCTTTAAGATGGTGCGAGCTATCAAGAACCGCTTTGGAGCAACGAGTGAAACGGCTATATTTGAGATGGCGGAAGAGGGCTTAGTTATAGTCGAGAACCCGTCGGCGGTTTTGCTGGCAGAGCGTCAGGACGCTGATGGCTCGGTGGTTTTAGCCACCCTAGAAGGCAGCCGACCGCTGCTGGTCGAGATCCAGGCACTTGTGAATCAAACAAGTTTCGGGTATCCTAAGCGTACGGCAAGCGGGTTTGACCTTAATAGGCTCAACCTCCTAATCGCAGTTCTAGAACGACGCACAAAGTTGAATTTATCGGATAAAGACATCTATATTAACGTTGTCGGTGGATTGCGGCTTGACGATCAGGCTGCCGACTTGGCGGTTTGTATGGCGATAGCCAGTGCGGCTGCTGGACGTCGTATCAAAGAGGGGACTGTCGTCTTTGGCGAAGTCGGTCTGGGTGGTGAGATTCGTTCGGTTGTAGGCTCAGACAAACGTATCGCTGAAGCGAAAAAACTGGGCTTTACCCAAGCAGTGGCGCCAAAAACATCACAAAAATCATCATTTATCACTGGAGTTAGCGAGCTTCGTGTCGCTCTCATAGACTATCTCCAGTAGCACCAAGAAAGAAGAAACATATGGATATCAATACTGTACTGTTGGTGATAATCGCCTTGCAGACCACGTACCTTATAACAAGTCAGATTATTAAAATTAAAAAGCGGGCTGGACGTTATATTTTCGTAGATACATCGGTGCTTATCGATGGGCGGATCCGGTCCGTTGCCGAAGCCGGCTTTCTACCTGGCATCCTAGCGATACCGCGCAGTGTTGTCGGAGAACTGCAATTCTTGGCCGATAACGGCGATACCGAGAAACGAACTCGCGCTCGCCATGGCCTGGATGTTATCAAGCAGCTCCAGTCTATGGAAAACATTTCGACTATCATTTTCCCGGACAGCAACACAGCCGAAGAGGGTGTAGACAACCGTCTATTGTCGCTAGCTAAGCGACATAACGGCACTATCTGTACGATAGACTACAATTTAAACAAAGTTGCTCAGGTGGAAGGCGTCGTTGTTCTCAATGTCAACGATCTTGCCAAAACACTTCGCATGGCTTACTTGCCTGGAGAAAAAACGATGATTGAATTAACGCAGAAAGGCAACGATTCCCATCAGGCGGTCGGACATTTGGCTGACGGCACCATGGTGGTCGTGGAGAACGCTCAGCAGCTAGTCGGCAAATCTGTCGAAGTCGAGTTCATCCGTAGTCTTCAAACATCAGCAGGTAAGATGATGTTCGCTCGTCCAACCAACCCAGCCCTAAAAGCAGAAAAGACATCAGCTCAGCCAAAAGCTAAGCCAGCCGGCCGTCAGCCGCGAAAGCCACAACAGTCAAACCGTCGTCGCACGCACGAAGACAGCCTCGTAGAACTAGCTAATAAGTAAGTCGTAATCTATTCGCTGGTGTAGTAGACGGAGTCGGTTGCTACCACCGATATCTTACCGGTTGGGTTGGATCCAGAGTAGATAAGGCTACAGTTGCGAACTGATGAAGAGCCCGAACATGAAGGGCTCTGGCTTACGCCGTCAACCGTCATGGATACCGAGCTGCCACCACCAGTTACGGGGTGCGCTCCCATCGACACAGTAAACTCAATTTCCCAATTACCACCACCAGCTGGCGAGACAGAAGGTGCACTCACGCTTGGACCCGGTTCGCCACATTTATGAACATTGTCATCTTTCTTCTCGTCGTAGCCGCTTGGTACGTTGCTATACGAGTCCTTCTTGGTCACAGGATCGACAGTTTTTATCACAGGGAACTCTATGATGGCGAGATTAGGTGTACAATTGGTCGCTTTTCGTTTCGATACTTTATCGAACTTCATAGTCTCATTGCTTTGACCCTGGGTTTTATTCCACCAAGATGGATAAACTTCAGCGCCAACGCGTTGGATGCCGTTAGGGGCGCTAAACCAATCGCCTGACTTCCACTTGCCCTCTTTGGCGTAAACTTCCTTGTGGGCGTACTCCATGACGCTAGCGACTATAGGGCTACCAAGAGATGAGTTACCATTTTTGAGAATGGTCGTGTCCGGGTTGCCTAGCCATACCCCCATAGTTAGCGCTGGGCTGTAACTCATCATCCAGAGGTCCTTAGCGTTCCCTCCCTTGTCGGAGGTACCGGTCTTAGTAGCTGTCTTTACGCCAGGGATGTTCTTTGCGGGATAGTAGCCGAGGCCGGCGCTAGCATTAACGTCAGATAGAATGTCGGTGACGATGAAAGCCGACTGCTGGTCGATGACTCTAGTTCCGTTTGTATCAGACCACTTCTTAAGCACTTCGCCGCTGTTGTTCTTAACTTCGAGTGTGACCGACTGAGGTTTGTATACTCCGCCGCGAGCTAGCGAGGCGTAAGCGTTCACTAGGTCTACTTGCTGCACACCGCAGCCACCGATGGCCGAAGCTAGGCCGGCCGTGGTATCAACACCAACTGAACAATAGCTTTTTGCGCCTAAGTTGCGGATAGTTTCTATGGTAGGAGCGACACCTGATATGTACATAGCCTTAACCGCCGGGACGTTTCTGGAGGTCGCCAGGCTGGTCCGGATAGGCAAGCTGCCTCGGTATGCCCGGTCGGCGTTTTGAAGTTTGGCGCCATAGATTTTATCTATCGGTTCGTCTACCAGGATGCTGCCGCTACCGTAGTTTTGCGAGCCAGATGGTTTTTGTTCGAACAGCTCAGCATAGACGAGTGACTTAACGGCTGAGCCCGGTTGAATGTAGGCTGTGGCGGCGTTGTCCTGCCCAAAGCCCTGGTACTCAAAGTCGCGGCTACCAACCAGTGCTACAATCTGGCCAGTTTTAGTGTCGGCGACAGTGGCCGCACCGTTAGTAAAGCCAGCCCAGTTTGGGACGTAGCTTTTGAACATGTCTTTCATGGCTTTCTCTAGTCTATTTTGGATGCGAAGGTCTAGGGTAGTCTTAATGGTAAGGCCACCACGTCCCACCACGGCGACGCCTAACTCATCTTCAAGTTGCGATCGTACCATTTGAACAAAGTGAGCGGCTTTAATGTTTTCATACTGGCTTACTTGCGGTTTTATAGTATCTAGTATCGGCACAGCTTTAGCTTCATTGTATTGGTCTTCGGTTATAAAACCTAACTCTTTCATAGCATCAAGGACGTGGTGTTGACGGTTAATCAAACCAGGGTGACCAGCTACGTTGTAGGGCTCATACACCGAAGGGTTTTGAGGTATTGCCGCCAAAAGCGACGCCTCAGCTACGGTCAAATCTTTGGCCGATTTGCCGAAATAGGTTTGAGCACCAGACTCGGCGCCGTTACGTCGTCCGCCGTAAGGAGATTCGTTTAAATAAAGCGTCAAAATCTGGTCTTTATCGTACATGCGTTCGATCTCTATAGCCAAGATGAGCTCTTTAATTTTGCGTGGAATGCCACCCCAGCTTCGGTTGTCGGCCTCGGCTGCGAAAAATACCTGTTTGACTAGCTGCTGAGTTAGAGTGGAGCCACCTTGAATCTCGCCACCAGTAAAGTTATTGAAGGCCGCACGAAAAGTTCCAGATAGACTAACCCCATTATGGGTGAAGAAGTCTCGGTCTTCGATTGCTACAGTGGCTTTCTTGAGATTTTCGCTGATGTCTGCGCTTTCTACGACAAGTTTGTAGTTTCCGCTACCCTTGTCTTCCCATAATAGTTCACCATTGCGATCGTAGTATTTGTTGACAGTTGATTGAACTCGTTTGTCGATCTCGCCAGGCCGGATTTGGTCGAGGTCTTTGCGGAAATAAGCAAACAGACCACCGATAATCAGTGCTCCAAGTAGTATAGAGATACCGACAATCTTGAGGGCCATAAAAGCTCCCTTTTTGCTGAACCAATAGGCGAAGAAGCGTTTTGGGTGTAAGCGGTAGAAAAAGCGGGCTATTGGATTTTTTGGAAGCCCAGCTAAGTGCTCGGCGCTGCGACGTGAAGCTGAAGCCTTCTTTGACTTCTTACCCTTTGAAAGGTTAGCGTAAACGCTTAACTTCTTGGTAGGTTTTTTAACTTTCTTACTCACTTGATCCCTCGCATATATAACATAGCCAGTATAGCATTTTTTTGACTGAAAAGGCAGAAAATATATCGTAACCGTGGTACAATTTAACGGAAATGACGCTATCAGAAGAACTAACTTGGCGAGGCTTTATTAACCAGACAACTCTTGATGATATCAAGCAGCTTGACGATGGTAAGATCAGTTTCTATTTTGGAGTTGATCCGAGTGCCGATGGCATGCAAATTGGAAACCTAGCGGCTGCTATGATGGTCCGACATTTTATCGAAGCTGGTCACAAGGCTTACCTGCTGGTAGGTGGCGCTACCGGTATGATTGGCGATCCTGACGGCAAGCGCGATGAGCGAACACTACTAAGCCTGGAGGACATCGAGCGTAATAAGCAGAGTATCGCTGCGCAGTACCGACAGGTTTTCGCTGGAAAAGATTTTGAGATAGTTGATAACTATAACTGGTTTAAGGACATTAACTTTCTTGATTTCTTGAGGAATATTGGCAAAAATGTTCCACTAAGTTCGATGCTCGGTCGTGAATTTGTTCAGTCGCGACTCGGCGAAGGCGGCTCTGGTATAAGCTATGCGGAGTTTAGTTACTCCTTAATCCAGGGATATGACTTCCTGCATCTTTTCCGCGAGCATGGCGTAAGTTTGCAGCTATGTGGTGCTGACCAGTGGGGTAACTCTATTGCCGGTGTCGACTTGATTCGTCGGCTAGAAGGAAAAGTGGCGCATGTTTACTCGACGCCGCTTGTTATGAACAAAGCGACTGGCGTAAAGTTTGGTAAATCCGAAGATGGCGCTGTTTGGTTGGATCCTAACAAAACTAGTGTCTACGCCTTTTATCAGTTTTGGCTAAATGCTGACGACGAGGGTGTGGTTGATTATGCCAAGATATTTACGATGCTTGGGCGTGATGAAATTACTCAAATGGAAGAGCAGGTGAAGTCAGACCCAGCTGCTCGTCAGGCACAGAAGACTCTAGCTCGCGAGGTTACAACCCTTGTTCACGGGGCCGAGAGAGCAGCTAGCGCCGAGAAGGTGACGGAAGTGTTGTTTGGCGGACGCTCTATCCAAGATTTGAACGACGAAGATATGCATGTCTTGAGCTCTGAAATCCCAGTCGTGCCAGTTGGACAGACTATCGTCGAAGTGCTTGTCGGTGGCGGAGCGGCATCCAGTAATGGTGAGGCGCGTCGTCTTATCGAAGGCGGTGCGGTATCGCTTGACGGTGAGCGAGTTAGCTCGGACGCGACTATTGAAACCGCCTCACTTGTCAAAAAAGGCAAGAATCAGTTTATTCTTGTAAAATAATATATTCGTTTCGTCCTTCAGGACTCATCAGCATAGTTTTCTATGGACGAATATTCCTACCCACCTGGGCGGGGAGGCGAGCTGAAGCTCAAGACACTCCCCGCCTCGAAGCAGACGTCAGCTGATCGGGCCGAACTGCACTTGCCACGAGTCTGAGTTCAGGCGTACTGCCTCGCTCAGCTTCAAATAAATCTCGTGCAGGTCTGCTGCGGTGTTCACGTAGACGAGCATGCGCTGCGCTTCGACATGTATAGCCGTGATGCCTAAGTCGGATTCTTTCGCCGCCTGAGCAACGTCAGTGAGGAGCGCTTCGCCTGTGTCGAAATAAATGAAGCTCTGAGAAGCTTTCAGCACCAGATCATCCTTCTTGTTGATGACCCAGGAAGTCTCAATGCGAAACTTCCCTTTGTCGCAGGAAAGCGTAACTCGCTTGTCGTTTGCTGGCATGGTGTACTCCGGTGTGTAGGTGGGTGGGTAGGTGCGACACCGCTTGGGTAGCAGTATCTATATCATTATAACACATATAGATATGATAGTCAATTCACGCAGAGGTGGTATAGTGATAGTGATGAGAGTTAACGCCAGTATTCAAAACATTAAAGGTGTGGGCGAGAAAACAGCCGAGCAATTTGCCCAGGCTGGACTTCATACAGTTCACGATATCGTGACTTTCTTCCCGAGGGCTTATGAGGACTATTCGCACATCACGTCTATCCGGGACATTGTGCCTGGCAAGGTGACGCTGAAGGCAGTTTGTGAGTCTGTTACGACTCGACCGGTGAGACGGGGGATGCGGGTGACGACTGCGGTGCTGACGGACGGGGCGGCAAAGATTCAGGCCGTGTGGTTTAACCAGCCGTACCGCGAGAAGCAGCTAAAGGGTGAGGGTGAGTTTCTGTTTTCGGGCATCTTTGAACTTCGGCATGGGCGATATCAGCTGACCAACCCCAGCGCTGAGAAAGCGACGGATGTACAGCAGCAATCTGACCAAATCGTGCCGATATATCGTGGTACAGCCGGACTTAAGACTCCGATGGTGCGTAAGGTGCTGCATGAGTTGCGCACATATATTGCGGCGCTACCCGAGACACTGCCGGCGGAAATGGTGCAGTCGGAGTCGCTTATGAGTTATAGCGAAGCGGTGATGGCGATGCATTTTCCTGAGACGATCGAGGAGACGGAGCGCGCCAGAGAGCGGCTCGGCTTCGAAGAGTTGTTACAACTGCTACTGGCTAGTCAGCTCAACAAACGTGAGAATGCCAAATTACAGGGTTGGGGCATACCGTTTAGTCAACCAGTCGTTAAGGCTTTCGTTGGAGCATTGCCATTTACTTTGACGGCGGCTCAGCGGCGGGCGGCTTGGGATATATTGCAAGACGTTGAACGTGATGTGCCGATGAATCGTCTACTTCAGGGCGACGTGGGGTCGGGTAAGACCGTTGTGGCGGGTCTTGTGGCTCGACAAGTGGCAGCGCATGGCTTCCAGTCGGCGGTTATGGCCCCGACCGAGATACTGGCAACGCAACACGCGGCCACGCTCGACAAGTTGCTGGCGCCGTTTGATGTCAAGGTCGGGTTGCTGACCGGAAGCGTGAAGGGTAAGGCGCGAGAGACACTGCTTAAGGCGATTGCCGATGGCACGGTCGATGTGGTGGTCGGTACCCATGCATTGATTCAGTCTACAGTGAGTTTTCACAAGCTTGGCTTTGTGGTAATAGACGAGCAACATCGTTTTGGTGTGGCCCAGCGCCAAGAGCTGATGAAAAAGTCGGCCAAGATGCCTCATCTTTTGACAATGACCGCTACGCCTATTCCGAGGAGTTTAGCGCTGACAGTTTATGGTGACTTGGATATCTCAATATTGAATGAACGACCAGCCGACCGTTTACCGATTGAGACCAAGCTCTGGTCGCCCAATAGCCGAGATCAGTTATACCAAAAGGTTGAAGACGAGCTCAAGAAGGGGCGACAGGCCTATGTGGTTTGCTCGCTGATTGATAATAATCTGGATAATGAGGCCAAAAGTGTCCAGGACGAGTACCGTAAACTGCAGCACTCGGTTTTTAAGCATCGTAAAATCGGTTTGTTGCATGGTAAGTTGCCAGCGGCTGAGAAGGAGTCTATTATGAGCCAGTTCTCGGCGGGCCAAATAGATATTTTAGTTAGCACCACGGTCATCGAGGTGGGCGTTGATGTGCCGAATGCGACCGTTATGCTGATCGAGGACGCCGACCGCTTTGGGCTTGCTCAGCTACACCAACTGCGTGGACGAGTCGGACGAAGCTCTCACCAGAGCTATTGCTATTTGGTGATGAGTGATTCGAAGGCGCCGTCATCTCGTCTGAAAGAGATCGAGCGAAGTAACGACGGCTTCTATTTGGCAGAAGTTGATCTAAAGCTGCGTGGCCCAGGCGAAATCTACGGTAGAATGCAGCATGGGGCTCTGAACTTGCAAATCGCAACCCTAGGAGACACCAAGCTTATAGCTCGAGCTCAGAAACAAGCCAAGTGGTTCGTTGAGTCGGGTCAAAGTCTGGTAAACTACGAAGTACTATCGGCGCAGGTCGAACAATACCAAAGGTTAACAACGTTGAATTAAGTATGAACATCCGAATAATCGCAGGTCAATTTGGTGGACGAGTGATCGAAGGCTCGGGCACAAATCGCACTCACCCTATGAGTGAGCGAATTCGTAATGCACTTTTTAATAAAATTGGCGATGAAGTTGAGGGCGCGGTGGTGCTCGATGCTTTTGCGGGTAGTGGCGCGCTCGGGCTTGAGGCGTTGAGCCGCGGCGCCGAAAGAGTAGTGCTGGTAGAAAAAGATCATGTCGCACAGAAGGTAATAGCCACTAACGTAAAAACGCTTGGCGTTGAAAAACAGTCCCAACTTGTAAAAGCTCCAGTAGCTTCTTGGCTGGCCACCACAGAAGAGACTTTTGATATTATTTTTGTGGACCCACCCTTTCATGATATGCAGTTATCCACAGCAATGGCACTAACAAAGCTTTTACGTCCGAAAGGGCTTATGGTACTATCATACCCAGGTAGAGGTGAGACGCCGTCCGAATTAGGAGTTGTTGTGGTGGACAATCGTAGTTACGGAGATGCGGCTCTCGCCTTCTACCGCCTTGATGCTCCCGAATAGGGAGTTTTTTTGTTCTCAAATGAAAAAGCAGACCAGCCGATCTGCTTTTTCATTTGGTGCAGCAAAAGCGATTGCTTTTGAACTCATCTATAAGATAGCACAGTGGCTGTTTGAAAACCAAAACCAGACCGTATTTAGACTGCCTCAAGTAACGATGTCTCAGAGGTCACAACAGATGTTAGAAGCAAATTATGCCTACTAGCGTTATTACTAACCGAAGAGATTTGAACTTTAGAAGAGAAGATGATGGCATACTCTACTTAATTATTGTATAATATAACTCAATGAACAAACTATTCTTAGCAACGAGCTTTTCTGGACACGTTAATTACGAAACTGGTGAAGTAAACCCCGATTACCGAGAAAAGGTAGAAGCAGTTATTAAAACTCTACGTACTGTCGCTGGTTTTACTGTATTTTGTGCCGTTGAACACGAAAACTGGATTATTGCCAGTGATATACCGCCAGAAGTGGGAGTAGAAAAAGACCTAACAGAAATAGACGAATCTGACATAGTGCTTGCACTAATACCTACAGGCTTAATCTCTGCTGGTCTGCAATATGAAGTTGGCTACGCTGACGCTAAAGGTAAGAGTGTGGTACTTGCTACTGAATCAGGTTCTGAATTAGCCTACTTCAATCAAGGAGCAGCAAATCTTGGTCGTGTTAGACACGTTGAATACGATAGCCCTGCAAATCTTATTGCAAATATACAGCAAGTCTTAGCCTAGCAATACGTCGCACAATACCGATTGCACGACACACCTTAACAGGGGTAGCAGCTATTTTTTAGCGACATAGAGATGACGAAAGGGCTCCTTCCTACCTCTGGAAAGAGCCCTTTGCAACCCTGCTTCAAAGCAAGAAAATCAATCTTGGTGCGCGCGAGAGGACTTGAACCTCCACGTCATTGCTGACACTAGCACCTGAAGCTAGCGCGTCTACCAATTCCGCCACGCACGCATTGCGCTCATTATACAGGATTTATGGTCCGACACCCAGTAAAATGATTTAGAGCAGCTATCGGGTGTATACTAATTTTGCAAGCATTTCCTCAACTGTCTATAGAAAAGAAAGGAGGAGATGATGGCAAAAGCATACTGGATTGTGTTGATGAAGCCATTCGAGCTGATCAAGAATGTGCTCAGCGGTATCAAGGAGCGGTGGAATCGAGAAGACACTGATCGAGGCCCCACTGTGTATATACCTATATTCGGCCCACCATCAATGGTGGCAAGAACACCTGGAGGACCTTCCCGTAAAGACGCAGAGACTTTCGCCAAGAAGTTTGCTGAGCAAACGAACTCGGAAGCATCATCCATGTAGCGCACCGCCCACGAAAGAGAACCCGCTTCTTACGAAGCTTGCCATATGGCGACGTTCCTTCGGGGCGGGTTTTCTTTGTTTAAAATTACATTGATTCGTACGAAGACCGGAGGCTGGCGACGAGTCCACGGAGTTCGTTCTTTTGCTTCACACCGGGGTTAAGGGTGCTAAATGGGTCGAAGATTTCTCGGACTTGCTCAAACAGCTTCGCTTCGTCGTCTTCTAGGATAGCCCAGGCGGCATTGGCTTTCAACCGGCCCTCGGCGCCGTCGTTGACGAAGGCGCCATTGACGCTGTCGACGAGTGAGGCGTAATCGGCAATTAGCTTGAATAACTTTTGCTTGTCACTCACAACGTCAAGTTTTAGCTCGACTAATATGCGGTAAGTTCCAGACAGCACGTTGATAATATGGGGCAGGTCAATATGATGTTTGTGGGCCAGGGCCAGAAGACCCTCTTCGAACTCTTCCCGGCGGTCGGTCGGCACAAACGCCCCGTCGATGATAGGTACAACTGACTTATCGCTTTCACCAAGAATCACCGATCGGGTAACATGTTTGACGCTCGCTAGGTCGTCGATGCTTTGTTCAGTGGAGTCGATGATGCCGACGGGGATGTTTCGTAGCATCTTGCGGATCTTCTTAAGCTTGTGGGCTTGGGCGCGTTCACTGAAATCGTTGAATCGAACGTACACCACCGCACCTAGTTGTGATACATCGCCGAGAGGCGAGAACTGCACTCCGTCTTTGACGGCTCGTCGATATAACTCGCCATCGATAATGGATAGTTCGGCTGGCTCTAGCGCTAAAACTTTATCGGCAACGTCACGGGCAAGGCCGAGGCTGTCGGCGGTTATAGCCAGAAGGGTCTCCTCTTGCGAATAAAAGTCAGTTCTGAGCACCACCTCAGAGATAATCCCAAGAGTACCCTGACTGCCAATAAAGAGAGGGGTAAGGTCGAACGAGCCATCTTTTTGACGAACTTGCGCAAGTCGGCGGTAGCCAGTGTTGTCACGGGTGGGGTCGTTGGCGATGCGCTCCAAGACCTCTTGGTTGTCCTCGATGAGGCCTTCGATTTTGCGGTAGATTTCACCTTCGAAAGTTTGAGTGCCTAGCTTCTTGCTGATATCTCGCTTGCTGATACGGCCCGTTTCCAAGATGTCACCGTTGGCGAGGACTACCTCTAGCTTTTCGACGTTGTCGGCGATGTGACGTGAGGTACCGAGAGCGTCGCTCGCGATGATGCCACCGATAGTGGCGCTGCCATCAGCCTCTGGGAGCGCCAAGCCCTGCCATTTGAGCGTCTGGGCGAGCGTGTCGACCCGGATACCCGGCTGAACATGGATGAGGCGATCTTTCGCCAGTAGTTGAATGACGTCATTGCAGTGCGTCGCGAGGTTAATGACGACCCCTTTACCGATGGCTGCTCCGGTCGTGTCGCCGCCTAGTCCGCGAGCGGTTATACCAATAACGTGGCCTTTCTCGGCAAGTTGCCAAGTAAACCGAGCAACTTTGCGTATATCGTTGGTTACTCGAGGAAAAACAACTACTTCTGGCGTTATAGAAAGAACGCTGGCATCAGTTGCGTAGCGTTTTCTGATCTCGCGTGAGCCAGTCACTTCACCCAGTAGGTGTTCATTGAGATAGCGAGCTATTTTATTCATTGTTTCCCCTTGAAAATCCCTTTGCATTTATAATACCACAAGCAAAACGACTAGGCATAGCATCACCAAGGGCGATATGTTATAATGAGAGTAATGCGCGAGTGGTGGAATTGGTAGACACGCATGCCTTAGGAGCATGTGCCGCAAGGTGTGAAGGTTCAAGTCCTTTCTCGCGCACCAAGACACGTACATAGTCCTCCTAGAAGGACTATTTTTATTAAGTTTATTATGATAAGATTATGGTATAAAATAATCGAAACCAAAATGACTGAAAAAGCTCCCAGCAGAATAGCCGTACCATCGTTTGAAATAGTACAAGACCGCACCTTGCGGCCTGGTATAGAGGGTGTTGGCGTGGATGCATTAGAGGCAGCCGCAAATCGTGCCAGAGATTTGATGACCAGACGAGAGGCCGAAACTCCGTCGTCCGAGCCGAAGCTTGATCGGTTGACGCAACTTCCTAGCCGGGAGATGTTCGGTGACTTTGTTATGGAATATGTCGCTACGCACAGTCTTGATGACGAATATATAATAGCGTTTGTTGATTTGGATAATTTTGGGGTGGCTAATTCGATTGACCATGACGTAGGCGATAAAGTTTTAAAGATAATCGCTAATAAAATGAAAGATTCGCTCAACAGAGAGGGCGAGTTTATAGCCCGGCGTAGTGGTGACGAGTTTTACGTTTTTAGCCCGGTTCGGGACGATGCCGACGATGGCACTAAGATGCGTGAATATTTACGGAAAAAATTTTCTGAAGCCAAAGATTCTGTTGATGGTGGTGATTACGATAATTTAATTAAACCGATTGGATTTTCTGTAGGAATTGATGGAGTTGTTAAGGGCCGAGATGTTTTGAGTGACGGAGTAGAGGTCTATATTAAACAAGCCAACCAAGCTATGAAAAGCGATAAGAAGCACAAAGAAGAGCGGCTGGCTCAAAGTGTTAACACACGTCCTGCCTGAGACTTGCGTGGCTTCACTACCTCTGTTATAGTTAGACGCTATGCAGACAAATGTAAAAAAACTATCAGATACAAAGGTGCAGCTTGCGATCACCGTCGGGGTCTTGGAGCTTGAAGACGCCGAAAAAGTCGCACTAAAGAAGTTAAGTAAGACCGTCAAAGTGGCCGGCTTTCGTGAAGGTAAGGTTCCGGAGGCGGTTGTGGCGAAAAATGTAGCACCACAGGCTTTACAGGAGGCGATTCTTGACTCAGCGATTAACAAAGCGGTAGCAGAAGCGTTTATCACCGAGAATATACAGGTGTTGGAGCGCCCTGAGGTGGAAGTGAAAAAATATGTACCTGGGGAGATTTTAGAGTTCACCGCCGAAGCGACCATATTGCCAGAAGTTAAGCTCGGTGACTACAAAAAACTTACCGCTAAGCCTGAAAAAGTAGCCGTAAGTGATGACGAAGTTAATGAGATAACCGAGCGGCTTCGTCAGGGTTTCGCTGAAAAGAAGTCGGTGGAGCGGGCAGCTAAAGATGGCGACGAGGTTGTTATAGACTTTGTGGGCAAGAAAGACGGTGTTGCGTTTGACGGCGGTACGGCTAGCGACCACACCCTCAAACTGGGCTCTAACCAGTTCATACCGGGCTTTGAAGAAGGTATTGTTGGCCACAAACCAGGCGAGGTTATCGACCTAGAGCTTTCTTTTCCAGAAGATTACCACGCTGCTGACCTAGCTGGTCAGAAAGTCGTTTTCACCGTTACTATCAAGTCCGTTCAGGAAGCGTCTTTGCCGGAACTTAATGATGAATTGGCAAAAAAAGCTGGCCCGTTTGAGACCGTTGAGCAGCTATGCGACGACATAAAGCGAGAGATTTTGGCTGGCAAGCAGCGAGAAGCTGGCGAGAAGCATAAAGATGCTCTGATCGAAGAACTCGTAAGCAAGAGTGATGTAATCGCACCCGAGGTGATGGTCGCTGATCAGATGCGCTCTATCGAGCAAGACTTTTCTCAGAACCTGCTCTACCGTGGTCTGACGCTGGATAGCTATTTGCGCACCAATAATTTTAAAGACGAGGATGACTGGCGCGAGAAAGAAGTTAAGCCTTCGGCCGAGCGTCGCGTGAAGGCCGGGTTGGTCCTAAACGAGCTGGTTCGAGCCGAAAGCATTACGGCGAATGATGAAGAAATTGAGGGTCACATCGAACTTTATAAGCAGCAGTATGCAAATAACCCCGAGGTTTTGAAGCAGTTTGAGACCGATGAGGTGCGACGAGATATCTCAAATCGCTATATGATGGAAAAGACCGTCGAGCGACTAGTGGAATTAAATACGAAAAAATAAAAACAATTTAAAAGCGAGCCGGGGAGATCGGCTCGCTGTTGCCACCGCCCCCTCGATCATCATTGTCGAGGGGGTTTTAGGCATCAAAGGCTGGATGGCTGCCTACTTTAGATCTTCTGAAATTGATGGCGGTTTAGTGTTGAAGTGATCGCGTCCATGGCCACTATTGCGAGGCTGACCCAACCAAGAAGCACTAGCCATACGCCAGCTTGCGCTAAATTATTAGCTAGCGGATCGCCTTGAGCAAAAGCTCGGATGCAAAGAAACGCCGTGGCTAGGCTAGCCATAGACCAGGCGAGCGCTATCCAGAAGGTAGTCCATCCAGCTTGTCTGTATTTTCCAACCGAGTTCACCAGCAGAACTAAACAGGCGTGAAATACAAATATCGATGTGACAAGTATTACTGACACCTGTACGGTGGTGAATGCAGCAGGCTCCTTCCAAAAAATGTCAGTGATAGCCATCATTATCACGGCGATAGGGCCTAAAAGCGCCCCGATAGTGGCCGAAACTATGTATCGACCCCGCAGCTCTTCTTCCTTCAGATATTTAAGGAGGCTGCGACGCTTTGTCGCCTCCGTCTTCCACGTTACCATATCGTCTCCTCTCGTGGATGGTCAAACTATGTCAAATAATACGTCAAAAGTCAACGTAACTTTATCAGACTAGCTTTAGCACTCACTTGACGAGAGTGCTAGCGCCTTTGTATACTAGACTTACTATGAGTAGACCATCAAGCTATCTGGTTCCAACGGTTGTTGAAAAAAGTCATGACGGTGAGAGAGCATTCGATATATACTCTCGTTTGCTTAAGGACCGTATTATTTTCTTAGGCGAGGAGGTTAACGAACATACGGCTAATATTGTAGTAGCTCAGTTGCTGTATCTCGCGTACGAAGATCCAAAGAAAGATATAAAACTATATATCAATAGTCCGGGCGGCAGTGTTTACGACGGCTTGGCTATTTACGACACCATACAGCATGTCGCACCGGACGTTCAGACTATAGGTATCGGGCTACAGGCGAGCATGGGCGCCTTCCTGTTGTCCAGCGGCACCAAAGGCAAACGATACGCATTGCCGAACGCCCGCATCATGATTCATCAGCCATCGAGTGGCACTAGAGGTAAAATTACCGATCAGGAAATTACTCTGCGTGAAGGTGTGTTCTTAAAGCACCGCTTGAACGAGATACTTGCCAAAAACACTGGTCAGAAACTAGCTAAGATAGAAAAAGACGTCGATCGGGACTTTTGGATGAGCGCCGAAGAGGCCAAAGAATATGGCATAGTTGACGAAGTTATCGAAAAAGAGTCTTAAAATATTTAAAACCCCTTGCATATTTTTCAAAACTTGTTCATAATTGGGCATAAGAAGTAGTGTAGCCCTGGTTATCTATGTCCAAAAAAGAGGTGGCAGTCATTTTTGGACAATCCAGTGGTTAAGGGAATCTTCGGCGCCAAAGAACCCTTATATTAAACCAACCCAGCAAGGACAAACCAACCCATGGCAAGTGCGAAACGTGCAACCACGAAGCGTGTTTTCTTTACGAAAGACGACACCGCCCTCGAAATACCAAACCTTATCCAACATCAGCGCGAGAGCTGGAAAGAATTCGTCGAGACCGGTCTCGGTGAAATATTTGCCGAACTAAACCCAATCGATGACTATACCGGGCAGAAGCTAGCCCTTCGCTTTGGTAAGTACGCCTTCCAAGAGCCAAAGAACTCTGAAAAGGATGCCAAAGAAAACAACCTTACTTTTGACGCACCGCTTCACGCGGTTGTTGAGCTGACCAACAAGGTCACCGGCGAAGTCAAAGAGCAAGAGATTTACCTCGGCGACTACCCATGGATGACCGATCGTGGAACGTTCATCATTAACGGTACTGAGCGAGTGGTTGTTTCGCAACTTATTCGAAGTGCCGGTGTATTCTTTACTGCTGACCGGCTTTCTACCCGTAACGCCTACGGTGCGAAGCTTATTCCTGGTCGTGGGGCGTGGCTTGAGTTTGAAACTGCCTCAAACGGTGCCATCTACGTCAAAATTGACCGCCGTCGCAAACTGCCTGTGACGACCCTTTTCCGTGCTCTAGGTTATAACAAAACATCTGAAATAAAGGCCCTATTCGAAGACGTTGATACCGGTGAGGTCAAGCATCTAGATGTAACTCTTGACAAGGACCCGGCTCGTAACACTAATGAGGCTTTGATCGAGGTTTACCGTCGTCTCCGTCCGGGTGATCTGGCCACCGTTGACAACGCTCGCAGTATGATTGAGCGAATGTTCTTTGATTTTAAACGTTTTGACTACAGCCGCGTCGGCCGTTACAAGATCAACCAGCGACTTGGCCTTGATACTCCAAATACTACTGAATTCCGCTCTTTCCAGGTAGCTGATCTTACGGCTATCGTTCGCGAGATTGTTCGCCTTAACAATACTCAGGAACTACCCGACGACATTGACGCGCTTTCAAACCGTCGCGTGAAGCTAGTTGGCGAGCTAGTAGCTCGTCAATTCCGCGTCGGTATGCTTCGTATGCAGCGAAATGCTATGGACCGCATGAGCATGAGCGAAATCGAGACTGTTGGCCCAGCTCAACTTATCAATGCTCGTCCAGTCGTGGCGGCAGTACGTGAATTCTTTGCAAGTTCACAGCTTTCACAGTTGATGGACGAGATCAACCCACTAGCTGAGCTGGCCCACAAGCGACGACTTAGCTCGATGGGTCCTGGTGGACTATCGCGTGAGCGAGCTGGCTTTGATGTCCGTGACGCTCACCCGACTCACTACGGCCGTATCTGTACTGTCGAGACACCGGAAGGTGCCAACATTGGGCTAGTTCTTAACCTCGCAGCCTATGCACGCATTAACGAGTACGGCTTTATTGAGACGCCATACCTACGAGTTGTTAATGGTAAGGTCACCGACGAAGTTGTGTACCTAGACGCTTCACAAGAAGCGGTTGAAGTTATTGCTGACGCTGGAGCTGAACTTAACGATGACAGCACTTTCAAGGATGAGCGTGTTTCAGCACGAAATGAGCTCTTGCCTGAGCAGGTTGACGCAAGCACTGTCACCTTCATGGATGCAGCTAACAAGCAGATCCTTGGCTCAACGGCCGCACTGGTGCCGTTCGTTGAGAAAAACCGTGTTGACCGTTCGTTGATGGCATCAAGCATGCAGAAGCAAGCCGTACCTCTACTTCAGCCACAATCGGCGATTGTCGGTACGGGTATTGAGGAAGTTATCGCGCGTAACTCTAGCCAGCTAGTTGTTGCTGATGGGGACGGCGAAGTCCTTAGAGCTGACGGTGATGAAATTCAGGTTAAATATAAGGACGGCGTAAGAACCTACCCCGTTTCTCACTTCGTAAAGAGCAACGACGACCGCTCGATTAACCAAAAAGTTCGCGTAAACCGCGGCGACAAGGTCAAGAAGGGCGACATCTTGATCGAAGGAGCATCTATCGCTGACGGCGAAATCGCTCTCGGTAAGGACCTTGTGGTAGCTTTCATGCCGTGGTCTGGCTACAACATGGACGACGCGATTGTTCTAAGCCGACGATTAGTTGAAGACGACACTCTAACCTCTGTAAACATCAAGGATTACACAGTAGAAGTTCGAGAGACCAAGCTTGGTCCTGAGATTGTTACACGAGACATCCCTAACGTTAGCGAAGAGTCGCTGCGTCATCTTGACGAAAACGGTATCGTCCAGCTCGGATCAGAAGTAAAGGCTGGCGATGTGTTGGTTGGTAAGATTACGCCAAAGGGTGAGCAGGAGCTTAGCTCGGAAGAGCGTCTTCTTCGGGCCATCTTTGGTGAAAAAGCGAAAGATGTTCGAGACACTTCGCAGCGCATGAACGGCACTGGTGGCGGTAAAGTTGTCGGTGTTAAGATTTTCTCACGCGAGAACGGCCATGAGCTAAAGGCTGGTGTATTGATGCAGATTCAGATTTTCGTAGCACAGTTCCGCAAGATCTCAGTTGGTGACAAGCTAGCTGGACGACACGGTAACAAGGGTGTGGTCGCACGGATTCTCCCAGTCGAAGACATGCCATTCCTAGAGGACGGTACACCTGTAGATGTAGTCCTTAACCCACTCGGAGTTCCTTCTCGAATGAACATTGGACAGTTGTTTGAAACTCACCTTGGTATGGCGGCCCGCGCACTTGGTTACAAGGTAGCGACGCCTCCATTTAACGGCATCTCAGACGAAGTAATTTCTAGCGAGCTTGAAAAAGCCGGTTACGCCCGTGATGGTAAAAGCCAGCTATTTGACGGCCGAACAGGTGAGCCGTTTGAAGAGCGAACTACCGTCGGAGTCATGCACATGCTTAAACTTCACCACATGATCGCGGACAAGATACATGCCCGTTCAACCGGTCCATACGCGATGGTTACTCAGCAGCCACTTGGTGGTAAGGCCCAAAATGGTGGTCAGCGATTTGGTGAGATGGAGGTTTGGGCGCTCGAAGCTTATGGTGCGTCAGCAACCCTTCAGGAAATGCTAACTATCAAGTCCGACGATGTATACGGTCGTGCCAAAGCGTACGAGGCGATCATCAAAGACGAGCCAATTATCGGACCTAAGCTTCCAGAAAGCTTTAACGTCCTCGTGAAAGAACTTCAAGGCCTTGGTCTTCGAGTTGACCTCGTAGATGAAGAGGGTGCAGAAACAGTTGACGCTGAACAAGTAATCGGTAGCGTTATTAATGGCCAACCAGTAGCGGCATCTTCTCTAGGCGACGAAGATGACGAAGTGATCATTTTAGACGAAGCTGACGACGAAATGTCCGATATGATCGAAGATGGTTTGAGTATTCAGGATATAGATGAAATAGACGAAATCAAGGAGGAGGTGTAATATGTCACGGATCGTTTCTAACAACACCGGTATCGCTGACTTTGACGCTATCCGACTTAGTGTCGCAAGTGCAGATGACATTCTAAAGTGGAGCTACGGCGAAGTAACCAAGCCAGAGACAATCAACTATAGAACGCAAAAGCCAGAACGCGATGGATTGTTCTGTGAGCGAATTTTCGGTCCAGTCAAGGACATCAACCCGCACGACAACAAGCTTAAGGGCGTTCGTTCGCGTGAAGCGGCTGTCGACAAGAACGGTGACCTAGTTACTAAATCTATTGTCCGACGTGAGCGCATGGGGCACATTACTCTTGCGGCGCCAGTTGCGCACATTTGGTTTATGCGTGGTACTCCAAGTGCAATGTCATTGCTACTTGGCGTAACAGTCCGAAACTTGGAGCGTATCGCTTACTTCGCGACCTACGTTGTGCTTAGCGTTGATGAAGAAGCGCGGGCTAAGTTCTTGGCTGATCTTGAGGCTGAGACCGATGCCGGTCGTGTTGCCATCAAGATGCGATACGAGAAGGAAGCCGAAGCTGAAGGTGCCGACGTTAAAAATCTTGCCGAGG
Organism: Candidatus Parcubacteria bacterium; assembly: GCA_023432445.1. Taxonomy (GTDB): domain Bacteria; phylum Patescibacteriota; class Saccharimonadia; order Saccharimonadales; family Saccharimonadaceae; genus Microsaccharimonas. The sequence continues at coordinate 94,610 of JAEYUP010000001.1, read as the reverse complement.
CTCAGACTCGCGAACTTGGCGAACTAGAAGAGAACTACACACTTAAGAAAACTCAACTAGAAAGCCTGGCTAAAAGTGCGCTAATTAGCGAAGTTGACTACCGCAACCTGCCAGAAGAGTACCAAGACATCACCACTGTCGGTATGGGCGGTCAGGCATTGAAGGCACTGCTAGACGACATCGATCTTGAGGCCCTTATTGCTGAGCTAACAGAAGAGGTCGCTGGAGCTAAGGGTCAGCGAGAGAAGAAACTTCTCAAGCGTCTCAAGGTCCTCGAAGGAATGCAATCAGCCGGCATAGACCCTAGTAGCCTAACGCTGACAGTTCTGCCAGTTATTCCACCAGACCTACGTCCGATGGTTCAGTTGACAGGTGGACGATTTGCGACATCAGATCTAAACGACCTCTACCGACGTGTTATCAACCGTAACAACCGTCTCAAGAAGCTTATCGACCTCAACGCGCCGGAAGTTATTCGCCGCAACGAAATGCGAATGCTCCAAGAGGCTGTTGACGCCTTGATCGATAACTCGGCTGCTCGTGGTGGTCGTGCCGTTAACGCCACTGGTGGACGCCGCCGACTCAAGTCGATTTCTGACATGCTCAAGGGTAAACAGGGTCGCTTCCGCCAGAACCTGCTTGGTAAGCGCGTGGACTACTCTGGACGTTCAGTTATCGTGGTTGGTCCAAAGCTTAAGATTAACGAATGTGGTCTACCAAAGCAGATGGCACTAGAGCTCTTTAAGCCTTTCGTTATTAGTTGGTTGATCAAGGGTGAGCACGCTCACAACATTCGTTCAGCAACTCGTCTCATCGAAGCTGGTGAAGCAGTTGTTTGGGATGCGCTTGACGCTGTGATTGCCGGCAAATACGTTCTTTTGAACCGTGCGCCGTCTCTTCACCGTCTGTCTGTCCAAGCTTTCCAGCCTCGATTGGTTGAAGGTAAGGCGATCCAGCTACACCCACTAGTTGCCAACGGATTTAACGCGGACTACGACGGTGACCAAATGGCGGTTCACTTGCCATTGTCTCGACAGGCGCAACAAGAAGCTCGTGAGCTCATGAGCGCAACAGCTAACCTCTTGAAGCCAGCCGATGGCGCCCCAGTGCTGTCAATCGCTCAAGACATCGTGCTTGGTAACTACTACCTGACTTACGATAAACCTGGTGCGCAGACAGAGAAGATCAAACCTTACAGCTCTGTTTATGAAGCTGAAATGGCGTATGATAATGGTAAAATCCAGCTACAAACTCCGATTCGAGTTTACGCTAAGGGTGAGATCCGAAACACTACCCTCGGACGAGTATTCTTTAACGAGATTTTGCCAGAGGACTACCCATATGACGACAACGTTCAGAATAAGAAGCAGATCAAGAAGGTGCTTAATAACATCTTCCACCGGTACGGCGCAGAGCAGACTGCTCTGACAGCTGACCGCATGAAGGGTCTGGCCTTCCGTTTTGCAACTATCTCAGCCGTATCGACCGGTAAGGATGACTACATAGTCTTCGAAGAGACTGGCGAATTCATCGCCGAGGGTGACGCTAAGACGGCGTTGATCTCTGATCAGTTTGACCAGGGTCTTATAACCGAAGAAGAGCGCTATAACCTAACTGTATCGACATGGCGTGGCGTTGTCCGCACCGTTACTGACTTCTTGCAGACTAAGTTGAAGGACATGGATACCAGTGTCTCTGTCATGGTCAACTCAGGTGCTCGTGGTGACATCTCAAACGTTATGCTCGCGAGCGCTATGATCGGTATCATGGTTGACGCGACTAACCGAGAGATTGAGCTGCCTATCCGATCTAGCTACAAGAAGGGTCTTTCAAGCCTTGAGCAGTTCGTGGCTACGCGTGGTTCGCGTAAGGGTCTTATCGACACCGCGCTTAAGACAGCTGACTCAGGATACTTGACTCGTCGTTTGGTTGACGTCTCACAAGATGTCTTTACGGTCGAAGATACCGTTGGTGATGACGACGGATTCTCAATCTTCCGTTCTGAGACAGAGTTGACGATGATCGACTTTGGCAACCGACTTTACGGTCGATATGCTGCCGAAGATGTTCAGGGTCACGTCAAGAAGGACGAGCTGATCACTCGTGAAATTGCTAATGCGATCGAAGCTGATAGTAGTGTCAACGAGGTTAAGATTCAATCTGTACTCTCAACCAAGAACCTTCGCGGCGTACCACAGCGAAGCTACGGTATCGACATGTCTACTAATAAGTTAGTGGCGAAGGCCCAGCCAGTTGGTGTCATCGCGGCTCAGTCAGTTGGTGAGCCTGGAACGCAGTTGACTCTCCGTACCTTCCACTCCGGTGGCGTCCAGGAAAGCGACATCACGCAGGGTCTGCCTCGTGTTGAAGAGCTGTTTGAAGCTCGAACACCAAAGGGACAGGCGTTTGTTACTGAAGTAACTGGTCTAGTAGAAGCTTGGGAAGATGGCAAGAAGTACATCGTTCAGGTTACTCCTGAAGCTGGCCACGTTGAAAAGATTGCTCTTGAAGGCCGAACTGCCAACGTAAAGAATGGCGCTTCCGTTAAGGTTGGCGATGTTCTGGCAAGTGGCGAAAGCGAAAGCAAGCCTATCGTGGCACCGTTCGACGGAGTTGTTGAGATCACTGACGAGCACGTTGTGCTGGCGGCGGCCCCAAGTTCACCGGTCCGTTATGAGGTACCTGGTGCAATGCAACTACTCGTTAAGAGTGGAGACACTGTCGAGGCGGGCGACCGACTAAGCAGTGGTTCACTCAACCTGCACGACCTAATGCGACTCAAGGGTATTGAAGCTACTCAGCGCTACATAATCAACGAAGTTCTGCGTATCTACGCGGCACAGGGTCAAGACGTTGCTGACAAGCACCTCGAGATCATCGTTCGACAGATGTTTAGCCGTGTTCAGGTTGAAGACCCAGGTGACAGCACATTTGTGACCGGGGACATCGTCTCACGAGCGGCGGTTGTTGAAGCTAGCGAGGCATTAATTGCCGAAGGTAAAGAGCCGATCGCTTACACTCAGCTACTGCTCGGTATCACAAAGGTCTCTATCTGGTCTGACAGCTGGCTTTCAGCTGCATCATTCCAGGACACGACTCGCGTGCTGATCAACGCCGCAGTTAGTGGACGCATGGACCGTCTTCACGGTCTCAAGGAAAACGTCATCATCGGGCGTAAGATTCCTGTGGGAACCGGTGTTGGAAGTGCTCTGGCGCTTGATACGCTGGAAGGTGATGAGGTATTAGAAGGCGAAGAAGCCTAAACCTCAGAACGCACTATTAAAGGGGACCTTCAATCGGGGGTCTCCTTTAAGCTTGTCTGACGCCTCTATAGGTGGTATAATGATAGGTGAGTTTCCATTCACTACTCGATGAAAAGTGTACAAGACATCGAGAAGGGTGAATATATCGGTCTTACGGTTTGCTGCCGGACGGCCAACAAAGTTAGATTCTTAAGGAGAATTTTTTCATAATGCCAACTATCAACCAACTAGTGCGTAAGCCCCGCCAGACTGCTTCGAAGAAGTCGAAGTCGCCTGCGCTTGGTCGCATTCACAACGCCCTAAAGACTCGATACTATGATCAGGACGCCCCACTTAAGCGTGGTGTTTGTATCAAGGTAACGACGAAAACACCAAAGAAGCCTAACTCAGCCCTCCGTAAGGTGGCTCGTGTTCGTTTGACTAATGGTCACGAAGTGTGGGCATACATTGGTGGCGAAGGTCACAACCTCCAGGAGCACGCCGTTGTGCTCGTTCGTGGTGGTCGTGTGCCAGACCTTCCAGGTGTTCGTTACCACATCGTTCGTGGTGCGCTGGACCTCCAGGGTGTCGCTAACCGCAAGCAGGGCCGTAGCAAGTACGGTGCTAAGAAGGGAGACAAATAATGCCGCGTAAAGTAACCGTTAGTCTCCAGCGTCGGGTTAGCCCGGACCGTAAGTACCAAAGTCCGCTCGTGCAGCGCCTCATAAACAAGTCAATGCTCGACGGCAAGAAGCTCCTGGCTGAGCGTGCTGTTTACGAAGCGCTTGAAACAGCCGCTAAGAAGCTCGACAGTGAAAACCCACTAGAGGTTTTTGAGCGAGCGCTTAAGAATGTTTCGCCAAACTTCGAGGTTAAATCTCGTCGCGTCGGTGGGGCGAACTACCAGATCCCGTTCCCAGTCGCTGGCCATCGTCAGCACCACTATGCGTTTAGCTGGTTAGTACAGTCGGCTCGTGCTCGCAAGGGTATGCCGTATGCGCAACGCCTTGCAGCTGAGATCGTCGATGCATACAACGAGACCGGATCTGCCTTCAAGAAGAAGGAAGACACGCACAAGATGGCCGAGGCCAACCGCGCATTTGCACACTTTGCCCGCGGATAAGCTATACTTAAGGTATGGAATATACGCGGCAGAGAGATTCGATCGACCCGCAGCAGTTAGAGCGGAGAGCTGCGCTGTCCCGCGAAATGGATGAACACGCCGAGAAAATATCCCCGGCGTGTTTTTCTTGTGGGGATCGTGTGCTGCTCGTTTCGCGGCTGGCTACACTAGCGGTCAGTAGGGGCGAAATGACAGAAGAAGAGGCAATTGCGGAGCACGATAAATTTATCAAGGGTTGTCCAGGTGAAGGTGATAATTACATTTGTCTCTCAAAACGCTTGCGTACCTGAACGCGCTTGTGGTATAACAGTGACAACATGAGGGTAAAAACAAACACGATGGGAGCAGGTTGCTGATATGGAACGCTTCGTGGGGTACTCCGACAAGAGAGTCCGCGAAGATTTGCCGCCCCGAGATGTTTGGCTCCATAACCCAAACCACAAATTGCTCGAGACCCCAGTTGATGAACGAGGACTTGTTGATTTTCCGCAATTAGTTTCTCTAATTAAAGGAACTGTAGAGCCTGGGTACCAGTGGCCTTCGCCGTATAATGATCGTCATCATCTTCAGTGGCCGCGACGATTTTATCCGGAAGTTCATGAGGCAGACATAACTAACCCCTTTGAGTTTCGTAATCTTGGAATAGGCGTGGTTCGTGTTCCCAGATACTTTCACAACTGGGTTCATCTCATCACAGAACCACCGAAGGTTCCTTCAGACGAGGTCATGCGCTACCGTGTGGACGCACAAAGAGTAGCGCTCTCGCTGTTCAACCGGGTGCGTGATATACGCGTTGAGGGACGTGAGCTGCACCTCGGCAAATCGGCACTTAATGACTACCTTCTCGAACAGCTTGAACCGCGTTTCGACAAGATAGTAAAGAAAATAGAAATCGCGAAGAGACAGCCACGAGAGTTTTATGCCGTAAATTACGACGAGGTTCCCGTTAATGGACCGGCCGATATTGTCGTATTAGCGGATCGAATTGCGCGCGAGTCTGTATATCGATCTGCCGTGAGGGATATTCGTGTGCCGATTGTAGCGTAATTCTTGTGCTTGCAAGTCTTAGCTTCATGACAGTAATATAGTGAGCATACATGACCTTTACTGAGAATTTTTCTATTCCAGAATTTTTGCATAAAGATGCGCTTTCAATTCGGGAGGCGCAACGTGTTTTCGATTTACCTGCCTTTTTTGCTAGCTCAAAGCTTGCGTTAGAGTTTGGTATAAAAATTAGGGATAAACTGGATGAGATGGCGATCGAAGAGGGTATAATGTTGAAGCCCTGTAGTATAAGTGGCCCTGATGTTTTGGGAGCAAGTATAGTTATAGATCGTAGAGACGGCAGCTTTGAGGTAGAAGCAAATAATGCTGGTCCAGAGGATGAACTTGCTCCTTATGAGGCAATCGAGGGGGTGTTTTATGGTTTTGATGTTGTTATTGAAACTCACGCAGATCATTCTACCGATCCGGAAGGGGTGGTTATTGATGATGATGAGCGTGGAGATAAGGGGATCGTGGTATACAGCCCGGTGCTAGTGTATTCTGTTAAGGTCGGAAGTGTAGTCGATTCACCATTAGGGCGTTTTGAGCCTCGTGCTCACGGTAGAGTAGCCACAACAGAGTTGAGCTTTGAGGAGGACTATATTATCAGCAAAACTGTTGAGGATGCGATGTTTATTCATGACAAGGGTCAATACGCTACCGACAGAGAGACGACAGAACTAGCGTACTTTTTTCGATTTTATGATGAACTTTTTTCTGAACGGTCTTTTCACGGGATGGTGTCGTGTATTGAGGATTTCAGTTCAATAAAGTCGGATTCACTTAACACTGAATTGACAGACACATTAATGCGTATGCTTGAGTACAAGATGCAATTAGAACCATCCGATCTCAAACCCTATGCTTCGTGCTTCTATCTCTTGTCGAATATCGTGAATGGAGAGCCTCTGGTCCAATGCGTTTCAGATCAGGAGGGCGGGGCAGGAATATGATGGAAGTGTTGGGAGGGTTCACCGGAATGACCCTCGCACTAGACGTTAGGTCGACTTTTACACAAAATGGCATGAGAAAAGTCACGTACGACATAAGTCGCGAGAGATTGTACTCGACGTACAATTTTGAACGGGCGCCTGGGGAGTATGTCGATGCGTACGTAGCTCTTAGTGATCTTACGTTTGAGAGTGATAGGGGTTGAGACTAGTTTTACTCCCGTTGTTCTGCTATAATACGTGCAAAGCGCCATTTTTTTATGGCAAAAAATAATACGCACTAAGACGTAAAGAAAGAGAAGAGAGACATGGCACAGCAAAACGTCCCGCTTAAGGACTATCGAAATATTGGAATTATCGCGCACATTGACGCTGGCAAGACTACCACAACTGAAGGTATCTTGTACCGAACCGGTATCAACCACAAGATTGGTGAAGTTCGCGGTGCTGACGGCGACAGCGCTACAACTGACTGGATGGCTCAGGAAAAAGAGCGTGGTATTACCATTACCTCTGCTGCGGTGACTTGTTTTTGGAAGGGCTGCAAGATTAACATTATCGACACCCCGGGCCACATCGACTTTACTGCCGAGGTCGAGCGTTCTCTTCGCGTTCTCGACGGTGCTGTGGTTGTTTTTGACGGCAAGATGGGCGTTGAAGCTCAGACTGAAACGGTTTGGCGTCAGGCTAACAAGTACGGCGTGCCTCGTATCTGTTTCATCAACAAGATAAACCAAATCGGTGGCGACTTTTACAAATCGCTTGACTCTATCCACAACCGACTTTCAAAACACGCCCTACCTATTCACCTACCTATCGGTTTTGAAAAAGACATCAACGGTGTTGTGGATCTAATCGACATGAAGGCTTACACCTACAACGATTATGCTGACCACGCCCTTGTACAGGGCGAGATACCAGCCGACATGCTAGAGAAGGCCAAGAACGCGCGTAGCCTGTTGGTTGAAGCAGCTGTTGAGGCCGAGGACGAGCTATTTGAACGATTTCTAGAGCAGGGTGAAGAGTCAATTACCGTTGAGGATCTTAAGCGAGCACTGCGAAAGCGAGTGTTGGCCGGTGATTTTTACCTAGTTACTGGCGGTGATGGCCGTGGAGTAATCGTCGAGAAGGTTCTTGACCTCGCGGCCGACTACCTACCATCACCACTCGACATCGATGCTATCCAGGGCACAAACCCTAAGAGCGGCGATCTTGTTGAGCGTAAACCGGCTGATTCTGAGCCATTGGCGGCTCTTGCGTTCAAGATCGCGACTGACCCGTTTGTTGGTCGACTAATCTTTATCCGTGTTTATAGCGGTAAACTAACTGCCGGCAGCTATATCTTAAACGTTACTACCGGTGAGAAAGAACGTATTGGACGTATTGTTCGTATGCACGCTGACAAGCGCGAAGAGATTGACTCTGTGAGTGCAGGTGACATCGCAGCGGTCGTGGGCCTTAAGAGTACCTTTACTGGACATACTTTAGCTGACGTGGCTCATCCGATTCTACTAGAGTCAATCGAGTTCCCTGAACCACCTGTATCCATTGCCGTTGAGCCGAAGACTAAGGCTGACCAAGAAAAGATGGGTATTGCATTACAGCGTCTAGCCGAAGAAGACCCAACCTTCCGTATCCACACCGACGAAGAAACCGGCCAGACGATTATGTCCGGAATGGGTGAGCTTCACCTTGAAATCCTGGTTGACCGCATGAAACGTGAGTTTAACGTCGAAGCAAACGTCGGTGAGCCACAGGTTGCCTTCCGTGAAACTATCCGTGGTACAGCAGAAGCCCAAGGTAAGCACGCTAAGCAATCTGGTGGTCGTGGACAGTATGGAGATGTATGGATTCGTTTTGAACCTACCGAGTCTGGTGAAGGCTTTGAATTCGTCGATGAAATTAAGGGTGGTGTGGTCCCAGCAGAATACCGCAAGCCAGTCGAAAAGGGTATCAAGGATACACTCGATAGCGGTGTGATAGCTGGTTACCCAATGATCGGCGTTAAGGCGACACTCTACGATGGTTCATACCACGACGTGGACTCCAGTGAGCTTGCCTTTAACCTAGCAGGTGTTCTAGCCGTTAAAGAAGGTATCCCTAAGGCCCGACCAGTTATCCTTGAACCAGTTATGAAGGTTGAAGTTTCAACCCCCGAGGACTTCATGGGTGACATCATCGGCGACCTCAACGCGCGTCGTGGCCGTATCGACGCTATGGAGGACATTCCTGGTGGCGCCAAGCTAGTGCGGGCGTTTGTTCCACTTTCGAACCTCTTTGGTTATACTAATGACATTCGTTCCCTAAGCCAGGGACGAGCCGCTTCAACGATGGAGCTGTCTCAGTACGAGGAAGTTCCACCAAACGTAGCCCAAGAGATCATCGAAAAGCGTACTAGCAAGTAGACTTGGTAGCGCTCCCTTGCTCCATATCTCAAAAAATAGTCCATTGACCTGACTATTCAATATTTCATCTCTATAGTTGATGATATGGATACAGGCGTACGACGAGGTCCGAGAGAAAAACTGCAAGAGGCCGGTGTGGGTTCTTTGACGACGCGCGAGCTTCTACAGGTGGTGATTGGTAGTGGCAATAGCTATATTGGTGTGTCGAAGATCGCCCGACGTACCCTGAAGGTGCTAGGCAAATACGGTAGCGGGGTAAGCTTTGAGCAGTTAATGGGCGTTCCGGGTCTTGGTCCAGCCCGTGTTTGCCAGATAGTAGCACTTTTTGAGTTGGCTGGGAGGTATCCATCAACGGCAAAGCAGCTTACTATTGATACCCCAGAAAAAATAATATCATCGTTGGCACCTGTGCGTGATTCCGCCAAAGAAACGTTGGTGTTGCTGACGCTTGACGGCGGTTATGGGCAGATAGCAAAACGAACTTTTTTAGTGGGAGATAAACACCCTTCGGAGCTGATGCGTCAGATATTCATTGAGATTGTCAGAGATCGAGCAGCTAAGATAGTAATTGGTATCGGTTCTTCCGACAGGTCGCTGGAGCCGGCATTGTTCGACTTGTCATTGGCGCGCGAGCTTCGCGTCATGGCTGGGCTCTTTCATGTTACCGTACGGGGAGTGTACATCATAAATCACCGAGCGGAACGTTCGTTGAGGGTGTTGGTATGACGCGGGATATAATCATCAGTTATTACCGAAGGTCTAGGGTTGATTACTTTACTCTGTACGCGCAGCTCTATATTGCCTACAACGCTTGGTATCGCAAAGTTACGCATGCCAGCAACGACCGCGAAGCACTTCGTCTTCTTGGCGACAGATTTGTAATATGGAAAGATTACCTTGAGCGCCGCGCAATGTATGCATTAGACATGTATATTGACAGAATCGTGGATCTAACTGAAAAACAGTCGATTTTGCAACAGGAATTCTGGCAAGGTTCTGTTAAGAATCGAGATGATTGGAGAGGGCTTATTAATTTCTGGTATCGGGTGCGCTGTGAACTTATACACGGTTCGTTGTCGCCCTCAGCGTCTAATCATATCGAGTACGTCAGGCTTGCTTATATCTCGTTGTCTATATTCATGGATGAGGTTATCAGGCGTATGAATATAACAGTTGGAGATAAAGAGATTAGACGTATAGATGAGTTGCGAATTTTAGCTCGTCACCAGGTGCTCGATGAACGACAAAAGGCCGAACAGGACAGGCTGATGTGGCGTTTTATACATGCGCCGCCGCGATGGCGAGAAGACATGACCCGGATGAGTGAAAATACCCTTTACTCAAAGGTGAAAACAGGCTATAATTACCCGTATACGCCGTGAGGTATGTTACCTCATGCGAAAATAATTTAAAGGAGAATTAACCAAATGGCAGATTTCGATCGAAGCAAGCCTCACGTAAACGTTGGTACTATGGGTCACGTTGACCACGGAAAGACCAGCCTTACGGCAGCAATCACAGCTGTACTTGCAAAACGCCTTCCAAGCGCAGTTAACAAGCCTGTCGCTTACGACCAAATTGACAACGCACCTGAAGAGAAAGCACGTGGTATTACCATTGCTTCATCTCACCAGGAGTACGAGACAGAAAAGCGTCACTACGCTCACGTGGACATGCCGGGACACGCTGACTACGTTAAGAACATGATCACCGGTGCCGCTCAGGTTGACGGTGCGATCCTCGTGGTTGCTGCAACCGACGGTCCACTTCCTCAGACCCGCGAGCACGTTCTGCTTGCTAAGCAGGTTGGTGTGCCAAAGATCCTTGTATTCCTTAACAAGATGGACATTGCCGATCCAGAGCTAGTTGAACTAGTTGAAATGGACATCCGCGAACTTCTTGCTAAGAACGGATTCGACGAAGACGCACCTATCATTAAGGGTTCTGCTACTAAGGCTCTTGAAGGTGACGAAAAGTACGAAGACGCTATCATGGAACTGGTTAACGCTATGGACGAGTACGTTCCAGAGCCAACCCGCGACATGGACAAAGACTTCCTGATGCCTATTGAGGACGTGTTCTCAATCAAGGGTCGTGGAACAGTTGCAACTGGTCGTATCGAGCAGGGTGTTATCAACCTTAACGACGAAGTTGAAATCGTTGGTGTTAAGGCTACCCAGAAGTCTGTCGTTACTGGTATTGAGGCCTTCAAGAAGAATCTTGACCGAGGACAGGCTGGTGACAACGCCGGACTGCTTCTACGAGGTATCGAGCGCGAGCAGATCGAACGCGGTCAGGTTCTTGCTAAGCCAGGTTCAATCACTCCTCACACTGAGTTCGAAGCAGAGGTTTACATCCTTAAGAAGGAAGAAGGCGGACGCCACACTCCATTCTCAAAGGGCTACAAGCCACAGTTCTACTTCCGAACCACAGATGTTACGGGTGAAGTTGAGCTTCCAGCTGACAAGGAACTTGTCATTCCTGGTGACACAGTGACCTTCGTCGTTAAGCTTCTCGCGCCAATTGCGATGGAGCAAGGTCTAAACTTCGCAATCCGTGAAGGTGGTAAGACTGTTGGTGCCGGTGTGGTTACCAAGATCGTTAAGTAGTTTACGGACTATCTGACAAAATAACCCCTCGAAAGAGGGGTTATTTATTTGTAGATAAGCCGCCCATGAGACGCTCCTTTTTGTTTAATGGTTTTCTTGATGATAGACGGTCGTAGGCTATATCCTCAGCTACTAATAACAGTATAGCGTAAAGCAAAAACCCCGCCTCTTAACGGGAGACGGGGAGTCTGCAACCGCTGGGCGGGGATCATCGGAGTTTAAGGCTTTGTGTAGGTCATTTTCAGAAAGTATAGATCGCTTCCGTAGAAAATTTCCTCAGGGCCATCCCCATCTGGCTGGCCGTAGCACAGCTCAATGGCTATTGTTTCGCTCAGTGAGGCGACTTTTCGCACTAGTTTCGAGATGTCGATGGCCTCACCTTTAGTGGGTAGGGACGCGTGCAACATTTTGGCAAGCCTAAGTGAGATTGGGCGCTCGACAGAGACACTTTGGCCACTTTTGCAATTAACGCGCCGTGCCTTGACCTGAACATCTCGCTGTAGAGAAACGACGACTTCATCGAGATGCCACTTATTCCAAAACCTCATTATTTTCTCCTTAAAAGAACGACGTGAACGTATCTAAATATTATACCAATAAATCAACAAATAGTCAATTAACCTCTTGAACATTTCCCTTATTGGCGTTATAATAGGCAACATACTACTAATCGCCCCGACAACTCGGCCAGACGCGAACAAAACCGATTCGAGCAGAGGTTACGGAGCAACAAAGGAGCCAATTATGGCAGAAGCACAAGAAGGCGGACTACGTATTCGTATCCGACTAAAAGCATATGATCACAAAGTGATCGACCAGTCAGCAAAACAAATTCTTGATACGGCTATTCGTACCGGTGCGTCCGTAGCCGGCCCAGTGCCGCTACCAACCCGACGTAGCACGTTTACCGTGGTAAAATCACCGCACGTCTACAAGAAGGGTGGTGAAGCGTTTGAGATGCGAGTTCACAAGCGACTTATTGACATCACCAACGCCAACCCAAAGACGATCGACAGCCTGCAAAACCTCAGCCTACCAGCTGGCGTTGATGCAGAAATCCGCATGTAACCCCTAGTCTTGGAATAAGACAGTATCTTGTTGATTTTGGATAACTTGAGCGGTCTCAAGCAGGGTTTTGATTATCAAGAGCTGCAGGAAGATGACGATTGCCATCAAAAATACCCAGTATATAGTCTGCTTTGTAACCTTGAAGGTTAAGATTGGGGGGAAATCAGGCGCCACTTTAAACGTCTGGTAAGGTTCTGTCGACTGCTTCTTTGAAGCTCGTCGTTTGGTCGTCTTTTTCTTGGTTTTAGTTGCCATGGATGCCCCTTTACCTGGTTTATCTTGTCTATATTCAGTATGCAAGAAATGGCTTTGTTTTACAACCTCTTGACTCAAGGGGTAGCATCTGGTACAATGCTATGGTAACTTTTACGAATAAATAGCAAGCAATTCTTGGTGAATTGGCAAGTCGGAGGCGTCAAAGCCACAAGATACTACCAGCCACCAAGAATTTTAAGTGGGAGAATGAAGAGCATGAAAGCACTTCTCGGTACCAAAATTGGTATGACCCAACTCATCAGCGACGATGGCAAGACAGTTCCTGTCACGCTTATCCAAGCTGGACCTGTGACAGTCACTCAGGTAAAGACCATCGAAGTCGATGGTTACAACGCTGTCCAAGTAGGTTTTGAGTCGGGTAAGAACCTGAGCAAGGCCGTCGCTGGACACGTCAAGGCGTCTGAAACAACGCCAAAATTCCTTCGCGAGATTCGCGTGGATGAAGTTCCAGCAGATATTACCATCGGAAGCACCATTGACGTTTCGAGTTTTGAACTCGGCGACATCGTTGATGCGACCGGTACAAGCAAAGGAAAAGGTTTTGCTGGTACTATCAAGCGCCACAACTTTAAAAGACACCGTAAGTCACACGGTGGTAAGGGAAACACTCGAAAGCCTGGTTCAATCGGTTCGATGTACCCACAAAAGATTTTCAAAGGTAAGCGAATGGCCGGACACATGGGTCACGAGCAAGTTACTGTTAAGAATCTTGTTGTGAGCTACATTGACGCTGACAAAAACCTTATCGGCCTTAAGGGTGCGGTTCCGGGACCGAAGCGCGGTCTGATCGTTATCGGAGGTAAGAAATAATGGCTGATACAGTGAAAACTGAAGCAAAGACGACTCTTCCTAAGGAAATCTTTGCGGTAGACGTGAAAAATCACGAACTATTGAAATTGGCCTATGACGCATACCTCGCGAACAGCCGTCAGGCAAGTGCTACAACCAAGACTCGCGGCCTCGTGAGCGGTGGTGGCAAGAAGCCTTGGAAGCAAAAGGGAACTGGTCGGGCACGATTTGGCTCAAGCCGTAACCCGATTTGGCGTGGTGGTGGTATCGTTTTTGGTCCACTAGGTAACGAAAACTACTCTAAGAAGATTTCTACCCAGGCTAAGCGCCAGGCGGTTCGCCAGGCCCTAACCCTTGCTAATGAAGCGAAAAAGGTTCACGTCCTAGATGTGAAAACTACTGGAAAGACTGCCGAAGTAGTCAAATTCCTTGCTGACAACAAATTTACTCGTAAAACACTTCTTGTCGTCGATGAAAAGACTCCAGAGCTTACTCGAGCGACTAACAACATCCAGAACCTGCTATTGGTTCGAGCAACCTACCTGAACGTTTATCACATTCTTAATGCTGATCATATCGTTCTAGCGAAGGCGACAATCCCAACTCTAAAGAGCTGGCTTGTTAAGGAGGAGGCATAATCATGAGTACTCTACTTGTCACCCCTATAACTACTGAGAAGGCCTACGGTCAGAGCCAGAAGAACGTCTACGCCTTCAACGTGCCGGTATCGGCTAACCGAGTTCAGATTGCGGCTGCAATCGAAGCTCAGTACGGTGTTAAAGTCGCATCTATAAAGACGTTGGTCCAAAGCGGTAAGTCGGTTCGATTCTCTCGTGGAAAGAACCGTTACCCTGGTACAACAACTCGTTCCGACAGCAAGAAAGCCTACGTAACGCTCGCGACTGGTAACTCGTTGCCATTCTTTGAGCAGCCAGAAGAGCCAGCGGCTCCTAAGAAGACTGAGGAGAAGAAATAATGGCTATTTCACAGTACAACCCAACAACCCCAGGTCGTCGAGGGATGACCACTCAGGACATGAGTGAAATCACAACCCGCAAGCCACTCAAGAGTCTTATAAAGAGCAAGAAGCAGAACGCTGGTCGTAACAACTCTGGTCGCATTACTGTTCGACACCGTGGTGGTGGTGTTAAACGGCACTACCGTCTCGTTAACCACAACCTCGCAGCCGGTTTGACAGTTACTGTCGAGCACATCGAGTACGACCCAAACCGTTCAGCCCGAATTGCCCGAGTGAAGGACCAGCACGGTCTTTATCACTACATTCTAGCCGACACTTCAATGACGGTTGGTAAGGTCATCTCAAGCGGTGCGGAAGCGTCAGTCGAGACAAGTAACCGCATGCCACTTGCAAACATCCCTGTTGGTACACAGATCTACGCGATCGAACTCCACCCAGGTAAGGGCGCTCAAATGGTTCGTTCAGCTGGGGCAAAAGCCCAACTAATGGCTAAAGAGGGCGACTACGCTTCAGTGCGTATGCCATCTGGCGAAGTCCGTAAGTTCCGTCTTGAAGCTACTGCCGCTATCGGTGTAGTTGGTAACTTGCAGCACCAGAATATCAAGATTGGCTCAGCTGGTCGAAACCGACGCAAGAGCATCCGTCCAGGTGTTCGTGGTGTAGTCATGAACGCCGCCGATCACCCACACGGTGGTGGTGACGGTGGTCGTCACGGTTCCGGTAAAGCGCCACGCACCCCTTGGGGTCAGCTGACACTTGGTTATCGAACCCGTCGTCGTAAAGATGTTAGCGGATTAATCGTTAAGTCGCGTCATGACGCGAAGAGGAAGAGGTAGGTTATGAGCCGATCACTTAAAAAAGGTCCATTCGTAGACTTCAAGCTCGCCAAGAAAGTTGCCGCTTTGAGTCTCGAAGACCGCACGATCATCAAGACCTGGGCGCGTGCTAGCACGATTAGCCCTGAGATGGTGGGACGAACCATCGCTGTTCACAACGGTAAGGTTCATGTTCCAGTGCTTATTACGGAAAACATGGTTGGACACAAGCTCGGTGAGTTCAGCCCAACTCGTAAGTTCCGCAAGCACGGTGGAAAGGATAAGAAATAATGGCTGATTTGACTAAGGTACGCGCTTACGCCAAGAACGTCGACCAAGCACCTCGTAAGGTAAGCTTGGTGGCAAGTCTTGTTCGTGGACGCTCAGTCGCTGATGCGATTGTCATCCTAAAACACACCCCAAAGCGAGCCGCTCTACCAGTTCTAAAGGCTATCGAGAGCGCTCAGGCTAACGCCATTAACAATCACGGATTCGACGGAAAGACCCTTCAGATTTCGACCCTTTCTGTCACTACTGGTACTCGTCTTAAGCGATTTGTACCAGCTAGCCGTGGACGGGCGTTGCCATTCCAGAAGAAAAGTGCCAACATTCTCGTTGAAGTAACGGGCGAACTGAAGCCAAAGAAGGCTCCAGCGAAGGCAGTTGACGCTAAGGCTGATACCCCAGCCAAAGAGGAGAAGAAATAATGGGACAGAAAGTAAATCCAATCAGCTTCCGTCTACAGCTCCACAAGAACTGGGATTCACGCTGGTTTGCACACAAGAAGGATTTTGCTCGTCTTCTAGTTGAGGACATCAAGATCCGAGAACACATCGAGAAGCGATTTGAAAGTCGCCCAACGATCGCTCGTATTGAAGTTGAAAGGTCTGCTAACCTCGTGACTGTGACTATTCACACCGCTAAGGCTGGTGTAGTAATCGGTCGGGGCGGCGCAGGCGTTACCGAACTCAAGTCTGAGCTAGAGAAAATCGCTAGCTTGCCGGTTCGTATTAACATTGAAGAAGTAAAACGTCCTGACCTCAGCGCCAAATTGGTTGCTGAAAACATCGCCCACCAATTGTCTCGTCGTTCAAACTTCCGACGTGCGACCAAGATGGCCGCGCAGAACGTTATGGCAGCCGGCGCTAAAGGTGTTCGTATCCAGGTTGCTGGACGACTCAACAGCGCTGAAATGGCTCGTCGTGAACGAGTTAGCGAAGGCTCAGTGCCACTTCATACCCTACGTGCCGATGTCGACTTCCACTCATCACGAGCCGCCCTACCAGGTGCTGGTATCGTCGGTGTGAAAGTATGGATATATAAGGGTGAAAGGAGCTAATCGATATGTTGTTACCAAAGAAAATGAAGTATCGAAAGGTTCGTAAAGGCAAGAACGAGGGCAACGCTACTCGTGGTAACTATGTCGCTTTTGGAGACTATGGCCTTCAGTCACAGTCAAACAACGACATTACCTCTCGTCAGATCGAGTCTGCTCGACAGGCTATGACCCGCTACATTAAGCGTGGTGGTAAAATCTGGATCCGAATTTTCCCTCACACTCCACGCACCCGTAAGCCACAAGATGTCAAAATGGGTAGCGGTAAGGGTAACCCAGAGTTCTTCGTAGCTAAGGTAAAAGCTGGAACGATTCTGTTTGAGATGAAGGGTGTTGACGAGGCGATTGCTCGCGAGGCAATGCGACTTGCCGCCCACAAGCTGCCTGTTAAGACTAAGTTCATCGTTAAGGAGCAAGCATAATGGCCGACAAGAAAACAACCAAGGCTGCACCTGAAGTGAAGACTCTAGAGCAACTTCACGAACAACTTCAGACTCAACGAACCGAGCAACTAGAGGCTCTTAAAAGCCACAAGCAAGGCGACCTTGTTAACCCGCACACATTAACCGTTCAACGTAAGAACATCGCTCGCACACTGACGGCTATCAACGCTGCTCAGCGCGACAGCCAAAAGGAGGAAAACTAATATGGCAAAGACATTTACCGGAATTGTCACCTCTGATAAGGCTGACAAGACAATCACAATCACGGTTACCAGCCGTGAGACACACCCTATCTACGGCAAGCAGTACTCTGTCAACCGTAAATACACCGCTCATGATGAAAAGAATGAAGCTCACGTGGGCGACCGTGTGACTATCGCTGCGACTCGACCTGTATCAAAGACCAAAGCGTTCACGCTTGTAAGTATCGACGAACGATCTCATGGCTCTATTGAGCTGAAAGACGAGGAGTCATAGTATGATCCAGCAAGAATCACGACTTAAGGTCACTGACAACAGCGGCGCAAAGGAAATCCTCTGTATCCGCGTACTCGGTGGTACTCGCCGACGTTACGCGCGAGTCGGCGACGTTATCGTTGCCACCGTTAAGGAAGCTAACCCAACTGGTGCAGTTAAGAAAAAGTCTGTTATTAAAGCAGTCGTTGTTCGCACCAAAAACCAGATTAAGCGCAAAGACGGCAGCACAATCTCATTTGATGACAACGCTGCAGTGGTTATCAATGACGACAAGACACCAAAGGCAACTCGTGTTTTCGGACCAGTGCCACGTGAGCTACGTGAGCTTGGTTACACCAAGATCATAAGTCTTGCGCCGGAGGTACTATAATATGCCTACTGTAAAAGGACTTAAGCCTATCAAGGGTATCAAAAAAGGCGATACCGTTAAGATTATCAGTGGTGCTCAAAAAGGCACAACTGCCAAAGTTTTGGCTGTTTTAACCGCAAAGCGAGCAGTTCTACTGGAAGGCATCGGAGAGCGTCACCGTCGTGTTAAGCCAACCCAGCTTAACCCAATGGGCGGTCACCGCGATGTTCACGTTCCGATGCCTATTCATAAAGTAGCGCTTGTTGAAACTACAACTAAAAAGGAGAAGAAGTAATGGCTAAATCAGTTACTACCACCGCTCCTCGCCTGAAAGCCTTGTACGCTACACAGTACGTCAAGGAACTTCAAGCCGAACTCGGTCTCGATAACGTTCACCAAGTCCCTCGTCTTGAAAAAATTGTCGTCAGTGCGGGAATCGGTAAGAACAAAGACGACAAACACCACTACGAAGTGGTTAAGAATACTATCATTCGTGTCACTGGACAGAACCCAGTCGACCGAATGGCGCGTAAGTCAATCGCAGGGTTTAAAATCCGTGCTGGTATGAACCGCGTTGGGGTCAGTGTCACATTGCGTGGAGCTCGTATGTACGAATTCCTCGACCGCCTTGTCAACGTTGCCTTGCCTCGTGTCCGTGACTTCCACGGTGTTGGCGCTAAAGGCTTTGATAAAAGCGGTAATTACAACCTCGGTATTGTTGAGCAATCAATCTTCCCAGAGCTTTCGTTTGAAGAAACACAGCACGTGCACGGCCTTCAGGTAACTTTTGTTATCAAGGGCGGCAGCAAGGAAGCTAGCCGAGCTCTTCTAGAGAAATTTGGGATGCCGTTTGAAAAACAGGGAGGAGTCAAGTAATGGCTAAGAAATCAGCAGTAGCTCGCGACCTAAAGCGACAGAAAATGATTCAAAAATACGCAGCTAAGCGTGCCGAGCTTAAAGAGCTTGGCGACCTAGAGGGTCTAGCTAAACTACCTCCAAACAGCTCACCAACTCGTTGGAAGAATCGTGACATGCTTCACGGCCGACCACGAGGTTACATGCGCCGATTTGGCCTTAGCCGTATTAACTTCCGTGAAAAAGCATCCAAGGGACAAATTCCTGGCGTAACAAAGAGTAGCTGGTAGGAAAGGAGTAAGCATATGTCACTACAATCTACAGACCCAATCGCCGACCTCCTGACCCGCATCCGAAATGCTGTCATGGTTGGTAAAAACGAAATTACAGTTCCATCAAGCAAGTTGAAAGTAACTGTTACTAAGGAACTGAAAAAAGCCGGTTACATCGCCGATGTGAAGGTTGAAGCCGGTAAGCCACGAGATATTCTCGTAGTTACCATTAACAAACCTGGTGAAAACTCAGTCATTAACGAGATTAAGCGTCTTAGCAAGCCTGGTCGCCGTGTCTACGTTGGTGCAGCCGAGATTCCAAAAGTTAAGAGTGGTCGCGGAATTGTCCTCGTAAGCACCTCAAAAGGTGTTGTTACAGGTCAAGAAGCGATTAAACAGCGCCTAGGCGGTGAACTCTTGCTGCAGGTATACTAATAGATTTTTAAGAAAGGAATAGATCATGAGTCGAATCGGAAAACTACCAATTCAAATCCCCTCAGGCGTGACAATCACGGTCGCTGATGATGCTATTACTGTCGTTGGTCCAAAGGGTCAGCTAGTAGTACCGCATCTCTCTGACGTAACTGTCGCGATAGAGGAAGGTAACGCAGTTGTTACCCGTAAAGATGACGAGCGTATCGCAAAAGCCCAGCACGGCCTGCAGCGCGCGCTTCTAAACAACGCCGTAGAAGGTGTTACAAAAGCATTTGAGAAAAAGCTGGAGGTCAACGGTGTTGGTTTCCGCGTCAGCGGTGGTGGACGTGAAATAGAGCTAGCACTTGGCTTCTCTCACCCTGTTAAATACGCTGCTCGAGAAGGTATTGAGCTAGTCGTTGAGAAGATGACCATAACGGTTAAAGGTATCGACAAGCAACTTGTCGGTCAAACCGCTGCTGAGATTCGTTCACTCAAAAAACCTGAGCCTTACAAGGGTAAGGGAATTAAGTACGCTGATGAGACAATCATCCGCAAAGCTGGAAAGGCAGGTAAGTAGTCATGGCTAACATTACCAAAAAAGTTCTAAACCGAACCCTTCGAGCGGCTCGAGTACGCGCTAAAGTAAGTGGTACGGCTGACCGACCTCGGCTAAGCGTTACCGTTAGCAACAAGCACGTCAGCGCCCAGCTTATCGACGACACTGTTGGTAAGACTTTGGTAGCATCAACAACCATCGGTAGCAAAGAAACCGGCTCGTTGGCTGAACTTTGTGCTTTTGTTGGAACTGATATTGCCAAGAAGGCTAAAAAAGCAAAGATCACTCAGGTCGTATTTGACCGAAACGGTCGTAAGTATGCAAAGCGTCTAGCGGCTTTAGCCGACGCAGCGCGCCAGGAAGGATTGGAGTTCTAATATGGCCATGCAACCAAACAACCAGAACAACCGTGGCCGCCGAGATCAAGGCCCACAAGAACCAAAGCAATTTGAAGAATTGGTTATCAACATCGACCGTGTCTCGCGCGTGGTAAAGGGTGGACGACGTTTCCGATTCAAGGCCCTTGTCGTTGTTGGTGACCGTAAGAACAAAGTTGGTGTTGGAGTGGCGAAGGGTGCTGATGTTCAGTCTGCTATCCAAAAAGCAACCGACGTCGCAAAGAAGAACCTCATTGTAATACCTATCGTTAACGAGACTATTCCGCACGAAAACGAAGTTAAGTTCTCAGGTGCTCGCGTGCTCTTAAAGCCGGCTGCGCCAGGTACTGGTATCATCGCGGGTGGTGTTGTTCGTTCAATCATCGGTGTAACCGGTATCCGAAACCTGCTTTCTAAGTCGCTTAACTCGACTAACAAGGTTAACATCGCTTACGCAACTATCGATGCTTTACGCACGCTTGTTCCAAAAGAAGAGTGGCACACTACTAAGGTAGCGGCTGCTGCGAAGTCTGCCAAAAAGGAGACAAAATAATGACCAAGTACAACGAACTAGAAATTTCGGCTAACAAGAGTCGCAAGCGCGTTGGTCGTGGTATCGCCGCTGGTCAGGGTAAAACCGCTGGTCGTGGTACTAAAGGTCAGGGTTCACGAACTGGTAAGAAGCTCAGCCCAACCTTCCAGGGTGGTCAGCGAACGCTTGTTCGTGCCGTACCTAAGGCGCGTGGATTCAAGAGTATTAGAACAGCAGCTCAGGTTGTTTATCTTGACACTCTAAACAACTTCAAAGGTAAGGTTGTCGATCACGCCACTCTCTTTGAGAATAGCTACATCGCAACACCTTTCCACAAGGTTAAGATCATTTCCCGCGGCGAGCTTACTAAAGCTTTGACCGTAAAAGTTTCTGGTGCAAGTAAGACTGCCCAAGAAGCAATCATCAAAGCTGGTGGAACTTTTGAAAAAGTGGTCGTGCCGCTTCGCAAGAGCACCAAAGAAGCTGAAGCTAACGATAAATAGCTCAAAAGTTAGGGCTAATCATAGGAATACTCTCTTGAATAAAGGGAGTATTTTATTTGGTCAATTGACACCTTAGATTGAAAAGTGTAATAATGGCACAATCCGCAACAGCACCGGATAGGGAACCAATCGTTGATGCTGGGGTTAAGGTTGAGGTGTATTCCTAGGAAGCTTCCGCAAGAGGATACGTAAAAAAGGTGGGCCTTTACCTGCTCGAAATGAAGCGATCCCATTGACTCGGTATTAGAACCGAGCCCTGACCTGCGAAATATTCCAGGGGAGACAAGAGCCTGCGCGCAGGATGTGGGCAAACTCGCGGGGAAGTGAGAATGAGGTGTTTCGTGGTGCGCACCGCGAAAGACGCGATAATACGCGTTTACCCATTCTCACTCCCCCTAATTAACTTACATGGTGTATAATAGAGAAAGTATTTGAATAAACTGTCGGGGTGATTTTAACGTCTGATGAACTGGAAAACAATATTTCGATCGTTCAAAAATAAAAACATGCAGAAGCGACTGCTGGTTGTGCTCGGTATCATAGTAGGTTACCGCTTCTTGTCTCATGTTCCTATTCCACTAGCTGAACCAACCCAACTTCGTGAGGTTATAAACAGTGTTGTGAGCGGAACTGACTTCGGTGGCTTCGTGAATCTACTTTCTGGCGGTGCGTTAGCTAGCTTTTCGATTGTATTGGTGGGTCTGACTCCTTACATTACGGCATCAATCATCATGCAGCTTATGACCAAGGCCGTGCCGCGGCTCGAAGAGCTTCATAAAGACGGCGAGTCTGGACGCCGCAAAATAAATCAGTGGACCAGGACCATTACTATTCCGCTAGCTATTCTGCAGTCGATTGCTTTTGTATTTATTCTTCGTCAAACCGTCTTGGCGGGCAACACAACCATCTTAGCTGACCCGACCGCCCTGGAGTGGACGGTCGCCATAACGGCCATGACAGCCGGCGCTGTGTTGCTTATGTGGCTGGGTGAGCTCATCACCGAACAGGGCGTAGGAAATGGTATCAGTCTCTTGATCTTTGCCGGTATTGTTAGTCAGTTGCCGACGATGTTTGCCTCTATAGCTACGCTGCTGTTTGATACCTCGGCCGGCTCTCTGAGCGTCTTTAACTGGTTTGAGCTGCCACTTAACCCAACGATGTTCTGGGTGGTGCTGGCACTGTTGGCTTCATCTCTGGCGATGCTGTACCTATTGGTTAAAATTAACGAAGCCCAAAGAGTTATTACCATTAACTACGCTAAACGAGTCCAGGGCAATACTAACTATGGTGGTATTAAGAGCATTTTACCGATTAAACTAATCGGCGCCGGTGTTATCCCGGTCATCTTCGCGGTCGCTTTCCTATCTCTACCAGCCTTTCTGGGGCAACTACTGAAAGCGTCCGGTTCACCAGAATACGCCGACTTAGCCAACAACTTAATTGTTTGGTTCCAGGCGCCGAACCCAGGTAACTTTACCGGGCTAGACGTCCAAGCGTTTATCTACCCGGCCGCCTACTTCTTTCTAGTGATATTCTTTACGTACATGTACACAGGCATCGTGTTTAACTCTCATGAGATATCGGAGAACCTCCAGAAGCAGGGCGGCTTCATAGAGAGCGTTCGACCAGGTAAGACGACACAGAAGTTTCTAGCAACAACCGTAAATCGCCTTATTTTGTTTGGATCGCTTGTTCTAGGCTTTGTGGCGGTTTCGCCGTTTATAGCCGAGTACTTCTTGTACCACATTGCCGGTGTAACGGGGCTGAACCTATCTATCGGCGGTACTGGACTCTTGATTGTAGTCGTGGTTGCCCTTGAGGCCCTTCGCCAGATCAATTCGCGTGCGTTGATGGTCACATACGACGACTATAAGTAGCGCCAGTAGACTTTATTACACTTTTGTGATATAATAAGAATATCAAGTACCCTAGTCGCACCGCGATTAGGCGGAACGACGAACCTATTAGACAGAGGTGATGGAATGGAACTTTCCGAGCCCAAAAAGGCTGCGCGTCGCGTCAGACGTAACCTGAGGCGTCGCTACAGTGGCTACTGCGTACTAGCTGCCGCTCGAGGCAAAAAGCCACCGAGTTACCCGGTGTGGCTCGACAGGAAGAGGCTGGAAGAAACGTTCAGTAGTAAAACATTTGGATTCTCGACTCGGCAGTTCTTTGCGGCAAATCGCGGACTACTTTCTCTCGGTCGCAAAATGACTGAAGAGGAAGAGCGGGAATATCAAACCGAGCTTGGTGCGAGCATCTCTCGATCTACCCGCAAGGACGGATACACCGTTAAGGTGTACAGGTCTATGAGCTACTCCAGACAGTTCCCTGAGCAACGAACCAACCTGTTCGAGGCCAACAAGATCAATCCAGTATCACCTAAGGCTCAAAAGAGTCGAAGAAGGTGAGTGATCTTAAAGGTAGAGCCAGACCCACCTCTGTCTCTACCCCTTTTTTCTCAATTTAAAGTTGAGACGGAAGGGGTAGGATATATTGACGAAATAGCGCCATTTGGTACAATACAAGTACTAAACAAACGATGCCGAAACAACCCGGTGTTATATTCTTAAAAGTGCTTTACTCTGTAGGGGTTTTGCTGTATAATTGACTACTGTAACTTATGGTCAATACTAAAGAAGTGATTAAAATGCGAGGAAAGGTGGTGGAAGCACTGCCTAATACGCAATTTAAGATCGAACTTGAGAATGGCCTAAGCATCATCGGACACATTAGCGGAAAAATGCGTAAAAACTATATCCGTCTTGTGCCAGGTGATATGGTGGACGTCGAGATGACCCCTTACGATCTCACGAAGGGAAGAATCACGTACCGCCACAAGGATCAACAATAGATCAAATTTAACTGGAGGTTCTAAAACGCTCATGAAAGTTCGTGCGAGTGTCAAGAAAATCAGTCCTGGTGACCAGATAGTGCGCCGTAAAGGCATACTTCGCGTCATCAACAAGAAAAAACCTAAGAATAAGCAAAGGCAGGGTTAAGCATGGCTCGAATTGCAGGGGTAGTAATCCCAGCTGAAAAGCAAGTGGCGGTCGCTTTGACGTACGTGTACGGCATTGGTCCAAAGTTTGCATCGACCATCCTTGCGGCGGCCAAGATTGAGCCGACCACTCGGGTGAAAGATCTCACCGAGGCTGAAGAACAACGTCTACGAGACATTATTGATAGTCAATACACCGTAGAAGGCGACCTCCAGCGTCTGGTGACAAACAATATTAAACGATTGAAAGACATCAACGCTTACCGCGGGCTCAGGCACAAGTCTGGCTTGCCAGTAAGAGGACAGCGAACTCGAACGAACGCACGAACTCGTAAGGGACGCGCAATCGCCGTTGGTGGTGCTCAACCTAAATCAGCAAGTAAGACCTAGGAAGGATCGTAATGGCAGAAGCAACATCATCACGCAAAAAGCAAAAACGATCAGTTCCATCTGGTCAACTTCACATTCAAGCAACGTTCAACAACACTATTGTCAGCTTTAGCGACAAAAAAGGTAACGTCTTAGCTCAGGGCAGCGCCGGTGCCAGCGGATTCCGCGGTAGCAAAAAAGGCACAGCTTACGCAGCCCAGATTGCTGCCGAGAAAGCTGCTGAAGCAGCCAAAAGCTTCGGTATGACATCTGTTGACGTGTTCGTTAAGGGTGTTGGACAGGGCCGTGACGCCGCTATCCGAGCGCTAAACGGTTTTGACATCACTATTAACAGCATTAAAGAAGTTACAGGCGTACCTCACGGTGGCGTTCGCCCACGAAAGGTCCGAAGGGGATAGGCTATGGCACGAGATATTTCACCTATTGTTAAACAGAGCCGTCGCGAAGGCTACGCTCTTCACCCTAAAGCTCACAAAGTTATGGCGCGCAAGAGCGGTATACCCGGTCAGCACGCCAACGGTCGTCAGGGTAAGCCAAGCTTGTACTTGACCCAACTTCGAGAGAAGCAAAAAGTCCGTCGTTTGTATGGCCTACTAGAGAAGCAGTTTGCTAAGCTCATGGACGAAGCAACTCGCCAACAGGGCCTGGCCGGTGAAAACCTACTGCGCATGCTCGAACAACGTCTCGACAACGCGGTCTACCGAGCTGGTTTTGCTACTAGCCGTCGCGCCGCCCGTCAGCTCGTTGGACATGGTCACTTTATGCTAAATGGTCGTCGAGTCGACATTCCGTCAATCCGCGTTAAAGTAGGTGACGAAATCACTGTACGACCAAAAAGCGCTAAGTCTGGCTACTTTACAGAGCTCGGCGAAGTCGTTAAAAACTCTAACCAACCATCACTTAGTTGGCTAAAGAGTGATGCTAAGAAAATGACCATTTCAATCACTGGCGCCCCAACTCGCGAAGAGGCTGAACCAGAAATTAACGAACAATTAATTGTTGAGTATTACTCACGATAGGGTAAGGAGACCACAAGAATGTCAAAAGTTATTCACAACCCCGCACTAGCAAACGTTGAAGAAACCAGTTCGACGAGTGCATCGTTCGTTATTGAGCCACTTCAGGCTGGTTACGGCAATACGCTAGGCAACAGCCTTCGCCGCGTTCTACTTTCGAGCGTTCGAGGTGCTGCGATAGTATCGTTCAAGATCGAAGGCGTTAGTCACGAGTTTACAACCGTACCAGGTGTCAAAGAAGATGTCGTTGACATCATGCTGAACCTTAAGAACGTGCGTGTTATGAGCGCGACAGACGAGCCAGTTGAGCTTCGTCTTGAGAAAAAGGGTGCCGGCCCAGTCACAGCTGGCGACATCAAGACCACTGCTGACGTTGAGATCGTAAACCCAGAACAGCTTATCGCAACCATCGACGACCCCAAAAAGTCTATTACCATGGACCTCGTTATCGAATCAGGTCGTGGTTACCAGACCATCGAAGACTCAAGTGTTAAGCGTCTACACAGCGATCACATCGCTCTTGATGCTGTATTCAGCCCAGTACTACGAGTTCGTTACAAGGTTGACGCTACTCGTGTCGGTCAGGAAACTAACCTCGACCGTCTACAGATCAATGTTGAGACAGACGGCACAATGAGCCCACGCGACGCTTTTGAGGAAGCTGCCGCTATCCTTGTTAACCAATACACCGCACTTGCCGGTAGTACAGTAGTGGAAGCTGCTGCACCCCTTGGACAAGAGGTCATCGACGACGCTGGCGAGCTAAACACTCCAATCGAAGAGCTTAGCTTGAGTGCCCGAACCGCTAACGCTCTAATCAACAACGAAATTCGCACTGTTCGTGACCTAGTTACGCTCAGCGAGCAAGATCTTCGTGAGTTGAAGGGCTTTGGTAGCAAGGCGCTGGACGAAGTAAAAGATAAACTGGCAGAACTGGATATCTAATCATGCATCGACACGGATACAAAGGACGTAAATTTGGACGAGAGCGTGATCAGCGCCGAGCGCTCCTCAAAGGTTTGGCAACAAGCCTAGTTGAGCACGGTAAGATCGAGACTACGCTTCCAAAAGCCAAAGAACTCGTTCGATACATAGAAAAACTTGTTACTAAGGCCAAGAAGGGCGATCTCGCTAGCCGACGAGCCGTTATCGCTGGTCTTTCGACTCAGGCAGCTGCATTCCGTCTCGTTGACGTCATCGCACCACAACTGTCGGTCCGCACAAGCGGACATGTTCGCGTAGAGCGAACCCGCTTACGAGTAGGCGACGGTGCTCAGATGGCAACTATTGCGTTTGTTGATGAGATCAAGGACGTAGCCAAGAAGGAGACCAAATAATGGCAAACTCAAAGACTTTTAGCCAAAAAACTGCTGACGTTTCACGCGAATGGTTCTTGGTAGACGCTTCTGAAGCTCCTCTGGGGCGCATCGCTACCATCATTGCTAACAAGCTGATAGGTAAGAGTAAGCCTACTTACACCCCTCACATCGACGCTGGCGACTATGTAGTCGTTATTAACGCCGAGAAAGTTGTGGTGACCGGTGATAAAGAAACTGGTAAGATTTACTATCACCACAGCGGCTTCCCTGGTGGCATCAAGGACGCGACACTCAAAGAGGTTCGCGAACGCGCACCAGAACGTATCATTCAAGAGGCAGTTAAAGGAATGGTTCCTCGCAACAAACTAGCTTCAGAGCGTCTTGGACGCCTCCGAGTCTTCGTTGGTGAAGAACACGCCCATGCTGCACAAACACCAAAGAAAGTTGAGGTAAAGTAAGATGGATGACGGAACATACTTCTACGGCCTCGGACGACGCAAGAGCGCTACTGCTCGTGCCCGACTTTACAAGGGTAAAGGGGCTATCACTATTAACGAGAAGCCAGCGGCTGAGTACTTTTCAGACAACAAAACGCTTCTTGCTGAAGTGACTGACCCGCTAGCCCTTGTGAACAAGCAGAAAGATTTTGACGTAACTATCAAGGTTCAAGGTGGCGGTGTAGCTGGCCAAGTTGATGCTATCAAGCTAGCGATTGCTAAAGCACTCACAACCGCTCACTCTGACCTACGTAGTACGCTTAAAAAGGCTGAGCTGCTCAAGCGCGATTCTCGCGAGAAAGAGCGCAAAAAGTACGGTCTTCGATCTGCTCGCAAGCGCGAACAATTCTCAAAGCGATAATTCGAATCCAACAGATAAAGAAATGCACCCCCTTGGTGGGGTGTTTTTCGTTTCAATGCTATAATAAGACCATATGACAAAACAGGTGATTCTAACAGGCGTCCGTTCTAACGAAGAGCCGACTCTCGCAAACTACCTTGGCGCTTTTAAGCCCATGGTTGAGCTACAACGTAACTTTGCTGGTAAGTTTCAGATTAATATGTTCGTTCCTGATCTGCACAGTTTTACGACACCGGTTGACCACGATAGCCTGTACCGCAAAACGCTGAACAACTTGAAATATTTTGTAGCCGCCGGTCTCGACCTAGACAACGACAGCACTTATCTATACCGCCAAAGTTACATTTCGGCTCATAGCGAGCTAACCTGGATTTTGGACTGCTTTACCTACGTTGGTGAGATGGGTCGGATGACGCAGTTCAAGGAAAAATCCGGCAACCAGAATGAAAGCGTAACCATGGGATTGTTCAATTACCCGGTTCTAATGGCCGCCGATATACTGCTTTACAATGCTACGTACGTACCGGTGGGTGAAGATCAGTTTCAACATCTTGAGATCACACGAGACATTGCCACCAGGTTTAATAACAAGTTCGGTGATGTTTTTACTGTTCCTGTTGATACCAAGGCTCAACAAGCGTTCATCCAACGCGACAATGGGCTTCGTATCCGTAGTTTGACGGACCCAACAAAGAAAATGAGTAAGAGCTCTGATGACGATAAATCCAAGATCTTACTTTCAGATGACCCAGATGCTGCATACCAAAAGATCATGAGTGCTACGACCGATAGCGTAGGAGTTATTAACTTTGATTTTGACGATCAGCCTGGTATCTCTAGCTTGCTACAGATTTTGTCATTGCTCACGGATCGTTCACAGGATGATGTTAATGCGGAGTGGACGGGCAAGACGAGTTACGGCGAGTTTAAGACGGCAGTGGCGACAGCAGTAGCCGACTTCTTGCGTCAGTTCCAGTCCCGATTGAACGAAATTAGCGATGAAAAACTACTAAGTAAACTAGAGCGGTCGGAAGACGTTATGAGAGCTGTAGCTAACAAAACCTTACTGCGAGCTCAAATGTCGGTAGGTCTCCGGCCAAAGGTTTAGGCATGGCAAAAAACAGTGGAAGAGAAGCTCTCGGGATGCTCCGGCAGTTCCAGGTCGCCGGGTCGCTGACCGTACCAAAAGAATTGACCCACATTCACGAGTACGAGCCACGAGCTGGTGTTAGAGTGATCACCTGTGTTTTTGAAAATGTTCGTTATTTTATAGTTTTGGATAGTCACGCCGACGACAACCAACAGACCTTGCTCGAATATATTAAACTGCGCAACCCTGATGTGACTGGCGAGTTTTTACGCAACCCTCACGAAGACAGCTTCACTACCTACGGTGTTAGACACAAGTTTCGTGATGTGTATGTTTTTCGAACGGTGTCACCAAGAAGGCGTCTGGACATTGAGCTAGCTGAGCGATACCCCAACATATCTCGCAGCACCATCCAGAAGTACATTAAAGCCGGTGTAGTTCAAATTAACGGCAAAGTAGCGACTAAGCCCAAACAGGACGTCTCAACAACAGATATCATTTCGCTTACCCCAGAGGAAAAAACTGACTTTTCTAAGCATGAGCTACCGATTGTTTTCATTGACGATAATGTGATAGTAGTCAATAAGCCAAGTGGCGTCCTGACTCACAGTAAGGGTGCTTTGAACGACGAGTTTACGGTGGCTGAGTTTATTCGTCGCTATACGCATTATTCTCTAGACACCAACCGTCCGGGTATCGTTCATCGCTTAGACCGCGACACTAGCGGACTTATTGTCGGTGCGCGCGACCAGGACACCGCTTTGCTCCTCAAGAAACAATTCGCTAATCGCACTGTACACAAAGAATATCTAGCGATAGTCCAAGGCGTCCCGAAAGAGCCAAAGGCTAAGATCGATTTACCGATTGGCCGCAACCCTTCAAAACCAAGTACTTTTCGAGTCCATCCATCCGGTAAGCCAGCCATAACTTACTATGAGATGTTGGCCAGCAACGGCAGAGAGTCGTTACTTCTCTTAAAGCCTGAAACGGGTCGAACACACCAACTCCGTGTCCATCTACAATACCTAAACTTACCTATACTGGGTGATCGTGTGTACGGT
Organism: Candidatus Parcubacteria bacterium; assembly: GCA_023432445.1. Lineage (GTDB taxonomy): Bacteria > Patescibacteriota > Saccharimonadia > Saccharimonadales > Saccharimonadaceae > Microsaccharimonas. Next base: position 64,458 of record JAEYUP010000001.1, on the reverse strand, counting down.
TCGGCCAAATCAGCTGATAGGCTATATCTACACGCCCTTCGCCTTGAGATTACAACGCCGCCATCACATAGACAGACTTTTCACGCGCCGGCACCGGCCGAGTTTGTAGTTCGTTTTAAAGAGGCTGGTAATGCCTGAAGTTGTGATGCACCCGTCCTCAGAGAGGCAAATTGATAGCGTAATAAAAAATATGCCGTCAGCGCTTTTGCTGGTCGGACCAGACGGCGTTGGTTTGCGCACGATTGCGGAAATGATAGTTAAAAAGAGTGGCTTTGAAAAAACGGTGGTTCTACCGGAGCGTCAAGAAGTGGTCGATGTGGAGAGGGGGACGATCACTGTTCAGAGCATCAGACACCTCTACGAAGTGACCAAGACTAAAGGAGTCAATCGGCTAATTATCATAGATAGCGTTGAGAGAATGGGTGTGGTTGCTCAAAATGCTTTCTTGAAACTCCTAGAAGAGCCCAATGACTTCACCCATTTTGTGCTCCTTGCTCACAATACATCTACATTACTACCAACCATACTATCTAGGGTACAGAAGATCGACATAAGACCTGTCAGCAAAATGCAGTCTGAGAAGTTGTTGGACAATTTGAACGTCACCGACCAGGCCCGTCGAACTCAGCTGCTGTTTATAGCCGAGGGTTTACCGGCTGAAATTGTCCGGTTAACAGACGAGGGGCATTTTACAAACCGTTCGGCGATCGTCCGTGATGCCAGAGACTTTGTGACTGGCAATACCTATGATAGAGCCGTAGTGGCGCATAAATACCGTGATAACCGCTCTGAGGCACTCCTACTAATCAACGACGCCTTGAAACAGCTTAAGATGACCGTTGAAGCCAAGAAAGATTGGTCGCTTTTGCAGGCCATCGATAAATTACTGGAAACGCACCGTCGCATAGAGGCAAACGGCAACATCAGACTTCAACTAACCACGGCGCTACTGTAAGGGTGTGATATACTGTTAGAGAAATGTTAGGACTTATTGTTATTGCGCTTTTGGGCGCTTGGACGATCTATCAAAAGCAGACAGTCGCCGAGGTGGTGAGTGATCTGCCTACCAAACTTTCCGACAAACTTGATCAACTCTGGTCGATTGCTCAAGAATCTTTGGTCTCGCGTAAGTACTTGCGCGCCGAAAAGGCTCTGCTAACTATTCTGCGTGTCGACGAACGCAACGCCAGTGCTTACAACCGTCTCGGCATACTTTACGCCAAACAGAAGCAGTTCAAAGAGGCGATTGAGTGTTTTGAGATCGCTCAGTCACTTGAACCAAGTGCCAGCAGTCTTCACAACGTCGGCTTGATATACTTTGAGACCGAGAACTACGACAAGGCGGCTTTAGCTTTTGAGCAGGCTTTAGCGATCGACTCAGAGTCGGCAGCGCGTCACATTGCCTATGCCAAGGTACAGGAGAAGCTCGGACATACCAAGAAGACCATTGAGTCCCTCGAGCAAGCTGTGCGACTAGAACCTACCGCTCAGACACTAACTATTCTTGCCGATGCCTATGATCGCAACGAAGAGCCAGAGCGAGCTATTAAGATTCGCGAACATGCCGCTCGTCTCGTTAAGCCGGCACAGAAGAAGTCACTTCGACAGCCTCGTCGCGTGATTATGTAAAAACGCCTCATAAAAGGCGTTTTTAATAAATTTGGTACAGGGGGTAGGATTCGAACCTACGAAGGCTAAGCCGTCAGATTTACAGTCTGATGTGTTTGACCGCTCCACAACCCCTGCTAACTTGGAGCCGCTTCACGGATTCGAACCGTGGACCTACTGTTTACAAAACAGTCGCTCTAACCAACTGAGCTAAAGCGGCAACTTATTTATTTTAGCATAAATAGCCCATAATACTAGGGTTAATGATGCCATGCACGTATAATGGATAAGATGGCAAAGAAAGAACTTCCTAGGGAAATTGTAAAACTCGATCGTATTGTCGGCGGCGGCCAAGCTCTCGGCAAATTAGCTGATGGACGCAAGGTTTTTGTTTGGGGAGGTCTTCCAGGTGAAGAAGTTGATGTCCAGCTAACAAAAAAGAAATCTAGTTACGCTGAAGGTGTCGTTATAAACGTGATCAAGCCAAGCGCAGAGAGAATTGAGCCTAGAGACCACGACAGCTATCTATCTACCAGCCCTTGGCAGATTATGATGTTTGAAGCGGAGCAGAGCTATAAAGCACAACTTATTGAGGAAGCTTTTGAGCTTCACGGCATTAAGTTGCAGGGTAAAGCAACGGTATACAGTGATGATGTTCAGTATGAGTATCGAAATAAAATCGAATTTAGTTTCTGGTATGATACCGAAACCGAACAACTTTCGCTAGCCTTTTACCGTCGAGGCACTCACGGCAAGATACCGGTAGACGGCACAAGTCTAGCCAACCCAGCGATTAATCTTAAAGCTACTGAGATTTTAGCCGCCCTAAATGACCATAAAATTACCGGCAGAACGCTAAAAACACTACTCATACGGTGTGATCAGCAGGGCTCGACCGCCTGGCAGCTGTACGTGAAAGACGAAGACTTTCCAGTGGATATTCTTCGGGACATAATGATCAAGGACGGCAGGGGAGAGGTTATATATTCAAACCCCAAGAGCCCAGCAAGTGTTATCACTAAGCGCCTTACATCAGCCGGCAGGCAGCTTAACGACAAACTTATCGATATATCTTTCCAGTACGCCACCGAGAGCTTCTTTCAGATAAATCTACCTGTGTACGAACAAGCTCTTAAAGACATAGAGTCGTGGATACCGGAAGACAAACCTGTCGTCGACTTGTATAGTGGGGTGGGTACGATTGGCCTTACGATTGGTGGAGAGGATGTCACCCTTGTTGAAATAAACGAAAGCGCCGTCAGGGAAATGAAACGAAATATCGACGCGCTAGGCAAGAAGGCCGAGGCGGTTTTAGCGCCGAGTGAACATGCACTTGATTATATTTCTACAGACAAAACTATTATTGTCGATCCACCTCGGGCCGGCCTTCACGAAGACGTCATCGGGAGATTGCTTGAGGTCACGCCAGAGAAGATTATTTATCTGTCATGCAACCCCGTTACACAGGCCCGCGACGTCGCTCTTTTGAGGGACAAGTATATGATAGAGGAATGTCGCGGCTACAACTTCTTTCCTAGAACGCCACACATAGAGCATCTGGTTGTACTTGGGCTTCAAAAATAAGGATATATACAGTATAATTACCAGGGTTACGCCGCGATAGCTCAGTGGTAGAGCACTTCCATGGTAAGGAAGGGGTCCTGGGTTCAAGTCCCAGTCGTGGCTCCACGTATACTTGCTAACAACAGATTAATTTGGTATAATCAAACATTGATATGGCAAAAAAGAATACAAAGCGGAAGTTAGTTGGTTTGGTCAGTGAGCTCACTGGTCACCGTACTTATTACACGACCAAGAACACCCAGAACACGACCGAAAAAATTAGCTTGAAGAAGTACGATCCAGTTGCTCGAAAGCACGCTGTTTACACTGAAACCAAGAAAAACCTCGGACGCAACGAAGTTAAAGCTCGTAAGGGTTAGTTATCTAACGAATCATCTATCGATTGTGCTAGCCAGAGGCCTGACGCAATCACTGACGAGACCATCGTTTCTGAGAGACGGTGGTCTGTTAGATATAAGTAAAGCTTGTCACCTTTAATTTCTATTCCATGCGGCCAAAACCGTGAGGCTATACCCATAACTAATGATGTGGTCAATAACCCTTCAACGTCCAACATGCGCGATGTCGGTGCTAAGATCTGAAAACGACCGTGAACTTCGGGGCTATGCTGACGAAGTAGGGTAGCATTTAAGGGCTGTAGCTGATAGTGCGATCTGAAGACGCGCTGATATTCTTTGGCTGACTCACCGGTGGGTATGAGGAATATGTGAGGCACGTTTCGCGACAAGAGACTTATCTCTACAATTGTCCACATCTGAGTGCGTGGACCGGCGACGTTGATATTATGTGTGTCAAATCTATCAACTATACGGACGGCGTAGTCATCAAGCTGGCCGACAGAGAAATGCTGATCAACATGGGTTACTGATGCGGTAAAACCGTGGATCGGCTCAATGTCGTCCTCTCGGTGTATAGACCCAAAATACAAGAAGTCGTGAAGTTTAGCTACTTTTCTCAAAACCTTAGCGCGCCGTTGCCTAGAGCGCGAGTGCCTTTGGACCACTTTGTGTATCGGACGGGAAAGCTTACTCACGTCCGTTCTCCAGGTAATCTAGTAGGGTAGAGGCATATTCGGCATGTGACCAAGTCAATGGCGCTGGCGACACCTTTTTGTCATCGACAGGGTTAACTTGTTCGCTTAACATCCCGGTGGAAAATGCGTGGCGCTGGACCCAATCTAATATATTAAGGGCCTTGGCGTCATTTCCATTGGCTACATAGTACTGTGCCTGCCACAATGTACATATATGCCACCAGTTTCCAGTAACGCTTTCTGAAGTTCGCCTGTAAGGATCGTTTTCGTAGCGGGGTAAACCGGGCATTTCATCTGAAGTATTAAACACCTCTGAAGCGGTCTTAACCGAAGACACGACTTCGTCGCTATCAGGCCCAAAGAGCCCAAACATAAACGAACCAAAAACGGCCGAGGTATCGATCGTGGGATCCTGCGACAACTTACCGTCAACCACTGATACGCTCTTATAGAAAACTTTTCGTTCATCATTGTACAAGTGCTTCTGGGCCGCTTCTTGAATGTCGTTGGCCGCCAACTGCCATTTAACAGCGTTTTCATCATCGCCGACTGATTGCGCCATGTCTGCGACCGCTTTTAGAGCACCGAAAGTGACGGCAGTAGTGTAGGTAAACGTTGCGAAGGACTCTTCCCACAAGTCGTAGCTAGGTTTCGGTAGGCCGGTGGTTTTATCGATGTTTTCTGCCAAAAAGTCGGCCATCGGACGTATTAATGCGTGATAAAAATCACGTATTAGGGCGCTGTCTTTGCTAAGTTGATAAAACTGAACGAACATAAATACCACCAAAGCGGTCTCATCTTCTTGAATAGGTGGCGCGACCGTGCCGCCATGTACGTATGGGTGCCAACTGCTTCCAAGAGCACCATCGGCACGATATTTATGCATTAAGTAGCCTCCGGGATGAACACCCCTTTGGCAGAACTCAAAGAAACGGTAGGCTTCCTGATAGTAGCCGAGACGTATTAAGGGCCAAATGACGTAAGCACCGTCGCGCGGCCATGAGTAAGCGTAGGCGTCACGTGAGTAGTTAAGCATGGAGCTATCGGTGCTGGCTATAATCGCACCTCGCTTGTCCATTTGTGATTTTAGTATCATGATGCTGTAAACAAAAGGTTTGCGGTGTTCTTCTGGCATCTTAAAACTCATTTTAATAGCTGGGTCCAACCAGTTCTTCCACCACTGTGCAGTTGAGTGCAGACGTTCAACCAGACCCTCTTCTTGTACCTGACGATGAATGTAGAGTGCTTCGCGCGTAGACATACCAGCGGAAATCCAATAGTGAGCTCGGACAGATGAAGAGGCCTTAACATCTAATGTAAAGCGAAGGATAGAGTCTACCCGTCCATGCTCAACGTTGTTTCCACCTAGCTCGCCGTCGTTGGCATCATGGAAAGAGCCTTCGTGTCCTTCTATGCCAAAAAGCCCTACCGAATACTGGTCGAAAGGCTTGTCATTAACTTTTCCCGAAACTACAAATGCTCTGCGACCCCTATAGTGAAGTACCGCATCGCTGTCGGGTAAATACTGGGCGGTATCGGTGTTACTGCGAGAGTCACCAATAGCAAAGGCCTGGTAAGTAAATAGGCGAATAGTCCTGTCCACGTTTGCTGTGTTGACTACATGGATGTTACGCATGTAGACACTCATCTCAGAGTCCACGAAGTCATCGAACTCAAGTAATATCTGTAGCGCTTCGTTTCTGGCTATAGTACGGCCGACCAAGGCTTGATGCGGGTAGGAGAAGTCAAACTTCCAACCAGGCCCGTCCGTCCAACTTATAGATCCATCTACCCAGACGCCAACCTTGTGCCTGAGTCCTTCTCCGGCGGCATGATTTTCAAACCCTACGTAGGGATAGTAAAAGTCGTGGACGACCCCGTAATTGTTAAGGCCGACGTGAAGTTCACCGTTACTAAGAACGATCGGTCTAGCCACCTAGGCCCCCTGTATTGTGGTTTTCGTGCAATCGCCAACGAATATCACGTACAGCGTTTAGGTAAAACAAGAAAGCATCATAAGGTGAGTCGTAAGGACTAAAGTAGGCATGAACGTCGCCATCTGTGAACCACTTGGTGCACATATAGTAAACATGGTCGGACGTCTGAAGGAGTCTCCAGTCGCGGATGAGATCATCGTCATTGGTACGAAGTATATCTTTCTCGAGTGCGTATATATACCCCAGCGCCTCTTGCTGCATCGTGTTACCGGTCCAAGCCGTTAGGTCTCGTTCGGTATCAGCCCAAGTGACGGTTTGTGGCATACTCAAAGTTCCGGCAATATCAGACGTATTGATAGCTTCAGATACGGTGTAGAAAGTATTGTCGGGGTTTTGTAACCATTTAGAAACAAACTCTTCAAAGAAATCGAATATGCCCGTATCGCTCCACTGGTGCTCGCCGAAAGTTTCATAGTCCATAAAAAGATTGACGAGCGGTTGGTCGTAAATAGATGCCTCAACCCAGCTTGAATACTTGTCAACCGTTAGCGGCCACTCTTTCCAAGACCGATTACTGAACCTAAATGCCAAGTCGTCGCTGAGGCGGTAATTCTTAAGTAGGAGCTTAATATTGCTCGTCCCTTCTGGTTGATAGATGGCGTTTGGACTCTTGCCGTCGAGCACCGGGTCCCAGCCTTCAGCTAGAACACCCTTGAAACCAGCTTTCTCAGCCCACTGCGCCAGTTCGTCGTTGTAAGCAAGCTCGGTGTTGCGGAAAACAGACGCTTCGATCCCAAAAACTTCTTTGATTTTTTGTCTGTGAAGGTCTACTTGTCGTTCAAACTCCTCGCGGCTGTAGAAGAAGGCTAAAGAGTGATGATACGTCTCAGCAACGATCTCAACATTACCGGTTTTGACTAAACGCTGAAAACTCTCGATAACGTCCGGCGCCCATTCCTCGGCCTGCTCAATGAATGTTCCGGTAATACTTAAAGAGACTTTAAACTCAGGGTGCGTCTTAATAAGTTTTTCAAGAAGTGCGTTCATGGGTCGGTAGGATTTATCAGCGACCTTTAAAAAAACATTCCGGTTGTTACTTTTTCCAAAGGGGTTCGGCTCGTCGAAGTAATTGTGATTAGTGGCGGTATCAAACACCGAATAAGGTCGTACTCGATAGGGTTGGTGGACGTGCAGGTAGAAAGTTATACCACGCTTGTTCATACCGTCACCTTTCGGGTAGCTATCGGAATGCGGTAGAGTCGTAGGCACTGCTCAGCTACATCTGGCCATGAAAGCCTGGCGTATTCGTTCATGACATTTTGGCGCAACGAGTCACGAAGAGCGTCTGAAGTAGCAATCCCAACTATTTCGTCGGCAAGCCGGTCAGTGTCCCAGAAGTCATAGCGAAATACGCTATGTAGTACTTCGCCTACACCCGACTGCTTGGTGACTATAAGAGCGTTGTCGTGGTGTGCGGCCTCTAGGGCCGTCAAGCCGAACGGCTCACTTGCAGAGCTGAGGATGAAAACGTCAGATACGGCGTAAGAGTCACGCCATTTCTTCCCCCTAATAAAGCCAGTGAGAAAGATCTTGTCCGAAATGCCGTATGAGGACGCTAGCTTGATCAGCTCGTCACGTTGTTCGCCATCGCCAGCCAATAACAACACGATGCGATCGTATTTTTGAAGGGCTTTAGCTAAGCCCTCGATCAGGTAGGTTAGGCCTTTCTGGACAGTCAGCCGAGTTACAGCGCTGATGACTGTGTAACCTTCTGCCCTCAGCCCTTCGAGGTAACGATACGTTTGCTGGTCGTAGGCGTAAGTATCATCAAAGCTAGAAACATCAAGGGCGTTATAGACCACTTCTACCTTGTCAGCCGGTATACCATAGCGCTTTACGATGATGTCCTTCGTGATATTGCTGACGGCAAAGATTCTATCAGCCATCAAGAGACCCTGTCGCTCTATATCGTGGATTAGGGGGTTACCAAAATTAGCGCCAGCGCGATCGAATTCGGTAGCGTGAACATGGACTACGAGCGGCAGGTTGGTAAGTTCTTTGGCACGCACTCCGGCCTCAAGCGTCAGCCAGTCGTGTGCATGGATGACGTCGTATTCTTTTTTGGTAGCGAACTGTTCGATGTAGTCGAGGTACTGCTTCTGTACAGCCCTTATTGTGCTGGGCGCGCCACTCTCGGTCATATCTTGCGCCGATATGCCGTCATATGCGCCCATACCGAACTTATGCAGAGGTGAAAGGTCAGTCGCATTGTGCACTTCCATGAAGTCGATGTCGTCGTGAGCGGCCGAATAGGGGACAACAAAGTCGATCGACGAGCCTTGGAGCGCGAGTGCTTTTGAGAGATGGTAGCAAGCTACACCCATACCACCACTGTTATGGGGCGGAAGTTCCCAACCCAACATAAGAATTCTCATACTGCCTTTGATTATAGAGATAAGCGTAGGCGTTTACAACACCTTTAACAGAGAAAGTGCTAATCGTCGATATTTTTCAGGTAATGAGAACGCCAAATTGGCAAAGCAACTCTCAAGGGTACTAGTTGACAGTAACCATACAACTCCATTTTCCGTCTCACCCAGTGACCCAGGCGTCCACTAACGTGTAGTCCGTGCCACTCAACATAAGCCCACGATCCGCCAACGGGTACACCAGTAGGAACTGATTTCGGCCAAAATCTACGTAAGGGCTTACGAGATTTTTTGCGGGCGATATTTTTGGCAACATGAGTAGCTTGTTTCAGTGCCGGCCAAGCCATGCCGCTGTACTTAACGTCATTGCCGTCACCGATCACGTAGATGTTAGGTCTGGCTTCCAGATGGCTGTCGACTACCACCCGGCCCTGAATATTGAGCGAAAACAGGTCGTCGTGGCGCTGGAAAAAGGGATTATTGGCCATTCCAGAGGTCCAGACAGCGGTTTTGGTTGGATATTTCTGGCCATCAATCACGATGCAGTCGTCGTCGAGCGATTCGACCCTTTGGTTGACCCAGACACGCACCCCAAGCTGTTTAAGCCGCTTGCTTACTTTACGCGAGGCAGTCTTGGACATTTTTGGTAGTATCCGTGGAGCAGCCTCGACGAGTGTGACGCGCGAGCGAGCACCTTTAATGCGGTACAGATGGATGAGAGATTGGAGGTACTCGTTTAACGAAGCCGCCAGTTCAACTCCGGTAGGGCCAGCCCCGATGACAAAATACTCCCGGCCAAGTTTTTTCTCGATAACCTCATTGTGAATGTGGTTCTGAAACTCTTTAACTTCGTCCAGTGTTTTGATACCAAACGCTCGCTGTTTCATGCCAGGGATGCCAAAGAAGGTCGTAACAGAGCCGAGCGCCAGTACTAGCTGATCGTAGGAGTACTGCGCTTTCTTGCCGATGACAATCTTTCGATGATGGTCGAGGTCGGTGATGCGGTCTTTGACAACCTTCACGTCAGGGTGGTGCGCAAATATGTCCTCCAGCGGAATGACCGACTCGGCATAATTCTTGCCTGTGGCGGTCGAGTACAGAGTTGCGTGGTGCAGGAAATATGGCACGTCAGAGATAAGCGTTATCTTGCCCACCCTGCGCTTACTCAGCTCCAAAGCGGTCTTGACGCCACCGAACCCACCACCGACAACCACGATATTCATTGCTCTTATGGTAACAGAAAGATAATTGACATTCCACGTATGATTTGGGATACTCAATTTGCTACGCCTACGGCCTACGAAAAGGCAGTAGCGGGATGACATATACCACCCGGACCGAGCCACCGGAGTGTATGTCATGGTTGTGTTTGAGTAGAGCGAGCGCCGTCACCTTTCCGGCCGTTCTCGCGAACGTATCGAATTTGAGCAGCTTCGGCTTTCGATATGATCGTGTGTGTTTGTCCGAGCAGACGCTCATATGCACAACCCGACCGGTCCTGCTTGCGCTCACCACGCAGGACCGGTCACACCCCTCTTTGCTTTCGAGCGAAGGGGGTTCTTTAATTCTCGATTATCTTGTCAATTTCTGGTACAATACACATCTGTACAGGGGCATAGTACAACGGTTAGTATATGGGTCTCCAAAACCTAGGATCGTGGTTCGATTCCACGTGCCCCTGCCATATAGAATCTTTTAAATAGTCTCCTTATCGGGGCCTATTTTAATATGAATTAATATCGGCACGTTGTACAATACTGTTATGAAGAATAGCAAAATCAAAAAAATTGTAGGCTATGTAGTAGGCGCTATAATTCTAATACCACTTTTAATCGGCATTATCACAGCTATAGCAAACAGCTTTGAACCGGCGTCGTTTAAAGAGTATAGAACTATAGCAGGAGTCGAAGATACCCGGAAGGTCTGCTCAACGCCACTTCCTTTTGTTGAGCAAGACTGCGGCGTCCAGATATTTATAGGCAAAAGCGCTACTGACCAGTCCATATCAGAGATAGTAAACAAATTTGATAATAGGGGTGACGCCGGTAAAATTGGATGGATGAGTATACGTTACCGGACCAATGCTCAGGAGTCTATCGCAGACAACCCGATAGTTTCAATAGATATCACCGACAGCTCTTCTGCTAGCATAAAGTCTCTAGCTACATTCAAGAAGGCCGTGCAGAACTCTGAGCGCGGTATAACGCTTCAACCGTCCAACAACACATACAAGGTTGGTCTTAGGGGTGAATCCAACACTAGGTCAGAAGTCTGCAATCTCATAGACGAATATAATTTGCCGGATGTAAGTTCGATCAATGTAGGGTTCTTAATCGTCGACAAGTCAGTTAACAACAGAGCTGGTGCAGTAAAGCTATGTGGTTCTCTGGCTAAAGAAAACTCCGACTTGTTTGATGGCTGGATAAGTCTTAAATCCTGGACATACACCGGGCCGCATAAGGGCAAAGACGTTATCGAAGTTGATAATGCCAACAAAAGTGATAGCAACTACAAAAACGTTCAATCTGAAGTACTACAAGCTATTAAGCCGGTAGCGGAACTGTACGGGTATCCGGTTGCTTACCGAGAGCGCGATGCTCTACGCTACCTTTAGGGTAAACTCCCGTGTCTAAGCTGCATTTTAAATACGGAGCGATGAACAGCGGTAAAAGCACCGCCCTGATAAACGCTGCGTATAATTACGAAGAGCAAGGTCACCAGGTTTTAGTAACGAAGCCAAGCGTAGATAAGAAAGGTGATGTGAACATCGTCGCGCGAGCCAAACTTACTAGGAAGGTTGATTTCCTGTCAACTCCAGAGCTAGACATACGCAAAAAACTTCAGACGCTCGGCACTAACAAGAAGTATAATTGTCTATTTGTCGACGAAGCACAGTTTCTCACTCCAGAACAGGTGGACCAGCTTCTGGAGATTGCCAAGTTTGACGATGTTTCGGTAATCGCTTATGGACTGCGAGCCGATTTTCAGTCTAAGATGTTTCCTGGCAGCAAACGACTCATGGAAGTCGCTGACAATATAGAAAAGTTACCCACCATGTGTATTTGCGGCTCTCAGGCCGAGTTTAACACTCGGATAATTGATGGCCGGTATGTCTTTAGCGGTGATCAAGTAGCTATTGACGGTCTAGACGCTACCTACAACTCTTTGTGTGGAAAATGTTATCTATCGGAGCGGAAATCAGCACTTCTCAAGCACGCCGATGCGTGATACATTTAAGTATAAGAACTATGTTCTCGAGAGGGTAATTGGTGAAGGTAAAACGAAGTTTTTTTAGATCTATCAAACTGCCTAGATTTTCTAGTCGTTTTTTTGATTCCATCTCAGCTAAATTAAAAGGGAAACGAAAAGCCGTCTTGATATCTTCGGGGTCTTTTCTGGCAGTTGCCATACTTGTCATTGGAACCTTCCTTCCAGCTATACTTGCTCGAGCGGAGCAAACTCTAACCTGGACCTCAAACGCGGACTTTGCCTATAACAAAATTAGCGGTGACTGTTCACCAATAACCCTAGAGGGACTTGAGGTCGAGGGTGCGGCCTACACCGACGAAGATTGTTCTGAAGCTGAAGCAGATGCGTCATTGAAGTTAGCGTCAAGCGATTCAGATATGAGAGGTATCCAAAAAATATCGCACGGGCCGACACACTCGTTAGCTTTAAAAAGTGACGGTACCGTTTGGGCGTGGGGCACAAACACCTATGGAGAGCTTGGCGACGGCAGCAATACGAGCACCATATTGCCAGTCAAAGTAAAATCTGTAGATGGCAACAGTGAACTGACTGGCGTTACTGACATATCGGCCGGTGTAAACTCATCTTGTGCCGTATCTTCTGGCGCCGCTTATTGTTGGGGCAGAAGTAACTATGGGCAGCTAGGTAACGGCAACACTAATAGCTACAACACACCGGTGGCCGTAAGCACATCAATTATGTCTGGCGCAGTAACTAAAATTTCCATCGGGCTAGATAGTGCTTGCGCAATAGCCTCCGGCCAGGCATATTGTTGGGGCCGCAATAACTCCAACCAGCTGGGTGTCTTTGGCTCAGACAGGTCATCACCCATAGCGCTACCGACCTCAACAATGACGGGCACGGTTACAGATATTTCGGTCGGCAGCAGATTTGCCTGTGCGGTGGCCGACAGTAAAGCATATTGCTGGGGTGCTGGAACAAATGGTCAAATAGGCAGCGGTGGCACTACCAGCTCATATACAATTCAAGCTGTTACGACTACTTTGATGAGTGGTAATGTTACTGCGATATCTGCAGGCAGTTACCATGCTTGTGCGATCTCTTCAGGCCAGGCATATTGTTGGGGTAATGGTTCTAGCGGCAAGTTAGGTAACGGCGTCGGGTCTAACTCGAGTGTTCCGGTTGCAGTTTCGACTTCTATAATGTCGGGAGTTGTAAGTGATATCTCTGCTGGCTCCAGGCAGTCGGTATCGTCTACTCACACCTGCGCTATAGCCGATGGCACGGCTTATTGCTGGGGCGAGAACGGCAACGGACAACTAGGCGACGGTTCTACTACAAGCGCCAATACTCCGGTAGCAGTTAGCACCGTAGAGATGGACGGCGAAATATCTGATATTTCGGCTGGTGATATATCCACTTGCGCAGTTGAAGACGGCTATTTGAACTGTTGGGGTAGTAATGCGACCGGGCAGACGGGTATACAGAACTACGGTCGCAGCGCCGTAAGCTCACCGTACAAAATATCGGAGTCAGCTGATATTGATTTTATGCAATCAGCTGATAGTTTTAGCGGCGGGACCAATCACACCTGTGCGGTTATCGATGGTGATGCCTACTGTTGGGGGCGCAATAATTACGGACAGTTAGGCAACGGCAGCAATGATGACTCAAACTACCCTGTAGCGGTTGATAAATCTTTGATGTCGGGCCCCGTAACCTCAATATCGGTAGGTTATTACCATACCTGCGCCCTTTCGTCGGGAAGTGTTTACTGCTGGGGAATCGGTGACTTTTCGTCTCTTGGAAATGGCTCTACGACATCCTCTAACGTACCAGTAGCCGTGGAGACATCGCTGATGTCGGGGACAGTGAGTGCGATTGCGTCTGGGTATTACCATACCTGTGCTATATCTTCAGGACAAGTTTTTTGCTGGGGTCAGGGGGGCGACGGTAGGTTAGGAAACGGCGCTACAACCACCTCTAGCACGCCAGTAGCCGTAAACAACGGTCTGCTATCTAGTAATGTAACTAGCATTACGGCAGGCAATGCACACACTTGCGCGATCGCTTCTGGCGCCGCTTACTGTTGGGGCGACGGAGCTAACGGCAAGCTTGGAAATGCTGAGTCTGTAGACAAAACTAGTCCAGTAGCTGTAATCCCCGCAGGCATGACGGGTACCGTGACGGCTATCTCTGCTAGCGATGCGCATACCTGCGCCATAGCATCAGGATCAGCATACTGTTGGGGAAACGGCGGTAACGGAAGGCTAGGGAACTCTTCTACGTCAACCTATAACGTGCCGGCGGCCGTTACCACTAATCTTATGAGCGGAACCGTAACCTCAATTTCGACAGGCTATGCTCATAGTTGTGCCGTAGCATCTAATCTAGCGTACTGTTGGGGCAATGGGTCGTACGGCCAGATTGGCAACGGAGCCACAAGTTCGACCAACTCATCGCCCGTAGCGGTATCGACCACCACCATGTCAGGCTCGGTAACAAAACTAAATCTCGGCGCATATTATTCTTGCGCCACTACTTCAGACAAAACTTATTGTTGGGGAGCCGGGTATTATGGAGTTCTGGGGTCGTACGGCTTAAACACAGGAACATCAGTGGCTACTGGAAGTAGTCTACCTATACCAGTTACATTTGTGGAGTTCGTAAATGGTTACTCACCTTCGGGCACCATGAATGGTGCAGTCGTAGACGTTGGCCAAGGCAAGAAAACAAAGTGGTACAGCATTGGCTGGGAGACCGAAGCATTACCCGAAAACACATCAATTAGCTTTTCGGCTAGAACTAGCGATGACAATTCCACATGGTCAGCCTGGACGCCGAACTTTACTCAAGATGCTGATGGAAGCACCAGCGGCTTTGGCGACCTTGATTCGCTTACAATGTCTCGATACATAGAGATAAGAGCGGAATTCACAAGCGACAGCTCCTCAAGCACCCCAACCCTTAACGATTTCACCCTAAGCTTTCTAGAAGACGAGCAGCCACCTGAACAAAACGCTAGCAACCTCACCATGCAGCGCCAGAAAGATGACAGTGCCGTATCGCCAGGAGGCTGGACCAATCTTCAATCACCGTATTTTGCTTGGGACGCTGCCAAGGATAACGTTAACGGTTCGGGAATACAAGGCTACTGTCTCTATATTGGCAAAGACGAGACTGCCGACCCAATTCAAACAAAAGGTTTGTTGGGCGATTCACCAGTTGATACCGGTGGAGCTTGTCCATACTCCGTTTCCGAGGCTAATATTGACCTGGGAGTCGTTGACGCACTGGCCTCTGGACTCGAGACCTCATCAGATCCTTATGTACTGCTGGTGAGCGCGATCGACTTCTCTGGAAATGTATATGCGGGCGACCCAGCTTCGTTTTCATTCCGTTATGACGACGAACCACCTAGAAACCCATCGTTTATATCTGCACCTTCTCAGTTCGTCTCAACTAAAGAGGTTACTTTGACGTGGCCTACTGGCGGTGCCGAGTCGGCGCAAGATAGCGATAGTGGTGTCGCCGGCCTACAGTACCGAATAGGCTCTGGCGGTGTATGGTACGGCGATTCCCACACGGGCGAGCAGAACGCTCAAGACTTGCTTGAAAACGACGGTACGTATGTAACAGACGAAACTTATGACTACCCAGATTTACAAGAGGGTAACAACATCATCTACTTCCGTACCTATGACCAGGCGGGCAATGTCTCAGAGTCTCACATAACTACCGTCGTTAAGATAAACACATCTTCGCCAACCTCACCTCAGAACCTTACGGCCACCCCGACAACCAATACCAGTAACTCTTTTGCGTTTAACTGGCTAGCTCCTGCGTCGTTCGTAGGACAGCCTAGTGGCATCGTTTACTGTTATACCGTCAACGTCCTGCCAAATAGTGGAAACTGTAATTACACCAACCCAGGACAGCGTTCGCTGCCAGCTGATGCTTTTGCAACCCAACCTGGAGTTAATACATTTTACGTCGTAGCTCGCGACGAAGCTAACAACATTAACTACGACACTTACGCAAGTGTGACGTTTACTGCAAATACGCCAGCTCCTGGCATAGTAAGGGACTTTGAAATTGCCGATGTTTCAACCAAGGCATCATCACTATGGAAGCTGGCTATATCTTGGAGCGAGCCAGAAAACACCGGTGCGGGAGTATCTAAATATGTAATTGAACGATCCACCAACGGCACGGACTTTGCGCAAGTGGCCAACACCAGTGGTTTAAGTCACGTAGACAGTGGCTTATCGCAACAACAATATTTCTACAAAGTAAGAGCCTGTGATTCGGCTAACAACTGCGGCGCGTTCTCTGAGGCGACCTCAATGACCCCAACCGGACGCTTTACGACACCCCCGGAGTTGGTTGGTAATGTCACCAGTCAAGTAGGGACGAGAACGGCCAGCTTTGCTTGGGCGACAGACAGAAATTCCGACAGTCGGATTCAATACGGTACCACCAGCGGGGTATATCTGCCGAGCGAAGTGACAGTTAGCGACCAAACGCAGGCTCATGAACTGGAGCTGTTCAACCTAGAGGCTGGCACCACCTACTACTACAAAGTCAAATGGACGGACGAAGATGGCAATACTGGAGTTAGTAGCGAACTCAGTTTCACCACTTTACCGGCACCAAGCATTAAGGATGTCGAAGTGGTAAAAAAGAACCTAACCAGCGCCATAGTCCAGTTTACGTCGACTGAGGCCACTAAAGTCGAGTTACTATACGGCAAAAGCGACAGCTTTGGCGGAGTTAAAACCATTAATACTTCTCGAAGCGAGTCTACTTACCTAGTAGAACTAACTGGATTAGACGACGGCAGCAACTACTCATTCCGCTTAAATACATTTGACTCGGAAGGCAACAAATACGATAGCAACCGAACCGACTCGTTCGAAACGCCACCTCGTCCGCGTATCAGCAACTTACGGTTCCAGCCTGTTGCAGGCCAGCCTACGAGTACACAAGAAATAACCTGGAGCACCAACGTCCCGGCAGACTCAACTATTACTTACGGTAAAATCGGCACCAACGGCACCGACGTGTACTCTTCACAAAAAACTAGCGACCACAAGATAATAATTAAAGGCCTGGAAGACGATAGTAACTACTTCCTATTGGCTCAGAGCCGCGATGCGGATGGTAATCTAGCGATTAGCGACCGTCAGGTATTCCGTACAGCCCTAGACACCAGAGCTCCGTCTATAAGCGACATAAAGGTTACTACTGCTATCAAGGGTAGTGGTGGCGACGCAAGAGGCCAAATAGTAGTTTACTGGAAGACAGACGAGCCTTCGACAAGTCAGGTTGCTTATGGTCTGGGCGCCAGCGGAACCGATTTCCCGAACCGTACCGCCCAAGATAGCCAGCTGACTACCGACCACGTGGTAATAATCTCCGACCTACCAGTGGCCAACGTGTACTACTTACAGCCAGTATCGAGCGACCGCTCCAACAACACTACCTCCGGCGACAGTCGCTCGGCAGTCATTGGGCGTCCGACCGATAGTATTCTAACCATTATTATTAACTCAATCCAAAGTATTCTGGGAATATAAGTATGAAGAGCGAGAACCCTATAATAATGGACGTCATAAACGTCAGCAAACAATTCCAGACCGAAGGTGAGTCGGTAGTTGCTGTTAAAAAAGCCAACTTCTCTATTGAAGAGGGAAGCTTTACGATTGTTTACGGCCCGTCTGGTAGCGGTAAAACTACGCTGTTAAATATGTTGATAGGACTAGACGCGCCTTCCGAGGGCTATATAACCTACAAAGGTGGTAAGTTGTCCTCGATGAGCGCCGACGACAGAGCCAACTTCCGAGCTAAAACCATGGGTATGGTGCACCAGACCAGTCACTGGGTACGAAGCCTCAGTGTCATCGAGAACGTAGCCATGCCGCTATATTTCCTTGGCAAACAGCAGCACGAGGCTGCTGAAGATGCCCTAAGAGCCCTTAAGCGAATAGGTATGGAAAGTCACGCATCTAAGTATCCGACCGTCTTGTCGGGCGGTGAGCAACAGCGCGTAGCTATGGCGCGGGCTCTAGTGAACGACCCACCGTTTATAATTGCTGACGAGCCGACCGGAAACCTGGATAAAAAGAATGGCGATCTCATAATTTCTCTTTTGTTAACGCTCAACAAGAAGATGAACCGCACTGTCGTTCTGGTGACCCACAATATCGAGTATCTTTCTTTGGGCGACCAACTCCTAATGATAGAAGACGGCGTTATCACTAGAGTTAAAAAGTCAGACATCCAGAAAGTTACCGCAAACCTTATGACGAACGTCAAAGCCCGACTTCAAGAATGGACAAAGCATGAATAAAAACGATCGAAAAGCTCACATTCATTTTGGAATTATTTTTAGGTTAGCAGTTGCCAACCTGAAGTTTAAGCGCTTTCGAAGTTTTATCACGATCGTCGGCGTAACGATAGGGATTGGCTCGATATACCTGCTTTTGTCGTTCGGCCTGGGCTTACAGAATCTCGTACAAGGTGAAGTGGCCGGCAATAAATCAATTGAAACAATCGACGTCACCTCACCAGACCCCACTATTCTCAAGCTATCGCCCGAAAACATCGAAAAGATAGGCGCTATAAAGGATGTCACGCAGGTAAGTGGCCTAAACATCCTCGCTGGTCAAGTAGAGTTGGGCAGCTCCACCCTAGACACGGTTGTGTACGGCGTAGATGCAGCCTATTTTGGCTTAGCTAACCTTCAGATGGTGAACGGCGGGTTTATTGACCCCTCAAAAGATTCGCAGGTTATGATGAGTCAGTACTTAGTCGAGTCCCTCGGCGTTGAAAGCCCTGAAGCGGCAGTGGGTTCAGAAATAAAGTTAAAACTCTCGCTAG
The DNA here is from genome assembly GCA_023432445.1 of Candidatus Parcubacteria bacterium. Classification (GTDB taxonomy): domain Bacteria; phylum Patescibacteriota; class Saccharimonadia; order Saccharimonadales; family Saccharimonadaceae; genus Microsaccharimonas. The sequence continues at coordinate 45,775 of JAEYUP010000001.1, read as the reverse complement.
GGTCAGACAGTCAGCCTTTAACGGCACTGAATGTAAGCGGAGTAACGGCATCAGACTCTTCTGGACTAGAGGTGTTTGTCTCGCGTAAATTCTTTGAGGACGCCAAAATAGTCGACGTCGATCAAGTAAAGTTGGCCGTTAAAGATCGTGAATCAATCGAGGAGGTCAGACGCACCATTGAAAGTTTTGGCTTTGATACTAGCTCACCAGTCGATACATTAGACCAAGTTAACGAAGTATTTAAAATATTTAACCTTATATTGGCCGGCTTGGGTGGAATCGGTCTTGTTATCGCAGTCCTTGGCATGTTAAACACCCTCACAGTTTCACTACTAGAGAGAACCCGCGAAATAGCCCTAATGATTATGCTGGGCGCTAGACCGCGCGACATGAAACGACTATTTATGATTGAGGCGCTACTACTATCAATTATAGGCGGTCTGAGTGGAGTGGCTTTAGCTAGCCTTGCGGGAACTGCCGTCAATTTTGTACTAAACCGATTAGCCCAGTCGAGGGGCGTCAGCTACTATTTCGATATATTCTACCATTCTCCGTTGTTGATAGCCTTGATGATAGGCTTGATAACGATCATCGGACTGACGGTTTCTTTCGTACCCTCAAGACGTGCATCGCGCATCAATCCGATTGATGCGCTAAGACACGAGTAGAAACCCTATTTCTTACTGAAAGAAGTAAGAAAGCATTGATATACCGACGATTAGTATACCTAGTATAACCGCTACAACAACGACCATATTTGGAGAGAAGTTGCTTATCTTACCGTTGGCTTTAAATATAGCCACCCAGTGTTCAATACCGCTTTCTTTGTTCATCTGGTTAGAGCGAAGTACGCCGCCAACTGCTCCGGTTACTCCAAAGGGCATACCTGCTGCATTTTCTGTAATGTACCGTTTAGCGTTTCCAAACATAACTGTTACTTTTTTAGGTATACCAGGTACAGTCATATAGAGTGCGTACTCGGCTCGAGTTACCTTTCCCATCTCATGAATATGCTTAGAGAATACAGCCGTATTTGTGGTGCTATCGACAAGTTGAATGAGGCCATTTCCATCGTAAGAAATTACAGCCTTTGCAGGTTTGGCCAGAAGGCCTACAGAGTACTGCACCTCTGTTTGTATTGCGCCATTTGAGTTTGCGGCTTGGGCTTGAGGTTGTGTTTGTTGTGGTTGGGGTGTTGGTTGTGTATCCATGCATCAATTATACCATATAGACATACGGCATATATCTGGTATAATAACGAACGAAAGTAACCGCTTTCATTTGATGAGTGGAGGTCATCTTGCGTACAATTACCGTACTGGTCGACCCTAAGTCGGACCAAGATGCAATTCTCGCCCAGATTCCTGAAGAGATCGAGTCGGGTGACCGAGTGGTTGTTCGTCAGGATCCTTTTGGAGAAGGGTTTGTGAATTTCTTCGCTGGCTCCTTCAATGTCGACACCAGGCCCGGCGTTTCGATGAGTGGCATTGTCAATGCCGTGCTGTTCATGAAGCCGAACGCAGCATGAAGTTGCCCAAGAGTGGCGCGCCGTCCGATCTTGCACGGGAAGGCGCGCCACTCGAGGACGCACACTTATCTACTATCACTCTTTAAGCTTAGGCAGAAAGAGTGATATTTTAATTTCGACATGGTATACTACCGCTATGACTACTGAAAAAACTACTAAACCACCTCAAAAACACCGATTACAAATTATCCGACACGTCGTACCGGTCGAGACAAGCGCACCTCAAGCTTCGACTAAAGATTCGTTCCACAAGATATCACAGAGCGTCTCCAACAAGCTTGGCTCACCTACGGCCTTCCTTTTGGCAACTATGCTTATTATCGTTTGGGCATCTTCTGGTCCATTATTCGGTTTTTCGGACACTTGGCAATTAGTTATTAACACCACTACGACTATTGTCACGTTTCTGATGGTATTCGCCATTCAGAACACCCAGAACAGAGACGCTAGAGCTATGCAGCTGAAGCTAAGCGAGCTTATCCGCGCCAACCGAGCGGCTCATACTGAGTTTGTCGACATTGAAGATTTATCTGACACCGAACTTGACGCCATTCAGAACGACTTCAAGACTATTCACGAGAAGTTCCAAAAACATCAAAAGTAACGATTTCTCATTTTATATCTGAGGTGGTATACTATTTTCTATGAGACAACTCACTTCCGCGAGTCCGCACGTGATTGTTATGGTGGGTATACCGGGTGCAGGAAAGACCACGTTTGCAGCACGTTTTGCTGACACTTTTGATGCGCCCTACATCAACCAATCATCTATAACAAGTTCTTATGGACTAGACGACAAGCAAAGCGCTGGGGTCGTAGATCTTCTCTTGTCTGAGTTATTAAAAACCCGTCGAACTATTCTAGTAGAGGCAGACCTAGACACAGAAAAGAGCCGAGCGGTACTAATAAAGAAAATCATTAAAGCTGGCTACAAGCCATTAGTGGTTTGGGTACAGACCGAGTCGGTTGAAGCTAAACGACGAGCCACTAGGACCACCACCGGCTCAAAGATCTCTACACAAGCCTTTGACGCCGCTCTGTCCGCTTTCGAACCACCTGTGACTAGAGAGGCGGCGATCGTTATCAGCGGTAAGCACACTTACGCTAGCCAGCTTAAAGTTGTCTTGAAACAACTTGCATCAGAGAGGCCTGAGGCTAAACCTCGCCCAGAGCGTTCACGCCCGTTGCCTCGCAGAACGTTACTACAATAGGAGGCAACGCATGCCAGTTATACAGGACGACGAATTTGGTAAAATCGTTGTTCGACGAAGCCCACGCGCCACCCAGGTTCGGCTTCGGGTGGCTCCAGACGGCACACTACGGGCGTCTTTGCCAATGTACGCACCGCTATTTTTGATAAAGCGACTAGTCAAATCTTCTCGTGAGCAGTTAAGAGAACTACGCAAACAATCCCATCCGGTGTCTAGTTATTATTCGGGCATGCAAATAGGCAAAAGCCACTCCCTCATAGTAGTGCCGGGTAACGCCCTGTCGGTGAAACGCGAAGGCAGGCAGATAGTGGCGAGCCTACCAGAAAACCTCTCCATAGAGAACCCCGTTGTAGGTCAAAAAATTAGAGACGTTGTGGCCGCAGCCCTTCGAATTGAAGCGAAAAGTTACCTACCGCGACGACTGGCTTACATAGCTTCGCAGCACGGCTTCAGCTATGGTAAAGTCCGTTTTTCGCATGCTAGTGGCAGGTGGGGGAGCTGTAGTGCCGAGAAAACAATCAGTCTAAATATCGCTCTCATGAAACTGCCTTTCGAACTTATAGACTACGTCATAATTCACGAACTGGCGCACACTCAAGAACTAAATCACAGCACTATATTTTGGCAAATAGTAGAAAAGGCCGACCCATTGTACAAAGAGCATCGACGGCGCCTAAAAACAGAGACGCCCTCTATCTAAATATGCTACAATCATAAGCAAGATGGCATTTACAGGTGGGCCAATGTTTAACGAAGACTCCGACAGGACAGTGCGGCTAGTTTCTTTAGTGGCGACCCCGATATTTGTAGGTTACAACGTCTTGGTAATGAGTGGCGTGTTCAGCAGCCAAAGTTACTTGGGGCCAATCTACGCCACCGTCATATCTTTAGCCTGGGTGATACTAAGCACCTATGTGTACTTTGCGCCTAAAATCACCCGACTTGGCGCCGCAACTAGAATTATACTTTTTCACGCTCTGGCCATTGCCAGTTTAGTAGGCATAACTGGCTTTCTTAACCCCTTTGCACCAGCAATTTCGTTATTGTTTCTAGCGTCACACCTCTATTTTAGCTGGTTTGGGCTAAGCTTTAGCATCGCTTCGGTGGTGATTACTTCATTTATCGATATCGTGATTCGCAGCTCCACACAGCCAGATATTATCGGTCAGAATCTTATCGGAACCTTAAGTATAATCACCATTGGGGCTCCTTTGGTCTGGATAATAGCCGCTCAAGAAACTCGGCGCCAAGAAGTCATAAAAAGTCAGCAAAACGAGAGATTGCAGTACGAGAGAACGACCACTATCATCAACAATCTTACGGACGCCGCTTTTAGCACTGATGAAAAAGGCAATATACTGCTTTACAACGCGGCCGCCCTAGACCTTCTTGACACCAACGACAGCATAAAAGGTTTCTCTATCGGATCTATATTCTCTCTAACCGACAGCAATAAAGAAAAAGTTAACCTTCTTGAAGTGTTGAAATCGACCAGAAAAGCCAGCAGTCGCGACGACTTTGTGCATACTTATAAAGACGGCGAGCAGATAAGACTAGAGATAACTTATGCCCCGATTCGCAGTTCATTCAGCCGACACAAGAAAGCCCAGTCTCTTGGTGGCTACATCTTAATTGTGAGAGATGTCACTAAGCGCAAAAGTCTCGAAGAAGAGCGCGACGAGTTTATTAGCGTCGTCAGTCATGAACTACGCACTCCTATCACCATTGTCGAGGGTACCGTATCTAACCTCAGTCTACTGCTAAAGCAGTCTGTCAAACCCGACCCTAAAGTATTGGCCGAAACCGTTAGAACCGCTCACGACCAAATTCTTTATCTCGCTAAAATGGTAAACGACCTAAGCACCCTGTCTAGAGCCGAAAGAGGGGTGGGCGACTCTACTGAAATAATCGACGTGAAGGAACTACTGCACACGATGCATAGTCGCTACGAGGACGAGGCCCGAGCTAAGAAACTACACCTAGACCTAGACCTTGGCACAAAGCTTGGTAAAGTAAACGTCAGTCGGCTATACCTAGAAGAACTTCTCCAGAACTTCATAACAAACGCTATCAAATACACTAAAAAAGGAACCATTACCATCATTGCCGATCGTCGCAAAAAGACCGTTCGCTTTACAATCAAAGATACCGGTATCGGAATTAGTCGAAGCGAACAGGTGAAGGTTTTCGACAAATTCTATAGAAGCGAAGACTTTCGCATTCGCGAGACAAACGGCACCGGACTTGGATTGTACGTCTCTGCTAAACTTGCCAACAAGCTTAAGACAAAGATTGAGTTAACTAGCCGACTTAATCATGGGTCGAGCTTTAGTTTTGAACTTCCGAGCGAATCGGACGACCCTTCCAAGTAACAATTTTGCGTTGATACATTATGTAGCTAGCAACTATTAAGACTATTTCTTGAAGAACAATAATAGGCCATATTACGGCCGCTAGCCACCACCCCTGGCTCCAGACACGCTTTGTATACATGGCGTATAGCAACGAAAAAGCCAGGTGTAATAAAAGGGCATAAAGAACGTATATCAGGTCGAGTGCCGGACCAAGGTAAAGCAGGGCTAGTAGCGGCACTAGGAGCAGGGCGAGATCGAACATAACTATCAAAGCAGGCGCCCATTGACCCCCTAGTAGCGGGTAAAGCAGTCGGCTGCTAGTAGCGAGCTGTGACCGCCATTTCTTCTCGTAGCTTAGCCCTAGGGCCCTAGTGCCGACCAGGAAGCGATAGCGATCTCGGTGAGCAAAATAAGCCGACAGGTGCGACTCGGGCTTGATGGCGTCCTTTAACGACGCAAAGCTGCCGTAGTCTAGCAGGTCTTGCCTTTTTATCATCCAGGCGTTGCTAGCGGCTGGCGGGGCAAGCACTCGGTGAAACATGATCTCCCAAAAATACCTAAGCGGTGATAATAATACGCTCCAGCGCCAACCGTCCTCACGTCTAGGTAGCACAGACACCATGCTGGCGCCCTCCTGGTCCATATAACTAACCAGCTGACCGATAGTTTGTGGCCGAAGTCTTGTATCGACGTCAAGAAATAGCACCAATGAACCGCTAGCTTCCTGTAACAGACCTTCGAGTGCGAAATTCTTACCTAGCCAGCCCGTTGGTAATTTTTGGCCTGATACAAAGCGAACGCCGGAATGCGCAAAGGACTTAATTAGATTAGAGGTGTCGTCGAGAGAACTGTCGTCAAGCACAATAATTTCCAGCTTCGGGTAAGTAGAGTCAAGGACAGACTCTAAACAATCCGACATTGCGTGCGTTTCGTTGCGAGCCGGGATACAAACAGTGACACTCGGAAGGTTTCCGGCCTTGGCTTGCTGTGACGGCGTTGGTGGCGTAAAGTGGCGCCAAGCAAACCAAACTTGTCTCAGGGCTAGACCAACCGCCAGGGTCAGCGGTATATATATGATAATCAAAATAACCTCTAACATCTTAAACCATCATACCACAGTAAATCCTTGACTAAACGGTAGTCGTAGACTATACTCTACTTGACAGTCTGCAGCAGCAGACTTTTAAATTTGGAGGTAAATCGTGGCAGAGAAGACGAAAGTAACCCGCATCAAAAAAGATCGCAAAAAAGTTTCGTTGTTTGCGCCGATTATAGAGTACTTCAAAGGAGCTTGGAAAGAGCTACGTCAAGTTCGCTGGCCCGACAGAAAGGCTACGTGGAGTTTGACACTAGCGGTTATCTTGTTTAGCACCTTCTTCTTAGTACTAATAACTCTGCTCGATACATTATTTAAATTCCTATTCGAACTCATAATCGGATAATCAACAAGAAGGATCATCATGTCACACAACCGATACGACTCAACTCGCCAATGGTACGCCATCCACACCTACAGTGGATACGAAGAAAAAGTTGCCGACAGCATTCGTCAGCGCATTAACGCCGTCGACATGGCCGACAAAATCTTCGACGTTATTATTCCTAAGGAAAAGCAAATCGAGATCAAAAATGGCAAACGAAAAGTTGTTGAAAAGAAAATTTTCCAAGGCTACGCTCTAGTAGAGATGAAACTGACAGACGAAACATGGTACATTGTTCGCAACACGCCCGGAGTTACCGGCTTTGTTGGTACCAGCACCCAGCCTACACCTGTATCAGAGCAAGAGATCAGCAAGATCAAGAAGCGCATGGGTGTCGACGATCCTAAGCACTTCATCGACTTCAACGAAGGCGAAGTTGTTAGCATCATCGACGGACCTTTCAAAGGTTTCGATGGTTCTATCTCAGAAATCGACAACCAAAAGGGCAAGGTTAAAGTCATGGTTAGCATGTTTGGTCGCGATACCTCTGTCGAGCTTGACGCACTACAGGTAAAAAAGGTATAATAAATAAGTTACGCACTAAATATCGCTTCAAATAATATTTAGTACAAGGAAAAAATTATGGCAAAGAAAATTATCGGAAATCTTAAGCTCCGTATACCTGCTGGTCGTGCGACCGCTGGTCCTCCAGTTGGTTCAACCCTCGGTCAATGGGGACTAAACATGATGGATTTCATCAACCCATTCAACGACGCAACGAAAGATATGATGGGCAAGGACGTCATCGTTCACATTCAAGTGTACGAAGACCGTTCCTTTACCTGGAAGAGCCTTGGGCAGCCAGTTGATGACATGATCCGTGAGAAGATTGGCATCAAAAAGGGTAGCGCCAAGCCACACACCGAAAAAGTTGGCAAGATCACCCGAAAACAGCTCGAAGAAATTGCCGAGCTCAAGCGCGAACAGCTTAACGCCGTTGACGTTGACGGTGCTGTAAAAGTTATCGCCGGCACAGCTCGTTCAATGGGCGTTGAAGTCGTTGACTAATTGCTTTTTTAGCATAAATTTGCTATAATAAGAATATACAAATCAATGTTGGGAGGCTTTAAAAAAGCCGCTTGTACCACAGAAAGGGTTTACACCTATGGCTAAGAATGCCGATTTACTTGCTGAAGCTCAAAAGATGGGTCTTGAAGTAAGCGAGAAGAACACAATTGCTGAAATCGAAGCAGCTATCGCTGGCGCTGCTCCTGTTGCGTCGGAAGAAGCACCGGTAGAAGCGGCTGAAGATACCCCGACCGCCAAGGCTGGTAAGCGAAGCGCTAAAGCGATTGCTGAAGCAGAAGCTAAGGCAGAGAAGGAAGCTCGCAAAGAAGCTGGCGACACCGCGCCTCAGGGTGACGAGGAAGTTAGCGTCAAGAAGGGTCCAAAGCCCGTTACTCGTCCTTTGATCGAACGCCGCGGTAAAGCTTACCGAAAAGTCGCCGAAAAGGTTGATAGCAGTAAGCTATATAGTCTTGAAGACGCGCTTAAACTAGCCGTCGAGACTAGTCCAAGTAAATTTGATGCTAGCGTTGAGCTTCACATTCGACTAAGTGTTGACCCTCGTCAAGCTGATCAAAACATCCGTGCGACAGTTGGTCTACCTCACGGCACCGGTAAGACCGTTCGAGTAGCTGTTTTTGCACCAGAAGACGAGCATCAAGCCGCTACTGCAGCCGGCGCCGACCTGGTTGGAGACGAGACATTCGTTGCTCAACTAGAAAAAGGCCTTGTTGACTTCGATATTCTTATTGCCACTCCTCAGTACATGCCAAAACTTGGTAAGTACGCTCGGCTACTCGGTCCACGCGGACTCATGCCTAACCCAAAGAGCGGCACTGTCGCAACCGACATCGCCAAAGCAGTTAAGGATAAGAAGGCCGGTGCGGTCGAGTACCGAGTCGACAAGCAGGCCATCGTTCACCTCGGCATCGGCAAAGTTAGTTTTGGCGGCGACAAGCTGATCGAGAACGCTAAGGCATTCTTTGACAGCCTCGTTTCGCAAAAACCGAGCAGCCTCAAAAACAACTACGTTCGCTCTATTACCGTCACCACCACAATGGGACCCGGTATTAAGGTTGAAAACTTCGTAGCTTAGAGCCATCTGGCTGCACACCAAAAGAGCAGGCGACTATGCTTGCTCTTTTTTGTCACCTCTGTTAAAATTGACAATACGGTGGGCGAACATTAAGAGTTTGTCTACAATTCTAGTAAGAGGAGTACGGCATGGCCGTTGATATTCAGCTCCGCTCCGACATGGACGTGGAGCTTGTCCAGCAGACAGGAGGTGACGAGTCGGTCGTTTGGGCTGCTCGCGTTTCCACGCAAGGCTCTCGGAGCCTCGAGGCACTGCACGCTGATCCCGAAGAGTCCAAGGGACTCATCAACTTTTTGATGAAGAACCGACACGGAACGCCATTCGAGCACAACTCGTTCACGTTTTTCGTTTCGGCGCCAATCTTCGTCTTTCGCGAGTACCAAAGACACAGGATTGGCTGGTCGTACAACGAGGAGTCGGGACGCTACAAGCAGCTTGAACCGGTATTTTACATTCCCGGGCCCAGCCGCAAGCTGATCCAGCAAGGGAAGCCGGGGCACTACATTTTCGTTGAAGGGACGCCTGAGCAGCTTAAACGAGAGATTCAGCGCGACATCAAGGCCTACGAGGCGGCGTACGGACTGTACCTCGAATCGATCGCCGATGGTGTCGCGAAGGAAGTCGCTCGCACGAAGCTGCCAGTGGGCATCTACACATCAATGTACGCGACGTGCAACGCGCGTTCGCTGATGGCATTTCTGTCCCTGAGAACCAAGGACGAGAATAGCTTCTTCCCAAGCTTTCCCCAGCGGGAAATTGAAATGGTCGCCGAGCAGATCGAGGCAGCCTTTGCCGAGAAGATGCCCATCACCTACGAGGCCTTCTGCAAGAACGGCCGCGTGAGCCCGTAGCCGTAGACAAACCACCCCGGCGAGGCAGTTGAACCTAGGCACATGCCAGGGACGCGTCTCGCCGGGGGTATTTTATTTATGATACAATCGAAATAAGACAAAGCAAACAGGGGAAGTACATGGGAGTTTATAGCAATCTCGAGCTAGAGGCGGCGATTAAGGACGGTCACATTATTTTCCATCCTTATCGCCCAGAACATATCAATGGATCAAGTATCGACGTTACACTGGGCGAGTGGTACTTTCGTACCGACAGCCAAAGTCAAACCGGAATCTACAATCCGTTTGACCAAGATGCCGTTGGCAAGTATTTTGGTGAACCGCAAAGGGCGATGCTTCACAGCGAATGGATTGCCCAGACTGGCAACAAACCACTCGTTAACATTCCTTTAGATCATAGAATCATAGTATTGGAACCAGGTGAACGAATCTTAGCTCATACTCAGGAGTTTATTGGCATATTGCCTCCTGGCACAACCAGCATGCAGTCTCGCAGTACATGGGGCCGCAATGGCTTAGCTGTTTGCTTCGACGCCGGCTGGGGAGACCCTGGATACGTCAACCGATGGACACTTGAAGTCTATAACTTGAATCAGCGCCACAGTATTGTCTTGCCGATCGGCGAACGCATCGCCCAGCTGGTTTTCTTACACACTGGAGAGGTTAGGAGTAGCTACGATAAACTCAGTGGTAAATATTCCGACAGCACTAATCTTGACGAACTTATTAAGGGATGGGACCCTGTCCAGATGCTTCCACGCGCCTACAAAGACGCCCGGCTTGAGATGATACCATGAGTAGAAGTAATAATCCGGAGCGTGGTCGGCAGATTCTTATTGAAGGGACAGATGGTACAGGAAAGACAACTGTCGCCAACCTGGTGGCAGATCGCCTTCGAGAACAAGGTAGAGAAGTTATTCGCGTCGATGAACCAGACAGTGCTAAAAATGAAGAAGGCGATATCTTGGTTCCTATCGCAACCGAGGTCAGAGACATACTAAAAAAACGGAAAGTTGGCTCGTTCAGCTCTTACGAACGCATTACTTTTTACTGTACAAAGGCGCGAAAATTGGCTACAAGGAATACAACCGGCACTAGATAGGGGCGCCGACGTAGTTAAAGCCCGAGACTACCTTTCCACTCTCGTATACCAAGGTTACGGGGAAGGTTTTAGTAGACCGGCTATCCATCTTATGACCCGTCTAGCTGTCGGTAAAGCGTACATGAAACCGGACTATACATTTATTCTAGATTTGGACGACGAACGAGAGCGGCTGCGCAGAATTGCCAGCAGAGGCGACCTGGAGGTGCCCGACACATTTGAATCAATGGACGACGCGTTTCAGCAACGTCTAATTGACGGTTATCGTTCCATTGCAAGAAAAAAACGTATCAAGCCAATAATTGCCACACAAAGCCCTAGCAACATCGCCGACCTTATAATTGGCAGACTAAATTAAATACCGTCTGCGTAAGCGTCTGTAATATAAGCATTTTTTACATATGCATAATCGATTTCGCTCTGCGTAACCACAGGAACGTCGTTTCTACCCAACTCGGCGACCGCTTGTTGAGCATCGTGTAAGTTTAGCTTCTCGGGCAGTAATGCCACATAAGCAATCCGGCGCGCGAACTTTGCATCGTCTGGCATGATGGCAGTAATCGTTTTCTCGTGCACTCTAACCAAAGTTCGATTGTCGTTAAGGATAATGTGTTCGGTAACTTCTTTTTCTAGATCAGACTTAGGAGTGCCCCCCAAAATCTTAATGGTCAAGTCAATCGCCGCTTTCTTGTCGGCCACAGCGTCCGGGCGGCTATCAGGGTCCGTAACCCTGGCAAGCTCGGTATTTATTGCCCCCTCTCCATAGCGAAGTAAGGCCCGCTCGGCAGGATTTGCAATGCCTTCCGTCGCTCTATCAAGAAGGGGGTTCAAAGAGGCCACTAAGTTATACCTACACTGTTGGTGACTGAGGTTATTAATACTAACCCTATCTATAAATCGGGTTAGTATCCAGCGCGTGGCGTGTGTTTTTGCATCCTCAGGAAAGCCTTGTTCGTCCATGCGGGTTTCCAGACGACCACAATGACCGTGAATGCGGGGCATGTATTCGGCCGTTTGGCGCTGTGTTGGAGATAAAGCAACGTTCCAGCCCTCTAAATCGCTAGTGGGAACGGTTGATGCAATCTCTATAAATTTTCTAGACACCGGTGGACCGCTAGGCTTGCCACTCAAATCCAATTCAAAAGGGTCAGCCCTCAAAAGCTCTTCGACTTTTCTTTTTGCTTCAAAATCAGGACTAATCATAGACAAACTATAATTATACACCCATTATGGTATCTGGTCAATGCGTCCACCTCTATTGACTTACCGTGTTCACTACTGTATAATTCATCAAGACACACCGAAGACAGTAGCCGTGGAACCCATAGAACCACTTAATTCGCTACCGAGGAAGTAAATCTTCATAGATTCTCTCAACTTTGCCGGTTGTCGCAACTTAACAACTCGGCCGAACACACTAAACCAAGGAGATTTTTATGGCAATTAGTCGCGATAAAAAGAACGAATTGGTTGCTGAGCTTAACGAACTACTAACGAGCGCAAAGAGCACCGTTTACGCTACCTACCAAGGTTTAAGCGTAGCGGAAGTTCAAACACTCCGTGCTAGTGCACGTGAGGCAGGTGTTGTCATCAAGGTTGTCAAGAACCGTTTGGTTCGCGTTGCCTTGGCTGATATAGATGCCTACAAGTCGATCGACACTTCGTCATTAACCGGTCAGCTGCTATACGCAGTTAGCGCCGAAGACGAAGTAGCACCTGCAAAGGTACTAAGCGACTTCGCTAAGGCAAATGACTCGCTAGTGATCGCTGGTGCGATTTCAGCAGACGGCGTAATGCTTTCTGCCGACGACGTGAAGGCTTTGGCCTCACTTCCAAGCAAGAGTCAGCTCATTGCAGAGGTTGTTGCACAACTCCTCTCACCAGTCCACGACGTCACAAGCGCGCTTTCGGGCAACTTGCACGCACTACTGGATGGTATCGAAGCAAAAGCAACCAGTTAATTTTTAAGTACAATATAAAAGGAGGCTATTATGGCTGATTTGAAGAAACTTGCGGAGACTCTTACCGGTCTTACCGTGCTTGAGGTAAACGAACTCAAGACAATTTTGAAAGATGAATACGGCATCGAGCCAGCTGCTGCGGCAGTTGCTGTTGCTGGTCCAGCTGCTGGCGGTGAAACTGCCGCTGCTGAAGAAGCGAAGTCTGACTACACAATCGTCCTTAAGGACGCTGGTGCTCAGAAGGTTGCTGTGATCAAGGCTGTTAAGGACATCACCGGTCTTGGTCTTGGTGAAGCAAAAGCTATCGTTGACGGCGCACCTGCGACTGTTAAGGAAAAAGTTCCAACTGAAGAAGCTGAAGCTGCCAAGAAGACGCTTGAAGAAGCTGGCGCTAGCGTAGAGCTACAGTAATAACCTGTTCGGTCCGATTGTTACTACTTAGCCGTCCCATTTGTGGGCGGCTTTTTAGTTCTCGGCAATTTTAACAACATTTTTAATCTTTAATCTTAAAAAGTTGTGGAAAGTTTAAATAGCAAAGGTTAGCTTGCAATAATTGTAATAGGTGTATACAATTATTGTATGGAAAAGAATCCTGGACCAAAACCAAGAATAAATCTCTTTGGATATCTTGACGAGACCGGGCTTCTTCATTCTCCTGCTACAGATAAAGTATTTGGCTTAGGCCTGACAATCTGTCACAATCCCAAACAGCTCCACAGAGACATAATTGCTTTTGGGAATAGACGCAAATACTATAAAGAATTTAAATTTACAGATATTAGAAATGAAAATCTACCTATATACAAAGGTCTGATAGATGTCTTTTTTGAGTCAAAAAATGTTAGCTTTACTAGTCTTGTGTTCGACAAGAAGCAATTAGATTTAACTAAGTACTTTTCTGGTAACTATGAGCGTGCCTATGGCGTTTACGTAGCGAAATTAGTATCTATGGCGCTTGAAGCTGAGTCGAGTAAGGGCAGCAACTACATTGTTATATTGGCTGACGACGTATCAACCAGCAAGAATGATAAGTTTGAAAAGGTTGTAAAAGAGAAAGTTAAGATGAGTTTGCGACGAAACGCGGTTTTCGGTGTGGCCCGACTAGAGTCACACGCTATTACAGAGATCCAGATGACTGATGTTTTGCTAGGTATTGTAGCTTATTCTTATAAGGTGAAATTTGGTATGGTAAAAGCAAACGGGGCCAAACTTGAAATTGTTAAATATTTACAAAATAAACTTTCTGTCAAGAAATTATCCGAATCTCAAGAAATAAAAAAACGCGGCGGGTTCCGCTTTAGTGTAGAAGAATTCAATGCTCAGTAAAAAAATTGGCCAAAATAAAATAGATGGCGCTTTGGGTGCAATGATCATCGATGACCAACCCACGCATTCCATCTACCATAATAATATAGCAAAAAGTAAGCAAAACGTCAATACAATCTATACTTACGGGGGCCTTATATTTGACACAGTCTAGGTCTATCTGCTATAAGTAATCTTGGAATAAATTCAAACACATACAGATAGGAAACTGCGAGATCATGTCTGAACTACCAGAAAAACAAGTAAAGCGCCTCCATGCTTTAATTCAAGAGGCCGAAACAAACCTAGCGGCAGCCAAAGAGCTCCTTATTAGCATCGTTGGAAGCGACGGCACTATCATTACACCGAGGAACAACCCAAATGAAGAGGTTGGCGGCAAGATCGTAGAAGGGGTCTTCGACGGTCAGAAAATGATCAGCTCAGACGGCAAAGAATACCCTGTGCCAGCTAACTACGCCAGTAAGTCAAAACTTGTTGAGGGCGACATTTTGAAACTTACCATCGCCGACGACGGCAGCTTCATCTACAAACAGATCGGCCCCGTAGAGCGAACTCAAATCATCGGAACCCTAGTGCAACACGACGGTGCCTACTATGTCGAGGCAAACGGACGCGAATACCGCATTTTACTTGCCAGCGTGACTTACTTTAGAGTTAACGTTAACGACCAAGTCACTATAATCATTCCAACCGACAACCCTGAAGCGACCTGGGCAGCTGTTGAAGCCGCGCTCTAAGTACGCTACAATAAGCATTAGCTCTTAGTAAACACAAAAAGAGGTGTAAAAATAACGGCACTATACGCAAGGCTTTGTGCGTATAATGTCTATATAAAGGGGAAGGTTAATGTCGCAAGCGCTATATCGTAAATATCGCAGTAAATCGCTAGCTGAAGTTGTAGGTCAGAGTCACATCACCGACATTCTGCTGCGCGCGCTCCAGTCCGACCGCATAGCACACGCCTATCTCTTAACTGGTCCGCGGGGTGTCGGTAAGACTTCCGTCGCCCGTATCCTTGCTCATGAAATTAATAAGCTCCCTTATGACGAAGAGTCCAACCATCTTGATATTATCGAGATAGATGCCGCCAGCAACAACGGCGTCGAAGACGTTCGTGATTTACGCGAAAAGGTTCAGCTAGCGCCTGTTTCAGCCGCCAAAAAGATATACATTATCGACGAAGTCCACATGCTGTCTAAGCCAGCCTTCAACGCACTCTTAAAAACGCTCGAAGAGCCGCCAGCCCATGTCGTTTTCATCTTAGCTACGACCGATGCCGATAAGTTACCGGCTACTATCATCAGCCGAACTCAGCAATATGGTTTTCGGGCTATAAATACCACCGATGCGGTTAAGCACCTCAAACACATCGCAAAACAAGAAGGTATCAAAGCAACCGATGAGAGCCTAGAGCTTATCGCTCAAAGAGGCGATGGTAGCTTCCGCGACAGTATCAGTCTTTTAGACCAGCTAGCCAGCCTAGCTGACGACAAACAAGGTATCACGGCCGAGCTAGTCGAAGTATCCCTAGGTTTGGCCCCAAAAAAGCGCGTCTCAGAGCTTCTAGCCGCCGTTAAGACAAACAACCTATCGACCATCGTTAAACTCCTTGACGACATGTCAGCCGAGGGCATAAGCGCCACAGTCCTGACAAAACAGTTGATAAACGAGCTCAAACAAGGCGTCGTCGAGGAGCCAACGCTGCTACCTCTCATAGATTCTTTGATCGAAGTTGGTCGTTCTAGCCACCCAGAACTTAAACTTTTGAGCGCACTCGGAACATATGCCCTTAACCATAACCCTAAAAAAAGCGACCATCCCAAGTCTGCAGCTCTGACAACACCAGTACTAGAAGTCTCGGCTACTATCCAAGAATTAAGCAAGCAAGCCACCCGCAAGAAACCTACAATGTCTGAACGCCCTACGAATAAGGCCTCAAGTTCAAAACTGGACTGGCAAGCTGTCATTGATCACGTCAAAGAACATTACGTTGCACTGTATAGCGTACTATCGAAATGTGGCCATGAGCTAAGCGGTGACACCCTAACTCTCTATGCCGGCAACGCCTTTTACAAGAAAAAGCTCGATGACCCCAAATATAGCGCGCACCTCTATGAATCTCTTAAAAAAACCGGTAGTTTTCAACTATCCGTCCACACCGTACCCACACCACCCCCGTTAAAAGATAGCCAAGCGGCCGCAGTTGCTGGTATTATGGGCGGAGGAGTAGAGGTGTCCTTAGACGCCTCTTAGGAGAGGTATGGCCACACGTAAACAAACTGAGGGCAGAGTCCCACCACAAAACCTTGACGCCGAGATGAGTCTGCTCGGGGCTGTTTTAATTGACGAAGAAACGCTTGCGGACATCTCAGGGCACGTGAATCCACCTGACTTTTACGACCGACGACACGGTATAATTTTTGCCGCCATGATGCAACTCTACAAGGACCACAAGCCTGTTGACCTTCTGACTTTAACTGAAGAGTTGAAGCGCAAGAATGAGCTTGACGATATCGGCGGGTCGGCTTATCTAACCGACTTAACTAATTACGTTCCGACAGCCGCTCATGCCGAGGCCTACGCTGAGCTAGTCGCCCAAAAAGCTGTTCGACGACGGCTTATCAAAGCCAGCGCCGACATATCGGAACTTGGCTTCGACGAAGAAACCACCACCCAAGAGCTACTAGAAAAAGCTGAGGCTGAGCTATTTTCAGTTAGCGACCAGTCGCTCAAACAAGACCTTGTCAGCCTAGAAAGCATCCTGAACGACAGCTTCGACCGACTTGAAGAACTCAGTCACAACAAAGGTCAGCTACGTGGTGTGCGAACCGGCTACCGGGACCTCGACAACATGACCGCTGGTCTACAGCGTAGCGACCTCATCATCCTAGCTGCCCGACCAGCGATGGGAAAGACCACCCTAGTGACAAACTTGGCATTTAACGTTGCGACGATCGCTAAGCAACCAGTACTATTCTTCAGTCTTGAGATGAGCAAAGAACAGCTGGTTGACCGTATGCTCGCAGATGCCTCTGGAGTCAACTCGTGGAACATTCGTACCGGAAACTTGACTTCTGATGAGTTTAGTAAATTGTCAGACGCCATGGGTGAGCTTTCAGAAGCCCCAATCTACATCGATGACACTCCAGGCCTTAGCGTGCTTGAAATGCGCACCAAAGCACGTCGAGCAATGCATGAACACCCTCTAGGTCTTATTATCGTAGACTACCTTCAGCTCATGCAGGCCGCCGGTCGCAGTGACGGCAATCGTGTTCAAGAAGTGAGTGAGATTTCGCGTGGACTGAAGTTAATTGCCCGTGAGCTAAACGTTCCAGTTATCGCCCTTAGCCAGCTATCACGTTCCGTTGAGTCACGTTCTCCACAAATACCACAGCTGTCAGATCTGCGTGAATCAGGTTCGATCGAACAAGACGCTGACATCGTCATGTTTATTTACCGTGAAGCGTACTACAATCCTGATACCGATAAGGGTAACATCACCGACTTAATAATAGCTAAGCACCGTAACGGTCCAACCGGATCAGTCGAGCTATTCTTCCACCCAGAACGACTCCGCTTCATGTCGCTCGATAAAAAGCACGAATAGGGAAGTGGTATAATGTATAAAAGCTTATGGCGATATTAGATTTTTCTCAATACTTTTTCTACCGGTGGCGCTACATCATAGGCTACAGTATCGTCGGACTTCTTTTGGCCGGATTGCTTATTTTTGCTGGACTATATGTGCCAGGAGGCCTATCTGAAAGCGAAATGGCCGCCGTCATCCAAAGCCAACAACTGTCGTATACTAACTTCAACACCTTGACCGTCCTGAATCTGCCTTACCATGCCCTACAAGATGGTTTGCTTCATCTGTTCGGTCCTTCGGTGTTCGTCATTAAGTTACCTTCGCTGATAATAGGACTCGCTTCAGCTCTCGGCCTAATCGCTCTGCTAAGGCGCTGGTTCAAGCCGAATATCGCCGTACTATCGTCTTTAATCGCCATTTCGACTGGACAGTTCCTCTTTATGTCACAACTCGGCACGCCAGATGTAATGTTTGTGTTCTGGCCAATCGTAATCCTACTACTAGGGACTCAGGTAACTAGACGCCGAAAACATCGCGCGCTCTGGAAAATACTGTTCGGAGCCGCCGTAGCGCTAAGTCTTTACACCCCTCTAAGTATTTATACGCTTATAGCTATCGCCATAACAATCGGGCTCCACCCACACCTACGAACAGCCGTCCGCCGACTCTCGATAGTCAGAGTGGGCTTATCGGCTTTGATAATGTCACTGCTGCTGCTTCCATTAATAGTCGCTGCGGTCCAATTACCCCAAACTCTTATGACACTGGCCGGCATTCCACTTGAGACGCCAAATCTTATCGAAAATGCCAAGCTACTCATACAACAATACTTTGTCTTCTGGAGTCCTAGCGCCACCAACCTAATCACGCCAGTCTTTAGCCTTGGATCGTTCTTGATTATCATACTCGGTATTTATCGCCTGATCCGTACACTGGACACCACCCGAAGCTATCTAATCTTGACTTGGATAATCTGTCTTACACCAGCACTACTGCTTAATCCGTCATTAACGACCGTAACGTTTGTTCCAGCAGTACTTCTTCTGGCAGCCGGTATCACCAGCCTGATAGATTACTGGTACCGACTATTCCCACGTAACCCTTACGCCCGTATTACTGGTCTGATTCCGATAATTATATTAGTTGCAGCCCTGATAGGGTCTGGGGTAACTCGTTACGTTTACGGCTATCACTATAGCCCTCAAGCGGTCGCCCTATACTCGGATGACCTTAAACTTATACCTGACGATACTGCCGAATTAGTAGTTTCGGAAACCGAGTTTCCATTCTACGCGGCCGTTTTTTCATACGACGAAGGCATCCGAGTTGCTACAGAGGCTTCTGCCGACACGGTAGTTGTGTCGAGAGGCGCTACTTCAGATCTGTCTGCGTACCAGGTAGAGCAAATTATCACCAACGACCGCTCAGAAGACGCCAATCGATTCACAATCTACTCCAAGAACAAATAATCCTCGCGCTACAAGGGGTTGTTTGCTATACTAAGGCCATACCAAAAAGGAGGCTGTGATGGCATTTGACCAAATGAAAATGCTCAATAAGTTGCGTAAAGCACAGAGTGAGCTAAAAAAAGAAATCGTTGAAGTGGAAGCAGGCGATGGCGCCGTTGTGGTTCAAGTAACTGGCGAGCTTAAAATCAAAAAAGTAAGCATCGACCGAGACCGCGTTGACCTCGATGACATCCAGGAGCTTGAACACTGGATCGAAATCGCCGTTCGTGACGGCCTAACAAAGGCTCAAGAGATTGCCGCTGAGAAGATGAAGCCACTAATGGGTGGACTAGGCAACCTAGGACTATAAATGGCTCGAATATTGCCGGTAGCCCTAGAAAGGCTAGTTGAAGAGCTCGGTAATCTACCGGGCGTTGGGCAGCGTACGGCAGAGCGCTATGCGTACTTTCTTCTTAAAAGTAACCAGCGTATCAACACCAACCTAGCGACCGCCATCCAAGATATTCACGCCAGTGTTAAAACTTGCCCCGTAACGTTTGCTCTTATAGATGCGAGCGAGACAGTCTCGGCTCTTTACGACGACAGCAAGCGCAACAAAAAGCTGGTTGCAGTGGTCGAGGAGCCACTAGATATCGTGGCCCTTGAGCGAACTGGGCAGTTTAACGGTACGTATCACGTTCTAGGAGGCGCTATCAGTCCTATTGACGGCATCGGGCCAGAACAGCTTCATATACCGGAGTTAGTTGAACGACTTAAAAAAGATGAGGTTGAAGAGATTATAATCGCCACCAACGCCAGCGTTGAAGGCGAGTCTACTGCTTTGTTTTTACAAAAGCAGATTAAAGAGGCGGGACTAGACGTAACCATTAGTCGCTTAGCTCGCGGTATACCTGTCGGCGTCGACCTCGAGTACGCCGACCAGATAACACTAAGTCATGCCCTCGAAGGAAGGCGAATCTTGTAGCCAATCTGTTACAATAAAGATAATGTTTACTGACGCCAAACAACTTATAAACGACGCTCGAAAGATTGTGGTCGTTCAAGCCGAAAACCCCGACGGGGACAGTTTAGGTAGCGCTCTGTCTTTAGAGGAAATACTTTCTGACATAGGTAAAGAAGTAACTCTTTTTTGCGCGATAGACATACCAAAGTACATGCACTACATATCAGGCTGGGACCGGGTTGAAAAAGATTGGCCTAGCGACGCTGATCTGGCTATCATAGTCGATACGTCTAGCCAACTACTCCTGCAAAAAACTCTAGAAACTCCCGGCGTACGACACTTCTTTGAGTCACACCCCGTGCTAGTTATCGACCACCACGAAAGCGACGAAGGCGACTTACCGTTTGAGTTCACAATGTTGAACATGAAGTCCGCCGTAGCCACGGGCGAAATAATCTACAGGTTGGCCATAGATGCTGGCTGGAAAATCAACCCCCAGGCGGCCGAAAACATGTTCCTTTCTATCCAAGCCGACAGCCTAGGTCTTACAACCCAGGGGACAACCGCCGAAAGCTACAAAGCTGCCGCCGAACTGGTAGAGCTTGGCGCCGTGCCATCGATCATCGAAGCTCGTCGGCGCGAATACATGAAGAAACCGGCCGACATACTTGCCTATAAAGGCCGTTTGATTGAACGCATTGAGTATCACCTTGACGGTATCTTGGCTACAATTCACATTCCCTGGGATGACATCCAAGAGTTCAGCGACCGTTATAACCCGAGCGTTCTGGTTTTAGACGAAATGCGCCTGGTGGACACGGTCAAGGTAGCTATAGCTATCAAAACATACCCTGACGGCAAGCTTACCGGAAAGATCCGATCTAACAGCCCCATAGCGCATCACGTTGCAGGTTACTTCGGCGGGGGAGGGCACGAATACTCAGCTGGCTTCAAAGTAAACGAAGACTACATTACCGTCATGAATGAACTAATAACGGCGGTCGATAAGGCGATAACAGATTATGAGTCTGCGATTTCATAACCATCTCACCAAGTCGCTCGACGACTTCTCGCCGCTAAAAGAAGGTCAGGTTTCTCTTTACGTCTGTGGACCAACCGTCTACAGTTCACCGACTATCGGTAATTGGGTATCCTACATTTACTGGGATACGCTAGTCCGTGTGTTAAAAGCCAGTGGGCTATCGGTCAATCACGTCATGAACATCACCGATGTTGGCCATTTAGTAAGCGACGGCGACGATGGTGACGACAAAATCCAAAAAGGTGCCCGGCGCGACGGCAAAACCGCCTGGGAGGTGGCCGAACAGTACGAGAGTGAGTTTGTCTCTGGCATGAAGCTCCTAAACCTACTGCCACCAAGTCATATGCCAAAAGCAACCGACTATATCGAGCAGCAACTGGAGTTGGTCCGAAAACTGCAACAAAAAGGCTACACCTACCAAATAAACGATGGCATCTATTTTGACACCGAAGCCTTCCCAAACTACGCCTTTTTTGCGCCTCTCAACCTTGACTCGCTTAAGGCTGGAGCGCGCGTAGAGTTCAACCCTGAAAAGCGTCACCCAAGCGACTTCGCCCTCTGGAAATTTACTCCAGAAGGCGAACATCGCGACATGGAATGGACAACTCCACCCGACCTGCTTGTGACCTCTTCTGACCAAGACAGAAAAGGCTTCCCTGGATGGCACCTGGAGTGTTCGGCCATGGCGATGGCTTTGCTTGGTGAGACTCTAGACATTCATACCGGCGGCATCGATCATATACCAGTTCATCACACCAACGAGATCGCGCAGTCAGAAGCTGCCACGGGCAAGCAGTTCAGCCGTTTTTGGTTGCACAACAATCACCTAAAAGTTGACGGCACCAAGATTAGCAAATCGCTCGGTAATGGCTACACTCTCCAGGACCTAGCCGACAAGGGTTTTAGCCCATTAGACCTCCGGATGTTCGTACTTCAAAGCCACTACCGGACCGAGGGAAACTTTACTTTTGAAAATCTAAATGCTGCTCGTCGTCGTCTTCTTAACTGGCGCAACGTAGCCGCCCTACGTCATCAGACCCACGACACACTACAAAACGATCGAGAACGCGAGTCCGACAGTAAGACTGTTTCGCTTTATGCCGCCTCTCAGGCCCTCACAGAAGCTCTGAGCAACGATCTAGATACGCCTTCGGCTCTTGCAATAGTCGATGAGGCCTTTTCGCAAGTCTTGGGCCACGGAGTAGATGACATTCATCAACACGCCCTGGAAAGTTTCCTTACTGTCATCGACGATCTTCTTGGCCTTAAACTTATCGAAACCACCCCAGATATTAGCGATGATCAAAAGAAGCTTATTATCGAAAGAAGCAGAGCAAGAGAAGAAGGCGACTACAAGTCCTCTGATATTATCCGCGACAAACTCCTCAAAGATAGGCTTTCGCTAAGAGATACTAGCAACGGTGTCATATGGGAATACTCCGACTAGTATATTTGTAGCGTTTATGTTATAATGTAGGTTACTGCAATTCAGCAGTACCGCCAAAACACCGAGAAAAAAGAAAGAGGTGGAGCGTGTCAGTGGATGCGCCCGCTGTAAAATCGATGGTCGGCACGACTGACCAATCGGACGAAGAGGCCAGAATTATTCTCGAGGAAGCCAATAGGCTGCTGCGTCGCGTGATGAACAAGAACATCCCAGTGTTCGTTGAACTCGGCCGCATACTCGAAGAGAGGGACCAAAGCTGCGTCGATGACGACATCGCTTTGCTCCTGAGCCTGAAGCTTCTCAGTCCCGAGTACAACGTCGTACTCAAGGCAGGTGTTTTCGGGAGTGACGAGCGACTAGTCTTTACTCGATCCTAAACCCTGACACCAAAAGGTTGAGCCCTGCTCCCTTTCGGGGTCAGGGCTTTTCCTTTATTAATACTAGAGCCTTACTTGTTAACGGCCCGAAGTTTCGGCGTTTTCTCAATTCTGCGACTTTGAATATATTCCATGGCTAAAATCCGGACACAACCCGCTATCGGAATGGCGATGATACCACCAACCACGCCGAACATGTAAAGACCAAGGGTTACCGCCGCCAATATAGCTAATGGCGACAGGTCGATACGCTTTGCCTGAATGTGTGGTGATATGAAGTTATTCTCAATCTGTTGATACACGACAAAGAACACGGCATAGGTTATAGCAGCCGGTATGCTACCAAAGGCCAAGATGGCGGTGATTATAACTCCACCAATAGTTGCACCGAACATCGGTATCAAAGAGAGTATGAACGTAGCTGCCACCACTGGCATAGCTAGACCGCTAGATACACTAGGAAATATAAGGCTCAAGACGAAGATCATTAACCCGGCGGTGACTGCTCCTATAGAAGATACTGTCAGTTGACCTGTGACATAACCATTTACTGTTTTATACATACTGGTAACAACCCTACGGTGGCGAAGCATCTTCTTCTGGTCAGGGTAATTACGCCAAATCCTGTCCAACCAGGTCGGACCCTCTATGAGCATGAAGAAGGTTAGGAACAGAACCAGTATCAAAGAGGCGATGAAGGCAAATATCGAACCAATACCGTCGATGACGCTCTGCCCGACGTTACCAGCCCAGCCGGTAGCGCTGCTGCGGATAGACTCTAGAGCGCTATCAAGTTGAGGCTCCAAATTATATTGTTGAACAAAGCTATTTAAACCTTGCCACTGGTTGGTTAGGTTCTCAACGGCAGAGGGGATATTCTGAGCAAACTTAGCGGTTTGTTGAATAATTGGTGGGATTATCAAAAACACGATTGCACTCAATACCAGAAGCACTGCTACATAAGAAAGTGCCGACGCGGCCACGCGGCTTTTGCCGGGAAGTCTCTTAGCGATTGCGCTGACTGGAGCGTTGAGGGCCAAAGCTAAGAATAGCGATGCTCCAAGTATTATGAGTCCAGTCCGAGCTTGGTAGAACATTAATGCTGCCAGTACTAAACCGGTGATAACGAGCCAGAAACGAACAAATGTCTTTGTATCTATATCTACTTTCATAAGCGTAGTATATCACATGGTCAGCTGGTATAATAAGGTTACGGCAATACGCCACAAACATGAGTAGAAAAGGAGTATCAACCATGAGTACCACCACTACCAAAGAGTACGTATTACTAAGTAAAAAAGGCCTCCAGGAACTGCGCAATGCAGTCAAACAGCTGGAGCACGATCGGCGCCTCGCTATGAGGAAGTTACGAGAAGCCGAGAAAACAACCGGTCACGATGACCGCCTTCAACGGAACGAACTACTAATGCAGCTTGAAACCGTCGAAGAAAGCCTTCTTGAAAAACGCAAACTTCTAACTAAAGCTCGCCTGCTTCCAAGCAAGCGAGCTCGTATGAAGGTAGCCGTAGGTTCAGTAGTTGATCTGATTGATCAACAGGGGCGCTTGTTCAGATACACTATCGTTGAAAGTATCGAGGCTAACCCTAGCGATGGACGCATATCACTGGAGAGCCCTCTCGGTCAAAGCCTTATCGGCAAAACCGTTCGTGATGTCGTTGAGTGGACCGCTGGCACCAGACGAAACGCTCTTCAGCTCATACGTATCAGCTGATTAACTTTCAATTAAATTTAGCACCACCTTCATTCGCTCGAAGGTGGTGTTTTTGCTACAATTAAGCTAATGCTTTTTTATCAAGAATCTATCGAGAGCACTCTTGAGGCGCTAGAGACACGCGCTGAAGGACTAACGACCCGCGAAGCACATCAAAACCTTAAGAAATATGGCCCTAACGTGATCAGCATCAAGGGTGAGCCTTTATGGCGCAAGCTTATGGAGCCATTTGCAAACGTTTTTATCGGGGTCTTGCTGGTGGCGGTTATCATAAGCTTCCTACACGACGCTGTCGTAGACGCGATAATAGTTCTGATCATCATCTTGATCAGCGCCGTTATATACTACATCCAGCGTTTTTCGACCGAGCGAATCCTTAGATCCCTTCAAAAACACTCCGCCCAGATAGTCGACGTATCGCGCAACGGCGACATAGTGCGACTGTCAATCTCAGAACTAGTTCCGGGCGATATAGTTTACCTGTCAGAGGGGGACAAGGTTCCGGCCGACCTCCGAATCATAGAGGCTAACAACGTGCGCGTCGACGAATCGATGTTAACGGGTGAATCTGAGGCAATCGCCAAGCAAACAGATCAAATAAAAGGCGAAAAACCGATCTACGAGCAGTCTAACATGCTTTTTTCTGGGTCTTTCATCGTATCAGGTCAAGCTAAGGGTGTTGTAGTGCTGACCGGCAATAACTCTGAGTTTGGTCGAATCGCAGCCCTTACCGGTAGCGCCGACACAGGGGAGTCAAGTCCAGTCCAAAAGAAAATAGACAAGCTTATTACAGCGACTGTAGCCGTAGTCGGTGCGATAGCTCTGGTAGCGTTCATACTAGCCATCAGCCGCGGTCTTGAACTCACCGAGGCACTGCGCTTTGTCATCGCACTGTCAGTATCAGCAGTGCCAGAGGGTCTGCCAGTAGCTATATCTGTCATTATGGTTCTTGGCATGCGTCGCATGGCCGCCAAGAAAGCGCTGGTGCGCAGCATGAAGGCTATCGAAACTATTGGAGTTATTACAACCATTGCGACCGACAAGACCGGCACTTTGACCGAAAACAAACTTTCGATCCAGGAGGTCTGGCAGCCAAATTGGACGGGTCACCATATGCCAAAAAGCATCCTTAGAGCGGCTAACCACTCCGACACCAGACGAGCTCACGATCCGCTCGACATCGCTATGCACCGCTACAGCAAAGCCGAGGATGTAGTTGCTCTACCTGGAGATGTTGTGGCCATA
This sequence comes from Candidatus Parcubacteria bacterium, assembly GCA_023432445.1. Taxonomy (GTDB): domain Bacteria; phylum Patescibacteriota; class Saccharimonadia; order Saccharimonadales; family Saccharimonadaceae; genus Microsaccharimonas. The sequence continues at coordinate 20,016 of JAEYUP010000001.1, read as the reverse complement.
CTGCCGTTTGATCAATCTGTCGCTATGAGCGGCAACGTCTGGCGACACCGCGGTAAATTTGAGCTAGTCGTAAAGGGCGCACCAGAAAGAATTATCGAAAACAGCAAACTAAACGATGAACAGCGCCAGGAGGCCAACCAAGTTCTCCAGGCTATGACATCACAGGGTTATAGAGTGATCGCAATCGCCTCTACGCCTTTAAAAACGTCCATCGATGCCTTTAAGCAGCTTACATCCAGAACAGCTTTTGACTTTCTAGGATTTATCGCTGTAGCCGACACCCTCCGCCCAGTCGCCCGTAAGGCCATAACAACCGCCCAGAACGCCGGCGTAACTGTTCGGATGATAACCGGCGACCACTTCGAAACAGCTTTCAGCATAGGTTCAAAGCTGGGTTTGGTGACGTCAAAATCTCAAGTTTTTGACAGCCGAAAGATGGACTCGATGAGCACCAAGGAGCTGCGCGCTGCGGTTGCCGAGGCTAGGGTATTTTCACGGGTTACACCCGAGAATAAGTTTCGCATCTTGGAAGTTTTGCGCCTCAAAGAGGTGACCGCCATGACAGGTGATGGCGTCAATGACGTACCGGCCCTCGCTAAAGCCCACGTCGGCATAGCAATGGGTAGCGGCTCTCAGATCGCCAAGGACGCAGGCGACATCATTTTGCTTAACGACAACTTCGCAAGCATCGTTAGCGCCATGAGAGAGGGTAGGGTTATCTTCTCTAACGTCAAACGAATGTTAGTGTATCTGCTCTCTACCAATATCGGCGAGGTTATCGTATCTGTCTCCGCCCTTATAGTAGGCTTACCGATACCGCTTAACCCCGTACAAATCCTCTGGGTAAACCTCATGACCGACAGTTCGATGGTGATACCGCTAGGTCTCGAGCCGGCCGAAAAAGACGTCATGAAGAGTAAACCAATCGACCCTAAAGCTCATCTATTCTCAAAGTACCTCATAGCTCGGATCATCCTGGTTGCTAGCACTATGGGTGCGGTAGTGTTAACGATGTTCATCATCTACGGCAACCGCTATGGCTTCGACTATGGACGTACTATCGCATTTTCATCACTAGTTGTAATCCAATGGGCCAGCGCCTTCAACTCACGCAGCATGTACGAATCAGTCTTTACTCGCCTCAGGGTTTGGTCGTGGCCGTTCTACATCGGCCTGACCGTCGCCCTAGCACTCCAATACGTCGCGTTCTTTGGACCCCTCCAAGGCCTACTACACGTACACCCGGTTGCCATTGGCGACGTGTTCGTAAGTGGCGCCATCAGCTTTATCGTAATGATTGTAGTAGTAGAAATACATAAGGCTTACGGTCGCTGGACATCAAAAAAGCGAGACAATTTATAGTCTCGCTCCCTGTCAACTCTGAACTTTACTGAAAGATGGTCAGTAGCGTCCAGTTACCGCCGTGGTTGTCGCTGCGCAGCCGATAAGTAGACCGACCGTCGCTTAGCGTAACGATTTCACTAGCGCGGTCTCCCATACGCACAAGGCAGCTAAGGCCGGCGTCGATAAAGTCGTAGATGACCCCTCGAAACTCCATTTGGCGAGGGTAGGTGCTTAGGTTCTTTTTGAACCCGAGCTGAGTGACTGCGACCTGTTCGTTGATTGTGACACGATTCATGATGATTCTCCAAAGTTTTAAGATTAATGCAAAAATGCCGAGCAAAGAGTTTGATCAGCAAACGGATTTTGGAGGAGTGATACGGAGAGGGGAGTAAGGACCGTTTAGCCTACTGCCTGTTTACCGTATATCACGATAGAATTGTGTCGAGTTTCAGGGGCGCCTCGTGTACACGGGTGTGCTTGAAATCGATGGTGGCTTCTTAAGCCTGTTGGTGAAAATCTTGGTTCCTCGCAGGAAGAGAAGTACCAACATGACTATATCTAGTATACATGATACATTAACAGAATGAAAAGACTTCACACACACTCCCAGCACTTCTTGCGCAGCCCGGCACTAGTAAAGGAACTATTTGGACACAGTAGTATCAAATCTCACGAAACGGTCATTGATATTGGTGCCGGAAGTGGTGTTATTAGTGCTGTCCTGGCGCAACGTGTGGCCAAGGTCATCGCCGTCGAAGTTGAGCCTCGAACAGTTGAAATATTAAAACGCAACACTAATAAATTTCCGAACGTCACAGTCTACGATAAAGACTTTTTAAGTATGCCGCTACCAAAAGAGCCGTATAGTATCTTCGCCAATATTCCTTTTCACCTTAGTTCGCCAATTATTGAACGGCTGATTTTTACTGATCAGCCACCGACTAAAGCCTATCTCATAGTTCAGAGGCAATTTGCTAAAAAGCTAGTCTCCGACAAACCAGAAACATTTACAAGCCAGCTTGGAATGCTGCTCGGTGCGCGTTACGAGTTTAAAATAAGAAAGCCTCTTAGAAAGACCGACTTTTGGCCACACCCGGCCGTTGATACCGTTTTTTTAGAGATAAAACTGCGCCAGACGCCGCTAGTTGCACCTGAAAAGTTCTCAGCTTATCAGCGCATGACACAAGAGTGCTTTAGCGACCCCAAAAAATACTTGGCTCTACCGCTAGATTCGCAAGGACTAGCTGACACGCCGCCATCTAGGACAACTATAGATAAGTGGGTGGCGCTTTTTGAGGCTCAAGACCGCTACCGGTGACTACCAAAGTTCTTTTTGCTTGACACCTAGCGCCCTGGCTAAGCCGTATTGAAGTGCAAAAATAGTAATGCTGATACCAGCGAAAACGACCGCCATCGGCACGGCGAGATTGTTATCCAAAACCGTTTCGGGCTGAAAACGTGCCACGTAAGACAGCGCCACAGGTAGAACGATAGTCACACCTTTAAGCCATAGGATGATTTGCGGCGCCAGACGTTCGCGGCGCTTTTTGGTGTCTTTTTGGTGCTTAGCACGTAAAACGGCGCTGGTTAGAGCGTCTGAGCTTTTATGAACGGCTCTCTTGCTCAGTTTAGCGATAGTGCTCGGCATTTTGACTGATATATATGCCGTCACTCCGACCATAATTGTCACCAGAGCCGCCAGACCGATGAAGGTAAAGATAGAAGGACTTCCTGGCTGGTCGACGGTCTGCACAGTTGGCTCGACCACTTCTACTGAAGACGGCAACAAGATGGAAAGTTGCTCGATCAACGGTACGAACAAAGCAATCGCCAGCACCCATTGAATGACCACCATAACGTACCCGAACCCACCAAAAAAGTTTACTAGCTTTGGGCGCCACAACCGCTGCTGCTTTTTAACCATATAAATTAATAGTACTATAAATACATGAGCATCACTAACGAAAGAGAATCAGGCGAACTAGAATCGACAAAACTGTCAGCTTGGGCTGAGCGAGCAGTTAAAGGTCAGGACAAGATCCTCTTTAATGACACTCTAGGTCTGTACGGCGTATTTGATGGTGTGGGCGGCTCCGAGGGCGACTCGGCACTAGCAGCCGAAGTCGCTCGCGACACAATCGAAACATTTCTGGCATCGGCCAAACCTGAGACTGGCGAAGACCTTTGGCGCTGTTTGCGCGACGCTTTCCTAATAGCGAGAGGAATGGTTGTAGATAAGGGGAAAGGCGGCGAGACAGCCGCATCTGTTGCTTGGCTGCGAGAGCTTGAAGATGGCCACCACCTGGCGGTTGGCCACGCTGGAGACGCCCGAATATACCTCAAAAGACAAGGTACCGTAACCAAACTGACCGAAGATCAAGGAAGCGGTCACAAAATATACAACTATTTCTCAAATTCTCCTCCCGGGTTTTTCTATTTTTATGATAAATTTGAGCTGCACGCCGTCCGGCCAGGCGATCGAGTCATGCTTTGTACCGACGGTATTACGGGCAACACCGAAAATGATTCACTTAGCGCCGAAGAAATAGCCTACTCGCTATCAGAAGATAAGCCCGACTCAGCCGCTAAAAAACTTTTGAAGATAAGCCGTAAGGTAAGCGATGACGCTAGTGTTATCGTGATTGACGTATAAGGTTATAAATATGAGTACTCTAAAAACTCTACCGAACAACGCTAGCGTACAAGATTTCATCAATGCGGTCGCAGATGAAACAAAACGCGCCGACTCCATAGAACTACTAGAGCTGTTCAAAGAAACAACTGGCGAAGAACCGAAAATGTGGGGTACGAGCATCATCGGGTTCGGTCAATATCACTATAAGTCCGAACGTAGCACCCAAGAAGGCGATTGGCCACTTATCGGCTTCTCGCCACGTAAGCAAAATTTAACAATCTACCTAACGCCTGGCTTCAACGGGCTAGACAAACTGCTTAGCAAACTTGGCAAACATAAAACAAGCGTCAGCTGTCTATATATCAACAAGCTTTCGGATGTCGACATGAAGGTTTTAAAAGAAATTATCAAGCAATCATTCGACCAGCCACCACCGCACCAAGCCGCCGCAACGACTCATCCGGTCGGGTAACTTCGATATTAGCCGGGTCCCAAATACCAGTTAAAACCTGGCGAAATTCATCAGGTTCTCGGTCTCTAATTTCAAATCGTCCTAAACCTTCGCGCTTTGCGGTCAACGGGTGGTACATTTTCTCTATAGCCACATGTGTTTCAATAACGTCAGATGAATCGCCTTGAGTTAAAATTGCGATTTTTGATGTCCCAGCGATAGCCCTCTCTATATTTTTATAGCTCTGCGGCCTGTAGCCAATAAGCGCCAGAAATTGGTAATGAGTAGGGTCGATGATGTCACCGTCCGAGGTTCCGACCATATAATGATCGACTATGACTCCCGGCAAGCTCTCCGAAGTACTTTTAACCAGCCCAGCATCTATGCCTTTGTACCTAAGGTGGTAGGCGAGAGCCATGGACGTCAGGTCGCAAACGGGGTGTCGAAGAACGTTCTGACGTTCAACATACCTAAATATTTTAGGAAAAGACTCATACAACGCACTTTCCAGCGATTGCTGATACTCTGGGCTTGCTATCTCGCTATAGACGGAGTTTTTCATTATATTAATTATTATATCATAATTACAGATAATATACAACTCTATCAATCAATACTCCGTCAATCATTGTGTTTATGTCACTTTTGTGATATAATGTATAAGTTCTAAGTGTTAGCTCTTAGAGAGCAATCGCGCGCACCTTACAACCCAACCGGGGGAAACATGATCTTGGTATCCATCGTGACCGGGCCAAAGTGTAAATTACAGCCCGTTCACCTAGAAATTGCGTGCCGCAACATCGTTGCAGCCGCCCTAAACAGGGAAATTCAGCCTTCATTGGACGAAGATCCTGAAGAACTGGTTTTCGCACACAGCACGGACGCAGCCCTAAGCAAGGACGTCGAAGTAAGGATTGACCTTGTGTCGCCTAGGGTCGAAAAACCGGCCAAAGATCCTCGCGAGGAAATACGGTGTGCTCTGATGCTTATTTTCAAGAGCAATACGTTTTCGATCGTCGTCACCCCTAACCTAGACGACTCCATTGCTGAAGCAATGCTCCTGCGTGAATTCGTTCCCAGTCTCTTGATGAGAAAAGCCATTTGGCGAATTCATGAAGAAATCGAAAAACTCTAGAACACCACCCTGCGCCGTCCGCCGACAAAAAGTCGTGCGTTGATGACGCAGGGCTTTTTGTTTTTTCGAGACATATTAGTCGCTATCTTCTCAGAACAACTAGGCCTATAAACATCCAAAAAGCAACGATACCGGCACATATAGCCGTAAAGAGAGGCAGCCCTAGAAATATAATCAAAGGCATCGAAAGGGCAGTGACCAACCCACCGCCCATCAAAGGTTCGAACATCAACTGCTTGTAGCCAAAAGCTTCTACGGCGTTGGTTTTGTTTTTTGGGTCCACCATTTGGGCAAAAAGTAACCCCGTAGCAGTCATGCCCATGCCTTGACCAAAGCTGATGATTGCGTTCTGAAACCAATTGCGGCGGAACATACGACGGCCAAACACAAAGAAGGTGAAAAGTAACCACGCCACACCGCAGGCGTAAAGTATCGTGAATACCAGGCCGTCTGTAATCAAAAATTGGAGAGACATCGTTCCGACGGCCGTTACTATCAACAGTGTGAGAGTGAAAGCGGATATCAATTCAACCACTTCACGAACAATCGTAAAGCCAAGCCGTCGCCACACCGCCTGAGCAATCATGCCACCGAAAATTGCGAAGGTAAAGAGCGGCACATATACAAAGAAGCGTCCGCCGTCCCGACCCCAAGTTTGAGCCTCAAGCAGTAAAATACCCTGATGAATTAGATAACCAAAGCCGACTCCTAGTAATAATAGGGCGATGTGCGACAGCAATGCACGGAGAGTAACAACTTTACGAAAACTAACGCCTTTCTTTCGGATCTCTGCAATTATCTGGTGATGATAAACTTTGTTACGAGCCAGCCTAACGACGTTTCGCTCTACCAGGTGCCCTTTACGCTTGGCCCAGTTGATAAGGATTATGCCAATAATAAGTGCCGACACCAGACTGGCAGTAGCTAGACCGTTGGCAATTTGTTGTCCAAGCGAGAAATCAAGCTGCTGAAAGACAACCGTCATCCCGGCAACCGTGCCGTGTCCGCCCTCAAAACTAATCTCCAGCAACGCCGCAACGTACGGCGGCATGCTCATGAAGGGCATCAACACCAGCATAGTGACCAGCCCGGCCACGACATAATGCCCCCAAGCGACAGTCTGGCCAAAAGCCACCTGAGGTCCGGCTAATTTCCACATCTTTTTAATTGAAAGGATTGGTTTCCCCAAGAACAGCCCGGCGAACACCAAGACTATTAAATGTTTGGGAAGCGTAGCCCACATTTCATAATATTCAGCCGGTATCTGGGCGCTTTGAAAATAAACTCCAGCAATCTGCGGACCAAAGACCAAAAGTATGACCCCGGCTATCAGCGATGTCGGTATATAAAGTCTTCTAACCACCGGAAAACGGGCGATCAAATAACCCGTCAGAATGGCGGCAACCAAAACAGAGGTGGCAATGATTCCTTCGATAAACATAACTGTTATCAAGTATAACACTTTGGGTGATGAGCGGTATCTTTGACGTTCTTGTAGCTCTAAGCAAAAGCCCCACATCTCATCGACATGAAGCTAGTGCTTATATCGAGAGTTGTGGGGGGGTTCACGTAAAGAAAATGATTCTTGGAGTACTTTCCCAATCAGGCTCTGGCTCGCCTGGATGGTTATTACGCCACCCGATTATGCGGCACGACTCTGAACAATAAAACAAGTTATCATTGTCCTCAGGAACGCTGCCGCCACAGCTACGGCACTTACCGTCTGCTTCTGCCATTTTAATCACCTCTGTCAACGAACCTACAAACACGACTTGTGTTCTCGATAATTATAAAATATTCTTAGGTAAAAAACAATACTCGCTATAAACACCCAACTTACTTTGCGATGCAAGATGAAGGAAACGTATGGCGCAATCCGATATGACGACGCTCTTCAGCTCTTGTCATAACTCTCGCGCCAGGTTTTTCCATTTGGCATTATCGTAACATATGATCTAACCTCAAAGACAAATTAAAGACGGTGAGCAGCCGCTCGCCGTCTTTAACGTAGCTCGGGCGTTCCATTTGATATGCTCCTCGAGCGAAGGGTTGGCTGCTTTGATGTAGCCCTGAAGCACCCGTACTTGTTCTTTCTTGTCAGTAGCGAGGTCGGCCAGAAACTCGTCGATGGTTTTGTATTTGATCATAGAAGATACGATTACACCGCAGCATACTTGCTGATAAGGACGTCAGCCATCCAGCCCTTGCTTTCCTGGTTAAAGCGCTTCTCTGACACCTGGGCATCAGTCAACATCAAGTAGCTTTTGCGAGATGTGTCTCCAGCATCGTTCCAGGTAGTGTCAACCACTCGCCATTTTCCGTCTACATTCACCTTGTTCCAGGCGTGACCCCAGCCCGACTCGCTACTATCCACCACGCCTTCTATGTACACTGACTCAAGACCGGCAGCGCTAGCTATGGCGTGGAATGCCTTGGCATAACCAACACAGACAGCGTCTCCATCTAAGATTACACCGGACAACGACCAAACATTCCTTACTTCATCCAAACTAGTTCCCATTTTTACCAAACAAAACTCAAGAGCAGGACCCCCGCAGTTTGGTTCTCTGAGCACCTTTTTGATGGTATCGCTATAGACGGTGTTAGCTACTATATACTGATCGATAGCGGTGACTTTATCTGCGTCAGACATACCCTGCTTGGCAATCGAAGAAGCAATCTCTTTCACTTTCTTGTCTAGCTTTTCCTGTTCGCGCTTCATCTCGTCTTTTTCCATGCCATAGTTAACAAGTATGAGATTTTTACTCGAAATATATTCGTAGCCTCCCGTAGCTTGTAAGAGTATGAGTGGGTTTTGAGCAATCGCTTCATCAATCGCATCATAGGGGTTAACATACACACCTTCAATATTAAGCTGCGAGCTGATATCTATGACCCTCTCGCCGTTAAGCATATTAGCGGCGATAAACTCCGCGAGGGGGTTTGATGCATGTATCTTGTAGGGCACGGACGGTTTTGACGTGCTAGGTGGTAGCGAAGCTAGCTCGCTGAGTTGTAACGGCTGCGTCTTGGCTAGGCCAGTCGATCTAGACAGCTCTTGGTTTCTAGCTACGACCTTTGCGACCTCTTGCTTGGCTTTGGCAGTTAGAGCAGCCGTCACTTGTTGATCGCCGTACGGGTAGATAATCACGTTTCCAGAGAACAATGTTCCCTTAATGGTATACGGCACTGTGACTCTGGTCTCATAGCCAGCAACATTAAATGAGTTGAATAAATCCCCCTCAAAGACAGCTCTTCTCTCTACCTTGACTTTCGACTGGTCAAGGATAAGATTTAGTCTTGCGATACTTCCGTCAGCCATAACCACAGGGTAGGTTGATGGAACCTTATCAAACGATTTTACTAACAGCTTAATGTCATCTTTCTCGGCCGTATAAGTGGCCTTATCGATCGGAAGTTGCGGGCGTATTTCCTCTATGTCAGCCTCGCCTAGGGGCGAAAATTCACCGTCTTTGATAGCGATCACGCCTATATATGCACTGTCCAACTCCTTCAACAAAAAGCTGTCTAAAGCGGCAGATTGCTTGAGCGACCTGGCCTTATCCTTAGAGTTGGCGCCGTCGACCACATCTGCAGACAGCTCTTCAGCCTCGCGGGAAATGGCTATTTTTGTGTTCTGTTCTGATACACGGCCCTTGTAGCTCTCCGCTTTGTCAGTCCATGTCGTCTCAGTTGTCTGGCCCAATATTGTACCGTTGGTGATGCCGGCACCTTCACCGCCGACACTGTTCATGTACACGACATAGTATCCCTCTGCTCCGTCAACGGCTGCCCAGTCCATCCTGAGCTCTCCCTTGGTCGTGACAGATGCTTGTGATGCCGGTGCTGCGATCTCACTCTTTACTGAGAAAGGTGTGACGAGAGGCTTGGCTAGTTTCTCGCCCGACTTAAAGTCAACAAACTCCGCGAGATAGTACTGTTGGTGAAGGCCCCACTCACCATCTGAGGTGACTTCCAGCTCGTCACCAGCTACTTCATCCCTCAGGCTCACGCCAGATGGCGGTCCCACGGTAATGTTGCCCCCCATTTCGATGATCATTGAGCTCGCACGCTTCGATAGGAGTGGGTCAGTGTAGACGCCAACGTATGAATTCAGGTCTACCTGCGAGTAGTAACCCTCGGCTTGGCCTTCGTCTTCAATCGGGCTCGGAGAAGACTTCAAGGAATGAGCAAATTTAAATTCCTTCTTTGGACTTACGTCTGTTAAAGCTTTCTTATATACATATGGGGAGTTGTCGCGGAAAGACTGGGCGAGTGCTGAGCTTCCGGTAAAATTTTGGACGGCGAAGTACCCGCCGACAGCAAGCAGCACCAGAGTACCGGCAGATGTGATTATGGATACTTTTTTATTTCTCAAAAATAGATCCTTGATCCGACTGAAAAAGGACTTTTTTGGCTCCGCTGGCGGCTCAACCGGTGGCTGAGGTAAGGGCTGGGGCTGCTGAGGCGGGGTAGGGGGAGTGGGGGCTATAGGCGCTGGCCCGGTAGGGACTGTGTTTTGCGGCGAAAAGTAAGGTGACGGTTCGTTTTGATTATCCATATCGCTTATAGTATCAGAGGCGGCACTAAAACACAAAAGCATAGGCTCCTTTGTGTTATTATGTCATTATGAATCCAACGACACCTTCACCTACGCCCATTGAAAACCCCGTACAGCTCCAAATGCCTGCAGAAGCTGAGCTAAAACCCGGTAAACTTCCCAAAATAGCCCTCATTTTATCTGCAATATCTATCGTCTTGATTGTGCCCGCGATCACAGCATTCACACTTGCAATAGGTGGACTCGTCGGCGCAAAAACCCCTAAAGACAAAAAGCGTAGCATCATCGCGCTTTGTCTGAGCATCTTGCCCGTCATAGTCTTTACCGGTTTTTCTACTATGAACATCAATACCGCTTTGAATGGTGGTGTGGGCGGCGAATGGGATGAAATAGCACTGTGGGTTATCATAACTGGCTGCCTTCTGATCGCGTCGGCAATCGCGCCACTCATAGTCGGCGTCCTCTCTATGAAGAAGTCGCAGGACCAAACACAGAAAAAGCAGGGCAAGGTACTGACGATCCTCGGTTCTCTGGTCTTGCTACTAGGCATTGGCCTGACCGCATGGGTTATGACGCCCAGCGCTTCCGACTCATTCTTAGAGAATGACGAAGCGACGGGCAACGTGAACCTGGAACGAGCCCTCAAGAAGATCGTAGAAACAAATGATAGCTCAACAGAAGCCGCCGTGGCCGCTGTCGTCGACGCTCGCCATTATTTCCAAAAGAAAGATTATAACAGGGGCGAGTCTGCGCAATTCGGCGAGGTGACCATCAGCGATGCAACATATACGGAGGTTGAGTTTCCGGAAGACTATCGCAACATGCTAGCCGACGGCAACAAGTATATTATTGTTGGTTTCGACAGAGAACAGCCTGAGACCTTAAATGATAGAGAAAAAGAGATCGTTCACGAATTCGATAACACTGGCTCTATTACCAATTTAAGGCTTCGAGCCGGCGCTGTGCGACACAAGCAGGATTCAAACGCCAGCTGTCACCGACTCATGCGCGAAGCGTCAAACTCTGGTAACGATTATAAATACGCCCAAGCAAGGCTAATTGAACACCTCGGCGCTGACAAAGTCTCAGAAATAGCCGACTTCGGTAAGAGATATAGAAACATAATATGTTATGAGATCAATGAATCCTTAACCCCCGTCGAACTTGAGTACAAAAGAGAGATATCTAATGCAATCAAGTACAATCGAGACTTGGCTCCTTATAGTGACTCAATACCCAACGAGCTTGTTTGGACACTTAAGATTTAGTAAAACACAGATAGTCTGGTATAGGCCGGGGTGTTATCATTAAGGCATGGATGATCCAAACCACCGCATTTTTTCGATGAGCGTAGCCAGTGTTTACCCCCTCTACGTAGCAAAGGCCGAGAAAAAGAACCGCACGAAAGCAGAAGTTGACGAGATAATAAGATGGCTAACGGGCTACAGCCAAAAAGAACTTGAGGCCGAACTTGCCAAAGGCACTGACTTTAGGACCTTTTTTGCAGATGCACCAAGAATGAATCCGTTAAGATCCCTGATCACAGGCGTGATCTGCGGTGTCCGTATTGAAGAAATTAAAGTACCGACCATGCGTGAAATTCGCTATTTAGATAAGATGATCGACGAGCTCGCAAAAGGGAAGCCAATGGAGAAGATTCTTCGTAGCGCCTAAGCTGCCTAAATCACATAATTAGTAGTGTGAGAGCAATTATCTGCTATACTCAATTTAAACATGAGGGTTATTGTGTCGTTCGCCATCTACTTGTGGCGTAAACGTCTTTAATATTTACATCTATATTTCGCGTTCGATCGCATCAATGTATACCTGGCTTGCTACATCGTGCTTCGCACCAGGAATCAAGATCGTCTGCATGTTTGAGCTTGCCTTAGCGATCTCGTGACGATACGTAATATCAGGAAAAGTCGTCAGTTCAACTTCGCCGTAGAAGAATTTTATCTTTGATTTTATTTGCTTAATAAGTTTCTTGTATGACAGGGCCTTGAATGAATCTTTGCGGCGATGGCCGATATGTTTCAACCATGCCTTATTAAATGTCTCACTCGCGATATCTTCTGAGAAATACGGCGAGAGTGAGAATAGCCAAAGTTCATCAGGACTTCTGGTCGTTGCCGCCATAAAAGCAGTCATGGCGCCGTACGAGAAACCAGCAAGGATAGTTGTCTTTGGGTTATAGTTTTCATAAACGGCGTTAAACTCGTCAATCCAATGAGCGATGACTGTTCGTTTCCAATTAATATCGACGAATTTTACTTTGTAGCCGGCTTTTTCTATGACCTTAATTGTCTTCGCATAATCACGAGAGTTGATATCTTCCTGAAAGCCTGGGATGAATAAAACTGTTTTCATAAATCTTGCTCGTCGATCAGAGGGTAGATATCAAAAGCAACTTCTTCATAAGGATGAGCTGACTTCATTGCTGCAACGACAGCTTTAGCTTTAGTGTGATCACAGACGACTTCAATTCGCTCTTCTTCAACAACTTCAGCCCGGTTTTGTAAACCAATGTGAGGATCAGCATTTTCAGAGGGCGTAAAGCGACCCTTACCGATGACTGAGTAGCTACAGAAACTATATTCACCAATCTGGCCAGCACCAGCTTCGCCAAGAGCACGACGAACATCATCTGCATTTTCAAGTGGTACAAAAGTCACAATTTTTACTTTCGAAAAGTTCATGTCATAAGTATAGCAAAACCCAAGTGGGATTCGAACCAACTCATCTCTGTAAAGTACTTTTAACCCAAAATAAAACAAGCACCCGGAAGTGCCTGTTTTTCTATCACAGAGACCTTTCCAACAGATTGAAGGATGTGGGTCTCAATTTGTGTTGTCGCATCTGGCTGGGGATGAGGGATTCGAACCCCCGATCCTGGGACCAGAACCCAGTGCCTTACCGCTTGGCCAATCCCCAATATTTGTAGTGTACCAGTGCCTTGTCACAATCCTACTGTCAGCAAGCTGACAATCGGTTGCGACCCCGCCTCAACTCGGCGACATCTGTCGTCCGGGTTTCCGGCCTTGCAGACTGCCGACCGGCAGTCTTCACGCTTGGCCAATCCCCAATATTATGGTCGGTACAATCAGATATTATACCGGAATTTCATGACTTTCTCAAGATTGAAGTATCGGTCGCTGACGCCAAAGTAGCCGAGACTAAAACCATCTATCACTAGGGGATACCCATATCGCTCATGTTTTGTTACAATTACAATATGTTTAAGCGCCTACCTGGCTTTACGCTTATCGAGCTGGTGATTGTTATATCGGTCATCGGCATACTTGCTACCATAAGCGTCATTGGTTTTTCTCAGTACCAGGCTGAGGGTCGCGACACGGTGCGCGAATCGCGCGCTACGGCTATATCTGAAGCACTCGAGAAGTATTACGATGAAAATGGTGAATATCCAAGCTGCTCTCAGATAACTCAGCCGGCCTCGACCGTTAGTGAGACGGTATTGGAGGGAATCAATGTCGATGCTCTAAAAACACCGACCGGTAGCGACAACTCGATTTCCTGTGACGACCTAACCTCTACGGAAGATGGGGACTACTTTGCCTACGTCGGTGACTCCAGTGCCACGTGTACGGGTCCGTCGGGGACGGCCTGCTCGCTTTACCGTATTAAGTACAAAAAGGAACGAGATGGAGCGATAGCAGTTATAGAAAGTCGCCGCACCGTGACACTTTCAGCCTCTGACGTACCGCAGCTTGGTGCCTTTACAGGAACAAGCTTTACTCAGATAAGCGGCTCCTGGACTCCTATATCGGGCGCCATAACATACGACGTTCAACGTAGCACTAGTAACGATTTCTCGGTTTCGCCTGTCACAACTTCAGTAGGTACCACCTCTCAGATATTTTCATCACTATCGTATGGCACAAACTACCACTTCCGCGTTCGGGCCGTTGGCGCCAGTGGGCCGGGGGACTGGTCTAGTAGCACGTCCGCCTCTACCTGGTCGCTAACCGCACCTTGTAACGTTACTGGTACCAGCAATTCCACCACTCAAGTGACATTCTCGTGGTGTGCCGTCGACCACGCCGTTTCATACGATATTCAATGGAACACCACCGGCGACTTTAGCTCTTCATACAACTCAACCACCAGCACAACCCTATCAAAGGCCCTGACGGGTCTGACTACCGGAACAACCTACTACGCTCGAATCCAAGCAGTTAACGGCATCTACACCAGCCCTTGGTCGGCTACCGCTTCAGTGGTTGCTGGACTCGCGGCTCCATCGTTAACAGCAACGGCTGCGTCGACTACACAAATCAATCTTAGCTGGCCTACACTTTCAGGTGCAACTGGCTACGTATTAGAAAGAGCGGAGGCCAGCAATTTCCCCGCTGGCAGTGTATCTTCGTCGACACCTTCTGGCAACTCGGCTTCTGCTACCAGCCTTATACCAAATAGAACCTACTATTTCCGACTAAAAGGCACTATAGGTTCTTATAAGGGGCCCTACTCTGATACAGCAAGCGCCTTGACCTTGACCCCAACAGTCGTTTTGACCGGCGCTCAATATTGTGGAGGTGCATACTCCGGCCGACCGGCGTACCATCTGAGACTCAGACTGACAGAGGTGAGCTACAACCTTACAGCTAACACAAGTAATGTAAACTGGCACCTGTACCGTGTCTACGTCAGCGGTAACTGGAACTCTTGGGACCAATCTAAGACTTGGCCGTGGGCAGTTAGCATCAACGGTTCTGGCTGGAGCGGGTCTAGCAACTCTGGCGCCTTCCGTTATTCTGGCCAAAATACCAGCATAGAGGAGACCATCTCATCTGGTAGCCTAACCGTCGCCCACAATGCCGACGGCACCAAGACTATTGGATACTCTGCTTCAGATGGACCGGGCAGCAACATCTTTGGATCAGCATCATGCTCCGGTTCCTATGTACTGTCCGACCTTCGCTAGTACTTAATATTTAGCCGCCACTAGAGCCGGGAACAACTTCAAACTTAGGATCTTCACGTTCAACAAATGAACTCTTAGAGCCGTCTTTACAAGTAAAGCCTAGGTAGGCGTTGATCAGCACTTCTGTGTTAAATAGGTCGCAGCTCAAACTGTCTTGGTTTTTAGCTGTGGTCAAAAACTGCCACGAACCGTCTGGCACTTGGTAAAAGAAAGCTGTTGGACGTTCGTTCGGCTCACTACCGTCGTCTATTTTAACGTGAGCATTCTTGTAACCGTCAGTCGCGCTTGCTTGCACAACTGGCTCTCCAAAGAAGTTACCATTACCGCCACCAGCATTATAAGCGTCCAATAGATTGTCGGCTAAAGTTTGTTCGGCAGTCTTGGGCGCTTCCTCTGGCTCGGCTACTTGTGACAATATAAATACGGTTGTAGCCGCAATTGCCGCTACTAATACTAGGGCCAAAATAGCCATCCATATCCTTTTGACAATAAGTGAACGACGATCGTCTTGCATATAAGCCCATAATACCACTTATGCTAAAAAGTGGCTATTCTAACTGGTCCTTATCCGTCGATAGGTAAACTTGGTTGATGGACGCCAGCCTGTCGCGGCGTCAGCATCGTGCTGATAAACAGCGCCGTCAGTAACCTCACTTATAAGTACTAATGCCGGACGATAAGGAGCCAGCGTTCGATAATAGGCGATGTCCTGGGCGTTAGTTACTTTCTTGCCGGGAAATACTTCCTGGAACTTGGCTCTACCAATTTCGTCAAAGTAATCAGGTTGATCTCGGGGAGGGAGGTACGTCTCGGCCTTTAAGCCCATGCGTCCGACAATCTTGCGGACTTCGCCAAGCGTCAACGGCGACTTACTGTCGACAAAAAGGTACAACTGCTTCTTTCGGGTTAAAAACAAACTAGCGACGCTCGTCGGACCAACCGGTACATCGGCAACTATCATTGCCTCGATATCAAGCTCGACAGAAAAGTGATCCTTAACCGTTTTCTCGATCTCAACCTCGCGAACGACGTAATCATTCATGCGGTCATTGTACCACCTCTGATGGTATAATCATATACATGGAGTTCGACAGAAGATACCGCCAACTTAACGACGCTCAGAGAAAGGCGGTGGACTCTATTGATGGCCCAGTGATGGTAATAGCCGGCCCCGGAACAGGTAAAACCGAGTTACTAAGCGTCCGTATCGCCAACATTCTCAAAAAAACCGACACTTTACCTGAAAGCATCCTATGTCTAACTTTTACCGAAAGTGGTGCGGCGGCCATGCGCGAACGCCTGGTGGGTATAATCGGCAAAGAGGCTTACAAAGTCGCCATTCACACATTTCACAGCTTTGGCACCGAAATAATTAACACGCACCGCGAGTTTTTCTACAACAACGCCTTGTTCTCGCCAGCCGATGAGCTGGCTCAATACCAGATACTTCGAGCAATCTTTGAGGAACTTGACTACAAGAACCCCCTTGCGGCCACCAAAAACGGCGAGTACACCTATCTATATGACGCTAGAGCGGTAATTTCAGAACTCAAACGCGCTGGTGGTATGACTAGCGACGAGTTATTGGCGCTCATCTCTCAAGACGAGCAGTCGCTTGACGCTATCGACCGGCTAGTACTGCCGATTTTTTCCAATCGTATCGGCAAGACGACCGCAGCAGAACTTCACAAAATTATGCCAGAAATTCAGACTATAGCCGAGCAGACCGACAGCTTATACGAAGTTATGCCGCTTGTTAAGATATTAGCCAGTTCGCTGCAGCAAGCTTTGCAAGATTCGAACGAGCAGAATGGATCAACTAAACCTATAACCGCTTGGAAAAATAGCTGGACGGGGAAGGATGACCAAAAAAACCCTGTCTTTAAAGACCGCGAGCGTCTCGCAAAGCTTAAAAGCCTCAGCTTCATTTACTATGAATACATCAGGCGAATGGAAGAGGCCGGGCTCTACGACTACGACGACATGATCCTACAGGTCGTTCATGCTATGGAAGTTTACCCGGAGCTGCGCTATAACCTGCAGGAGCAATATCTGTACCTGATGGTTGACGAGTTCCAAGACACCAACATTGCACAGATGCGTATCCTTCATAATCTCACCGACAACCCCGTCAACGAGGGAGCTCCAAACATTTTAACAGTTGGCGACGACGACCAGGCTGTTTACGGTTTCCAGGGGGCCGATGTCAGCAACATTCTGCACTTCAGAGAACAGTTTCCATCTACCGAGTTGATAGTACTGACCGACAACTACCGCTCAGGAGCCAGTATCCTAGACACCTCACGTCGCGTTATCCAGCAGGGAACAGACCGGCTGGAGGCCCGTATACCAGAAATTGATAAAACTTTACAGGCCCAGCGCACCGAACAGGGCGAGGTGGAACTTATCCAACATCAGTCCGTCGTTCTGGAGCGTCAGTGGGTAGCCAGCCAGATAAAGTCCGCCCGAGAGGCTGATCCTAGCCTTAAGATAGCTATACTTGGCCGCAAACACCAAGACCTACAGCAAATGGTACCTTATCTTCACGCGGCCGGCCTGCCGGTGCGCTACGAAAAGCAGGACAACGCGCTCGAACAGCCGCCGATCTTAGCTCTGGAACTTTTTGCCCGATTTATTGTTGCTTTAGCAACCGGCCGCCATAGTCAGGCTAACGCTTTACTGCCCGAACTTCTGGCGCACCCCGCCTGGGGAGTGGCTCCGAAAGACCTCTGGAAACTCAGCCTTAACTCGTACGAATCTCGTCAGCACTGGATGACTGCCATGGAAACAACCCCCGCTTTCACCGAAATCCACAGCTTTTTGGTAGACTTAGCCGCCGCTTTCCATACCACTTCGCTAGAGTCGATGCTCGATAGGTTAATGGGGCGACCAGACAGCGTCAGCACCAGCCCATTGTTTGAGTATTATTTTGGCGACAAAGCCTTATCTGAAAACCCAGAAAACTACATGGACTACCTCGCGGCTCTACAAGTAATCCGCAGTCGTCTGCACGAGTACAAAATAGGGTCTAAGGCCACACTGCAAACTTTTGTTGAGTTTATCGAGACCTACCGACGTCTAGGTTTGGTGATTAGTACACCACGACACTCGTTGAGCGAAAAAGAGTCCGCAGTCGACCTCCTGACAGCCCACAAAGCCAAAGGACTAGAGTTTGACCACGTCTACATAATTAACACTATTGATTCTAAATGGGGCCAGTCCGCGCGTACTCGACCACGATCGATAGTGTACCCGGCCAACCTACCATTAGCCCCAGCTGGCGACACGGCAGACGAGCGACTTCGTCTGTTTTACGTAGCCATGACCCGCGCCAAGCGCCGACTAACGCTATCGTTCTCTAGTAGCGACGAGCGAGATAAACCATCATTGGTGGCCGATTTCATTACAGAAGCAGCTATCGACAGCCAGGCCGCCCCAGCAATCACTATCGAGGAACGGGTTCAGGCAACTGTCAATGCCTGGCAAGAGCCGTTACAGACTGTAACCACCGAACTCCGCGACATTTTAGGGCCACGCCTTGACACATATCGCCTAAGCGCCACCGCCTTAACTTCTTTTCTAGACATAAGTTCTGGTGGTCCACGGGCGTTCTTGCTCAAGCATCTGCTTCGCTTCCCACACGCCTCATCACTAGCAATATCATACGGTAACGCCGTCCACTACGCGCTGCAGCAAGCCCACACACACGTACTCGCAAATGGCGAGCGCCGACCACTAGAGGACACCTTGCACGATTTTGAAGAGGCTTTAAAGAAGGAGCGCCTGGACGAAGCTGACCTTGCCGCCGGCCTACAGAAGGGTAGTGAGCAGCTACCGATCTTTCTAGCTTCGCCGCTAGTACGCTTTACCAAAGACCAGCGGGCCGAACTACCGTTTGCACACCAAAACGTCCAAATTGGGGAGGCGCGCCTCACGGGTAAGATCGACGTCGTAGACATCGATTCTAAAGCCAAGACTATGACTATCACCGACTACAAGACGGGCAAGCCCCCAACCGACTGGAAGGGCTCCAAAGAATACGAGAAACAGAAGCTACACCGCTATCAACAGCAGTTACTTTTTTACGCCATCCTGATAGGCGGCTCGAGAGATTATCATAACTTTTCGATAGACTCTGGCCATGTCGCTTTCGTCCAGCCCACCAAATCAGGGGAGATAACCATTCTTGACATGCAGTTCAGTCAAGATGAGCTTGACCGGACAGCCAAGCTTATAGAAGCAGTCTGGCGGCGCATCATGACACTAGACTTACCAGACACATCGACCTATCCTGACACTCTAGAGGGCGTACTAGCTTTTGAACAAGATCTTATTGACGGCCTCACCCTATAGTGCTATAATAAGACTATAGATGGGTGGAGTTGCGAGAAACCGACGCTAAGATGCGCTTAGAACTTGTGTCCGTTTCCCGCAACTCCCTGTCTGTACATTGACAGAGATAGCGAAAATAGTACGGTGTAGCTCCGCACCCCCCTTGTGGGGCTGCACCGTACGCCAACGTTCCCGCGGAACGACGAGATCCTGGGGGTTCGCCTCTGGAGGTCATTGTTCCAACGGAACGACCATGTCTGGAGGGGCCTCGCGCCCATGCAGTGCTACTACCTGGTATGGATAAGTAGCATTTGCTAAAAGAGCTGGTCAGTTGCACCCCCTCGGGCTGCAAGCTCTAGGCTCGCAGAGGCCCCTCCAGCTTATTCACAGACTCTTTACAGAGACCCATTTCACCTTAGGAAGTGAGAAGATTGAGCAACGAGGAAGCTGCGATTCGTCGCGCCACCACCGCACAAGAAGTAGCAGCGGCGTATGCAACATACGTTGCAAAGATGCAGGCTAAGGACCAAAAGCCCAAGCCCATCGGCTACTTCAGTCGCTGACCCCTCGGGGGGGGGTGGGGAAAGGGGCCACCCCCCCCCCCCGGGCC